>DASYGV010000069.1:0-74199 GCA_035999335.1 Thermoanaerobaculia bacterium | reverse complement strand
CCGGCCAACAGCTCCGGCAGAATCGCTTCGGCGGCAGTGTCCTCGAATGCCATGCGGTCCGCGAAGGCGCGGAGGTTGGCGATCGTTTCCGGGACGGGGTCGCGGCGGACTACCTGGGTGTCCCAGACGTCGCCCTCGTGGAGGACGTCGGAGATCGTGCGGAAGGTGTCGAGCTTCTCCCTGCACACGATGCAGGAGGGCAGGTGGGGATCCGAGCCGGCGCGATCCGCTTCGATCAGCGTGATCAGGGCTTCATCGTCGTAGTGCCGCTCGACCATCATCGGCGTTGTCACTTTTTCACGGCGGTGATGTTCGCGTAGATCTCGCGAACTCGTTTGAGGCAGTTGTGGATCAGCTTTTCCGCGTAGCGGTTCGTCGTCTCGAGCTCGCGAGCTACGTCGCCTGCGGAGCGCCCTTCGAAATAGTGCAGCCACAGCGTCTCGCGGCAGCGCGGCTGGAGGTAGTCGAGCGCCTGATGAACCGTCATCCGGGTCATGTACTGCTCGGCCAGTCCCTGCGAGCTAGGATCACAGTGGTCGGCGAAATCGTCTGGCAGCGATTCCGTACGTCCCTGCGCGCGCCAGTAGTGGCGGCTGGCGTTGCACATCGCGGCGACGAGCCACGCGCGGACGTTCTCGATCTTCGTGCCCGTCTGGAGATACGAGAGGAAGACTTCCTGGATCAGATTCTCCGCGTCGCAGTCGGGAATGCGGAACTTGCGGCAGGCGACGTACAACAGCAGGTTGCGATGGTCGATGTAAAGGGTCTCGACATCGTCGCCGGCAGGCGAGGGCGGAGCGGGAGGGTGCTGCGCCTCCGGGTGCGGCTGCTGCGTCTTCTCGGTTCTCGTTCGAGAAGCGGCAGGCGGAACGTCGCTCGCATCGTGTTCCAGCACGGCGGCCTTTCCTTCGCCTTCCTGATCAGCGGATCGTTCTAGATTGACGGACTTTAGACCCATGTCACGGTACCACGTTTCGGCCGTCGAGGCGACGGGCGAACGGCTGCGAATCTCTCTGTACGAACTTGGACCGCCATCAAGAGTACACCAATTTGCGTTCGATCTTACGGATTTATGGAGATCATCGCACGAAGGGGTGCTTCGATGCTATCCTCCGCCGTCGCGATGAACGCAGAGCAGACGAGACATCTCGTCGACGAGACGTGGCGCTCGTCGATCGTGCCGACCCTCGAGCAGTACATCCGCATCCCCAACCAGTCCCCCCTCTTCGATCCCGACTGGAAGCGCAACGGACACATGCACCGCGCCGTCGCGCTCGCCCGCGCATGGGTCGAGTCCCAGCAGATCAAGGGTCTCACGATCGACGTCCATGAGATCGAAGACCGCACGCCCGTGATCTTCATGGAGATCGAAGGCGATCCCTCCTCGACCGTGCTCATGTACGGCCACCTCGACAAACAGCCGGCGATGGTGGGATGGGAAGATGGCCTCGGCCCGTGGACGCCCGTGCTTCGTGACGGAAAGCTCTACGGCCGCGGCGGAGCCGACGATGGCTACGCGATCTTCGCCACGATCTCTTCGATCAAGTCGCTGCAGCAGCAGGGACTCCCGCACTCGCGCATCGTGGTGCTCATCGAATGCTGCGAGGAGAGCGGCTCGCTCGATCTCCCCGCGTACATCGACCTCCTCGCCGAGCGCATCGGCACGCCGCGCCTCGTGATCTGTCTCGACTCCGGCTGCGGCAATTACGATCAGCTCTGGATGACGACGTCGCTGCGCGGCTCGATCGTCGGAAACCTCACGGTGGAAGTGCTCACCGAGGGCGTGCACTCCGGCGATGCGAGCGGCATCGTGCCGTCGAGCTTCCGGATCATCCGTCAGCTCCTCGACCGCCTCGAGGATGCGAAGACCGGAAGCATCATCCCCACGTGGCTGCACGTCGAAGTCCCTGAGACTCGCATGAAGGAAGCGAAGGAAACGGCCCGCGTCCTCGGCGACGAGACATGGAACAAGTTCCCCTTCGTCTCCGGCGTGCAGCCCGTCACCAAAAATCCACTCGAGGCCCTGCTCAACCGCACCTGGCGCCCGATGCTCGCCTACACCGGACAGGCGGGATTCCCCGACCTCGTCCAGGGCGGCAACGTCCTCCGTCCGAAGACGTCGATCAAGCTCTCGCTCCGCATCCCGCCCTCCCTCGACGCGACGGATCTCGAGCGCAATCTGAAGGACCTCCTTGAGAGCGACCCACCTTACGGTGCGAAGGTTTACTTCGAGCCGGAGAAAGGCGGCGCGGGATGGGTCGCACCGGAGATCGCATCCTGGCTCGAGCAATCCGTCGAGCGCGCATCGCAGACCTACTTCGGCAAAGGCGCGATGACGTTCGGCGAGGGCGGCTCGATTCCGTTCATGGGCATGCTCGGCGCGCGCTACCCCCAGGCGCAGTTCCTGATCACCGGCGTCCTCGGGCCCGGCAGCAACGCGCACGGTCCGAACGAGTTCCTTCACATCGACTACGCGAAGAAACTCACGGCCTGCGTCGCTCAAGTGCTGAGCGACGAGCGCAAGTCCGCTTAGTGATCCCCGCCAGCGTACTTCTTCTCCCCCGCCTCGATCCGGAACGGCAGCCGGTTTTGTAGCGGCGGGAGCGGGCACGTCGCGAACGGCGTGAACGCGCACGGCGGGTTGTAGGCCTTGTTGAAGTCCACGACCATCTTCCCGTCCTTCGGAGGCGCCGCGTACAGATAACGCCCCGCGGGATAGGTCGTGTCCTTGCTCGTCGCGTCGCGGAAGATGATGAAGTAGTCCGTCGAGCCCTCTTCGAGAATCGGATCGATGCGGTACTCCTCGCCGTCGACGTCGAACACGATCGCTCCCGGCGAGATGCTGTCCGACGTCATCCCGGTCACGTCCGTGATCGGGATCTTCTTCGGCGGGTGGTACGCCTCGAAGCGCGCTTCCACACGCCACTTCGGATCGATCGGGTAGTACTCGAGTCCCTTGAAGTGCGTGCGCGTCTCCGCTTCGGCGTCTTTCACGCGAAGTCCGTAGCGATCGCCGCGCTTGATCACGTTGAACCGCACGGAGCCCATTTGCACGATCGTCGGTCCCTTCTCGTCTGCATCGGCGAGAAGAGGCACGTCACCCGCGAGCGGCTTTCCGTCGATGGTCATCGAAGGATCGGGATGCAGGATCGTCTGCGCGCCGTTGCGGGTGAGCTTCACCGGCGGCGCGCCGGCCTTCGTCAGCGTGACGGTGTTCTCGCCGTCCTTGAGCCAGTGCAGGCCGATGAGCGTGAGCCAGCTGTCTTCCTTCGCCAGCCGTTCTGCACGCGTTTTTTGCCACTGCCGGATCTCGGTCGCGTGGGCGGCGGGATCGATCTTTTTCTCCTGGAGACCGCACGCGGCCACGAGCGAAGTGGCGAGCGCAGCGGCGACGAAAGCTTTCATGCCGAGTAGCATATCCGCGCGTGGTTTCGTTTTCGCCAACAGAGGTGTCAAAGAATCGTGGCCGAAGTCGCCCCATTTCCGGTCAGCGAGGCGGAGCGTGAAGTGACGGTCGCGCCGTTCAACGAGGAGCGAAGGCTCCTGGCTGCCATCCGTGCGGGCGACAGAGATGCCGCGGAGGAAATGGTCGAGAGAACGTACTCGGCCGTATTTGCATCGGTGTACCGGTTGTGCGGAGACAGCGATCTCGCCGCCGATTTGACGCAGGAGACGTATCAGAAAGCATGGGGTGCGCTGAAGGGATTCGACGGGCGGTCGCAACTCTTCACGTGGCTTTACCGTATCGCCTACACGACGTTTCTGAATCACGTCCGGCGTCCTCGGCGGATGACCTCGCTCGACGAGCCGGACTCGATCGATGTGCGAGATGAACGTCCGGACGCGGAGGAACTGCTCGCGGACGCGGAGGAGGCGGGACGCCTCCGAGAGGCAGTCATGAAATTACCCGAGGACCTGCGCTTCACGGTGACGGCGCACTTCTGGGGCGGACTGCCGGTCAAGGAGATTGCGAGCATCGAGGAGATCACAACGGTGGCGATCCGCAAACGATTGCACAAAGCCTTCGGGCTGATCGAAGCGATGCTCGAAGAGGAAGCACGATGAACTCGAAGCATAGAGCTGAGCTCCAGCGACGATTGACGCTCAACGCGGTGCCGAGGCCGCCCGCGGGGCTCGCGGAGCGTATCAAGGCCGATATTCCGACGTACCTCGAGGCCGAAAGCCGGCCCGCGAAATTCGCGCGGTCGATGACCTTCCCGATGCGAATCGCGGCGTCGGTGCTGCTGGTGGTGACGTCGCTCGCGGTGGCGATGCTGTTCATCTCGAACGGTCGCGAGGAGAAGATGGCGAGCAACGCGGCGGCACCAACGCCGGTCATCTTCGCTCCTCAGCGGCGCACGGTCGCGATGACCGAGACGATGACCACGACCGCTGCCGGCCGAACGGAAGAAGTGAATCTCGACATCGTCGAGGAAGCGCCGCGCGTCCAGCAGCTCGCAGCAGCAGCGCGCATGGCGCCGCCAGCGCCGGCCGCCATCGAACGGCAGGATTTCCGTGACGAGACCAAAGTAGAGAGCCGCGCCGAAGGGGACTACGCGCGCACCGTCGTCGATGGCGTGGTCGGTGGCTCTCGCGATGACTTTCCCTCACAACCGACAACCATCGCCGAGGCCGTACCGCAAGCTGAGATGCCTGTGGCCATACCCTCCGACCCTGAGGTTGCGTATGCGGCTCCGGCGGCAGCGCCCGCACCGGCGCCCGCACCGGTAACACAACAGATCACCGTCACGGGTGAGGCGCCGATGCTCGACACACGGCGGGAACGCGCGTCTGCCAAATTCGCCAACGAAGTTGTCCCGGCGAAGAAGGACAGCGTCTTCGGGATCTCGGTGAGCGCCGACGCTTTCGACGAAATCCGCACGACGCTCGAAAGCGGACGCCGTCCAGCACCGTCCTCGGTCAACGTCGAAGCGCTGGTGAACTACTTCGCCGGACCGCCCGAGAACCGGCCGCGCCGAGGTGTGGGGCTCGAAGTCGAGGCCTCTCCCGCGCCGATCCCGGCCAGAGGGGATCACGCGGTACTGCGCTTCACCCTCGACACACCCGAAGCGATTTCGTCGGAAACTCCGGTCCCATCCGACGCGCGCGTCGACGTCGACATCAACAGCGCAGTCGTCGCTCACGCGCGTCGGATCGGCGACGGCGATCCGCTCGCCGGCGAATCCGTGCTGCGGCCTGGAACGTCGGTGACGGGCTTGTACGCGCTGGAGATGAAACCCGGTCTGCGCTCAGCGCAGCTCATCGCGACCGTGCGCCTGCACTACTTCGATGGCGCCAAACCGCAGACGATCACAAAGGCCGTGCACGGACACGATCTCGCGAAGAGCTGGCAGCGCGCTTCCCGACGCCACCGTCTCGCATCCCTCGGCGCGGTCTGGGGCGAGTCGCTCAAGGGGACGAACAAAGGAAAAGACGTCGCTCGTCGCGCAGAGGAACTGGCGACGCAGGCGCCGGACGATGTCCGCGCGCGCGAGCTTGCACGCGCAGCAAGCGTTTCGGCCGCGGGCGGACGCTGATCAGCGCTTCCGTCCGCCGCCAAACCTCCGGATCGACGCGAAGTGCACGTCGAAGTAGTTCGCGGCGGCGCGCAACGCGCTTCCGACCATTCCGCCGTCCTTGGCCGGGATGTTCTCGATGCCGAGACGCATGTGCGGCGGGAGCTTGCTCCGGCAGCGGCGGCACAGCGCGTTTCCGAAAGTCTTGTCGAAATCGCAGCGGGGACACTGCCGCTTCTTCGATAGTTGGGCGACCTGTTCTTTCGTGAGTTGCATCGTCGGAAACTTATTTTATACGCGAGCGGGCCGAACCGCGTCATGTTGGCGTTAAAATCCGCCCCCCACGGAGGAATCATGGGCGAGCGCGTTGAATTTCCGTCGAACGGTCACACCTGCAGCGGCTTCTTCGCCGGCCAAGGCCCGGGCGTCGTGGTGATTCAGGAGTGGTGGGGCCTCGTGCCGCACATCCAGGACCTCGTCGAGCGCTTCGCGAAGGAGGGCTTCGCGGCCATCGCGCCCGATCTCTACCACGGGAAGACCACGACCTCCCCCGGCGAAGCCGGCAAGATGCTGATGGAGCTCGACGTCGAGCGCGCCGCGAAAGAGATCGCCGGCGCAGGGCGGTACCTCCTCGATCGTCCTGAATGCACGTCGAAGAAATACGGCGTCGTCGGTTTCTGCATGGGTGGCGCGCTCGCGCAGTACGCAGCTACCTGCGACGCGAAGAACGTCGGCGCGGCAGTCAGCTTCTACGGCGGCTTCAAGAAGGTCAGCCCGGATTGGGAGAAACTCGAAGGACCGATTCTTCTCATCTACGGCGAGAACGACAAAGGCGTCCCGGCGGAGGCCGGACGCGAGCTCGAACAGAAACTGCGAACGCTCGACAAGAACGTGGAAGTCGTGGTCTATCCGAACGCCGACCACGCGTTTTTCAATGACGCCCGGCCCGCCGTGCACAACCCCGAGGCTTCAGCGGACGCGTGGCGGCGAACGATCGATCTGTTCCGGCGATCTCTGTGATCCGTTCCGCGACGTTCGTCGCGCTCCTGATCTTCTGTCTCACGCCGTGGTGTTCGCCGCCGATCGCGCTGACATTGGGCCTCGTGCTCGCGCTGACGATCGAACATCCGTTTCGCACGTCGAACATCACGAAGCTCCTCCTGCAGGTCTCCGTCGTCGGCCTCGGCTTCGGAATGAATCTGCAGAGGGTGGTCGAGGCGGGACGCGCCGGCATTCTCTTCACGATCGCCACGATCCTCGGCACGCTCTTCCTCGGCTACGCGATCGGCCGCGCGATGCGCATCAGCCGCGGCACCGCGCATCTGATTTCGTCGGGCACGGCAATCTGCGGCGGCAGTGCGATCGCGGCGGTCGGTCCGGTGATCGGCGCGACGGATGAGGAAATGTCCGTTTCCCTCGGTACGGTCTTCACCCTGAATGCGATCGCTCTCTTCGCGTTCCCCGCGATCGGCGCGGCGTTGCACCTCACGCAGACGCAGTTCGGAGTCTGGGCGGCGATCGCGATTCACGACACGAGCTCTGTTGTCGGCGCGGCGTCGAGCTACGGCCCGGAGGCGCTACAGATCGCGACGACGGTGAAGCTCGCGCGCGCACTCTGGATCGTGCCGCTGACGATCGGTACCGCGTTTGCGTTTCATCGCAAGTCGACGAGGATCGCGATCCCGTGGTTCATCCTCTTTTTCCTCGTCGCCGCGATGATCCGCACGTATCTGCCGGAGCCCGCGTTCGCGTGGGACTTCCTCGTGCGCGTCGCGCGGATCGGCCTCACGGTCACGCTTTTCCTCATCGGCGCGTCGCTCTCGCGACGCAGCCTCGCCGCCGTCGGCGTTCGCCCACTCATCCTCGGAATCGTGCTCTGGATCCTCATTTCCGCGGCGGGACTGTGGGGAGTTCTGGCGACGCTCGCGTAGAATCGCCGCGATGGCAGAAGCGGTCCTCCACGGCGACATCTCGGCGTTCCGGCTGCCGGACGTGCTCACGTTCCTGTGCAACACGCGGAAGAGCGGCACCCTCGGCGTCGCGAGTGAAGGACGCGAGGCGTGGCTCTACTTCGAAGACGGCGCGCTCGTCTACGCCGGCTCGAACCGCGAGGAGTTCCGCCTCGGATCGATACTGCTGCGCAAGAAGAAGATCACCGCTGAGCAACGCACGCGCATCGACGAACTGATGCTGCGCGACGGCGGCCGCTTCGGCGAGCTCGCCGTGCAGGAAAACGTGCTCACCGAGGAGCAGCTTCGCGATTGCCTGAAGGTGCAGGTCTCCGAGATCGTCTACGACGCGTTCGTCTGGAACGGCGGTGAGTTCTCGTTCACGCACGACAAGACGCTCCCGTCGTACGCCGTCACGATCGCGATCGATCTGCCGAACCTGATCATGGAAGGCGCGCGGCGCATCGAGGAATGGGAGCAGTGCCTTCGTCTCCTGCCGGACAAGGACGTGGTGTTTCGCGTCGTCGCCACGCCGCGCGACGAAAAGATCACGCTCACGGTCGACGAGTGGAAGATCCTCTTCCTCATCAACGGACAGCGCACGCTCGAAGAGCTCTGCCAGGACATCGACGAGCCGCTGCCCGTCTATCGCGTCGTGTACGGCCTCTACGCGAACAAACTGATCGAGAAGGTGCGCGGCCCGCGCACGGGCGAGAACGTTTCGGAAGAAGACGCAACGATGCGCCAGGGCACGCCGCGATTCGGCGCGGAGTCGACGATGCGTGATGAACCTTCCCCCGACGACGACACGAGCCTGCTCGTATCGACCGAAGCACACCTCTCGTATGCCGACGTGGTGCGTCCGACGCTCGCGCAGTTCCGCGTCGGAAATTCCGACGGCACGGATCGCGTGATCGCGCTCGCGGAATCGGAGTACCTGGTCGGCCGTCATCGCGACAACGGCATCCAGCTCGCGGACCTCGGCGTGTCCGGATTCCACGCGCGCGTCTATCGCGGCCCCGAAGGCTTCGTGCTCGAAGACCTCAAGAGCCGCAATGGCACGTGGGTGAACGGCGAACGCGTGTTCCACCACTTGCTCACCGACGGCGATCGCGTGCACCTCGGGCAGACCGACCTGATTTACGAGGTGCTTTTCACCTCGGCGCCCCTGTCATCCTGAAGCCGCGAAGACGGCGAAGGACCTCCTGCCGACGGAGCGGTTCTCGTGCATCCGCAGGGTCCTTCGCCGTCTTCGCGGCTTCAGGATGACAGCGCTATCGAGCGACGATCCGATCCGTCATCATGTACGGCCGCAGCGCCTCCGGCACGATCACCGAGCCGTCCTCCTGCTGGTAGTTCTCAAGCACCGCGACGAGCGTGCGTCCGAGGGGCAGTCCCGATCCGTTCAGCGTGTGGACGAAGCGTGCTTTCTTCTCTGCATCGCGATACTTGATGTTCGCGCGACGGGCCTGGAAATCGGTGAAGTTCGAGCAAGACGAAATCTCGCGATACGTCTCCTGTCCCGGCAACCACACCTCGATGTCGTAGGTCTTCGCGGAACTGAAGCTCATGTCGCCCGTCGACAACGCGACGACGCGGTAGTGCAGGTTGAGGAGTTGCAGGATTTCCTCCGCATCAGCAACGAGCTTCTCCAGTTCGTCCCACGAGCGATCGGGCACAGTGAACTTCACCAGCTCGACTTTCTCGAACTGGTGCTGGCGAATGAGGCCGCGCGTGTCCTTGCCGTAGGAGCCGGCTTCGCTGCGAAAGCACGGCGTGTATGCGGTGTACCAGATCGGCAGTTGCGCATTGTCGAGGATCTCATCGCGATGGATGTTCGTCACCGGCACCTCGGCCGTCGGAACGAGGTACAGCGGCTTCTCGTGCTGCAGCTTGAAGAGATCCTCTTCGAATTTCGGGAGCTGGCCCGTGCCGACGAGCGAGTCCGCGTTGACGATGAACGGCGGAAGGACTTCCGTGTAGCCCTGACGCTCGTGCACGTCGAGCATGAAATTCATCAGCGCGCGGCTGAGCTTCGCCGCGGCGCCGTAGAGAAACGCGAAGCGCGCGCCGGTGACTTTCGCAGCACGGTCGAAGTCGAGAATGTTGAGCTGTTCGCCGAGGTCCCAGTGCGACTTCGGCGTGAAATCGAAGCTCGGCTTGTCACCCCAATGACGCTCCACGCGATTCGCCGACTCATCGGGACCGACGGGGACGGAATCGTGCGGGACGTTTGGAAACTCGAGCTCGAGCGTCCGGAACTCATCCTCGATCTCGAGGACGCGCGCGTCGAGGGCGCTGATCTGCGGGCCGAGGGCTTTCATCGCCTCGATCTGCGCGGTGGCGTCCTGCTTGTTCTTCTTCAGATTCGAGATCTCGATCGAGGCGGCGTTCTTCTGCGCCTTGAGTTGCTCCACGGCGGCGATTGCGCGGCGGCGCTCGGCGTCGAGCTCGAGGAAACGGTCGAGGTCGACCGAGGCGCCGCGGTTCTTCAGCGCCTGACGGTAGGAGTCTGCGTTTTCGCGGACGTACTCACGGGCCAACATGGCCGCGAATGATACGTTAGTGGCGCGCCACCCCCTGGCCGTCCGCTCGCGGCGCCGGAATTTCGTGACCGGGGTATACTTCAAAATAATATTGAATTATATTGCCGGATCAGGAAACCAGCCATGTTGAAGCGAATCGCTCTCCCTCTCCTCTTTCTTCTGTCTTGGTCCGCCTTTGCGCAGTCGACCGAGTTCGAGCGCGTGCTTCTCCCCATCAGCTCACCGGAGATTGGCGGTGCGAATGGAAGCCGCTGGGTGACGGAGCACTTCGGCCGCAACGACGGCGACACGCCAGTGCAGTACATGCGTGACGACGACAGCAGCTGCGGTGGCCATGCCTGTCTCACGACGATCCCGCCCCACACGACGTTCCACCCTACCCCATCCCTGACGAAGAACCGGGTCTGGATTTCCATCGAGAAGAGCAAAGTCAATCAGATGTTCTTTTCCACGATGGTGCGCGACATCGGCAAAGACATCGAGCCGTGGGGAACGGAGATGCCCTCGGTTCGCGAGTCTCAGTTCCGCCCGGACAAGTTGCAGCTTCTCAACGTGGCCGGCGGTACGGATTTCCGAAAGAACCTCCGCGTCTACATGATTGCCGACCTGACGGAAGGGAGCGAAGCGACGCTGGCCGTACGCGTGTACGACATGGACGCCGAGCTGGCGGCGACGTCGAAACGGCTCGGCGAGAAGGTCTTTCATCTGACGACGACGAAGTTCGAGAACGGCCTCGACTACCTTCAGGTCTCCATCGACCACGAGCTCCCGCAGGTTCAAACTGCGCAGCGCATTCGCGTCGAAGTGGAGCGCATGAGCGGCGTCCCTTTGAAACTATGGGCGCTGCTCTCGGCGACGAACAACGAGACGCAGCACGTCACCATCTTCACGCCTTAGTCGGGAGCCGGCCGCCGTCGAGTGTTTCGCTGCTCACGCCGCGCCGTGCTGCGCCGTTTGCGCGTGAACCAGGGGCTTGTGGGCGACAGCAATCAGGCTCAGTCCCTTGCGGGGGTTTTTCCCCTCCAGAAAACGGAGGAGCGGCACGAACAGGTCGAAGACGCGCGATTGTCCCGAAGGCACATGTGCGCGCTTGAGTACTCGTCCGTTCAACCACCAACCGAAGCGCCCGAAGTAGTTCTGGTGGAAGACTTCCCTGACCGTGAAGCCCTCAGACTCAATCAATTCCTTGAGCCCATCGAGCGTGTACCGCCGGAAGTGGCCGACCTGCTTATCCATCGTCCCGTAAAGATCCTGATCGGCCGGAACGAACAACAGAAGATGCCCGCCCGGCGCGAGGAGGTCGTAGATCCGCCGCAGCGCGCCGCGATCGTCTTCGATGTGCTCGAGCACATTCAGGCATACCGTGGTGTCGAAGCCGTACTCCTTGAGGGCCTCGCAATCGGCGTCGGAGTTGAGATCGAGCTTGGCCACACGGATTGTCGGATTCCGGGCGAAACGGTTGCCGAGGATGTGCAGGTACGGCAACTCGATATCCGTTGCCACGATCAGTTCACGACCGTACATCACGCGGGTCATGTTGCCGATTCCGGCGCCGACTTCGAGAATCCGCTCGCCTACGTGTTTGGCGATGCTCTGCCAGATCCACCCGTTGTAGCGCGACAGGCGGGCCATCCGCTCGAGGGTGACGTATCCCATGGCCTCGGAGTCGCCGCGGTCGAGGAGCCCGTATTTGAAGATCGTCCAGATCGCGCTGACGCCGTCCTTCCAGCCGATCTTCTTCCCCTCCCAGTACTCGCGGCCGTGATACGAGATGGGAACTTCGTACAGCCGATAGCCGCGGCGCGCGATCTTTGCGGTGATCTCCGGTTCGAAGCCGAACCGGTTCGAGTCGATGTGAATGGACTGGATCACCTCCCGCCGGAAGGCCTTGTAGCAGGTCTCCATGTCGGTGAGGTTGAGGTTGGTCGTGATGTTGGACATCCACGTCAGGAAACTGTTCCCAACGGTGTGCCAGTAGAGCATCACCCTCCGTGGATGACCGGCGAAGCGGGAGCCGTAGACCACGTCGGCGTCGCCGTCGAGGATGGGCTGGAGCATGCGCGGATATTCGCTCGGCTCGTACTCGAGATCCGCATCCTGCACGATCACGATCTCGCCACGAGCCTCGGCGAATCCGCGCCGCAACGCCGCTCCCTTGCCCTGATTCGGAAACTGCCGGAGCAGACGGATCGTCGGTTCCCGCCGCGCGATCTCCTCGACAATTTCGGGCGACCCGTCCGTCGAAGCGTCATCGACGACGATGATCTCCTTCGACACCGGCACCGCCAGCACGCGCTTGAGAAGCTCCGCGACGGTGGACCGTTCGTTGTGACAGGGAACGACCACCGACAGCATTGGGGGCGTAGACGCAGACATGAGGTTCGGGCGAGAGAATAGCAAACAGCGACCGCTGATTCCCGCCGGTGCCACCCTCACGATTTTCGGGCCTGCTGATACACTCCGCCGCCGAATGCCCAAGGATCACCGTGTGCCGTTAACGTCTGATTTCTATGCGCGACGCAACGCTTTTGCCTGCAGTGTGCGTCTAGGTGTCGCCTCGATCGTTACTCTCGCAGTCCTCGGATTCGCCTGCAGTAAGCCGCAGGAGCGCGAAGTTACCGATACGGTCTCGAGCTCTCAGCCTCGCCGGGACCTTCGCTCGCAGCAACGCGGACTGGGTCCCGAATTTGGCGTCTACTCCGAATCGGAGCACGCTTTCCACCTGAGGCGCTTCGACGGGACGGAGATCGTCATTGTGTACGGGCGGGAGGGGGACATCCCTCTTCACGGCGACTGGTCGGGCGATGGAGTCACACGGGTCGGTGTGTACCGGCCCGTCGATCAGACCTTTCACCTGCTGGACAAGCTCGCGACCGGTTCCACCGAGAAGACGGTGCAATTCGGCAAATCGGGCGACATCCCATTGGTGGGAGACTGGGACGCTGATGGACGCGACTCGATCGGCGTCTATCGTCCCTCCGAATCGGCCTTTTATCTGAAGAACCGCAATCGGGCCGGTGCGCCTGAGATCGGACTGACGTTCGGTTCGGCGAACGGCGGATACATCCCGCTGGCGGGCGACTTCGACGGCGACGGGAAAACGACCGTGGGGCTGTACCTTCCTGCGACATCGCAGTTCTTCCTTCGGAACAAACTGACTGCCGGGATCGCTGATGTCCAGTTCGAGTACGGCAGTGCCGGGACACGCTACATCCCGATCATGGACGATTGGAACGGGGACGGTACCGATACTCCGGGGCTCTATGCGCCAGAGCTCTCCACGTTTCTCCTGCGCAACTCGAACAACACGGGGGTGGCGGACAGCACCATCGTTTTTCCGGGCAAGGGGATTCCGCTATCCGGATCGTGGCAACTCGACTGAGCGCAACCGGGTGCGAGCGCGCTCAACTCCGTCGGATCACAACGACGAAGGCCAGCAGGCAGATCGCGCCGGCGAGCGCCGATCCGAGGTAGAACGGCAGGCAGCGCCGATCGATCGGCGAACGATGTTCCGCCTCGAGCGTTCGGATCATCGCCGACTGCGGAATGGCATAGGCTGCCAGATCGACGCTTTTCCACGGCGGAGCATCCTTCGGAGGGATGAAGAACCACTTGTGCTCCGGCGTCCACCACGTTCGACGTGGCGGCGGCTCGTCTGATGCAAGCCAGATTTCGAGCAACCGGTCGTTGAAACGGAGGTGGTTCCAGACCGGATCGAACTGCAGCGCCTCCAGCGTCGGCTGAGACGTCGCGCGCTGGGCCGCGTGTAGCGCGCCGTAGTAGAAAAACACACCGAGGAACGCAGGATAGGCGCCCAGGAGAATCGCAGTGGCGACCGGCAAAAGAAACCGGCGCCTGTACGGCGCGGCTCCGATCGACGCCGCAACGCAAAGGATGAGCGGGGCAATGGCTGAATGCAGATAGCGCGGTCCCCATGTCTCATCGGACCAGTTGCGAAGAAGAGAGAAGCCGCCCGCCAGCCCGCCGAGGACCAGGATCGCGAAGACCGCCAGCCATCGATGCGTGACAGCGACGCGCGGAAGGACATACAGCGCAATCAGCGCGAGAGGCACGTAGACAACAAGGCCCTTGTTCGCGGAGAAGAGAAACGAAACGACGTTGAGAGCGATCGAGATCGGCCCGTGCGCGATCCAGAGCTTGACGAAGTTCGCCGACCCGCCGAAATTGACCCAGAACAGCGAGCGGTAATGACTGTTGACGAGAAACGTACCCCCGACGATGGTCAGCGTGGCCAGCAGCTTCGGCAAGTGCCCGGGCCGTCCCCACCAAGAGTCCGCTCGCGCGAAGTAGCGCGAGATCAGAAAGAGGACGGCAGGGACGAGAAACGTGCCCGTCGACTTGGCCGATAGAGCGAACGTCGCCGAAATCGCGAACGTCAGCGTGCGGGGCCAGGATCGCGTCGACGGTTCCTCGAGTGCGAGCCAGCCGGCGGCGAGAAGAAACACGGACTGCGTGGTCTCCAAGCCGATGTAGGCGTATGGCCAGATCATCGTTGCGAAGGCAGTACCGAGCGCGAGCAAGGCCGCCCATCCCGCGCTGCCTGTCAGGCGCCGCGACCAAACGAAGATGAGCGTAATCAGGAGAGCCGAAAGAAGGGCCGGCTCAACGGACACTGCACGATCGATCCACCTCATGTCCAGCCCGAGCATTTCCGCGCTCAGAACGAAAGGAGCGTGCACCAGCAGTGCGACCGGGCCGTTGCGCGGATACCGGATCTCCTCGGCACCGGAAAAGAAAGCACGAGGGGAGTGGAAGAGGTTCTGTGTGGCCACGATCTCCTCCATCGTGTAGCCCATTCCCCCGATCGCCCCCGGTGACAGCGACAGATAGATGAGGAAGACGGCTGCGAATAGCAGTCCGGCCATGCGCCTCTGCCGCCGGATGTCAGTCTCCGAGCTCATCACAAATATCGACCCAGAGACGCAGATGCGATCCGATGCGGCTGATGTAATCGGCAACGCCGGGAACGGCGGCCTTCGCCTCGATGTCCGCGGCCGACTGCTCCAACAACGAAGCGAGGCTCCGCGCGGCCGAGGCGTAATCGGACCCTTCCAGTTTTCCGGCGCGAAGGGCGTCGATGAAGAGAGGGGTGAGGATCATGCCCCAGAATTCGGCGCGAAGGTCGGCGAGCAGATCGTGCACGTTGCGCTGATGATCGACTTCCGGTTGACCGACGCCGATCGCCTCGCCGAGGTGTTCGGCGCAGCGGGTGATGAAGTAACCCGACCAGATGTCGCCGTAGCGATCGAGTTTCGCGCCCGGCAGCGGCTCGAGCATCCGCACGTAGTAATACGCGGGGATCGCTCGCCGGGCCACTGAGGTGTTCTGCGTGTTGATCGGCGACCAGACGCCCGGTTCCAGGGCGATGTTGCGCTTCGTCGTTCCGACTGCACGCACGGGGAAGGCCAGGCGCGTCGCGGCGTCGACGTCGGGATCGCCGAGCCAGAGGCCGGCGTGCGCCGCCAGCGTGACACTCTTCGTTCCGCGCGAGACGACCGTCGGATTGCGCTTGCGATAGAGATAGCCGCGCGGCACGACGTCCACCTTCGGCTCGATGATCAGCTCGGAGCAAATGTTGAACCATCCGTTGTCGGAGCCCATGACCAGGCGCTCGACGCGCGACCCGGTCTCGATATGCCCGGCGTAGAAGTCACTGTGCGGGAGCGGATAGTTGTCGTCGTCGATGGAGACGAGGACCTGGCAGTCCTCCTCGAGCGCGCGCAGGAAGCCGACGTTGCGGCGGTTATCGGTGTTCCAGGGGATGATGGCATCGAGGTCAGGGAACCGTCTCAGCCAATTCTGCTGCGATTCGGGATCGAGATAGACGACGTCGAGTCCCTGTTTCTTCTGCTCTTGGGCGAAAGCGGCGCTCTCGACAGGCGTTTTGCGATCGCCGACCACCCACATCTTCACGTCGTCGATATGACCAAACTTCTGAAGGTTCTCCCGATAGGTCTGCAGAAACCTCGGGAAGTTGATCGTCGTCGCGACAATGTGCATCCGCGGCATGTTGAGAGTCGTCCTTCTTGGTCGAGATTCAGTTCCGGCGCGCCAGTTCGCGCAGGATCAGTTTCAGCTCCTTGATGCCCGTGTCGATGGAAGCGAAGTTCGTCGCCCCGGCGATGCGGTGGCCTTCACGGGTGGGGAACTCGGTGATTGGAATGCGTTTCCGCAGAGCCCGGATGACCATCTGAAAGTCCATTGTGCAATCGGTCGAGGTCAGGCCCATACGGTCCCAGGCGTCGACGCGAATGCCGCGAAGCCCGTTGGTTACGTCCGTAGTGCGGTTGCCGCCGCGCCCCCACAGAGTGTTGGCGATGAGGGCGAAGCCCTGGTTCGCCCATTTGCGGGTCTTGAAGATCTTCTCGTCTTCCTCGTTCCAGGAGCCATTGATCATGCGGCTCGCCACGACGAGCTCGTTGCCTGCCGCCAGCAGCTCCCGAATCTTCACCGTATCGGCCGCTTCTTCGTTTCCGTCGGGGTGAAAGAAGACGACGGCGTCGGTCTCGCAGAGGTCGCGCGACTCGAGCATGGCCGCGCCCAACCCGGGCCGCGACTGCTGGATCACGCGGATGCCCTTCTCGCGATAGAACTCGACCGTGCCGTCATTCGAGTTGGCGTCGACGACGAAAGTCTGCTCAAAGCGGTCCCAGGGAATGCGATCGAACGTGCCACGCGCTCCGATGATCTCGTTTCGCACGAGCACGGCGAGTGTGCACCGGAAATTGTCCAAGGTCGCGGCAGGATAGGGAATCGAACCGGTCAAGTCAAACCGTCCGAATAGGCTCGTTTCGAGTACGCCGTTACGCTGTCGAGCCCAAAACATCTCCCGTGTTACCCTCCCGCTGCTTGAGCGTTGTCCTTTTCGGTCTCATCCATTACATCGGGCTGGGGCTCTTGTGGGCTCTTTCATACGGCGCCGGCCGCCGAGTTCTCCGGCGCATCGAATTCGCCTCGATGGCCGAAGCAATCGTCTACTCCACCGCTGCCGGCCTCGGATTCATCGCTACGGCCGTATTCATCCTGGGGCTCGTCTCATTTCTCAACGTCTCCGCTCTGGTGGCGCTGACAGCGGGCGTGACCTTCGCAGCCGCACGGCCGCTCGACGATCTCCGCCGCACGCTCATCACTCGGTATAGAGAGAGGCCTACGCGGCGCCCGACGGCGCGGACGATCTTCGTCGTCGCCATATGTGCGGTCCCCATTCTCCTGCTCATCCCTCAGACTCTTTACCCGCCTCACCTTTGGGACGCCATGGCTTATCACCTCCCGTTCGCAAAGTGGTTTGCGAACAGTGGAGAGATCCGCCCCGTGCTTCAACTCCGTTTCCCAGTTTTTCCGCAGCTCCAGGAAATGCTGTTCGCGGCAATGCTGACGCTAGCCGACGACGTCATGGCCAACCTGACCCAGTTCCTCGCTCTGGCGCTGATCGTCGCCGCCGTTTTCGATTTCTCAGCGCGGCGATACGGAGTTCCGGCGGCCGTTCTGGCCTGCGGACTCGTACTGGGGATTCCGAGCGTGATCCTCTATGCCACGACGTCTTACGTCGACATCGGACTCGCTCTCTATTGCGTGTTGTGCGTTCTGGCGTTCGAGCGCTGGCGCGAGTCGGGGGCAAACGGCTGGATTGCCTTATCGGGGTTGATGGGCGGTTTTGCGGCATCGACGAAATACACCGGTCTGGCGATCGTCGGAATCACCGGAATCGCCACGTTGATCGTAGCCGTCTCGCGGCGGAGACCGGCGGCGGTGTTGGTGTTTTCGATCGCCTGCGCCGCAGTCGCGGCGCCGTGGTACATCCGCAACGTGATGTACACAGGCAACCCCGTCTTTCCGGTCATGTCGGAGGTCTTCGGCGACGATCCCTACTGGCGTCCGGAGGATCACAAGTTACTTGTGACGCTCTGGCACGAGTACGGAGAGCGTTCACTGAAAGGCTTTCTACGGCTCCCGTACGACCTCACCTTCAAGCAGGAGGAGTTCGAAGGAGGCGTGCCATGGACGAGGATGTTTCTCCTGCTGCCGCTGATCCTCATCGGCTTTCGTCGGCGCGAGAATCGATTCCTCATCACCGTGATCGTGCTCTACCTGGTCTACTGGTTCACACAGGCTCAGATCTATCGGTTTCTTCTTCCGATCATTCCGTTGTACGCAATCGTGCTCGCTTCGACCGTGGTATTCCTGGCAGCTCGGATGAAGATACGGATTTCGGTGCCGGCGGCGGCGATCATCTTTACCTCGCTGCTCGTTCCAACGATGCGATTCGCCTGGGAAGTGCGAAATAGTGTGGGCCCGATCCCAGCGGACCAGATCGGACGCGATGCCTTTTACAACCGGTTTGGCGCTTACCGCTGCTATCAATGGCTGAATGAGGAATATGGACGCGACTACGTTCTCTACTCCTTCACGGGAGAAGAGGCCACTTACTTTGCCGATGGTGTCCGCGCCGGCGACAGGTTCGGACTCTATGCGTACGACATGCTCAGGACGGAAACAGCTGACAAGCTATTTGAGTCGCTGCGGGGATTCGGCGCGAATTTCCTCATGGCCAGCGAAGTGGAGTACTTCTGGTACTTACGACGCACACAGCCGACGTTCAGGGAGCACTTCCAGGTTGTGTGCGGTTCAGGAGCCACTCGCGTCTGGAAGTTGAGCGAAGAAACGCTCCGTCCGATTCTTGGGCCGCAGCTCCTTCGTCATACAGCCGGTCCTCCGTCTGACCTGATGCAGCCGGGCCAACCGATCACCTCTACCGCCTCCGTTCATCCTGAGAGGATCTACGAGATCGCTTACGACGTTCCGGCGGGTGCAGGAGTGCGAACGCTGCGGTCGAACGTGGTGTGGCTCGACGTGAAGGAGCACGTCATCACGACGGACGGCCAGCCGCTTCGCGTCCCTCCCCAGGGAGGGACGATCGACATTCCGTTGCTCGCGCCGCGACGATCGCGAAAAGCGATCGTCACGCTCGTCGCGGAAAGTGAACCGGTGCGGGTGACTAGGATCTCGATGCGCGAGCTGGGTTATGACGAACGCGCTCTCGAATCGGTCACTCAGGTCGATGGTGCGCCGATCGCTGTTCCCGCCGAGCAACCGAAACGCGGTATGCGCCTCACCCAGCAAAGCGACGATGAGGTCACCTACACAATCACGGAGCGCGGCTCGATCGTCGAGTTCCCCATTCCTCCCGGCGTTGCCCGCGGTCGCCGGTGGCGGTTTGACTTCGACGTGAACACGGCCCTCGTGAGGCCTTTCGCGGTCCGTTTCATCGGTAGCGACGGAAGCGTTTCGCAACCGGCCTGGATCGCTCCTTCACAGGTTCCCGATCAGGGCAGCGGATGGACACGGTTTCGCGTGATTGGGCCCGATCGTCAGATGCTGTCGCTCGCTACGATCAGACTCGATCCGCCCGCCGAGACCGCGGCCGGCGAATTTCGCCTGCGGAAGATGAGGATCGGTGAGGCGCGCTGACAAAGAACGTCATCTCGATCCGACGACGCTCCATTGTACGTCGGCCACGCCGCCGACGAAGCCTCCGCCGGTGACCGTGGCGCCGTTCAGATACCACACGGCCACCGAGCCGTTCATGTCGTTATGCCAGATCACGTCGGCGCGTCCATCGCCGTTGGTATCGGCAAGCGCGCTGGCGCGCCAGAACGTATCGGCGACCTGTCCGATGAAGACCGACGAAGACGCCAGTCCGTTCATGAACCACACCACCAGACTGCCGCTGGTGGCGTTCCACCACAGCAGATCGGCGCGTCCGTCGCTATTCGTGTCGCCGGCGCCAACCAGCTTCCAGTTGAGGTCGGGCACCGAAGTGATGTTGCCGCCGCCGTTCTGCGCGACGCCGTTCATGAACCAGAT
The DNA here is from genome assembly GCA_035999335.1 of Thermoanaerobaculia bacterium. Lineage (GTDB taxonomy): Bacteria > Acidobacteriota > Thermoanaerobaculia > Gp7-AA8 > Gp7-AA8 > QHVT01. Next base: position 54,303 of record DASYGV010000069.1, on the reverse strand, counting down.
CGAATTGGCACCGGTGAGCGAGTTGCGCCAGACGACGTCGGTCGAGCCGTTGCCGTCGAAGTCACCCGCTCCAGATGGCTTCCACTCCACCGCAGCCTGGGCCATACCCGTCTGCGACGAGTAGGCTGCGCCGTTCATGAACCAGATTGCGTTGGTTCCAAGCATGTCGTGATGCCAGAGGATGTCTGTGTGGGTGTCACCGTTGAAGTCGCCGGTGCCGGAGAGCTTCCAGTTCGGGTCCGGAACAGCGTTCAGAGGACCGCCGCCCACCACACCGGTGTTGCTCAGGAACCAGAAGGAGTTGTTCCCCGTGCTGGCATGACGCCAGATGATGTCGTCGAGGCCGTCGCGGTTGAAGTCATCCTTGCCGGCGACGCCACTTCCCGCGCGGGTGTTTAGATAATCGGGGCACGTTCCCGGATTGCCGATGCCGTACGATCCGACCGTTGGATAAGTCACCTCCGTGCCGCCCGAGGTACGGAACGAAAAATAGTATCGGTGGCACCCGCTGCTGTAGCCGGAGAGCGTGGTGCTCCAGGTGCCGTTGGTGACGGTGCCTCGCTGGAGCGAGAGCGGGAAGGACGTGCCGTTGATGATGACGTTCGCCTGAGAAGGCGCGGCGCTGTCGAACCAGTTCGCCGAGAATTCGATGTTCACTCCCTGGCGGCTGTTATCCGCAGTGCTCCAGTGCGAGCCAGAGACGAGGCGGACGCTGCCCGGCGTCACGCCGTTAGAGCCGAAGTCGGTCGTCCAGTAACTGCCGTAGGTCGATGACGCGTTGAAGAAAAACCCGTTGCCTACGCCGGGGCCAGCGTTCTTCAGAATTCCATATCGGTGGCCGTTGGTGGCGCCGGAACCTGGGGGAGGAAACGAGCATCCGCCGCCATTACCGGGTTCCCATAGGAGGTAGTAATGCATTGATGACGGAGTCGGTTGTCCGCCGGCGATGTTCTCGCCCTGCGCGGTGCCTCCGAAGCGGCTGATTCGAGTCTGCCAGGTCGTGGTTCCGGCACCGCTGCATGCGCACGCCGGGCCGCCATTGCAGATATCGGGATACGCGGCGGCAATGTCCGTGCGCAGAACGCAGCTGGAGTTGTGCGCGAAAGTACCACCCAGCGCCATGAACGTCGCGTGAAACCGCGCCGCCTCGATGAGTTGAGCGTTGTGCGTGAGTGGATTGACCGGCGTGTAGCAGCTCGGATGCAGTTCCGCGGGGCTGCAATTCCCTGGCGGGCACCCTGCCAGATCAGTTGCCGGAGCAACACGCGAGCGGTTCGTCAACTGATGAAGCGTGCGCTCCTCCCAGTTAGGGAAGCCTCCCACCGATTCGCCGTAAGCGAGCGCGTCAGCCGCCCACAGGGCCACCCCCGCGCACATCATTGCCATGATCACTCGCTTCATTTGGGACTCATCCTTGGACAGTCTTCATAGTTTGCAACGATCCGCTCCGCGAATCCGTGAGAAAGGTCACGCTTCGGGCGGGCCGCCGGTTCTGGAATGGAAATCCGTTTCATGAACCAGGCCACCGCACTACCGGTCTCGATTCCAGAGGAAGACGCGTCCGGTTGCGCGAGGATCGCACGTGAACTATCGTGCGGGCAGTTCACTTTCATGCGCCGCGTTCTCGTGCCACTCGTCGCCGTTTTCGCGGCGCTCGCCGGCTGCGAGCGCCACGAGCTCAGCTCCGGGCCTCCCCCGCCGTCCGAGACCGCGGTGCAGGGCAATCGAGCACCGGCGCCCATCTCATTCACACCGGCTTCTGGAACGGGCCGAAGCGGTACGTTCACCATCCGTTTCGCGGATCCCGACGGGCGTGCTGATCTGCACTGGGGCCAGGTGATCTTCAACGACGACGTCAGCGGCACCACGGCCTGTTATCTTCACCTGCAGGCGGGCGCGCTTCATCTGATGAACGACGCGGCGAACGCGATCCTCGGGCCGATGCAACCGGGCGGCCGCGGCGCGCTCGAGAACTCGCAGTGCCGCATCGACGCAGCCGGCGTGTCGGTGTCGAACAAGGATGATGCCGTCACGCTTCGCGTTTCGATCGAGTTCAAGTCCGCGTTACGGGGCAGTCAGATAATCCGCGTTCGCGCAGCCGACCGGAGCGGCCACACGCTGGAGTGGCTCCCGGCGGGCAATTGGGAGATTCGCTGATCACACAGAGGAGCCGGCATGGCCACGTCAACAACTGAGGAGTACCGCGCCCGAGTCGCTGCGGAGAGCCGGAAGTGGGGCGAACACCTCAAGGTCGAGGCTGCGGGCGACTGGCACGCTTGGATCGATCATCCACTTGTCAACGCGCACTACCGTCAATTGGCTCTGGTCGAAGGTCAGCCGTGGGAGAAATGGGTGGCCACTACTCTCGGCCATCCCGCCGAACGGAGTCTCGACCTCGGGTGCGGATCGGGCAGCCGCAGTCTCGCCGTTCATCAGGCAGGCGGATCGCGCTTCGTCGAAGGGATGGACGTGAGCGAGGATCGCATCGCGGAAGGCGAGCGCATCCGCGAGAGCCTCGGTATTCCGGGCAAACTGCGCGTCGACGACATCAACACGACAACTCTGCCGCGACAGCACTACGAGCTGATCTTCTCTGCGCACAGCTTTCATCACTTTCTCGAGCTCGAGCACGTCATGGAGCAGGTGCACGAAGCACTGACGCCCGACGGTTTGTTCATCCTCGAGGAGTTCGTCGGTCCGACGCAGTTCCAGTGGACCGACTACCAGATCGAGATCACGCGGGCACTTCTGTCAGGTCTTCCGCAGGATCTGCGGATGTTGCGCTGGGGAGCGCTGAAACATCTCGAGGGGCGCCCGACGGTGGCGGAAGTGGTGGCGGCGTCGCCGTTCGAGTCGATCCGGTCGGCGGAGATCGTGCCGCTGTTTCACAAGTACTTCGACATCGTGACCATCAGGAATCTCGGCGGAACGATCCAGCATCTGCTCTACAACGGCATCGCGCACAACTTCAAACCGGACCGCGCCGATGTCGCCGGCTATGTCGAAGCGATCTATCGCGTCGAAGACGCGATGATCGACGGCGGAATGCTGCCGAGCGACTTCATGCTCCTCGTCGGCCGTCGCCGCCGCTGAGAACGAGTCATCGTCCCCAGTTTCCGGTGAGAGGAAGGAATCCGGGATTGCCGAATGAAATCGTGAGATCGGCCACGCCCGTCTCGTTGCGGTTGCGAAGAAAGAACGTCGCGGCGCTGGGACGATAAAGACCGATCGTATCTTTCCCGTCTCCATTCCAGTCGCCCGCAACGGGCAGATCCTCGGCGATCCCGAACACGATCGGCGTGGTCGATTCCTTGCTCGGGCTGAGGCCCTTGCGCAGGAGGAACGTCGCGCCGTCGGGACGGAACACGCCGAGGTCAGTGCGGCCGGAGCCGTCCCAGTCGCCGACGACCGGCAGGTCGCCCGGCTTGCCGAAAGGGATCACGTGATCAGGAGGGCCGGACGTGTTGCGATTGCGCAGATAGAACGTGGACGTGGACGTGCGATACACACCGATCGTCTGCACGCGGTCGCCGTCCCAATCGCCGGAGAGGGGAATGTCGCCGCGGTCAGGCCCCGGCAGTGTGAGCGCGATCGTCGTGTCCGGCGCGGGCGCGAGGTTGGATGGAAAGATCGCGAATTCCGAGCGCGCGGAATCGAAGAGAGCGAGCGTCGAGATGCCGGTCCCCTTCCAGTCGCCGAAGAGCGGGACTCCTCCCCTGTCTTTCTTGAAGGCCACGTCGGCGACTCCGGAGGTCACGCCGTGGCGGAGGAAATGCGTGCGGCTCTTCGGATCGAATGCGCCGATCGAGTCGTGTGCGGCGGCCGCCGAGCATCGGACTTCTTTCGTCGCCGCGTTCGTCTCTCCCGCGGCGCCCAGATATCCGATCGCCTGCAGCGACGCGACCTGTTCTCTGTTCAGATCGGTCTCCCGTGTCACGCCCGCCGCCGCGAGTGCGCGATACGCGGCGAGCAGTGCGGTGATTTTCTGATCGACGCGAGTGACCTTGATCGGTTTCTGCTCGTGAGGATCATCGTCCAGGCGGAACGAGATCTCCTCCCGCGGGCAACTCACCGACATCCTTTTCCAGTGGTTCCACAGCACACCGGTCTGTTCCGGACCGTAGCTGATTCCTGAGAAGAAGATGGGGCGCTCGGGATCGAACCTCCGATCGACCGTGCGAACGTCGGCGAAGCTGATTCCGTCCGGCGCCTTGCTCTCAATCTCCACGCCCGTCCATTCGAGAATGGTCGGCTCGATGTCGGCAAGGCTCATCGGGGAACCGACCTCGAGGCCGCGGATGCGCGGATGCCAGATGAGCGTGGGCACGTGCAGAAGCTCCTGATACAAGGAACGACCGTGGCCGTAGCCATACGACTCGAGCGGGTCGTTTGCCAGCGCCTTCTCTTCCTCGACATGGTCGCCGAACTCTTCTCCATGGTCGGAGAAGATCACCACGAGCGTATCGTCGAGCTGTCCCGTCTCACGAAGACCGTCCAACAGCTTCGCAAGCTGCCCGCGCAAGTCGAGCACGGAGCGCGTGTACGCGAGATAAGAATCGATGCAGAGATTGCTCTTCCCCCTCTCGCACATCCCGTTGGGCATCCTTTCGAGAATCGATTTTCTTTCGGCGGCGGAGAACGAGGCGGCCATGGTCGCCTTGACCGCGTCGCTTTGGTCGCCATGCGCTTCCATGTAGTGGAGATAGAGAAAAAACTGCTTCTGCGAACGATCCCTGCGGAGCCACTCCAGCGCGGCGGCGGTGACGCCGGATGGCGGAACGTCGCGAATCTCCGTCACTCCTTGAAGCAGACCGGTTGGTGGATTCACCCACGAGGGTGCGAGGATCGCAGCAGTGCTCCATCCCGCCGCGGCGAGCTTCTCGGGTAACGTCAGGACGTCATCCGGGAGAACCGATGGAGGCATGCTGTTGACATCCGCGACCGTCGTCTGGAAGCGTCCAGCGCCGTGCCGCATCGGATACATCCCGGTGAGGACTGTGGCGACGGACGGAATCGTCCAGGGGGCCGCCGATTGCATCCGCTTGAAACGGATCGCCCGATCGCTCCAGTTGCTCATCGCATCGCGCCTGCCGCTTCGCTCCGGCAACGACCAAGTGTCGTAGCGGACCGTGTCGATGCACACGAGGATCACATTGCGAGGACGGGAGCGGAATTGGCAGCCCGCGAGAGCGAGGGAGACGACTGATGCTGTAGCAAGGACAACTGTCAGCGACCTGGAAAATGTCATTAGAACTGACCGCGTCTTCTATACCAAAAGAACGCGTCGAGGCAAAAAAAATCGCGCGCGGAAAATCCGCGCGCGATGCAAACCCGGTAGGTGAACGGGAGAGCGGATGCTCTCCCGTTCGACCACGGAACTACTGATTACACGGCGGGATATCGAAGGTACGCGCCTCGAAGACCGACATCTGGTTGCGCGGGATAATGGCGCTCGGGCAGTACCGAAGCGGGCTCGTTGCGCAACCGGAGGTGATGCCGCGGTTGTACAGCTCTTCCGCATAGTTGGTGAAGAAGCCCGGGCAGGGCATGTCGCTGAAGATGCCTGCGCAGGCCGGCGGCGTGTAGCCCGAACCTTCCTTCGCCTTGAGCAGGAAGAGCGCCATTGCAGCACGGCTGACGCCGTCCTCGGGGCAGAAGCGGAGCGGGCTCGTCGCGCAACCGGCGGTGATGCCGCGGTTGTAGAGATCCTCGACGAAGTCTGCTGCGAACGATTCCGGAGACACGTCAGCAAAGATACCTACCGCGGGAGGCGGCTGGTAGAAGCGTCCCAGCTTGCCGCGGAGCAGCCACACCGCCATCAGACGGCGGGTCATGACGTCACCCGGGCAGAAGTTACCGGCGCCGCAGCCGAAGCTGATGCCGGCACCCGCGATGCCGTGGATGAACCGGTCAGCGAACGAGCCGTCCGGCACGTCGTTGAACTGGACGGTCAGACCGGCCACGATGGTGGGTGTCCCGTACGGAGTGTTGTTGATGACCAGAACCTGAGCCTCGCGGCAGCCAGGCAGCTCGCCGATCGACGTGAACGTCCAGACGGACTCATCATCGCCGTCCGGCGGGATGGTGCCGCTGGTCGGATCCTCAGAGAGCCACGGGATGTCGAGAGCGCATGCGCCGGTCTCACCGGCGTTGGCGATATAGACCTTCCCGTCGGTCTGGTTGGGTGCCCACAGATTGCCGGCGCAATCAATCTCGAGGCCCGCACCGTCAAAGTCCGCGAAGGCGTTGCCGCCGCCGGAATTCTCGATGATGAAGTTCCCGAGCTCCGTCAGGGTCGGAGCATTGGCATCGAGGACGTAAATCAGCTGTGGGCCCTCGTTGACTTGGACGAACAGATGTTTGGTCAGCGCGTTGTACGCGAGACCAGACACGGCGTGGCCAATGTTGACCGTGCGAACGATCGAACCGGTGCCGGTGAACTCGGTGATGAAGTTGCCGTTCCACGTGCCGGCGTAGTAGTTGCCGGTGGCCGAGTCGAACGCGAGACCGCGCATGGAGGTGCCAAACGCGGGGCAGATCTTGTTGCCGGTGGTTGCGAGCGTGGACGGATCCATCTCGAAGATGCAGTTGTCGCCACCGACGTTGACCTGCCACAACATACCGGTCAGGCCGTTGAACGTCATGTCCGCGGCCCAGCTGCCTCCCGCGGGGACAGTGCTGATGCCGTTGCCCGTGGCGGTTCCAGCCAGCGTGAACTCATGGTCCACGTCGTCTCCCCCACCGATGGCCGGGTTGCTGATGTAGAACCTCGAGTTGACGAAGTCGAGTCCGGCGCCCCAAGGAAGCGCAAGGCCCGTGGTGAAGTCGTCGATGAACTCACCCGCGTTCGGCCAGATACGACCGGCAGGGCGAGGTGCCTGCTGCAAGCCGGATGACTTCCTGGCGACGGAGGCGTAGTAGTCCGCTTTCGTGTTCTGGGTGAACGGAATGTTCGGAACCTGGAAGGGACCAAGCTGACGGGTGAGCGACGCCGGAGCCTGGTTGACCTCGAGGAGGCTCCAGTCGAGGGACAGACCGCCGTTGTTCTCGAGAGTGAGCGTCGAATCACCGGTGGCGCCGATGAGAAGGCGCTTCCGCATGACCAACGGATCGGCGGCCAACATGCCGGCCGGGAGCTCGAAGTTCTGCTCCTGCGAGCCGTTCGGCGTCGCGACGAAGTTCCGGACGACCGTACCGTAATTCGTCTTCGTCACGGTCGCGGTGCGCACGCCCGGCGAGCTGCCGGTCAGCGGTGCGAACATTACGAAGAAGCCGTCGTCGATGTTCGGGTCGTTCGGCGTGGCCGCGGTCTGAGCAGTCTGGCCCGTATCGAGCGTCACCGTCGCGCCGTTGATCGGCAGGCCGGTGTTCTCGTCGTACACGTTGCCGTAGATGAGGCCGCCGCCGCCGAAGACGCAACCCTTCGACACGTTGACGTTGTCGACTTCCCACCACCAATCCCAGCCCCCCTTGTAGCGGAACCGCACCTTCACGTCCGCGGCGCCATTGGCCGTCATCGTGTTGTACGACTCGACGCGTGGGCCGCGGCGGCTGGCGGTGATGCCTACGCCGCAATACACCTGGAACGCGGTCCACGACGATCCGCCGTTGATCGAGTATTCAGGAGCGACATAGTCGAACGCCGGCGAGTTCGGCGAGCAGAGGGCGTTGTAATCAGAGTTGAACGACAGGGAGAGACCCTGCGTCGCCGTGGTCATGTTGAGCGACGGGCTGACGAGGTTGCTGTCGTACGCCACGCTCGAGCCGCAACGGTCGGAGTCGGCGATGGCGAACAGGCCGGTTCCGCCGGTGAGGTTCGTCCGCGCGCCGAAGTTCGACGTGTTCCACGTCGGACCGGCGGTGCAGTTGGTGGTGTTGTTCGTGACCGTCCAGCCCGCGGGAATCCCGCCCGTGAAGTCGGTCGAGAATCCGGAGATCGCGTAGCCGGGTGCATTACAGGTACCGGCGTTGACCGTCAGAGCAAAGTTCTCCTGCTGGTCGACGGCTCCGGTCGTGATCGCGCGCATCGCGACGTTGTATCCCGGCACCTGCGAGGTGACCGTGATCGTGTACGGCGTGGAGACGAGCGCATCGAACGAGTAGTAGCCTGTCTGCGGGTCGGTGTAGATGTTCTCCGTGCCGGCCGCGGACGTCACTGCGACGAGCGCGTACAGCGGGAAGTTGCCGCCCGAACCGTCGGTGACGAATCCGTCGACCACGATCGCCGGCGTGGCGACGAGCGCGAAGTCCTGTGTCGTGGTGTTGTCCGTGGTGACCACCACCCCGGTTGCAGTCTGCGGCAGATAACCGAACTTCGACGCTGTCACGGAGTACGTGTCAGGGGGAACGAGGATCGTATAGACGCCCGACGCATTGGTCGAAGTGTTGTACGTCCCGCCGACCTCGATGTTGGCTCCTTCGATCGGGTTGGTCGTCACGGAATCGACCACCGTGCCGGTCAGCGTGCCCGTCGGTCCCGCCGTGCAGGTCGGGAACTTGAACGAGCCGATGCGCATATCCCAGTCGAAGCTGCCGGTGGTCTGGTAGTACTGGTTCGTAAACCAGAACGTGCAGTCGTCGCTCTCGTCGATGCTGAGGGAGGTGTAATCACCCCAGCGGTTGCCGCCGGTCTGTACGCCCGTCCCCTCATGCATCGAGGTCTCGGTCTGCGGCAGCGTGCCCAACGGATCGCTGGCAAGACGGCCCGCGTAGCGGATGGCGGGATTCATGGCCCCGCTCGAGACGCTGTAGCCGATGGCGACGTTGCCGTCCTTGTCGGCCGCGATCGAAGGCACCCAGCGCTCCAGCGCATCAGGCGCGTGCGTACCGGTTTGATGAACGGTCGGCGTTCCGAGGGGATCGCGGATCTCGGTCCAGCGAATGGCTGCCTGATCGCTGCCTGCGTCAACGGTCTCGGCGCTGTAGAGCGACTGATGCGTGCCGAAGTTGCGGTAGACCAGGCGGTACATGGTGAAGCTGGAAAGCGCGTCCAAGAGCGAGCCCGGCGCTGCCTGCGGAATGCAGTCCCGGGAGAAGTTGCACATGTTGTCGTCGTACTCGGGAACCGACAGGTTCGTGGGTCCGATGAACGTCGACGACCCGGGGGTCACCCAGTTGACCGTGAACTCCCAGAGTCTGACCCAGTCGTTGGCTGGGTTCGGCGGGCCGCCGATCCCGCCCCAGTCTTCATCGTCGTACTGCATGAGGAAGGGTGCGGGGCTTGACGCCGGCGGAGCGGTGAGGCCTTCAATGTGCGGAGGCTGAACGGTAAACCAGGTCTCGCCTGCGCCCGGCACCAATGTGAACTTGACGAACTGGGCGGGAAGGCCCTGGATCATCTTGTCTTTTTCGAACGCCAGCACGCGCGTTCCGACGAAGCCCGGGTTGAACTCGTGGAACATCGCGTAATAGCCGTCGGACCAGACGCCGATCTTCGGGTAGTCGTTGGCGCCGGGGCTGATGTCGAACGCGTACCGGTGATAGGCACCGGTGGGATCGCCGGTCTGCGAGATCGCGAAGCACTGCGTGCCGCTGTCGATCTCGAACTGGCTCATCAGCCAGCGGCCCGTGAACTGATCGTAGAGCACGATCGGGTCGCCGTCGTCGTTGTTTTCGCAAACGCCTCCGAATCCGATCCAAAGGGCGCTTCCTTTGGACGGTCCGAGAACGCTCGCGCCGGTGGTCTTGTCGAACATCTCGAAGATCAGATTGACAAACGTGACGTAGTGATTGGGGCCCACGTCGCCGTTGGAGTCCGGCGGAATGACCCGGAATCCATGCAGCGTCCCGTTGTCGTCGTCATCGGGCCCATCGAACGAAATGATGGGATTCGGCATGGGAGCACCGAACGGAACCGGGCCCACCAGCGGGTCCTTGTCCAGCGCAGGCGGAGCCGCGGGAACCTTGTTGAGTTTCCCCATCTGGATCTCGCGCGGTGGTCCCGAAACTGGGGGTTTGATTAGTTTGACCAGGTCGCGAAGAGGCAACGAAAGGTCGTGCTTCTCGGAGAACCCGGTCGTCGGCGCCGCGGAGGCTGCCTTCTCCTGGGCGAACGCCGGAAGTGCTGCGATCAACAACAGAAGAAAACAACACCAAAACCCGCTTTTTCTCATTTATCCCCCTTGGATTTGTCGCGCGACTGAAGTCTTCAAACTGCAAGCGAACGGACGCCGCTGGCAAGGAAAAGCACCCGCCCGCCGCTATGAATTTTTTCTTGCAACTGCTTTTTTGATGGAGATCGGACGCGAACATAGACCAGAAACTGCCGATCGTCAACTGCGAAATAGCGACTCGCCGCCGTGCTCGGTACCGTGATGGATTCGCACAACGACTCTAACGGCGCGTGCCTGCGAACAGCTCTCCTCCGATGGAGGAGAGCCAAGACATCATCGCGTCGAATCGCGTCTGGGCCTCGCCGTGTTTCGCGGGCGTCAGGCCGGCGAACTGCCGCGCCACAATGTTCTTCTCGCGGTTCATCACTGAGATGGTGACTTCCTCGTATTTCGGCGAATACAGGTTGATCGGCATGCTCTCGGGATCGAACGAGGAGAGCCTCGTTGCGAGATCGCGCATCCGGGAGGCCGACAGTTTCACCTTGCGCGCATCGGCGAAGCCTCGCTGCTCTCCCTGGAAGTCGCTCCAGATTGCCGTGGCGCCATCGATCCGGAAAAGAAATCCGCCTGAGTCCTCACCCCGTCCGGGCTCCGGCTTGACGATCATCGTCACCGACAGAGTTTCGGGCGCGAGCTGGCCCGACGCGACCTTCTTCAGTCCATCCGCGAGCGACTCCGCGGTGGTGCCGCCCTTTTCGACGATCGGAACCACGGTGTCGATGATCGAATCGACCAGCGTGGTGAGCGCCGGCTCTTTCTCCAGTTCCTTGTCTTCGATCCCCTTCCTCTCGTTGCTGCGCCGGATCGTCTCGCGCTCGTCGTTTCGCGTCAGTTCGTATTCCCACGACTCCCACGCTTCGCGCTCATAGGCACCGGCACGGATGGCGGCGCGGCGTCGAAGGAACTTCCCTTTCGGGCTCGCGGTCGGAATCGTCTCGAAGGCCGCGGCGTCGAAGGATCCGAGCATCTGCTTGATGGTGTCCGCGTCGACGCGGAACTGAATTTTGTTGTTCCACACCGCGACGCCGTCGCCATAGATGACGACATGCTGTCCTTGTCTGTCGTCGGTCGTTCGCTCGGCGGTGATCCGCACGTCCTCGAGCGGCACGGCATGCCACGGTCGACCTGCCTGCTCGGTCGTCTTCGGCGTTGTCGCGCACGCAGCCAGGAGGAGTGCGAGCGCCGGAATCAGAAAGGGTCGTTTCATAGAGCCGTTACTCTAGCACGCGCTCCGAGAGCCGCTCTCGCAACGCGGAACGCGCAAAAAAAATCGCGCGGGGAAGCCCCGCGCGATACGAAACCCCGCGGGTGAACGGGAGAGCGTCCGCTCTCCCGTTCGACCACGGAACTACTGACTACATTGTGGGATATCGAAGGTACGCGCTTCGAAGACCGACATCTGCGAACGCATAGTGATGGCGCTCGGGCAGTAGCGGAGCGGGCTCGTCGCGCAACCGGCGGTGATCCCTCTGTCGTACAACTCCTCCGCAAAATCGGTGAAGAAGCCCGGGCAGGGCATGTCGCTGAAAATGCCTGTGCAAGCCGGCGGCGCGTAGCTCGAACCTTCTTTCGCCTTGAGCAGGAAGAGAGCCATCGCGGCACGGCTCACGCCGTCCTCGGGGCAGTAGCGGAGCGGGCTGGTCGCGCAACCGGCGGTGATGCCGCGGTTGTAGAGATCCTCGACCCAGGATGCTAAGGACGATTCCGGAGGCACGTCAGCGAAGATCCCGACCGCGGGCGGCGGGTTGTAGAAGCGACCCAACTTGCCGCGGAGCAGCCACACCGCCATCTGACGGCGGGTCATCACACCACCCGGGCAGAAGTTGCCCGCGCCGCAGCCGGAGCTGATGCCGGCACCCGCGATGCCGTGGATGAACCGGTCAGCGAACGAGCCGTCCGGCACGTCGTTGAACTGGACGGTCAGACCCGCGGTGATGACCGGCCTCCCATACGGGGTGTCGTTGATGATCAAGACCTGAGCCTCGCGGCAGCCAGGCAGCTCGCCGATCGACGTGAACGTCCATACGGATTCATCGGAGCCGTTCGGCGCGATGGTGCCGCTGGCCGGATCCTCGGACAGCCACGGGATGGCGGACGGGCAGGGGCCGGTCTCTCCGGTGTTCACGATGTAGACGTTCTTGTCGACCTGATTGACCGCCCACAGATTGCCTCTGCAATCCATCTCCAGGCCCGCACCGCTGTATTGCCCGAAGGCGTTGCCACCCGAGGAATTCTGGATGATGAAGTTCCCGAGCTGCGCCAGCGTTGGAGAATTGGCATCGAGGACGTAACCCCGCTGTGTGAACTGGTTGGTCTGGACGAACAGGTGCCTGGTCAGGGCGTTGAACGCGAGACCGGACACCGGCAGGCCGACGCTGACCGTGCGAACGATCGAGCCCGTGCCGGTGAACTCGGTGATGAAGTACCCATTCCACGTGCCGGCGTAGTAGTTGCCGGTGGACGGGTCGAACGCCAGGCCGCGCATGGAGGTGCCGAACGCGGGGCAGATCTTGTTGCCGGTGACCGTGAGCGTGGACGGATCCATCTCGAAGATGCAGTTGTCGCCACCGACGTTGACCTGCCACAACATCCGGGTCACGTTGTTGAACGTCATGTCCGCGGCCCAGATGCCTCCCGCGGAAACGGTGCTGATGCTGTTCCCCGTAAGGACGCCATCCAGCGTGTACTCGTGGTCCTTGTCGTCTCCGCCACCGATGCCTATGTTGCTGACATAGAACCTGGATTTGAAGTCGTGTCCGGCGCCCCACGGATGCACATGGGTCGTGGTGAATGAGTTGACGAACTCGCCCGCGTTCGGCCAGATGGGACCGTTCGGGGCCGGCGCCGTCGGTATGCCGGCAGCGTTCCTGGCGATGGAGGAGTAGTAGTCCGCCTTCGTGTTCTGGGTGAACGGAATGTTCGGAACCTGGAACGGACCGCTCGGCCGATTGGACGGCGGCGGAGCAACGTTGATCTCGAGGAAGCTCCAGTCGAGCGACAGACCGCCGTTGTTCTCCAGAGTGAACGTCGAATCGCCGCTGGCACCGATGGCCAGGCGTTTCCGCATGGCAAACGAATTGACGGCCAACAGACCGGCCGGGAGCTCGAAGTTCTGCTCTTGCGAGCCGCTCGGTGTCGCGACGACGTTCCGCATCACCGTACCGTAATTCGTCTGGGAGACGGTCAAGGTGTGGACGTCCGGCGAGCTGACGTAGATGACGAAGAAGCCGTCGTCGACGTTCGGGTCGTTCGGCGTGGCCGCCGTCGTAGCAACCTGTCCGGAATCGAGCGTCACCGTCGCGCCGTTGATCGGCAGACCGGTGTTCTCGTCGTACACATTGCCGTAGACCAGTCCACCGCCGTCGAAGTTGCATCCCCTCGACACGGTGACGTTGTCGACTTCCCACCACCAATCCCAGCCCCCCTTGTAGCGGAACCGGATCTTGGCTGCCGGGACGCCATTGGCCGTCATCGTGTTGAACGATTCGACCCGTGGGCCGCGGCGGCTGGCGGTGATGCCTGCTCCGCAGAACACCTGGAACGGCGTCCAGGTCGCTCCGCCGTTGATCGAGTATTCAGGAGCGACATAGTCGAAGTCCGGCGAGTCCGGCGAGCAGGCAGCGTTGTAGTCGGAGTTGAACGATAGCGAGAGACCCTGAGTCGCCCCGGTCATGTCGATCGGCGGGCTGACCAGGTTGCTGTCGTACGACACAGACGAGCCGCAGCCGTCGCTGTCGGCGATGGCGAACGTTCCGGCTCCGCCGGTGAGGTTCGCACGGCCGCCGAAGTTCGATGTGTTCCAGGTCGGACCTGCGGCGCAGTTGATGGTGTTGTTCGTGACCGTCCAGCCCGCGGGAATCCCGCCCGTGAAATCGGTCGTGAATCCGACGATCCCGTAGCCGCCCGCGCTGCAGGCCCCAGCGACCGTCAGAGCGAAGTTCTCCTGCTGGTCGACGGCTCCGGTCGTGATGGCGCGCATTTCCACGTTGTATCCCGGGATTTGCGCCGTGACCGTGAACGTGTACGGCGTGGAGCCGAAGGCATTGAACGAGTAGTAGCCCGTCTGCGGGTCGGTGTAGATGTTCTCTGTGCCGGCCGTGGACTCCACCGCGACGAGCGCGTACAGCGGGAAGCCGCCACCCGAACCGTCGGTGACGAATCCGTCGACCACGATCGCCGGCGAGCCGGTGAGCGCGAAATTCCGCGTCGTGGTCGTGTCCGTACTGATCACGACCCCGGTTGCAGTCTGCGGCACATAGCCGAACTTCGACGCCGTCACGTCATACGTGCCGATGGGAACGACGATGGAATACACGCCGGATGCATTGGTCGACGTCGAGTGCGTCCCGTCGACCGAGACATTGGCTCCGGAGATCGGAGCGGTCGTCGTTGCATCGACCACCGTGCCGGTCAGAGTGCCCGCCGGGCCCGTGGTGCACGTCGGGAACTTGAACGAGCCGATGCGCATGTCCCAGTCGAAGCTGCCCGAGGTCTGGTAGTACTGGTTCGTGTACCAGAACGTGCAGTCGTCGCTTTCGTCGATGCTGAGGGAGGTGTAATCACCCCAGCGGTTGGCGCCGCTGGTCTGCACGCCCGTCCCCTCATGCAACGAGGCCTCGGTCTGCGGCAGCGTGCCTACCGGGTCGCTGGCAAGACGGCCCGCGTAGCGAATCGACGGGTTCATGGTCGAGCTCGAGACGGCGTAGCCGATGGCAACGTTGCCGTCCTTGTCGGCCGCGATCGAAGGCAACCAGCGATGCAGCGCGTCAGGAGCGTGCGTTCCGGTCTGATGAACGGTCGGCGTTCCGAGGGGATCGCGGATTTCAGTCCAGCGAATGGCCGCGTGATCGCCGCCCGCGTCGACCGTCTCGGCGGTGAACACCGACTGGTGAGAGCCGAAGTTGCGGTAGACCAGGCGGTACATCGTGAAACCGGAAAGCGCGTCCACGAACTCGCCCCCGGCCGCCTGCGGAATGCAGGCCCGGGAGAAGTTGCACATGTTGATGTCGTACTCCGGCACCGCCAGATTCGTCGGTCCGGTGAACGTCGACGACGCCGGGGTCACCCAGTTGACCGCGAACTTCCAGATCTTGACGAAGTCACTGGTGGGGTTTGTAGGGCTGCCTCCCCAGCCTTCATCATCGTATTGCATGACGAAGGGTGCGGGGCTTGCGGGCGGCGGACCAGTGAGGCCTTCGATGTGCGGAGGCTGAACCGTGAACCAGGTTTGGCCTACGGGCGGCGCCAACACGAACTTGACGAACTGGGCGGGAAGGCCCTGGATCATCTTGTCCTTCTCGAACGCCAACACGCGCGTCCCAACGAAGCTCGGGTTGAACTCGTGGAACATCGCGTAATAGCCGTCGGACCAGACGCCGATCTTCGGGTAGTCGTTGGCGCCGGGGCTGATGTCGAACGCGTACCGGTGATAGGCACCAGTGGGATCGCCGGTCTGAGAGATCGCGAAGCACTGCGTGCCGCTGTTGATCTCGAACTGGCTCATCAGCCAGCGGTCGGTGAACTGATCGTAAAGCACGATCGGGTCGCCGTCGTCGTTGTTTTCGCAAACGCCTCCGAAGCCGATCCAAAGGGCGCTTCCTTTGGACGGTCCGAGAACGCTCGCGCCGGTGGTCTTGTCGAACATCTCGAAGACCAGGTTGATGAACTGGACGTAGTGATTGGGGCCTACGTCGCCGTTGGAGTCCGGCGGAGCGATCCGGAATCCATGCAGCGCCGCGTTGTCATCGTCGTCCGGTCCATCGAACGAAATGATCGGACCCGGCATGGGAGCACCGGAAGGAACCGGGCCCACGAGGGGGTCCTTGTCCAGCGCGGGCGGAGCCGCGGCGACCCTGTCGAGTTTCCCCATCTGGATCTCGCGCGGCGGTCCCGGGACCGGTGGTTTGCTCAGTTTGACCAGGTCGCGAAGAGGCAACGACAGATCGTGCCTTTGGGAGAAACCGATCGACGGCGCCGGCGAGGGTGCACTCTCTTGGGCGAACGCTGGGAGCGCTGCGATCAACAGCAAAAGAAACCAACGCCAGGACAGACTTTTTCTCATTTGTTCCTTGAGCGGACAGACGCCGCCAGCACGTGAAAAACCTTCACGCCGGCGGCTGGATTCTTTCTACCGCTGTTGAGTTATTGGACCTGGGAGGGAACCTAAGCCAGAAACGGCCGTTCGTCAACTGCGAAAATGCGGACAGGCCCCCGTATGAGGGACTCGCGCCGGTCACGACAATCGCGCTGTACGATGCACGCCCGCGCCCGTCGCCGCGCGCCTGAACCCACACATGAACATCAAGTTTCTCCTCCCCGGAACGACGAGCACGTGGCACTCCGGAGGCCTCATCGTCGCTCTGAAGCTCGCGCGATTTCTCTCCGACTTGCGGCCGCTGGAGATCGTCACCTACGAGGACCGGGAGCCCGATCATCCGTTCCTCACCGAGAACTATCTGGCCGACGCTCCGGCCGACACACTTTGGCTGATCACGTTCGGGCCTCACGTTTCGCGCCTGTTCGAGCGGCTCAACGGACGGCGTGTCGTGTATTACGCGCAGAGCGCGGGCTGGTCGATCGACATGCCTGCCGGCGCAACGATCCTCTGCGTCAGCCGCTTCGTCATGGCCTACTGGGCGAAATGGGCACCGGGCGCGAGGTTGTTTCTGGTCCCTCCCACGCTCGACCCGGCCTGCCGCAATCATCAACGGCAGCGCGACATCGACGTGCTCTATCTCAGCCGCAAGACAACGCCCTATCTCCACGATGAACTGGTCCCGCAGCTCCGCGAGTCGTGTCGCGTGGAAACCGTCGACGAGATGCTCCCCCATCGGGATGTGCTCGATCTCTTCAATCGTGCCAAGGTCTACATCTATGACTACGTGCCGTCTTCCGATCGCGCTCTGGGCGACGGCTTCGGACTGCAGCCGCTCGAGGCGATCGTCTGCGGCTGCGCCGTCTTCACGACGGTGAACGGCGGACCGTGCGACTACCTCGACCCCGGCATCAACTGTTCGCAGATCAGCGGAGACGCCGAGCGCGATCTGGCCGCCATCCTCTCCTCGGTGAGCACGCACAGCGGCGGCAATCGCGGTGAGGCCGTGCTCCAGGAGCAATACTCCGTGGCTGCGCTCCGGGAGCGCCTGCGCAGCCTCGTCGACGAGCTCGAAACCGTCGACGTCCGCGTAGATACTTCCGTTCGTCTCGCCCCTCCGCTGCCGCCTAACGCGCCGCACACGCAAGGATGGGTCGAGCTGGCAGTGCGCCATCAACAGGAGATCGACGTCCTGAAGGACCAGGTCCGCTACCACCAGAATGCCGTGACGATTCATCGCGAGGGTATCGATTGGCTGCGAGACGAAGTCGCGCAACGGGAAAGAACCATCACCGCGCGGGAGGAAGGAATCGCCTGGCTGCGCGAGGAGATCGCTCGCCGCGATCGCGCCATCGTCGGACTCGATGAACACGATGAGTCGCGCGCTCATCGCCTCTACGAGCGTGCGCTCGCGCGCTATCGGCGCGAACGCACCGGCCTGCTCCATAACGTCTATCGCGCCGGATTCGAGCGCGCCATCGCAGTTGCGGCCATTGCGCTCGCTCGCGCGCAACGGATCCGGTTTCCGTCACGCGCCATCGGCGGCTGGTGGTCGATCGAGCGGTGGCGCTTCGAGTTCCTGATGCAGTGGGCCGAATACTCGTCGGTCCAAGCCTGCCGCCGCCTGATCCGGCCAGGCATGACGGTGATCGACATCGGCGCGCACCTCGGCTACTACACCCGGATCTTCTCCGAGCTCGTCGGCTCAACCGGTCGTGTGCTCGCCTTCGAAGCCGAGCCGGAAAACTTCGAGATCCTCCGCGCGCACGTGAGCGGAGCGAAGTACCGGAATGTCGAGACCTTTCCCTACGCCGTCGCCGACCGCGCCGGGAAACTGCTCCTGCATCTGTCGCCGGGACACTCCAACCACAGTCTCGTGGACGGCTACACCGAATCGAAAAGCGCAAATGAAGTCGAGACCGTGCCGCTCGATGCCTTTCTTGCCGGCCGCAGCATCGATCGAATCGACTTCGTCAAGATCGACGTCGAAGGAGCGGAGCCGCTCGTGCTGGCCGGAATGCGGGAGACGATCGCCCGCTCCCCTCACCTCGCCATGCTGGTCGAGCTCAATCCCATCGCGCTTCGGGCCGGCGGCAACGAGCCGGATGCGTTCACCCATTCCCTGGAAGCCGCGGGCTTTCGCCTTCTGGCTGATCTCAACGATGGACGCTGGGGCCCGCCCCCGCCGCAGCCCAACGACGAGACGTTCAATCTGCTCTGCCTGCGGGCCACCTGATCCACCTGCGGCGTAAAATCCGCGCCATGTCTCAAGAGGGCAAACGCTTCTTGATCGCAGGAGCTGGCACCGGCGCGCACTGGAACGCCGGCGATGCGGCGATTCTCGCGGCGATGGTGAAGCAGCTTCGAGAGATCGACCCGCTCGCTGAGGTGCTCGTGGTGTCCGCCAATCCGCACGGCACGCTCTCCTCTTATGGAGTGACTGAAGTGCGGTACGACGACATCCCCACACTCGTTTCCGCCGCGCGATCCGCCGATGTTCTCCTCCTCGGCGGAGGTGGGCTGTTCTACGACTACTGGGGATTCCCCGCGGATCAGCTACTGACGCCGAATCACGCCGGCCTGTCCTTCTACACAGGATTCGCACTGCTCGCGACGTTGTTCGCGAAACCGCTCGCCATCTATGCCGCCGGAGTCGGTCCATTGCAAACCGAGGAGGGCAGGCGCTTCACTCGCGTCGCGTTCGAACAGGCGGACGCGATCACGGTTCGCGATCGCGAATCCAAATCGGTTCTCATCGGCCTCGGAATCGCAGCCGAGCGAATCAACGTCGCCGCCGATCCCGCCTATGCGCTCCCGCCTTCGCCCGCGACACACATTGATCAGCTCCTCGACTCCGCTCCCGCTGCTCCGCTGCTCGGCGTGGCCATTCGCGAATGGACACTCGACGTCGACACCGAGTCATGGCAGCGAGAGCTGGCTCGAAGTCTCGATCACTTCGTCGATCGTCACGGCGGCACGGTCCTGTTCATCCCGTTTCACAAAACGGCCGGCGACGTCAGCGACGTCGAGATCGCAGAACGCGTCCTGGGACGCATGAAGCAACAGCAGAGCGCGCGCGTTCTCTCCCCGGAGCACACGCCGCAGGAAATCTCCGGCATCATCGGCCGCTGCGACGTGCTGGTCGGAATGCGGCTTCATTCGATCATCTTCGCCAGGACGCACGCCGTGCCGTTCGTCGCCATCGGTTACGATCCGAAAGTGCAGGGCGCGCTGGATGGCGAGCTGAAGAAGTTCTCGATTCCGCTCCAGGAACTCTCGATGGAACGGCTCGACGCGTTGCTCGAAGAGACTTGGAGTCGACGCACTGCCATCAAGAATGCCATGATAAAGGAGCACCCGGCATTGACCGCGGATGCGGCCGCACATCCTGCCGCAATCCGCGCTCTTCTGCAGAGAGGCGGCACCACGAAGGTCCCCGGCCCGGAGACCACGGCGTTGCTGACCAGTGCGGTCGTTTGCCAACTCGCGCGCGTCGCAGAGCTGGAACAAACGGTCGCCCGGATGCGAGGCGAAGCAGAACAGCGCGAGGAAGCGATCACGTGGCTACAGGAAGAAGTCCGCGTCCGCGATGCGCAGATCGACGCGCAACGCACCGTGCGGTCATCACTCGACGATGCCTGAAAAACGAATCCGTGTTGCGATTCTGACGAATCGCCTGCTCGACTGGAACACCCGCGAGCCGCAATTCGGCGGCGGAGAGCAGTATTGCCTGACCCTCGGCCGGTTTCTGAAGCGGGAAGGCTTCGAGGTCACGTTCTTTCAAGCGGGCCACGAGGCATTCGAAGGCCAATACTTCGGATTCCCCGTTTGCGCGCTGCCGATCGGCGGCTTCTTCTCGGAATTTCATTACGGCGTATGCGACCGGTTCGCCGAGGCCGCGGCGAATTTCGACCGCGTCATCATCATGGCGCCTGCTTACGGCTCGGGACGCGTACGCGATGACGCCGTCCTGATCTGTCACGGCATCTGGTTCGATCACGACAACTGGGGTCCGCCGATCCAGTTCCGCACGCCGGAGTGGTTCGCCCATCTGTATCGCGCCTTCAGCAGTCCGGCGCGCGTAGTCAGCGTGGACACGAGCTCGATCAGCGTGATCCGCGCACTGTGGCCCGATCTCGCGGCGCGCATGCGTTACCTGCCGAACTGGGTGGACAGGAATGTGTTTCGTCCGGCGTCCAGGGAAGGAGAGCGGCTGACTGTTCTCTTTCCGCGACGCGCGGAAGTCAATCGCGGTTCGAGGCTCGTGGAGCCGATCCTCGCCGCCGTCCCGCACGACGTTCGATTCGTCTGGGTCGGCGATGGCGACCCGGACGACACCGCCCGACTGCGCGATCTGCAGTCGCGCGACCCGCGCTTCACATGGCGATCGGCGACGTTCGACGAAATGCCGGCGCACTACGCGGCCGCCGATATCGCGGTGATCCCCACCCTTGCGGCGGAAGGAACGAGCCTCTCTTGTCTGGAAGCTCTGGCCAGCGGCTGCGCCGTGGTATCGACCAACGTCGGCGGCCTCGTGGATCTCATTCAGGACCGGGCGAACGGTTTGCTCGTCGAACCGGAGGCGGAGGCGATCGCCTCGGCAATCAACCGGCTCATCACCGATCCGGATCTGCGCGGCGAGTTGCAGCGCGCGGGCGTCGAGTCGGCGGCACGATTCGGCCTCGACGTGTGGGAAAGCCGCTGGCGCACGCTTCTCACTGAGCTCGGATGGTTCTCGACGGAAGCCATTGTGGCGACCGGTGCCTCGCCCGCAGGACGAGCGGGGAGCAACGACGTCATCCCGGTTCCGACCGGCGTTCGCCTGGCCACCGCCGGTGGCGCATCCGACTCCGCTCCGCGCATCGCGTACCTCGAAGGACAACTTTCGGAGTGGAACAGGATCTTCGAAGCGCAACAGAGATCTGTGGAGTTTCTCACGAGCGAGGTCGCGGCGCGCGATCGCGTCGTCGCGTTCCTGCAGCACGAGCTTCTGCAGCGCGACAAGCAGATCGACTTTCTCTCTGGCGAGGTGAAGGCGTCGAGATCGGAGGCCGACAACAAGAAGGAGGCTGTGGAGTTTCTCGAGAGCGAGGTCGCAGCGCGCGATCGTGTCGTCGCGTTCCAGAGGGAGGAGCTCCTCAATCGCGAGCGCATGATCGCCGGACAGCTCGAAGCGATCGAGTTCCTCGAGCGTGAGGTCGATTCCAACACTGCAGAGTTCCGGAAAGAACGGGAGACCAAGGACGCCGAGTTGCGCGCCGCGAAACGGCTGGCCGAAGCCGTCAAGGCGGAGCTCGAGATTCGTGATGCGCAGGTTAGAACGCTGGAGGCGCATGCCGCGCAGCAGGCGGAGGGAATCGACTGGCTACGAACCGAGATGGCGCTGCGCGACGAGAAGCTGCAGAACATCTACGGCTCGAAACTATGGAAGACGGCGAGCCTGTATTGGCGCAGCCTCGACTTCGCCGGCCGCCTAACGAGCGGCCCGAAAGCGATTGCCCGAACCGTCGCCAACCGCGTTCTTCCGCGCTCCGTCAAACAGGATGCCGCCGACGCCACGCAAACGCTCCCGGTTCTCGCTGCTGCCCCGGAGTCGGGAGCTCCAATGCCGGCGCCTTCGAAGTTCGACGTCATCTGCTTCTCCATCATCGACTGGAGTTTCCGCTGGCAGCGCCCGCAACAGATCATGGCTCGTCTGGCCCGCGAGGGTCATCGCGTCTTCTTCCTCAGCACGACGGAATTCCTGCCGCGTGGCGGCGAGCGATATCGGGTCACGCCGCTGCGCGAAAACGTGTGGGAGCTGAAGATCTCCACCCCATTCGCACTCGATGTTTACGGCGGCGAGATGTCTCCGGAGCTCGCCCGATACATCGCCGACGACTTCGACCGGTTGCGTCGCGATTTCAACATCACCTGTGCGGTTTCGTTCGTTCAGGTTCCGACTTGGTCCGCCGCGGCGTACGAGACGCGCGAGCGGTTCGGATGGAGAATCGTCTACGACTGTATGGACGAGTGGAACACCTTCCCCGGAATGAAGCAGCCGCTCCTCGAGGCGGAGAAGCAACTAGTTGGGAAGACCGACGTGCTCGTCGTCTCCGCGCAACGCCTGGTAGAGAAGTGGCACGACGACAATCCCGATCTGCTGCTGGCCAGGAACGCCGCCGACATCGACCACTACGCGAACGTGCAGGCGAACGATCTGCTGGCGCATCTCGAGCATCCGATCGTCGGCTACTTCGGCGCGATTGCCGACTGGTTCGACCTGCCGTTGATGGTGCGTCTGGCCAAAGAGCGTCCGCAGTACTCGTTCGTTCTGATCGGCGGCATCTTCAATGTTCCGATGGAAGAGCTCGAGTCGCTTCCGAACGTGACCATCCTCGGCCAGAAGCCGTACGAGCTGATGCCGAAATACCTTTGGCACTTCGACGTCTGCATCATCCCTTTCGTTGTGAACGCCGTGACGGAAGCGACCGATCCGGTGAAGTTCTACGAGTACATCACGCTGGGAAAACCGGTGGTCGCACCGCGCATGCCCGAGCTCTATCCTTACCGCGAGCATCTCTACATCGCGGACGATCCTGAGGACTTCGTGCGGAAGGTGGATGAGGCGGTGGCGGAACGGAACCCCGCGCTTCGAGAGCGGCGCATCGAGCTCGCGCGGCGCAACACCTGGGCCGCGCGCGTTGCCGACATCAAGGACGCCGTCCGCGACGCTCACGACAAGGTGAGCATCGTCGTCGTCACCTATCACAACATCGAGTACACGAAACGATGCATCGACAGCGTCTTCCGCAACACGATCCATCCCAACTTCGAGCTGATCGTCGTCGACAACGCATCGAACGACGGAACGCCCGAATACCTGGAAGCAATCGCTGCGGAGCACGACAACGTCAAGATCGTCCTCAATGAACACAACCTCGGCTTCGCCCGGGCCAACAATCAGGGCCTGGAAGTAGCGGAGGGAGTGCACTTCGTTCTTCTGAACAATGACACCATCGTGCCGAACGGCTGGCTCCCGCGCCTGATCCGTCACCTGGAGAAGCCCGAGCTCGGACTCATCGTCACGGTCACGAATTTTTCGGGCAACGAATCGCGGATCACGGTCCCCTACGAGAACGACATGCTCGCCATGGAGGAGTTCGCCGCCCGATACACGGCCGAGCACGAAGGCGAGATGTTCGACATCCGCGTCGCCGCGATGTACTGCGTGGCGCTGCGCCGCGACGTGTACGAGGAAGTGGGACCGCTCGACGAGCAGTTCAGCATCGGCATGTTCGAGGATGACGACTACTCCGAGCGGGTCCGGCAGGCCGGCTATCGCGTGGTCTGCGTGGACGACGTATTCGTGCACCACTTCGGACAGGCCTCGTTCCGCAAGCTCAAGCAGAGCGAGTACCAGGCGCTCTGGGACCGCAACCAGCAACTCTACGAAAAGAAATGGGGCGTGCAGTGGAAGCCGCACACGCTCCGCGCAGGCGTGCGGTAGAGTGCGCTGCCTGGCAAGAACCTCCGGGTATACTTCCCCGCCATTCGACACTAAGAAGAGGTGACCATGTCGCGACACGTCCTCCGCACCCTCGCCGGGTGTGCCGCTGTTCTCGCATCGATCTACGTCCACGCGGCCGCGTTCCGTGCGGCCGCGTTTCCCACACCCGATCCGAACGCCGCGCCGCAGACGGCGATGCCGGCGACGCTGTGCACGGGGAACCCCGGCATGGCCGGTCCCTATCCCTGCAAGAACGTCGACCTGATGGCGTTCATGCCGTTGGCCAGTCTCGGTTGCGGCAGCGCCGCGGTCGTCTGGGGATGGACGGACCCGTCGACGCAGAAGGAGTACGCGCTGTTCGCCTGCAACACCGGCACGTCGTTCGTCGACATCAGCAACCCTACCGCGCCGATCTACCTCGGACGTCTGCCCGCCCATAGCGCGAACTCGTCGTGGCGCGACGTGAAGGTCTATCAGCACTACGCCTACGTTGGCAGCGAAGCCAGCGGACACGGCATCCAGGTGTTCGACCTCCACCGCCTTCGCAACGTTCCCTCCCCTCCAACCACGTTCACCGAGGACGCCTGGTACGGCCAGGTCTTGCGGACGCACACGATCTGGATCAATGAACAGACGGGATTCCTCTATGCCTCCGGAAGCCAGGAGGGACCTCAGAACTGCGGCGGCGACCTGCACATGGTCAACCTCTCCAATCCGCTGGCGCCGACATCCGCCGGCTGCCTCGGTCTCAATGGATACGTTCACGAAGCGCAATGTTTGACCTACACGGGACCTGACACCGCGTATCAAGGCCATGAGATCTGCTTCACCAGCAACGGACGTTTCGACAACACGGACACCATCGGCATCGATGACGTGACGAACAAGAGCGCCGTCCAGCAGCTCGCGCGCGTCGGCTACCCGAGCGCCGGGTACGCGCACCAGACGTATACGACCGAAGACCAACAGTACATGTTGCTGGACGACGAGTTCGATGAACAGGACTTCGGCTTCAAGAGCCGCACGCTCATCTGGGACATCCGGGATCTCAACAATCCCGTTTTCATGGGGCACTTTCTCGGCACGACCAACGCGGTCGATCACAATCAATACATCCGCGGCTCTTATGCGTTCCAGTCGAACTACAGGGCCGGTCTTCGCATCATCGACTTGAAGAACGTCGCCAGTGCCAATCTGAGCGAATACGGCTACTTCGATATCTATCCGAGCGACGACGTCGCCGACTACAACGGCAATTGGTGCAACTATCCGTTTTATCCAAGCGGGAACGTCGTCCTTTCCGGCATTGAACAGGGTCTGTTCATCGTCAAGCCGAAATTCCTGCCCAAGGTCTCCGCGAACGACGTCACGGTCACGGAAGGCAATTCGGGCGCACGCAACGTGACATTCACCATCACGCTCTCCGCCCCGAGCACGCAGAACGTCACCGTGAACTATGCGACGGCCAACGGGACGGCGACCGCAGGACCTCCGGGAACCGGAGACTATCCGTCGAGCTCGGGCACGATTTTCATCCCCGCGGGAACAACTATTAAGACCAAACAGATCGGTGTCTTCGGCGACACGCAGACCGAAGGCGACGAGACCTTCTTCCTCAATCTATCGTCGCTCGTGAATGCCGAGTTTCAGGATGCGCAGGGCATGGCGACGATCATCGACGACGATGCGTCGGTCCCGACGATCACGATGAACGACATCTCCCTCAACGAAGGGGATTCGGGCACTTCCACGGCAACACTGACGCTGACCGTCACTCCCGCCGATACCCAGAACGTCAGCGTGCAATGGAACACCGACGACCAGGACGCCGACGCAGGCGAGGACTATGAGGCCGCAACCGGAACCGCCACGTTCACGGGCGGCGTCGCCACTGTCGACGTCACGGTCAACGGCGACCTGATGATCGAGCCCAACGAAGTGTTCGTCGTGGAGTTCACGAACCCCATCGGGGCTGTTCTCGAGCGCTCACAGGCCGAGGTCACGATCATCAACGATGACATGCTCTCCGTGACCGCCGTGTCGCCAACCTCCGGCCCGTCGGCCGGGGGCACGTCGGTCACGATCACCGGGACGCGCTTCGCCGATGGAATCGAGGTGCATTTCGGCGAGGGGACCCATGCCACCGATGTCGTCGTCATCGATGACAGCCACCTCACCGCGACCACGCCGGCGATGCCCCCCGCTTCGCTCGTGCCGATTCACGCGCACTACCCGATGATCTCCCCGACGCCGCCCATGCACCCGGCCGAGCTGCTGTTCTTCTCCGATTTTCTCGACGTCCCGGCGGGACAGCCTTTCCACGACCACATCGAGGCGATCTTCCGAGCTGGCATCACCGCAGGATGCGGTAGCGGCAACTACTGCCCCGCAGCGTCGGTCAATCGCGCCCAGATGGCGATCTTCCTGCTGAAGGCGAAGTTCGGCTCGACGTACCCCGTGCCGCCGGCGACGGGCATCTTCAGCGACGTGCCGGCCGCGTCGCCGTTCGCGCCTTGGATCGAGGACCTCTACAACCGAGGGATCACATCGGGTTGCGGCACGAACCCTCTCCGGTATTGCCCATCGAATCCAATCACCCGCGCACAGATGGCGGTGTTCCTGCTGCTCACGGAGGAAGGATCCTCTTACCAGCCGCCGCCGGCCACCGGCACCATGTTCGCTGACGTCCCCGCGAGTCACATCTTCGCCAAATGGATCGAAGAGCTGGCCCGTCGAGGCATCACCAGCGGTTGCGGCGGCGGCAACTATTGCCCGAACGATCCCGCACGCCGCGATCAAATGGCCACATTCCTGGCGAACACGTTCGACCTGCAATGATCGCCAGGCAGAGCGCCGCCGCCCGGCGGCGCTCTGCCTCGATTGTTCTTTTCGATATCGTCAGTGTCGCGCCGCGCGGCGACGCGCACTCTCCTCGAAATCGCCCGTCACCACCAGCGCATATGACTGACGCGCGCCGAACCCGAGGCGGTGCGCAGTGACGTTGATCTCGAACGTCCCGGACGGATCATTCACCGAGATCACTTCGACGTTATTGATGCGGTCGTTCACCGCAATCGCGTTCACGCGCAGATCGAGATCGTTCACGAGCTGCGGCGTCGTGTCGGTGATGGAGTTGCGCGCGGTGCCGGGAGGATCGGTCCAGACGAGGACGGCCTTCAGCGGTGTGCCGGGACGCGCCTGGATGCGCACCGTTCGCGACTCCCCTTCTGCGAGCCCGTTCGCGAGTTGCACGTCGACGACGCGCATCTTCCGCGTGTCGCCTTCGAAGTGGAGCGCGTCGTCGAGCACCGGGAAACCCCACCCCTGCTCCGGCGACGGCACCGGCAGCGCGGCGACGGTCTTGTTCGTGAGGACGTCGCGGCGGAACAACACCGCACGCGCGGCCGCGATGAGCGTCGCCTTCATCAGCGCGGCTGAGGGAATCAGCGCGTGCGCGGCGCTTCGCTTTCCGCTCGGATAAAAACCGTCGACGTAGTACTGGCGCACGAGCGCCGCGGCACCGGCCATCGTCGGCGAAGACCACGACGTCCCGATGTCGAGACCGACGTCGCATGTCGCGGGATTCTCATCGAAGTTGAAGTTCGCACCGGTGACGCGCGCCGCCGCGACGAGATCGGGCTTGATCCGTCCGTCGCGTGTTGGGCCGAAGAGCGTGAACTCCGCGAGCGATTCGTCCGCGCGCGACGGCGAACGCGTGCCGCCGACCTGCAGCGTGTTCTTCGCGCTGCCCGGCGCGGAAAGCGAGCTCGGAGGAGTCGCGATCGCCATGCCGAGGTTGCCGGTATTGAAGAGGACCAGCGAATCGGGATGCGACCAGACGAACGCGTCGACGTCGTACGCCGACTGCGGATAGTTCGCCGTCGGCGGATTCTGCAACTTGCCCTGACGGTCTCCCCAGGAGTTCGAGTGGATGCGCGCGCCCTGCTTGTGCGCCTGCTCGAAAATTGGCGTCAGGTTCGCGGGGCAGCCAACGCCGGGAAACTGAGTGCACACGTCACCGCCGATGTAGCCGCCGTCCTGCACGATCAGCTTCGCGGCGGGCGCGACGGAGTCGCCGTAATCGTGCGAGATCACCGCGCCGTTGTCGCCCACCGCCGCCCCGGCAGCGTGCGTACCGTGGCCAAAGTTGTCGTACGAACCGAGCTGGCCCGGCGTGTCGCATCCCGGTTTGCCCGGATACTGATCGCACGAGTAGAGATAGTTGTACGCGACGATTTTGCGGCGCGTGAGGTCGACGTTCTGCCAGTCGAGCCCGCCCGCGGGCGAGCCGGTGTTGAACGGCGGGAGCGTGCCGTCGTGCTCCGCGAAGAAGCAGTTGTGGATGTCGACGCCGGTGTCGAGGACGGCGATGATCTGCCCCTCGCCGTGGATCCCACGGTCGTGCAGCGGCGTGGGTCCCGAGGACGAGCCGGACTGCAGCGAGCGATACGATATCTCGTTCGCGCTCGCGGTCAGCGCCAGCAGGACGATCGCAAATAATTTGCGCATCGCGCCGCAGAACGGGCCGGTTCGTATGATCATTCCGGTCATGAGGCTCCTCGCGCTCCTGCTCGCCGCGTTCGGGCTCTTCACGTTCGAGATTACAGCGCAGCCGCGTCCGATCAGCGACGGGGAACGCGAGGCGGTCTCGATCGTCGCTTCGTTTCTCGCGGATGGAGGTGATGCGGTCTACGCGCGTCTGTCAGCCGACGCGCCGTTGCGCGCGTTGTCGAAGGACGACGCGTTGCGCGAGATCGCGGTGCGGATGGGGCCGCGTGACGACGCGACATGGTCACTGCGCACGGCGGATCGGGACGCGGCGTTTCAGGTCGTGTGGGATAGCGGCAACGAGGATGGCGTGTTGCTGCGGATGCGTGGAAACGCGCTCTACGAGATTCTCACGCTTGCGGAGAGCTCGCGGGATTCGAAAGCGGCGGCCGCGCCGCCGCACTCCAGATGGCCGATCGCAGCGGTCATGTTGGCGATTCTCGGGGCAGCGATTTTCATTCGATGGCGCGTTGTCGGCGTTGCCATGTTGGGGCTCGCGGCAGCGGCGGGGGTGATCGCGTTTAGAAAGAACGAGCCAACGCGACGGCCGGGCGCGCTCGTCGAATTGCGGGACCTCGCGCCCGTGCGCGAGGCATTGGCGCTCGGCCGCGACGCGAAGATCCCCGAGGACGTTTCGAAGGAAGCGCGCGACGTCGCGACTCTCTGGATCCTGCAAAGCGGACTTCCGATCAAGGTCGGCGGCACGCGCGCGGATCCGATCGCATCCCTCGCCTCGGTCTCCCAAACGCCGCTCGCGGAGCTCGTCCGCGCGCGTATCGCCCTCGGCGACGGGGACGAAGACGACGCCGGGCGCGCGTTCGAGCGCGCTGCGAACCTGCCGCCCGTGCGCGACGACATCCTGCACGAGGCCGCGTTTTCGTTCGGGAACGACCGCGCCGGGGCGTTCCTCGAGCGGATGCGCACCCTGGGATCGCGCGACGCGGACGCGTACTACCGCGCCGCGGCGGAGACGAAGTCGTACGACGCGTTCCGGACGGCGTGGATGCTCGAGCCGAAGCCTCGCGAGGAGCTGATCCGCGGCAATCTCGTCGACGACGTCCGCTCGAAATCGCTGGTCTCGTTCTTCTCCACGTTCGAGCCAATACGCCGTAGCACGAACCTTGGCGCGCGTCCGCTCGCGTGGCCAACGGGTGCAAAAGCAACCGTGAATGGCGAGCTGCTGCGAGTCGTGATCGCGAGCTCCGCGCTCGAAGTCCCGAACGGCGCCTCGCTTGCGCCGAAGAATGCGCAGGTGGTCGCCGCGACGTACGGCGAGCAGCAACGGGATGTCGCTGCGCTACGCGACGCGCGCGAGTTGCTCGAGCATGGCGCCACCGCGTCGCGCACACGCATGGTCCGCGCGGCAAACGCGCTCGCGCATCACAACCGTTGGACGGACGTCGTCCAGCTGACCGACGACATCACCGACGGCGCGCCCGCGGAGCTGCTCGTGCTGCGATTCAGCGCGTTGCTGCGCACGGACCGCGTAACCGATGCGCGTGCGCTCGCTGAGAGCCGAGGCATTCGCCGACTCGACAACCCGGGCGTCCTCATCGCGATCGGCGAAGCGATGAGCAATGCCGGACAATGGAGCACGGCGGAGAAACTGTTCCGCTCCGTGCGCGGCGAGGAGCATCGCGCGCTGGTCGAGCTGCGCATGCGCCGGCTCGAATTGCGCCGCGCGTTGGCGACGAACGCGCATACGATCGCGACGCCGCATTTCGAGATCCGTCATGACGAATCGATCAATCCCGCGATCGCGTCGCGAATCGGCGATCTGCTCGAAGCCGAGCTCGCGCGACTCCGGCAGAGACTCCCACCGTTCGAACCGCGCCGCGTGACCGTGAACGTCCTCCGCTGGGACGAGTTCCGCGGCGAGATCACGCAGAGCGATCACGTCCTCGGCCGCTATGACGGCGAGATCCTCTTCCCTTTCGCGGCGATCGAGCAGTTCAGGCCGCGGGTCGTCGCCGTGATCACGCACGAGCTGACCCACGCGCTGCTCGCACAGGTTACCGGCGACAACGCGCCGCGCTGGTTCCAGGAAGGCGTCGCCTCGCGCATGGAGCTCGTCGACCGGCAGCCGAACGCGTTCAGCAACACGCAACCCGGTCTCGTCCTCCCGGTGACGCTCCTCGACGCGACGATGGAGAAGAACGCCGACCCCGATGCCTACGTCATCGCGCAGACGTTCATCCGTTTTCTCGAGGACCGCTACGGCACGAACACGATTGCCACGCTCGCGGCCGACTTCGCACGCGGAACGAACAGCGACGACGCGCTGACGAGGCTCACCGGGAAATCGCTCGACACGCTGAACGCGGACTTCCGCAACTGGGGCTTCCATCACAACGGCGAGTTCGTGACCAGCGAGCCGTGGCCGTACGACGAGTTGTACAGCCCGGGGGTGGATCCACGGATCCGGGCGGGGTTCAAGTTCGGGAACCGCGATCAGTGAACGAACTTGCGCCGGTTCCGAATGTAGTCGGCGAGGATGTATTCCCCCAGCCGATCCGGTGATGAATAGAACGCTCTGCCGCGATTGATCTTCGACAACTGCTCGACGAAGTTCACGAGCATTGGGTCGGTCGCGAGCATGAACGTCGTGATCGGGATGTTCGCGCGACGGCAGCGGTCGGCCTCTTCGAGCGTGCGGTTCACGATCTTCATGTCCAGGCCGAACGAGTTCGTGTAGAGGCGGCCGTTCTCCGTAAGCGCGGACGGCTTGCCGTCCGTGATCATGAAGATCTGTTTGTTGTTGTGCTTGCGCCGGCGGAGGATCTGTTGCGCGAGCTGCAACCCCGCCTTCGTGTTCGTGTGATACGGCCCGACTTGCACGTACGGGATCTCCGAGATCGGCACCTCGCGCGCGTCGTCGCCGAAGAGCAGCACGTCGATGGCGTCCTTCGGATATTTCGTGAGGATCAGCTCCGTCAGCGCGAGGGCCACTTTTTTCGCCGGCGTGATGCGGTCCTCGCCGTAGAGGACCATCGAGTGCGAGATGTCGATCATCACCACCGTCGCGCACGACGAGTTGTGCTCGGTCTCGAACACCTCGAGGTCTTCTTCGGTGATCGTGATCGGGTCCGCGGGGTCGTTGTGCTTCATCGCGTTCTGCAGCGAGCGGATCGAGTCGATCGACAGGGGGTCGTCGCCGAACTGATAGGGACGCGTCTCCGTGAGCCGCTCCGACCCCTGCCCCGCCGTGTTGACGGAATGCGAGCCGGTCATCGACTTCTGCAGCCCGCCGAAGATCTCGTCGAGCGCGTCGCGGCGGATCTGCCGCTCGCCGCCCGCGGCCAAGGTGAGGTTCCCTTCGCCGTCCGTGCCGATGACGTTCTCCTGCATGAGCTGCGCGAAAAACGCGTCGAGGTCCACATCGGGATCGATGTAGCCGCGCTCCTGCAGCGCGCGCATCCAGCGCATCGCTTCCTCGACGTCGCCGCCGCTCTGCAGGAGGAGATGGTTGAAGAGGCGGCGCAGTCCCAACTCGGCGAGGAGTTGCCGGATGAGATCGGGGTCGAGGAAACCGTAGCGGTGTCTCACGCTTCGCCGCGTGGCCGGTTCTTGCGAAGTTTCTCGATCCACTTCGCGACGGTCGGGTTGTTCGGGAGTTTCTCGCGCGCTTCTTCGAGCGACGCGAGCGCGTCGTCGTCGCGGCCCAGGACGAGGAGGATCTGTACGCGCAACTCCACGAGGGCCTGGTAGAGCGTGAAGTCGGTAGTGTTCTGGCCCGCGAGCAGAGAAACCGCGCGGCTGACGAACTTCAGCGCAACCTCGGGCTTCGAATCGTTGAGCGCATCCGCGGCGAAGCGATGCAGCATGCGCGGCGAGTCGCCGAGGAACGACTTCGCGTCGACGAACTGCAGCAACGCCTCGCGGACGACCGACTCCTGATCGGGAAACCATCCGTCGCGGATGATGCGGTCGATCTGACGGGAGAGCTCGTTCGGGATTTCCGCCGTGAGCTTGGGCACGGCGGGATTGTAATGCGTCACCGCACCGTCCTGAGCACGTTGAACTTCATCAGCTCCTGGAACGTGATCGTCGAGTCGAGGTCTTCGCGCGACAGCCGGAGCGCGTGGTGCAATCCTTCGAGCACCATCTCCATCCAGAACGCGACCTCCATGTCGTCATCGGCATGGCGCTCCGGTTTCGCGTACTTGCGCGCGAGGTCATTGAGTCCGGGCACGCGACTGAGCTCGCGGAAGAACTCCGCGAACGGCTGCTCGTCCGACACGGTCAGTTTGTTCCCCGCCGCGAACCACGACAGCACCGTGTCGTAGCCCGGCTCGGAAGGCGCGCTCGGCTTCGGTTCCTCGCGCGGCTCTTTCCGCTTCACGCGGCGTCCCGCGAACGCGTCGTCGAGATCGTCGTGCTCGAGCTCGCCGTAACCGCGCCGCTCGCGCTCCGCGCGCTGTGTGACGCCCGCACGCTCGATCGGCGGGAACTTCGTCTCGAAGAGCTTCCCGACCGCTTCACCGATCAACTTCCGCGCGACGACCTCCGCGCCCTGCTGCTCGCCTTCGTACACCATCTCGACCTTTCCGGTGATCGCCGGGAGGATCATCGACAGATCGGCGAGTCGCGGGAAAACGGTGCGGTCGCGCGTCAACGCCGCACGGCGCTCGAGGTTCGACTGCAAGAGCTCCATCGCCGCGATCGTGAGTCGCGCGGAGACGCCGGACGACTGGTCGACGAGCTCCGAGCCGCGGGCGATGAACGCGATCGACTCGATGAGATCGCGCACGTACGCCGGCATGTCGATTCGTGTTTCGCCGTCGCGGTCCAGCCACGCCTCCTGCTCGGTGATCCGGCGCGCGGTCTCGATCTTCTGCGGGTAATGCGTGAGGATCTGCGAGTCGATGCGGTCCTTGAGCGGCGTGATGATGTTGCCGCGGCTCGTGTAGTCCTCCGGGTTCGCGCTGAAGACGAGCACGACGTCCATCGGGATGCGCACGGGGAATCCGCGGATCTGCAGATCTCTCTCCTCGAGAATGTTCAGCAGCGCGACCTGAATGCGCGGCGCGAGGTCGGGCAGCTCGTTGATCGCGAAGATGCCGCGGTTCGTGCGCGGGATGATCCCGTAGTGGATCACCTCCTCGTCCGCGTAGGTGAGCCGCTGATTCGCGGCCTTGATCGGATCGATGTCGCCGACCAGGTCCGCGACCGTGACGTCCGGCGTCGCCAGCTTCTCGCGATAGCGCTCGTCGCGCGTCATCCACGCGATATGCAGATCGTCGCCCTGTTCCGCCGCGAGGCGCCGGCAGCGCTTGCACGTCGGGTCGTACGGCGAGTCATTGATCTCGCAGCCATCGACGACCGGAATGCGCTCGTCGAGCAGCGACGTCAGCGACCGCAGCAGCCGCGTCTTCGCCTGTCCACGCAGTCCGAGAAGGATGATGTCGTGCCGCGAAAGGATCGCGTTGTGGATCGCCGGAACGACGGTGCGCTCGTATCCGTGAATGCCGGGAAACGTCTGCTCGCCGCGCGCGATCTTCGCGAGCAGGTTCGCGCGCATCTCGTCCTTGACCGAACGGACCCGGTATCCGGACGCGCGCAACTCTCCGAGGGTGTGAATCTGGGTCATGGCGGCGAGCGTAGCACGACGGATGTAGGGCGGGCTTCAGCCCGCCTCTTCCGGGGGCGGCTCCTCGTCGCGATTGAACTCGTTCATCGCGCGGCGCAAGTCGCCGCGCGCGAAGAGCACCAGTGCGTCGACCGCACGTCCGATCGCGCGGTCGACGATCGCCTGTTCGTCGGTTGCGAATTCATCGAGCACGAAATCGCGCAGCCGCCCGCCGTCGGCGGCGCCGATCCCGACGCGCAGCCGCGGGAAGGCCTCGATGCCGAGCGCCTGCACGATCGAGCGCATCCCGTTGTGCGTTCCGGAGGATCCGCTCGGACGGATGCGCAGCTTGCCGAGGGGAAGGTCGATGTCGTCGTAGACGACGATCAGATCGTCGGTCGATTCGAGATAGGCGTTGACCAGCAGCCTCACCGCGTCGCCGGAAAGGTTCATGAACGTGAGCGGCTTCGCGACCATCACGCTCCCGCCCGCGACGCGTCCCGTCCCGGTCAGCGAATTCTTCTCGTGCTTCGCGATGTCGATGCGGAACTTCCGCGCGAACGCCTCGACCACCATCCACCCGACGTTGTGCCGCGTCCGTTCGTAATCGGCGCCCGGATTCCCCAACCCCACGATCAGTTTCATGCGACCGCGAAGAGTACAATCCGGACGATGAACGCGCTACCTCCGCTGATCACGGACATCGCTCTCGAAGAGTGGAACGCTGGCGTCCTCGCCGGCTGATGTGGCGGCGTCCCGCGCCGCCACCCCGCCCTTCTCGGCGCATCTCCTGCATAATCCCCCCGGTCTCGCCCGCCCATGGACAAGCGTCAGCGCATCGTCATCATCGACGACAACGCGAATGATCTGGAGGTCACGCGGAGGTTCCTCGAGCGTCGGGGATACGACGCCGTTCCCGCGCAGTCGGGGGAAGAGGGACTG
Organism: Thermoanaerobaculia bacterium; assembly: GCA_035999335.1. Lineage (GTDB taxonomy): Bacteria > Acidobacteriota > Thermoanaerobaculia > Gp7-AA8 > Gp7-AA8 > QHVT01. The sequence continues at coordinate 19,549 of DASYGV010000069.1, read as the reverse complement.
CGGCTCGCGGAACAGCTCGTTCCCGACGCGATCGTCGTCGATTACCGCATGCCGGGGATGGACGGGTTCGAGGTCACGCGGCGGATCAAGGCCGATCCGCAACTCCAAACGATCCCCGTACTGATGCTCACCGGCTCGGACTCTGCCGAGCACGTCGTTCAGGGCCTTGGCGCCGGCGCGGAAGATTTCGTGACCAAGGGTGCGGACGTCGAGGTCATGGTCGCACGCCTCCGCGCGCTTTTGCGCATGAAGGCGTATCAGGACCAACTGCGGCGCATGAACCAGCAGATGACGCGCGATCTCCAGATCGCGCGGCGCGTGCAGGAGGCGCTCATGCCGCCGACGGAGTTCGTCGCCAAGGGCATCGAGATCCGTTCCGCGTACATCCCCAGCGAAGTCCTCTCCGGTGATTTCTACGACTACTTCGTGCAGAAGGACTCGCTGTACCTCTTCGTCGCCGACGTGTCCGGTCATGGCTTGCCGGCCGCGATCCTCGTGTCGCTGTTGAAGAGTTACATCCACAGCGAGGCCGCCACGGAGCGCTCGCTGGCGGAGTTCATGACCCACCTCAACGACTTCCTTTATGGCGTCAGCCTGCCGACACAGTTCGCAACGGCCGCGCTGTTTCGCATGGAAGCGGGTAACCAGCTCGTGTATGCGAACGCGGCCCATCCTCCGTTCCTGGTTCATCACCGCGACCGGGGCCGCACCGTCGTCTACGAACAGCCCAGCAACCTCCTCGGCGCGATGCCGAACATGCTGTTCGAAGAGCACACGATCAGCGTCTCTCCAGGCGACACGCTGTTCGTCTACACCGACGGCGTCACCGACCGCATGAACGCGGACCGCGAGCTGTACACCGTCGATCGCGTGGCCGCCGTTCTCGAGCGGGTTGGCAACGCGGACCTGCCCGCGGTCTACGACGCGATCTACGCCGACGTCAGCAGTTTCGCGGCCACGGAAGAATTCAAGGACGACATTGCGTTCGTGGTGGCGCGGTTCCACTGATCGAATGCGTCGACCACTCGCTCTGCTCCTCTTCCTCGCCTGTCCGGCGCTCGCGCAGACACGCGAGCCCTTCCCCGCGGTCTATAAGGTCAGTCCCTGTGCCTCGGCCGCGCCCGTCTGCAAGACCTTCAATCAGTCGCAGTTCGCTGCCATCGCCGCGCTGCGCGGATTCGACATCGGCCAGCAATGGGTCGACACCCACTGGGCCGAACTGAGCGAGGCGCTCGCGCCCTCGTGCGCGAAGATCGCCACCTGCTTCGCCACGCCGGGCAACGACTTCACGTTCTGCAACGACGTCGTCTCCGAGGAAGTGTTCGCGACGACCTGCAATCGCTATCCCGAGGGGTCGCGCGATCGCGAGAAATGCAGCTTCTTCGTGCGCACCTACCTCTTCGGGCACGACCGCAACAGCTCCGAGCCATGGAAGAAGATGCAGGAGTGCGCGAAAACGCAGGCCACGACGACGGCGGAACGCACACTCGACTGGTGGATGTTGCCGGCGACGATCGGTCCCGACTATCGCGGCAGCTTCACGGTTTACGCGATCGACAGCGAGACCCGCGTGCCCATCCGCGCGAGAGTGATTCTGAACGTGAAGGGCCCGCTCTACGCGCCCGACTCACCGGACGGATTGCCGACGACGTTTTATCCCGTGCCCTGGAAGCCGAAGCTCGTGCGCGTCCCAAACTCGCAGGGGCATCGTGACGTAGCGCCCCCGCAGGTGCGCATCGAGGCCGCGGGCTACCGCGCCGTCACGTTCGAGCTCCCGGTGGCAGTGCCGGCGATGACCGTGACGATGGATCCCGATCCGTCGAAGCTGAAGCGCGGCAAGAACACGGTCACGATCACCGCGCGCGATGCCGCGACCGGCACGCCCGTCGAAGCTCGCGTCATGGGCGGCTCGTCGGTCCTCGGCAAGACCAACGTGCCGTTCGAGCTCGAGATCGTGAAGGGACAGAAGCGCCCGGAGATCTGGGTGACGTCGTTGTATGACCGATACAACGATGTCGTCGTTGTATCGGCGTCGGACCCTTAGCCCCGAGCGAAGTCGAGGGGCCAAGTTAGCAGCAACGCGGCGCGTGCACGAAGCGCGGTGCACGTGCAGCGTCAATTGGTTCGTGTTGCGCAGGTGCTAAGTCGGCCCCTCGACTTCGCTCGGGGCTAATCATCGGCCTCGAGCAACTCCTCCACGTCCCGCTCCGCCATCAGCTCTTCCGTGATCCCGGCATACTTCTCAGTGCCGTAGTACCACGCGGCCTTGATCGACGGTTCCGCGGGAAACGTGCCGTCGTAGACGAAGCACTCCAGCGACCGCAGTCTTCCGTTGTGCACGTGCACGGAAGTATCGGCGGGCGTCCGCGCGCCTTCGAGCTCGATCTGCAGATCGTCGAGATGGAGCAGCTTTCGTTCGATCGCGCGAACGCTCGGCGGCACTTCGAAGCGCGTGACGAAGCCGGTCGTGGTCTTCTCGCGATCGCGCACCGTCGCCGCGGCGTACTGCTCGCGCAACGTCGCCAGCAGCGGATCGTCGCCGGCGAGCAGACCCGCCATCACCTGCTTCTCGAACTCTTCAAAATCCATCGTTCAACGATGCGCTGCGCGCCTCTAGGCAATTCTCTGCAGCAATTCCACGGCCTGCGGCTTCTTGTCGTACTGCACGTCGGTGGCGGCGATCTTCTCGAGATACTGGCGCGCAGCGTCCGCATCGTCACGACGCAGATGGCAGCGTGCGAGCCAGAACCAGGTGTCGACGATGTACTCGTTCTCGCTGAAGCGGTGTCCCTGCACGGCGCGCTCGAACGAGGCCACGGCCTCGTCGAAATTTTCGTGCGCATACTCGATCCGGCCGATGTGCGAGAGCGCGTCGAAGTAGTCGAACGAGCTCTGGTCGACGCTCGCGGAGACGCGACGGTAGAACGACGCGGCGTCGTCGAGCTCCTTCCGGTCGAAGTAGATCGCGCCGCAGAACAGCAGCGCGTTCCGGTAGAAGTAGGAATTGAAGAATGGCTTGTTCTCGTCGAACAGCGTGAGCGCTTCCTGGAACAGATGCAACGCGTCGTCGTGATCGCCGAGGGCGTACGAGTTCAGCGCTTTGAGCGCGAGCGCCTGGGCGGTGACGTTGTCGTTCGGCGAATAGCGAAGCGACTGCTCGTGCAGGTCCTTCGCCTTCGCGTAGTCCGCCTCCTCATGCGAGAGATGGCCGAGGATGACGTACGACTTGTACTTGATGTCGTTGGCCTCGTCCGACTCCTCGGAAGCGCACGCGGCGCTGAAATCCTCGCGTGCGCGAGCGAGTTCGCCCGCGTACAGCGCCGCGACGCCGCGGTAATACGTCGCCTCCAGCGTCGTCAGCACCGGCGAGTTCTCGCGGGCCATCTCGTCGATGAACCGCGTCACGAGCTGAGCGAGTGTGCGGCTCTCCTCGGTGGGGTCGACGATGAAGTTCTGCAGATAGACGAGGCGGTTCTCGAGGATGCGCATCATCTCCAGCATCACCGTGATCCGCTCCTGGTCCGCGCTCGCCGCGGTGAACATCGCCGCGAGCCGGCGCTGGAGCGCCTGGTACTTGCCGTCGTACTCGAGCGAGCTCGCGTCCGCGAGCTCGCCCGGCTCGTGCTGCAGTTTCGCCTCGAGCGCGATGCGCTCCTCGACGAGTTGTCTCAGGTTGTTCGGGTCGGCCATCGTGCAAACATACAACAGTTCACCGCTCCCGTTCCTTGATCGCCTGTCCACCGACCTCGAGCAGACGGAACTCGATCTGGTGCTTGTCCTCGTCGATCGACTCGACGCGGATCTTCACCTTGTCGCCGAGGCGCAGCTCGCGATGCGTCGATTCGCCGCGCATGCGGTGCTCGCGATCGTGGTAGCGCCAGTAATCGCCGCCGATCGTGGCCACAGGGACGAGCCCCTGCACGAAGATCTCGTCCAGCTCCACGAACAGACCGAACGGCGCGACGCCGGTGACGATGCCGGTGTACTCGTTGCCGACCTTGTCGCGCATGAAGATGACCTTCTTCCACTCCAGCACTTCGCGCGACGCGTCGTCCGCGCGGCGCTCGCGCTCGCTCGACTGCGACGCGTACATCGGATGCGCGCGCTCGATCTGTTCGCGGCGCTCGCCGTACAGCGCTCCGTTCGCGACCAGCTCGAACAGCCTGCGGTGCACGATGAGATCGGGATAACGGCGGATCGGTGAGGTGAAGTGGCCGTAGTGCTCGAACGCGAGCGCGAAGTGCCCGGTCGACTCCTCGGAGTAGAACGCGCGCTTCATCGAGCGGAGGATGATGTTCGTGAGGAAACGGTCCTCCGGTGTGCCCGCCACTTCCTTCAGCACGCGCTGCAGCTCGCTGGGACGCATCTCCTCCACGTTCCCGCGCAGCTTGATGCGGAACTCCTTCAGGATCTCTTTGAGGTCTTCGAGCTTCTGCGGGTCCGGCTGCTGGTGCACGCGATAGATGCCGGGCTGATTGGCGAAGACCAGCTCGCGCGCGACGGTCTCGTTTGCGGAGAGCATGAACTCCTCGATGATCCGATGCGCGACGTTGCGCTCGGTTGCTCGGATTGCCTCGATGTCTCCCGACAGCCCGAGCATCACCTCGGCCTCGGGAAGATCGAAGTCGATCGAGCCGCGCTGCTCGCGGCGCGTGCGCAGGATCTCGTAGAGCGCGTGCATGCGCTCGAACTCGGGCACGAGGTAGCCGTAGCGCTCGAGAAGTGCGGGGGCGTCCGCCTCGGCCGCCGCGTCTCGCTCGGCGCTCGAAGCGGGCGACACGCCGCGAGAGACCAGGATCGCGTTCACGTTCGTGTACGTCATCCGCTCCTTCGTGCGGATCACGGACTTGTAGATCTTGTGATTCAGGAACTTCCCCCGCTTGTCGATCTCCATCTCGCACGTGAACGTGAGCCGCTCGATCTTCGGATTGAGCGAGCAGATGCCGTTCGACAAGCTCTCCGGCAGCATCGGGATCGCGCGTCCGGGGAAATACACGGACGTCCCGCGCTCGAAGGCCTCGCGATCGAGCGCGCTCCCCTCGGTCACGTAGTGCGCAACGTCGGCGATGTGCACGCCGAGGAGGTAGTTGCCGTTGGGGAGGAGTTGCACTTCCACGGCGTCGTCGAAGTCCTTCGCCGTCTCGCCGTCGATGGTGACGATGTTGCGGTCGCGGAGATCGACGCGCTGCGCGATCACCTCGGCCGGCACTTCTTGCGGGATCGCGTCCGCTTCGCGCAGCACTTCGTGGGGAAACAGATGCGGGAGGTGGTGCTTGCGGATGACGATCTCGATGTCGACGCCGGGCTCGCCGATGAAGCCGAGGGTCTCGACGATGCGTCCGGAGGCGAAGTGGGTCGTGCGATCGGGATAGCGGTCGAGCTCGACGTTCACCATCTCCCCTTCGCGCGCGTCCATCGTCGCTTCCTTGTCGATGAGGATGTCCGTGTCGATGCGGACGTCGAAGGGCACGACGAACGGCTCGGGCACGAGGTGGAAACGGCCGACGACGGTGCGGTGCGCGCGGCGAAGGACCTTCGCGACCTCGCCCACGATGTACCTGCGCTCGCGCACGCGGCGGTAGGTGGGGCGGTGCTTGTCGACGCGCACGATCACGAGGTCGCCGTTCATCGCGCCTTTCACGTGCTTGCGGTCGATGTAGACGTCGTGCTCGTCCTCGCCTCCGAGGAGCGTGCCGTGGCCGTCGGGATGAATCTTGATGCGGCCGGCGTGGTAGGGCGTGAACTCGAGCAGCGAGTAGCGCTTGCCGCGCACGGCGAGGATCGCCCCGTCGCGCTCGAGCTCCTCGACCGCGTGCTCGACCTGCTCGGGCGTGGCGTCGGGGTCCTGCAGCCGCTCGTGGATCTCGCTGATGCGGAGCAGTCGATTGCCGCGCTCGCGCATCAACGCGACGATGGCTTCGTGGAGGATGGGTCTCTGGGGAACGGAAAGCGAAGGCATGCTCACGGCGGTATTCTTCGTGAAGCCCCGAGCGAAGTCGAGGGGCCAAGTTAGCAGCAACGCTGCGTTTGCACGAAGCGCGAAAGCACGTGCAGACGCCTGTGGGATCGTTCAGCGTTGGTGCTAAGTTGGCCCCTCGACTGCGCTCGGGGCTAAAGCGAAGCCACTACCGCGCCGTGCGCGGGCGCGAGGGCTTCGTCGACGGCGCGGCGACGCGCTTGTGGGAGACGCGGCGACGGACGGGGCGCACGGACTCGGCGAAGCCGTTCAGCATCGTCTGCGTGCGGAGCTTGTTGTGCAGCGTGTTGCGGTGGACGCCCAGCTTGCGGGAGGCCTGCGTGACGTTGCCCTTGCTCGCCGTCATCGCGGCCACGATGTACTTCCCCTCGAAGGCTTCGACCGCCTGCGCCAGCGTAATTCCGTTGCCGATCAGTTCGCGAATGATGGCGTTCAGGCGGTCGTCGATGCTTACCATGCTCTTGTCTGACCTCGATAGCGATGTTGGAAGAGTCGAGATTCTACTACTCGACATTGGACGGACAGGAAGAAAAATTTTTCCTCATCGCGCGCGCTTGACAAATGAAGAAAGTGTCGCGTTCATCAGCATGACGAGCGTCACGATTTTGCTTTCGCGACGCAGAAATTCCGCACGATTTCGCGCGTCAACCGCACGCCCTCGACGAAGAAACGCGCGCGAATCCGCTCGTCGTGACCGTGCACGCCATCCGCGTCGTAGTAGTTCACTTTGAACGGCATCATGCCGTACGCAGTGATCCCGCGCGCGCGGAGATAACGGCTGTCGGTCGTCCCCGACAAGATGATCGGACCGACTGTCGAGCCGCGCGACGCGGCGCGCATCGCGCGCGCGATCACGTCGAACAGCTCCCCGCTCGCGGGACTCTCGGGCGTGGGTGTCGACGAAAGCAGCACGTCCACGTGTCCGTTCTTCCCTACAGCTTCCCGCACGCGCGCAAGCATCGCCTCCGGCGCGCTCGACGGCAGAAGGCGGATGTCAATGCCTGCGACGGCGCGCGACGGCATCACGTTCACCGCGCTCCCCGCGTTGATATTGGTGATCGCGATGGAATCGCGCAGCAGCGCGCGATAGCCCGGCGTCAGCTCGCGCTCGATGCGCGCGACGTCGAGCGGCTCGCGGATCAGGCGGAGCTTCGCCGCGCGCCCGTCGGTGCGCACGGCCGCGGTCGCGGCGATCGCGCGCGCGACGCTCGGGTCGAGACGGTACGGCGTCTCGATCGCGTCGATGGCCGCGAGCGCACGCATGAGCTTCGCCGACGCGCCGCCATCCTCGGGCGGCAGCGCTCCATGTCCTCCTTCGCCTTCACTCGTGACGCGCAACCACAGCGGAACCTTCTGCTGCACTTCGACGCCCCAGAAAATCACCTTGTCGAGCGCGGTCTCGTTTGCGCCGCCTTCGTTCAGCGCGTAGCCGACACCCTCGAACAGCTCGGGATGTTTTTCCAGAAGCTGCTTCGTGCCGTGGATGCCGCCGAGCTCCTCGTCCGGCGTGGCCAGGAACACGACGTCGCGCCCGAGCTTCGCGCCGCTGCGCTTGAGATCGACGAACGCAAGAAGATGCGCGATCGTCAGCGACTTCATGTCGAGCGCGCCGCGGCCCCAGATGTATCCGCCCTCGCGCACGCCGCCAAACGGCGGATTGCGCCAGAACGACGGCTCGACGGGAACGACGTCGATGTGCGAGATCAGCAGCAGCGCTTTTTCGTTCGTGCCCGACTCGAGCCGCGCGTAGACGCCCTGCCGCTTCGGATCGTCGCCGACGAGCCGCGCGGCAATCCCCTCGCTGGCGAGGATGTCGCGGAGATACGTCGCGCCGGCGGTCTCGTTGCCCGGTGGATTGCTCGTGTCGATCTTCAGATACTCGACGAGCGCATGCGCCGCCTCGCTGGCCATCGGATCCTCGCGGACGCCGTTGGCCTCGCGGCAGCAAGTGAGGAGCACCGCGACGAGCGCCGCTGTCCCGAGCGCAGCGCGGGACCTCGTCATCACGCGTTGCCGACGGCCGGCGCCGGAATGGTCAACTGCACCGCCGGCGTCTCCTCCGCGGGCGCGCGGTAAGCCTCGAAGCACGCGCGGCAGCGCGCCTCGTACGACGAGTCGCCCACCTCCACCTGCGAGTTGCCGCCGGAGACGCGCTGCGAGTAGTGCGCGGCGCCGCGGCAGCGCACGCAGATCGCATGCATCTTCGACACTTCCTCCGCCACCGCGAGCAGGGCAGGCATCGGCCCGAACGGACGGCGCGTGTAGTCCTGATCGAGACCCGCGGCGATGACGCGGATGCCCGCGTCTGCGAGCTGCATGGCCACCTCGACGACGCCGGCGTCGAAGAACTGCACCTCGTCGATGCCGATGACCTGCACGCCGATCTCGACGCGCGCGAGGAGCTCCGCGCTCGTCGCGACGGCATGGGCCTTGAGACGGCGATCGTCGCGCGAGACCACTTCGTCGGTCGCGAAACGGTCGTCGAGGAGCGGCTTGAACACCTGCACGCGCTGACGCCCGATGACCGCGCGCCGCAAACGGCGAATCAGCTCCTCCGACTTTCCGGAGAACATGCCTCCGGCGATGATTTCGATCCAGCCGCCACGATGATGATCCAAGGGATTTCGCCTCCGAGGTTCGTTGGCGCAAGGATAAACGATTCAGGAGAAAACCCGCGCCAGACGCGATACGCCCTCGCGAATCCGCTCATCGCTCTCCTTCGCGAACGTCAGCCGCATCGTGTTCGCGCCGCTGCCGTCGACGAAGAACGGTCCGCCGGGGATGTACGCGACGCCGTTCGCGACGGCGTCGGAGACGCGCGCGGCCGTGTCGATCTCGTCGTTCATCGTGACGAACGTGAACAGGCCGCCGTCCGCGGAAGTCCATCGCGCGCGTCCGCGGAAGTGACGCTCGAGCTCTTCGATCAGGATCCCGCGCTTACCGCGATAGAACGCGCGCACGCGCTCGATCTGCGGCGCGAGCTCGCCGCCCGAGACGAGCTCCTCGACGATCGACTGATCGAGCATGCCCGAGCAGAGATCGGCGGCCTGCTTCGCGATCTCGAGCCGCTCGAGCAGCGGCTTCGGCGCGACGATCCACCCGCACCGCAAACCCGGCGCGAGGACTTTCGAGAAAGATCCGAGATAGATCACGCGGCCGTTTTCGTCGCGTGATTTCATCGCGGTGGTGTCGGCGCCGCCGACGTAGACAAGCTCGCCGTACGGATCGTCCTCGATGACGAGAAAGTCGAATTCGTTCGCGATCGCGAGCACCGCATCGCGGCGCGCCTGCGTCATCAGGCGCCCCGACGGATTCTGAAAGTTCGGGATCGTGTAGAGCAGCTTGATGCGAGTGCGGGAAGCTACCTCTCGCAAGGACTCAGGCACGATCCCGTCGTCATCCTGCTGCACGCCCACGAGCTCCGCGCTGCGCGCGAAGAACGACGCCGAGCCGCCGATGTAGGTCGGCAGCTCCACGGCCACGACGTCGCCGGGGTCGAGGATCGTGTGCGCGATCAGGTCGAGTGCCTGCTGCGACCCGGTCGTGACGATCACGTCGTCCGCGGTGCATTCGATCCCTCGCCCGCGGCAGAGGTTCGCGATCGCCTCGCAAAGCGCCGGCAGCCCGCGCGTCGGTCCGTACTGCAACGCGACCGTGCGCCGCTCGCGCACGACTTTCGCCGCGATCTCCGCGATTCGCTCCGCTGGAAAGGTCTCCGGATTCGGCACGCCGCCGGCGAAGGAGATGATGTTCGGATCGTTGATCAGTTTCGCGAACGCGCGGATGGCGGAAGGTCGGAAGGATTGCGCGTCGCGGGAAAGGAACTTCTCGTAGAACATCTCGGGCGGAGTCTATCGAAGAGTGCTGAGTCCTGAGTGCTGAGTCCCGCCCGCCCTTCAGGACTCAGGACTCAGGACTCAGGACTTCTTCTCCACCGCCAGCGCCGCGTATGCCGCCAGATACCAGCTCGTCACGAACGCCGAGAACGCCCAATTCAACAGCGTCGCGATGAGACGAAGCGGGATCGAGAAGAGGTTGAACACCGCCTTCTGATGCAGCATCTCGCCGAAAGCGGCCATGTACGAGAAGCTCGCGAAGAAGCTCGAGCCGGCCATCGCGATGAGGATGACGGCGATCGCAACGACGAGATGGCGCCCGAGGTCGGATTTGATCGAGGTCCAGGCGCCGGAGAGGGCGGAGGAGGCGCTGGAGCGGTCGACCGCCCAATCCGTGATCGCTCGCGTCGTCCACATGCTCGTCACGACCCCGACGACCATCATCAACATGAGTGTGAGCGCGAGACCGATGCAGCCCGTCGCGACGATCGCCGCAGGCGTCTCACGCGCAATGAACATGATCGCGGCCGTCGGCACGAGCGGAATCAGCAGGATCAGGCCGGCCACACCCCACGCGAAGTTGTAGATCCAGAAGACCGTCCACCAGCCGTCCTTCGCTCCCGCGAGCCAGCGCTGCATGGAGAAGACGCGGTAGCTCGAGCGCGGAACATCTTTCGCCGGTCCGGCGATCCGGTCCGCGTCGACAGCCACGCGCGCGCAGCCCGCCTCGACGAACGAATGTACCGCGATGAAGATCAGCAGCAGCACCGAGATCCCGACAAAAATCCAGATCAGCAGCACCCATTTGTCGAGTAGCGACAGGAACAGACTCTCGAGCTGATCGGGCGTGTCGATGTCCGTGAGCTCGATGCCGATCGAAACGAAGATCGGGACGAGGATGGCCATCGCCGCGCCGATGGCGATCAGCGCGAACACGAAGACCTCCACGACCCGGATAACGATCAGCCCCCAGTTCACGATCGCGTTGTCGAGACCGCGGCGGAGCGTGTCGAAGATGGTGCGCTTCATCCGAGCCGGTTCCGCCGGTAGTCCGTCGCGCCGGTGAAGTCGATGCGGTCGGCCATCTCCGCGAGGCGGCTGCGCAGGCGCACGCCGATGCGCTCTTCCAGCCGCTCCTGCTTCGCGTCGGGAGCGTGATCGAGGTAGTTCGTCGTGAAGATCGTCGTCCGCTCTTCGTTGTAGCGCGTGTTGATCACGTAATAGAGGATGTCCTGCACGAACGTCGTCGGCTTCTGCGATCCGAGCTCGTCGAGCACGAGCAGATCGGCATCGAGGATCGGGCGCATGATCTCGGCCTTGCCCGGCAGTTGATCGGAATCGAACGACGCGTGGATCTCCTGGATCACGTCCTGGAAGTTCGCGAAGAGCACGCGTCCCGGCTTGCCGCTGTGGATCACCTCGAGCAATGCGGCAACGGCGAGATGCGTTTTTCCCGCGCCGCAGCCGCCCATCAGCAGAAGGCCCTTCCCTTCCGGCAGCGAAGGCCAGAGGTCGACGAACTCCTGCACGCGCTTCTTCGCGTTGCGCAGGATCGGGACGGAGTCGCGGAAGGTATCGAGCGTGCAGTGCTCGTAGCGCTTCGGGATGTTCGCGCCGGCCATCCGCTGCGACTTGCGCAGATCTCCCTGACATCCGCACGGCTCGACGCGCAGATCGTCCCCAGGCATCGGCACCCATCCCGAACCGGAGCAGCGGGGACAGATGGCGGGTTGGGCGGCTGGAGCGGGACGCATGGCGGAAGTTTACGCGAAGCTCGGCGAAGCGAAACAGTGCTGAGTGCTGAGTGCTGGGTGCTGAGTCACACCCGCCCACCTCAGGACTCAGGACTCAGGACTCAGGACTTACTCAGCACTCAGCACCCAGCACTCAGCACTCTTATACTGTCCTGCGGTCCGCATGACGCGCCCACTCGTCACCTACCTCGCCCAGCGCCCCGACGCTGCGACGTTTCTCCTGCCGACGGACGTCGACCGCGCGCTGCACGAGCTCTTCGACCAGCCGGAGCGGCTGCTTCCGCAGCCTTACAAAATCTTTCCGGCCGACGAGACCCAGCCGCCGATCCACGGATTCGCGGTCGCGGACTCCGCGGTCATGCGGGAGCTGGAGCTGAAGCTCGACCGCTGGCTCACCGAAGAGACGACGTGGCAGGTCAACCGCGCGGGGTTGAAGGACAAGGCCCAGGCGGCTTTCAGCGCGTACATCACCGCGCTCATGAAAGCGGCCGAAAACGCGTTGATCTCGAACCTCCTCAGCGACTATCACGCGATCTTCTGGCTCACGCACTCGCTCGACCTGGCCCGCCACTTCTCCATGATCCCGCGCCGCATCAGCGCACACGACTCGCAGGCCGGCCGCCACCTCGGCGATACGCTCAAGTACCGCATCTTCGGACGCTGGGTCAGCGAGACGCGCGATCAGATGAACCAGATGATCGGACGCGCGTCGGCGTTGCTGGAAGGCGAGGAACAGCGCGGGCTGCAGTTCTTCCGCCTTCTGCAGGATGACGTCCTGATCCTCACCGAGGAGTTCATCGGGCCCGATCTGCGCGAGCTGCGCAGCTTCATCACCGGTTACCTGCGCCGCGACTTCCAGAGCTTCCGCGACTCGTTCGAGCGCCTGCGCAACACCGCCGTCGAGCTGGTGCAGAAAGAGCGCACCTTCCGCGCGGCGCTGCCGATGTTCGGAGCCGGGTCGGACATCACCCTCGCGTTGCTGCTCGATCCGCGCTTCGAAAACTTCCTCTTCGATCACCCTGCCGCGCAGAACGCGGTCTCGCGCGAAGAGCGCGAGCAGTTCCAGCTCATCGCCCGCCGCGTGCGCGAATTCGCAGTCCTCAATCAGCTCCGCCGAGGCATTCTGTGGATGACGGCACTGCCCGACGGCCAGATCGTCTCCGCCGATCGCCGCACCGGGATGACCTACTCGCGCTCGACGCGGCCGATGGACTTCGGACGCGCGGGAGTCGTCGATCCGATGGTGCACCGCTTCGGGATGATCTACGACATCTCGAAGTTCTCGGAGACGCTCGGCGACACCCGCCGCGCCGGCGGAAAGGAAGAGCTGCGCTCTTACCGGCAGATGCTCGTGTTCCAGCGGAAGATCGACACGGTCGCGCAGCGTCACCGGCTGCAGTTCGAGAAGTTCCTCGGCGACGGCGCGTTCTACACGACTCGCCGCGCGCTGCGCATCCTCCGCGCCGCCGTCGAGATCCAGCGTTTCTACTCGGAGATGAAACGCAAGGGCTTCTCGTTCAACAAGGGCCTGCGCATCGCCATCAACTACGGCTACTACCGTCTCCTACCGATGAAGACCTCGGCCGATTCCTCCGAGCAGATCACGGAGTTCTACGGACCGGGCATCGTCGAGCTCTCGCGCCTCACGACCGGCAAGGCGAACCGCGAGATCGAGGAGATCGGTTCGTTCCTCGTCGCGCACGGCTATGACGAACACAAAGTCACGCAGTTCTTCGCACCGCTCGCCGGCAACGTCGACGTGATCGACAAGACCCAGGCCGCGCGCGAGTACTACGCGTACATCGACGGCAACGGCCACCTCGTGAACGAAGGCATCGTCGCATCGATGTTGCTGATGCAGGAGTTGTCGAACGAACTGGGCCAGGAAGCGCAGCCTCTGTTCCGCGTGCGGGCCCCGTGGGGCGGCACATACGTCGCCTTCGCTCCGGCGATCCCCGACGTCGAGTACCTCGGCATCCGTCTCCTCGGCATGGTCGCGCTGAAAGGGCTCGACAAGATCGACGTCACGGAGATCGTGCCGTTCGCGCAGGGCGAAGCCGAGGACGTGACGCCGATCGAATCCGGCGAGCCGCTGGTCATCCTGCTCCGGCAGGACCACAATCGCCGCCGCGAATCCTCAGGCAGCTGGCCGGCACAACCATCCGACACGGCGACGACGGAGAGCCTCATCGAGAGCGAGATCGTGATCTGCCTCAAATCGGACTCGAACGATCTCGAAGACGAAGTGGTCATCGGCGAATGGGACCCGCGCTCGGACGACGTGAAGCGACCGCTTCGTCTCCCGCGCGGCGACTTCCAGCGCCTCTTCTCGCTCAAAGGCGAGCTCAGCGCGGAGCTTCTCGCCGCACGCAAGGAAAGCGTGAAGATGATGTACGAGCGGTTGTCACTGAAGACCCTCGCGCCGTCCTTCGCGCTCGCGCCGTATCGGGATACGGGAGGGTACGACGCGTATGTTCTGGGCGAGGTGGTGGAGAAGTTATGACTTCTCCAGCTTCGAGCGAGCCGCAGCGAGTCGAGAAGCCAAGTTAGCACCCACGAGGCATGCTCATCGTAGGTGCTAACCTGACCCTTCGGCTCGCATTGCTCGCTCAGGGTTAGAATCAAAGCCGTGCGCGTCGACTACGAGAAGCGGGAGATCGTGTGCGCGGTGGGCGATCTCGTGCACGAGTCGACCTACCGGCGCATCGGCGTCGAGCGCGGCGACGGCTTTCGGCGCATGTGGATCGGGCAGGACATCCACACCCGCCGCGCGGAGCAGCGCGCGAGTGAAGACCCGCACTATCGCGCCGAGGTCCACGTCGTCCATCGCGTGACCCTCGGCGGGTGGAGCGTGACCATCACCGGCCGCATCGACGGCCTCTCGATCGACAAAGAACAGAAGATCGTCAACATCGAAGAGGTCAAGTCCATCCACTTCGATCTCGAGCTCGAGGCGCTCTCGCGCTCCGAGAAACTGCAGCGGCATCTCTATCAACTGCTGCTCTACGCGTACTTCCTTTCGGGTCAGCCCGACCTCGAGGGCTACACCTTAGCGCCGCAGCTCGTGCTCATCGACCTCGTCTCCGGCGAGGCGAAGATCGTCGACACGGAGTTCGACCGCGAGCGCGTCGAGTCGACGCTGCACGCGCACATCGCGAAGCTCATCGAGGACCTCGACGCCGCGGCCGCGCTTCGCGTAGCGAAGCGCGCGTTCGCGGACACGCTGGAGTTCCCGTTCGAGGTCGTGCGTCCGGGGCAGGAGGAAATCGTCTCGGCCGTCGCGCGCGCGGTGTGGCAGCGCGACTCGCTGCTCGTCTCCGCGCCGACCGGCATCGGCAAGACGATGGCCGTTCTCTACCCGGCCGTGAAGCAGTCGCTGAAGCTCGGCAAGAAGTTGTTCTACCTCACGTCGAAGACGCTCCAGCAGGATGCCGCGATCGAGGCGCTGCGCCGCCTCAACGACGGCTCGTTCCGAGTGCTGCGCATCCGCGCGAAATCGAAAATGTGCGCGCACACGGAGATGATCTGTCACGAGGACTTCTGTCCCTTCGCCGCGCAGTACACCGCGAAGATGGAGAAGTCGGGACTCGTCTCGCACCTCGTGACGTCGATGAGCTACTTCGATCCGGACATCACCTTCGAGGTCGCGCGCGAGCACGAGGTCTGCCCGTTCGAGGTCTCGTTGGAGTTGATCGAGCAAGCGGACGTGATCGTCTGCGACTACAACTACATCTTCGATCCGTATGTCGGGCTGAAGGCGTACTCGCAGGAAAACGACTACGGCGACTGCGTGCTGATCGTGGACGAGGCCCACAACCTCGTCGACCGCGGCCGCTCGTACTACTCGCCCGAGCTGCACGAAAAGCAGTTCGACGACATCCGGCAGTTGATGATGTCCCGCAACTGCTGGGTGGAGGGGTGGGAGGAATTGCTCGAAATACTGCGCGGACATTTTCGAGAGCTCGCGGCCGAGGCGTTCGAAGACGAGGTTGCGAGTGACGAGTTGCCCCGCATCGCGCTCTGCTCCCCCGATCGCGAATTGTTCATGGAACAGCGCACCGAATGGGAGCGCGTCGTCCTCGAATACATCGGCTGGAAGATCGACAATCGGATCGCCGAGGAGGACGACCCGCTCATCGACTTCTACTTCAAGCTCGTGAAGTTCACGAATCTGCTCGCCGAAGACGGCGAGGAGTTCGCGCACCTCGTCGAGCGCGCCGATGACGGCATCCGGCTCAAGATCTTCTGCAAAGACCCCTCGCGTTTCCTCGGCAAGATCTTCGACTCCGCGCACGCGACGGTCGCGCTCTCCGCGACGCTCGAGCCCTTCGAGTTCTATCGCAAGACCCTCGGATTTCCGACCGATCGCACGGCCGAGCTCTCGCTCCCCTCGCCGTTCCCACGCGACAACCGCAAGATCGTCATCGTCCCTGAAGTCGACACGACGTACAAACGACGCGCGGATCACTACGCGCGCATCGCCGACACCGTCGCGCAGATCTCCGACGCCGGCGACGGCAACTTCCTCGCGCTGTTTCCCAGCTACGCGTTCCTGCGCGAGATCGCCGAGCGGATGCCGCCGATCGAGAAACGGGTCATGATCCAGCGCAACGACATGACCGACTACGAGCGCAACGCGATCCTCGACATCCTTCGATCGCGAGCCCGCAAGGGAAATCTGATCATGGCCGTGTCGGGCGGGATGTATGCGGAAGGGATCGACTACCAGGGCGATATGCTCTCGGGCGTGATGGTGGTCGGCCCCGCGTTGCCGCAGGTGAGCTTCGAGCAGGAACTGCTCAAGCGGTATTACGACGAACAGTACGGCGCCGGCTTCGAGTTCGCGTATCTGATTCCGGGCATGACCCGCGTGGTGCAGTCCGCCGGACGCGTGATCCGCAGCGAGACCGACATCGGCGTCATCGCCCTGCTGTGCAAGCGATTCACGCAGGAGAGCTACACGCGCTACTTCCCCGCCGACTGGTACGAGGAGTCGCCGCGCGAGCTCGTATCCCGCAAGCCCGCGAGCGAGATCCGCTCGTTCTTCGAAGCGAAAGCGACGCCACAGCTGAGGATGCTGTTTTGAAAGTTGCGGGTTATGGGTTGCGAGTTGCCATTGCGGTCGTGCTCCTCCTCGCCGCGTGTGTCACGCCACCGCAACCAAAACCCCAGCTCACTGCACCCGATTGGCCCTCCGTCCCTCCCGGGATCCTCGACGCCTTCTGCGCGCGTTTGCAGATGGACGCGATCTCGACCGGCTCGCCGCTGGCGCTCGTCTCGACCACCCGTCCGATCGCGAATCCGCAGTCGCTCAACGCTCTCGCGCAGCTCTCGCGGGGACGCGTGAAGACCAATCGCGTCCCGATGTCCACCGAGGAGATGAACCGCTCGATCCCGATCGTGAGCGAGGGTGGCACGTGCCAGTGGCAGGCGTTCGCCGCCTCGCAGCTCGATGCGCATCGCGACGAGATGGTGGTCGAGCTCTCCGCCCCCGCGATCAACCCCTTCGAGCCCAAAACCGGCGGCATGTTCGCGCGCGTCTCCGTCGGCGGCCAGGGAGCGTCGTGGTACTGGATCACGCTCGTTCCCCGAGGCGGGAGATGGGTGGTCGGCCCGATCTTCGTTCTCGTGCAGTAACCACCTCACGGGAAACGACTTATTCCGTGGCACGGGATTCGTACTCCCGATATGCATGAGTCGGGAGAAGACACGGGTCCTGGTCGCTGACGACGATCAGGCCATCCTCAAACTGGTCTGCACGATCATCGGGCGGGAAAGACTCGAAGTCGACTGCGTGGGCGACGGCCAGCAGGCAATCGAAAAACTACAGCAGCGCGAGTACGCGGTGGTGCTGCTCGACCTCATGATGCCGCGCGTCGACGGATTCGGCGTGATCGAGTTCCTGAAGAAGCATCCCCCCGAGCACAAACCGGTCGTCCTCGTGATCACGGCTTACGCGGATCAGAAGTTCAAGCTCGTCGATCCGACCATCGTCACCGGCGTGCTCCGCAAGCCGTTCGAGGTCGCGGACCTCGGCAACATCGTCAGCCTCTGCGTGGAAGGCTTCGACGAGGCCCTAGCGCCGGTGGTGCCGATGCATCGCATCGGTTGAGCGCTACGTGAAGTTCTCGATCCAGTACTGCAGCATCAGGATCGCCCACAGCGACTTCGCGTGATTCGCGCGGTTGCCGCGATGCTCCGCGAGCAGTTCCGTGACCTTCTTCTCGTCGACGAGCTCCTGCTTGCGCAATCGCTCCGGCGCGAGCAGCCGATCCACTTCGTTGCGCAGACCGCGATTGATCCAGTTCGCGACCGGCACGCTGAGTCCGCGCTTGCGCCGATAGATCACATCGCGAGGGATCCACTTCTCCGCCGCTTTCTTCAACACCCACTTCGTCGTCAACCCGCGCACGCGCAACTCCGTCGGAAGAGACAATGCGAACGCCGTCACCTCGCGATCGAGATACGGCGCGCGCGCCTCGACGGACGACAGCATCGTCGCGCGGTCGACTTTCACGAGCAGGTTGTCGCGCAGGTAACTGCGATAGTCGAGCAGCATCGCGCCGGCAAGCGGATCGTCGCCGCTCGCCGGCACGTCCGGCAATTGATGGGTCATCAGGCCTGTGCCGAACCAGCGCAGGTGGCGCTCGGCCCACGGCCGCTCCGAGTCGGCCACGAAGCGCTTGAGCAGATACTCGAGCGTGACCTTCTTCCCCGAGGACGGCAGCGCGAATGCGAACTTGCGCACGCCGCGGCGGATGAACGACGGCAGCGCTTCGTATTTCGGCGCGAGCTTGTGTCCGATGTACGTCGGGTAGCCGCCGAACAACTCATCAGCGCCTTCGCCGCTGAGGATCACCTTCACGTGCTCGTGCGCGGTGCGCGCCAGCAGGAACGTCGGCAGGATCGCGGGATCGGCGAGCGGCTCCGCCACGCGCGTGGTCACGTTCCGTAGCGCCTCGGTCAGCGTCTCCTCGTCCGTGCGCACGGGGACGTACTTCGTGCGCATCTGCCGCGCGAGCACTGCCGCATCCCCGCTTTCGTCATACGACTCCTCGGCGAACTGCGCCGAAAACGTGTGCACCTTGTCGACGCCGATCACCTGCGACGCGAGCGTCGCCAGGATCGACGAGTCGAGACCGCCGCTGATGAACACTCCCACCGGCACGTCCGACATCACCTGCTTGCGCACCGCGTTCTCGATCAACCGCTGCGTCTCGCGGATCGCCTCGCGCGCGTCGATCGGCTCGATCGCGAACGTCGACGGGTCCCAGTAACGGACTGTCTCTTCGCCGCCGTCGTGAAAGCGCATGTACATTCCCGCCGGCACGCGGCGGATCGCAAGGAACGGCGTGCGCGGCTCGGGGACGTAGCCGAGGGCGAGGTACTCGTCGATCGCGACGCGGTCGAGCTCGCGCGAGACGTCCGGATGCCGGAGAAGACATTGCAGTTCCGAGGCAAAGAGAACTTCGCCGTTCACGCGCGTGTAGAACAGCGGCTTCTCGCCGGCGCGATCGCGCGCGAGGAGCAGCGTGTGCGTGCGGTCGTCCCAGATCGCCAGGCCGAACATCCCGTCGAGCTGAGCCACGGCGTCAGGGCCGCGATCGAGGTAAAGCGGCAGGATGGTCTCGACGTCGGAGTGCGAGCGATATGGATAGTCGGCGTAGCGCGCGCGGATCTCGGCGGCGTTATAGATCTCGCCGTTCGCCTCGAGCCAGACCTGATTGTCCGGCGACGCGAACGGTTGGTCGGCGCGTTCGTGGAGGTCGATGATCCGCAGCCGTTCCGTGCCGATCTGGGCGTGCGGCCGGACGAAAGTCGCGCTGCCGTCCGGACCGCGGTGGCGCAACGCCTCTCCCATCAAGTCGACCACCTGCGGATGCCGCAGCGGTGCCGCGCTCACGATGCCGTAGATCCCGCACATTCGGGCGCGGATTATATGGAGTGCGGAGGCAACGCCTCCGCTTTCTAATGCGTGGCAT
>DASYGV010000061.1:0-6266 GCA_035999335.1 Thermoanaerobaculia bacterium | reverse complement strand
CAGCGTCGAGCTGCGGCCCCCGCCCGCGGCAGCTCGACGCTGCCGCAATGAAAAGCGGCAGCTGCGATCAGCCGAGGGGCTACGGCATCGCGAGTACTCCGCTGCCGCACTCCATAGTGTGCTTTAGAATGAGGCGACCATGCAGGTGACCCTCGACTTACCGGACGATATTTCGGCAGCTCTCGAAGGCCGCTGGCCGGATCTGCCCAGGCAGGCGCTCGAAGCGCTTGCTGTCGAAGGGTATCGCACCGGCGCGTTGACTGAGAATCAAGTCCGGCGTCTGCTCCAACTCGAGACCCGTTTCGAGGTGCACGCACTTCTCAAGGAGCACGCCGTGCCGCTGCATTATACAGAGGCGGATCTCGAGGACGACCTCGCTGCGCACCGTGAGCTTGGTCTTCTTCGGCGCCGATGACCGTTGTTGCGGTCAGCAGTCCGCTGCATTACCTGATCCTTCCTAGCAGACTGATCTCCTTCGTCGCCTGATTGCACGCCTCTGCGTCGCCCGCGAATTGTCAGCGAGTGGGTGTTGGCTCATCCTTCCTGGCTGAGGGTCGTGGACGTGAGCGCTGACAACATCGCCTCAGTCTCCGATGATCTGGACATAGGGGAACGAGCCGCCATTGCGCTCGCGGAGACGACCCGCGCGGACCTCTGCTCACCCGTGCAACCTTTCGGTCGATCGGGACGTTTTCGATACCATGCCGCTGTTGCAACGTGCCGATGGCTGGGGAGCGTATGGACACAGAAGGCATGAGCACGCAGCGATTTACGGCGATGATCTATCGTGAGAACGGCAGCTACGTCGCGCTCTGTCCGGAACTCGATGTTGCGAGCCAGGGCGATTCCGTCGAAGAAGCGTCCTCGAACCTGCGTGAGGCCGTGGAGCTCTTCCTGGAAACGGCCGATCCTTCCGAGGTCACGGCCCGGATGCACGAAGAGCTCTACGTCGCAGCGCTGGAGGTTCGAGCTTTGTAACCTGCGTATCTTCTCGGGACCAGAAGTCTGCGCGCTTCTGGACACACATATCGTGGTAGACAAGAAAGCTGTAAACAACACCAGAAGGCCTTGAACACGTTGGAGTAAATAATGGATCGATCGACAGTTGTGACCTTACTCAGAACGCACCTGCCAGAGCTGCAGGCCCGCTATGGAGTGACTCACATCGCGCTGTTCGGTTCCGGTGCGCGCGATGAGCTCCGAATCGAAAGCGACATCGACGTGCTGGTCGAATTCGAAGGCCCGACCACGTTCGACGGCTATTTCTCGCTCCGCGACCATCTGGAGCAGATCTTCGGCAGGAAAGTCGACCTCGTCTCCGAGAAGGGCCTCAAGCCGCGGGCGCGCCGTCACGTGGAAAAGGACCTGGTCCGTGTCGCGTAGCTCCGAAATCATCTGGGAGGTTGCCACGGAACACGTTCCGCGACTTCTCCAGGACGCGCTGACGCTGCGTGAGCGCCTCGACGCCGACGTGGAATCCTGAGCGTCAGCGACGCTGTGCTCGTGGAGTTTGTGCCGCGCCGCCGCGGAGCGCCGGCTTCCAGCCGGCCGCTACGCCGCCTTCCAGGCGGCATGCGCGATCGCGATCGCGACGATCCTTGTCGCGGCGAGCCGGCAGGATGCCGGCGTAGCGGCCGGCAGGATGCCGGCGCTCCGCGGCGGCGCGGGACGCCGCCGGACCAGCCGGCGCGGGACGCCGGCGTTCGGCGCGGCGCCCCTCCCGTACAATCCCCCCGCCCCCATGTTCACCTTCACCCCCTTCGCCCTCCCCTGGGCGATCGTCGCACTTGCGCTCTTCGTGTTGGCAGGAGTGATCTACGCGCGCCAACGGGCGTCGCGCGTGGCGGTGCTCTTCTGCGCGACCATCGCGCTCGTTGGGATCTGGTTCAGCGGCTTCGCGGTGATGTTCTCCGCCACCCATCCGCAGACAGCGGCGCACGCCGCGCGCATCGCGCTGGCCGCGATCTGCTTTCTCCCGGCAGTGATCTACGACTTCACGGCCACCGCGCTGCGGATGCGATCGTCGCGGGTGTGGCTCATCCGCGCCGCCTGGATCATCGCGGCCGTGTTCGCGGGCGTGACGTTGTTCACGGACGGCATGATGGGCGGCATGTCCAGTCATCCGTGGGGCTTCTACCCGACCCGCGGAGCGGCAACGGTGCCGTTCCTCCTCTACTTCGCGGGAGCGCTCGGAACCCAGCTCGTCGACGGCATCACCGAATGGCGGCGCACGACGGACGATCAGCGCCGGCGCCGCGTCGCGAAGCTGATGATCAGTTTCATCGTCGTCTATTTCGCCGCGCTGGACTGGCTGCCGATGTTCGGCGTGGCGATGCGGCCGATGAGCTGGCTGCCGGTGCTCGCCTTCATGGCCGTGGCCTGGGGGACGATCCGGCGGCACCGCTTCCTGCCGATCACCGCCGCGCGCGCCTCGCGGGAGATCCTCGACACGATGGCCGACGCGCTCTTCGTCCTCGACGCAAGCGGCTGCATCCGCGTCACCAATCACACCGTGCGCGAGCTCCTCGGCTACGGCGACTCCGATCTGCTCGGCCGCTCGATCGACCGATTAGAAGTCGTGACGGGCGACGCGACGATCTCGCGGACGCTGACCGATCTCGCGCATCGCGGAGCGATCCGCGAACAGGAGCGCGTGTTGCGCCACAAGGACGGACACGGCATCGACGTCAGCCTCTCCATCTCACCGGTCGGCGACACGGACGAGCAGGAAGGCGCGGTCGTGATCGCGCGCGACATCCGCGCCCGCAAACGCGCCGAGGAGGTGCTGCGGAATGCGATGAGCCGCCTCGAGCAGAGCAACCGCGAGCTCGAGGACTTCGCCTATGTCGCATCGCACGATCTGCAAGAGCCGCTGCGGAAGATCCAGGCCTTCGGCGATCTGCTCCGCAGCAAACACGCCGCGGAGATGGACGCGCAGGCGCGCGACTACGTCGAGCGGATGCAGTCGGCGGCGAACCGGATGCAGGTGCTGATCAACGATCTGCTCTCGTTTTCGCGCGTGACCACGAACGCGCAGCCGTTCGTCCGCGTCGACCTCGGCGCGGTGGCGTCCGAGGTGGTCAAAGACCTCGAGGCGCGGATCGTGGAGAGCGGAGGGCGGATCACGGTCGGACCGATGCCGGTCATCGACGCCGATCCGCTGCAGATGCGGCAACTCCTGCAGAACCTCGCCGCGAACGCGCTGAAGTTCCGTCGCGACGATGTCCCGCCGGTGGTGGACGTACACGGCGAGCTGGAAAATGGCCGCTGCCGAATCACGGTCGTGGATAATGGGATCGGGTTCGAGGAAAAGTACGCGGAGCGCATCTTCACGATGTTCGAGCGGCTGCACGCCCGCACGAAATACGAAGGAACCGGCATCGGACTGGCGATCTGTCGCAAGATAGCGGAACGTCACGGAGGAGAGATTCGCGCGCACGGCAAACCGGGAGAAGGAGCGACGTTTGTCGTCACGCTGCCGGCGACGCATGAGGGGAACGATGAGAGATGAACGATGAGAGATGAACGATGAGAGATGAACGATGAGAGATGAACGATGAGAGATGAACGATGAGAGATGAACGATGAACCCCGTACTCTGTTCATCGTTCATCGTTCATCCTTCATCGTTTTCGCTTCGACAGGAGAACAACACACTAATGAGCGCCCACGCCCGCCCCATCGTGATCCTGCTCGCCGACGACGACGAGGAGGACCGCATGCTCGCCGCCAACGCGCTCGAGGAGAGCCGCGTGGTGAACGAGCTGCGGTTCGTCGAGGACGGCGAAGAGCTGCTCGACTATCTCTATCACCGCGGCAGCAAATACGCCGCGCCCGGCTCCTCCCCCACTCCGGGGCTGATCCTGCTCGACCTCAACATGCCGCGGAAGGACGGGCGCGAGGCGTTGCGCGAGATCAAGTCCGATCCCGACCTGCGCCGCATCCCGGTGGTCGTGCTCACCACGTCCAAAGCGGAAGAGGACATCTACCGCACCTACGATCTGGGCGCGAACTCGTTCATCACCAAACCGGTGAGCTTCGAAGGACTGGTGTCGGTCATGCGCGACATCGGCCGCTACTGGATCGAGATCGTCGAGCTGCCTCCTGACCACATTGACTGAGAACGACGATCGTCCGGTCCGGCTGCTTCTCGTCGAAGACGACGAGGACGACTTCGTGCTCACGCGCGAGCTGCTGTCCGATGCGAAGCGCACGCGCTTCGAGCTGGAGTGGATCGCATCGTTCGACGAAGCGCTGTCCGCGCTCGCAACGAACACGCACGACGTCTGCCTGATCGACTACCGCCTCGGCGAGCACGACGGCCTGGAGCTGTTGCGCCATGCGCGCGCGCTCGGCGTGACGGCGCCGATGATCCTGCTCACCGGCCAGGGCAGCGGCGACATCGACCTCGTCGCGATGCGCGCCGGTGCGGCCGACTATCTGGTCAAGGGAACGATCGACGCGCCACTGCTGGAGCGCTCCATCCGCTACGCGCTCGAACAGAGCCGCACGCTGCACGCGCTCCGCGAGAGCGAGGAGCGCTACGCGCTCTCCGCGCGCGGCGCGAATGACGGGCTGTGGGTGTGGGACCTCCGCGAGAACCAGGTCTATTACTCCCCGCGCTGGAAGACGATGCTCGGTCACGGCGAGGAGGAGATCGGCGACTCGCCCGAGGAATGGCTGTCGCGCGTTCATCGCGACGATGCGGAGATCCTGGGTTCGGCGATCGACATGCACTTGCGCGGCGTGACGCCGCACCTCGAGCACGAGCACCGCATGCGCTGCCGCGGCGGAACGCATCGCTGGATGCTCAGCCGCGGCCTGGCCGTCCGCGACGCCGCGGGGAAGGCGACGCGCATCGCCGGCTCGATGACCGATATCACCGAGCGAAGAGCGGCGGTGGAGCGCCTGACGCACGACGCGTTTCACGACGCGCTGACGGAGCTTCCGAACCGGGCGCTGTTCATGGATCGGCTGCAGCGCGCCATCGAGGTCGAGCGCCGCCATCCGGATTCGTTCTTCGCCGTGCTCTTTCTCGATCTGGACCGCTTCAAGCTGGTGAACGACAGCCTCGGACACGCTGTCGGGGACGAGCTGCTCGTTGCGGTGGCGACGCGGCTCACCGACATCATGCGCTCCAGCGACACGGTGGCGCGCCTCGGCGGCGACGAGTTCGCGGTTCTCATCGAAGGCGTCGAGCATGATGCCGATCCCGTCCGCGCCGCGCGCCGCATCCAGGATGCGCTGAACGAAGAGTTCTCGCTCGGCGGACACGAGATCTTCACCACGGTCAGCATCGGCATCGCCGTAAGCACCACGGGCTATGACAATCCGCAGGATGTGCTGCGCGACGCGGACATCGCCATGTACCGCGCCAAGGCGCGCGGCAAGGCGCGCCACGAGGTGTTCGACACGGCCATGCACGAGCGGACGGTGGAGCTGCTGCAGTTCGAGACCGACTTGCGGCGGGCCATCGACCGCGACGAGCTGCGCGTGCACTACCAGCCGCTGTTCGACCTCCAGAGCGGCGCGCTGACCGGGTTCGAGGCGCTGGTGCGGTGGCAGCGCGGGGAGTCGCTCATCGCCGCGCAGGAGATCGTCGCCGTGGCCGAGGAGACGGGGCTGATCGTGCCGATCGGCGAGTGGGTGCTGCGCGAGGCGCTGCGGCAGATGAAGGAGTGGGATCGCGCCGGCATCACCGGCGGGACGCTCGATCTGCACGTGAACCTCTCGCCGCGGCAGCTTCTGCATCCGAACCAGATCGACCGCCTGCGAGAGATCATCACCGCCAGCGGCGTCGAGCCGGAGCGGCTGCACCTCGAGGTCACGGAGAGTCTGCTGATCGAGAACGCGACTGCCGCGGCGGAGCTGCTGCACGCGTTGCGCGAGATGCGCGTGGGCCTCAGCCTCGACGACTTCGGCACCGGCTATTCGTCGCTCAGCTCCCTGCGCCAGTTCCCGTTCGACATGCTGAAGATCGACCGCTCGTTCCTTCTCGACGCGGACGCTCACCGCGTCGACGAGATCGTGCACACGATCTCCACGCTCGCGCGCGTGCTGGGGATGAACGTGACCATCGAAGGCCTGGAGACCGCCGATCAGGCCGAGCGCATGCGCGGCCTCGGCGTCGACTTCGCGCAAGGCTTCTACTTCGCCATGCCGCTCGATCCGGATGCGGTAGTCGCGCTCATGGCAAAAATATAGGAGTGCGGTGGGGGGGGGGATTTGGCGGTGGGAAGCCACCGCTCTGGTAGCGTTTTGGGTGC
>DASYGV010000044.1:0-63243 GCA_035999335.1 Thermoanaerobaculia bacterium | reverse complement strand
GTCGTCGCGCGCGGAGCCGTCGCTCTTCCCGTTGACGATCAGTCCGAGGTCGTCACCGGCGAGGAGGGCGATGCTGCTCTCGCGGCCGTCTTTCTCGAAGATCGTTGCCTTGCGGTTGTTGTTCATCCACTCGCGCAACGCGTTCGGTGTGGTGAACATCGCCGTGCGGCCGGCGCCGATGCCGGAGTGCCGCCACACGGCTGTCGGTCCGAGGGAGAACATCAGGATGACGGAGACCACTGCGGACGCTGCGGCGAATCCCGCGAAGACGCGATTGCGCTCGCGCAGCGCGAAGAAGAGCGTGACCGCGCCGAGCGCCACGAGCGTGCCGACGGCGAGCTTCCAGCTCCCACGCGCGCCGAGCGTCGGAAAGAGGATGAAGCTGCCGAGAAGCGATGCGGCGATCGCGCCGCCCGTGTTCCACGCGTACGCGAGACCGACCTCGCGGCCGACTTGTTCGCGTCCTCGGCCGAGGAGCGAGATCAGGAGAGGGAACTGATAGCCGGCGATGATCGCCGCCGGCAGCACGACGATGGTCGTAACGATCGTCCAGCCGATGAGATGTCCACTGAATCCGAAGACGCGCAGCGAGCGCAGCGCGTTCGCGAGGACGGCGAGACGATCGCCGAGCGCAAACGGGACGATCATCGCCAACGCCTCGAGCGTGCAGGTCACGGCGAAGCCGGTGGCGGTCGCGAGGCGCTCGCGATTGCCGAAGGAGTAGATCGCGCCGCCGATACCGATGCCTGCCAGCGCGATCGCGAGCACGAGTCCGAACATGAACGTCGTGCCGCCGAGGAGCGGCGAAAGCATCCGGTACCAGACCAGCTCCATCAGCAGGAACGCGAAGCCGACCAGCGCGGCCGCGACGAGCACGAGCCGCGGCGGGAGCGCCGAAGCGCGCACGCCTTCTGCCGTCGCCGCCTGCTCCTGCTTCACGCCGCGGCGTCCGAGAAGGAACGCGAGTCCGCCGATCGCGAGATTGACGGCAGCGGCGATGAGGAGCGTCTTGCGGTTGCCGAAGCGCTCGAGCATCACGAAGGTGGACAGCAACGCGCCGGCAACGGCGCCGAGGGTGTTGATGCCGTAGAGCAACGCGAGACGACGGCGGCCCGCGTCGTCGTTCGTTTCGACCGCTCGGGCCATCGCAGGCAGCGTTCCACCCATCAGCACGGTCGGGATCGCGAGGACGAGCGTCGAGAAGAGAAGGCGGATGAGCGTCGCCATCACGTTCCCGAGCGCCGCCGATCCGCCGATCGCGAAGTAGCCCGCACGCACACCCAACAAAAGCAGCGGCGTGAGCGCGGCCGACGCGGCGATCAGCATCTCGAGTTGGCCGTAGAACGCGAGCGGACGCGGATGGCGGTCGGCGCGTTTGCCGAGGATCGCGCTGCCGACGCCGAGACCACCCATGAAGATCGCCAGCACCGCGCCCGTGGCCACGGTCGATGCGCCGAAGATCAGGCGGAAGTCGCGCATCCACACGGTCTGGTAGATGAGCGCGGATGCACCGGAACAGAAAAGAAGAAGGGCGGGCAGCCAGATCCTGCCGCTGACGGGCTTGGTCATCGCGGCGCGAAGAATAACGCAGGGTTGGCGGTTGGCGGTTGGCAGTTGGCAGGGGAACCGTGGTGGTTGGGGCCTCCCGCCAACCGCCAACCGTCAACCGCCAACCCGCTCAGTGCTAACCTCTCGCCTCGCATGGACGCTCGTTTCCGGCGCCTCTTCAACGAACAGTTCTCTCCCGCGGTGTACGACTGGTATCGCGAGGAGCTCTCGCGGCGGCTCGACTCTCCCTTCGAGTTCCGTCTCGCGGAAACGCCGCTGTTTCTCACCGACGACTTCAAACAGCGCGCGGTCGACGGCGCGAACGCGATCATCGAGCAGCTCTCCGATCCGGCGCTGATCGAGCGGATGAAAGCGGCGATCCCGGAGCGATGGAACACGCCGGGCATGGACGCGCTGCCGAATCTCGCACAGGTGGACTTCGCGGTCGTGCGCGCGGAGGACGGCACACTCGTGCCGAAGCTGATCGAGTTGCAGGGATTCCCGTCGCTCACGTCGCTGCAGATCGTCCAGCGCGACGTCTGGAAAGAAGCGCTCGCGCGAATGGACGGGCTCGACCTCGCGTGGTCGTGCTGGTACTCCGGCTATGACCGCGAGGCGTTCGTCGACCTCGCGCGGCGAACGATCGTCGGCATGCACGATCCGGCGGAAGTGATCTTGATGGACATCGATCCGCCGCGGCAGAAGACCTATCCCGACTTCGCGGCGACGAAGTTGCTGTTCGGCGTCGACGCGGTCGATCCGACGACGCTCGTGAAGCGCGGCAAGTCGCTGTTCCGCGCGAACGGCACGCCGGTGCGGCGCATCTACAACCGCGTCGTGTTCGATGAGCTGATCAGCAAAGCGATCGCGCTGCCGTTCGACTATCGCGAGGAGCTCGACGTCGAGTGGGTGCCGCACCCGAACTGGTACTGGGTGTGGTCGAAGTATTCATTGCCGTTCCTGCGGCACGAGTCGGTGCCGCGCGCGACGTTCGTCTCCGACCTCGAGCGCGTGCCGGACGATCTCTCGCGCTACGTGCTCAAGCCGCTGTTCTCGTTCGCTGGAGGCGGCGTGAACGTCGATCCGACGCGCGCGGACGTCGACGCCATCCCCGTCTCCGAGCGCCACGCGTGGTGTCTGCAGGAGAAGATCGAATACGAGCCCGCGCTCCAGGCCGTCGACGGCGGCGGCGTGAAGATGGAGATCCGGATGATGTTCCTCCGCCCCGACGATGAGCCGAAACCGATCCTCGCGCAGAACCTCGTGCGCCTCTCGCGCGGGAAGATGCTGGGGGTGGATTTCAATAAGCAGTTTACGTGGGTGGGATCGAGCGTCGCGCTCAGCCTCTCATCCTGAGCGAGCGGAGCGAGTCGAAGGATCAAGGGAGCCCTCACGTGGACTCGCCGCGAAGCAAGCGCATCGTGAGGGCTCCGCTGATCCTTCGACTCGCCTTGCTCGCTCAGGATTGAAGTCGCCCCTCGGAACTCGCAACCCGCAACTCGCAACTCGCCCGATAGAGCATCCACAGCGCGACCATCTGAATGACGTGGTAGATGTCGTTGTAGTCGAACCAGTACGGATGAACCGTCACGCGCGATTGCTGCAGGACCGCGCCGAGAATCGAAACGGCGATGCTGCCGAGGACCCACTTTTTCGCCGGATGGAAGATGCCGATGAGGATCAGCGTGATGCCGTAATCGACGACCACGTAGAGGAAGTCGTCGTGGGTCGTCATCCACGTGAGAAAGACGACCAGTTTCACCGCCGCAATCACGGCGAGGCGGCGATGCGTTCCGGCCAGCAGAAAGAAACTGGCGATGCCGACGGAGATCACCGTCACCTTCCACAGCTCGGGCATTCGGTCGCCATAGCCGTGATAGATCCCGCCGACGAACCCTGCCGCCGCGGTGAAGACGAACGCCAGCGCCCACATCCGATGCTCGCTCCACAACCGGAACGCGAAGATCAGCGCGAGGATCCCGAGTGTGGAATCGCTGACCAGCGCCATCGGGTCATGCATACATTGCCTCGTAGCTCAGTGTAACGAACGAGACGGGGGTGCGCGCTTCCAGCCCGCACCCCTTCTGTTCTATCGCGCTATTTTCCCTTGTTCGGCGTCGTCGAACTCCTGCAGGTCCTCCCACGCGCGCGGCGCGAGATCGAGTCCCGCGAGCGCGTAGCAGTTCGCGCGGATGGTGAGGACGTGCCGGTTCCAGATCGGATGCGGCTCCATCACCTTCAGCGCCTCGATCGCGCGCGGTCCGCACTGGTCGAACAGTGGCGCAATGACGATGCGCGTGAAACGGCGGGCGTTCTCGTGCTGCATCGCCGCGAACGGCTTCGCGAGCGCGTCGAACAAGATGCGCGCACGCGCGGGTTTCGTGCGGGCCAGCTCGAGCGCGAGCTCCAAGGAGCTGCCCATGAGCTCCGGGTCCGGCCACGGCGTCTTACGATAGTTGACGAAGACGCGGCGCAAGAGATCCGTAGCCTCGTCGTATCGCTTTTGCCTGGCCAACAGCGTGGCCGCGATATAGCCACCTTCCACCGGCTGTTCGTGCGCGATCACCTTCGCCCATTCCATGGCCCGCGGATCGCCGCTGCGCGCCGCGGCGAGGGCCACCTTCGCCAGCTCGCCGAGGTCCGCCGGCTCGTTCGGATTGTCGATCCACGGGCGTTTCTGTTCGACCGCCTTCCAGTCGATCGCACCGCGCGCGTAGCGCGGATACAGAGCGCGAATCGCCGTCGCGTCGTTGGCGATCTGCCGGTGCAGACTCGCGCCGGCGTCGATGCTGCGCGCGAACCCGAACTCGATCACCGTACGGTCGTCGGTGTTGAGCTCTTCGGCCTGTTTCGCCGCGGCGAGCGCGAAGTTCTCGTTCGCGAGGAGGTAGGCCAGGAATCCCGATACCGACGAAACGCGCCACGTGTTCATGGACGCGGAGCGGTACGGCTCCGTGCGCAGGCGCGCGCCGAGCGCGTCCGCGTCGACGAGCAGCGGATCCGCCGACGCGACGAGCACCAGGTCGCCTCCCGTCGTCCACCAGGTCTGGACGTTCGGGAAGACCGAGGTGAGCGTCGCGTAGATCGTTCGGATCGTGTCGGGATGCACTGCGTACGACTGCACCCACTGCGCGAAGATGCCGCGCTTGTTCAGGCGCTCCCGCGCGGCGACGTAGAACTCCTGCGTGAAAAGGCTGGCGATGCCGGCGCGGTACGGATTCGACGGCTCGGACGTGATGATGTCGTACTTGCGGCCGCTCGTCAGCAGGACCTCGCGCGCGTCGCCGATGGTGATGTGCACCTTCGGGTTTGTCAGCACGCCTTCGTTGACCACGGTGCACGCGCGCGCGACGTCGAGGACCACCGGCTCGAGCTCGACCGCATCGACGCGTTTGATCGTCGGAACCACGCCGAGCCAGCCGGCGCTCGAGCCGGTACCGAGCCCGATCACCAGCGCCGACTCCGGCTTCGGATGCAACATCGCGGCGATGATGCCCTGCATGACTTGCGTATCGGCGTCGCGGCGCGCCGAACCGTCGCTCTTGCCATTGACGATGAACGCGATGTCGTTCGCGGCCATGATGGCGACGCTCGACTCGCGTCCGTCGCGCTCCCAAGATAGTGCGCGACGAGTGTCGTTGAACCAGCGCCGCAGATCGTTTCGCGAGGTCGGTGTCGGCGCGCGTGCCGCACCGATGCCGGAGTGGCGCCACACCGCCGTCGGCCCGACCGCCGCGATGCACGCAATCGCCAGCACGCCTGCGAACACAGCGAGCGCCCGACGATCGCGCAACGTCGCGATGAAGGCGAGGACCACGAGCACGAGCACGACCAGACGCCAAGTGCCGGGTGCGGATAGAAGCGGCATCAGACCGAAGCCCCCGGCCAGCGATCCCGCGATCGCGCCGGCGGTGTTCCACGCGTAGGCCGCGCCGATCTGTCTGCCGACGTTCTCGCGCCCGCCGCCGAGGAGCGCGATGAGCAGAGGGAACTGCACGCCCGCGATCACGGCTGCCGGGAAGACGGCGATCACGGTGACGATCGTCCACGCCGTGACGTGGCCGCTGAAACCGAGCGGGCCAAGGCCGCGCAGGGCGTTGGCGAGAAGGGCGATGCGGTCGCCGAGGGCAAAGGGGATCGCGATGGCGAGCGCCTCGAGGCTGCAGGTGATCGCAAAGGCGCCGATGGTCGCGGCGCCGCGGCGCATCGAAGCGTAAAGCGCGCCACCGACACCGATGCCTGCCAACGCGACAGCGAGCACGAGCCCGAACATGTACGTCGTCCCGCCGAGGATCGGCGAGAGCATCCGGTACCAGACCAGCTCCATGAGGAGGAAGGCGAAGCCGACGGTCGCGGACGCGAAGTAGATCAGCGAGGTGTCGAGTCGTCGGGTCGTCGAGTCGTCGAGAGAGGTTTGCTCCTCGTCGACTGGTCGACTCGACGGCTTGTCGACTCGCTCCGACATGAACCGCGCCACCACCGCCACGATCACATTTACAGCCACCGCCATGAACAGCGTCGCGCGGTTTCCGAAGCGCTCGAGCATCACGAACGTCGAGAGCAGCGTTCCCGCGACGGCTCCGAGGGTGTTCACTCCGTAAAGCAGCGCCACGACGCGCCGTCCCGAGTCGTCGTCCGTCTCGACGCTGCGCGCGGCCGCGGGCAGCGTGCCGCCCATCAGAAGCGTGGCCGGTCCGAGGACGACCACCGATAACGCGAGGCGAAGTAGCGTCGCGCCAAAGATGCCGAGGTCCGGCGATCCGCCGCTCGCGAAGTAGATCTTCGCGGCGAAAGTCAGCAGCAGCGGAGAGAGCGCGGCCGCGAGGGCGATGAAGAGCTCGAGGCGCGCGTAGTACGCGAGTGGCCGTTCCTTCGCGTCGGCGCGCTTGCCGAGACGCGCACTGCCGAGGCCGAGGCCGGCCATGAAGATCGCCAGCACGGCGGCGGTCGCAAACGTCGACGAGCCGAAGATCAGTCGAAACTGGCGAAGCCACACCGTCTGATAGACGAGTGCGGACATTCCCGAGAAGAAGAGGAGCGTCGCAACCTTCGCGGAGTCGCGCGTCATTTGCACCGATCGGTTGCCTGCATGCGGACACTCGCGGCTTCACCGCCGACGATTGCGTTCGACAACGCCACTAGATCCTCAGGCATCGGCAGCGGATCGTCGATCCAGGTCGTGGTCGTCTTCGTCCCCGCCTCGTCGTACGTCAGCGTGTACTCGAACCGGTCGCAGCAGGGATTCTCCGGCACGTACGACTCTTTCCACTCCCGTGGACGCGCCTTCGCGAGGAGCGCTTCGATCCGGCGCAAGTCGTCAGCCGCCGCTGTGAACGTGCACGCTTTGCCGCTGAACAGCCGGGCCGTGACTTTGCGGTCGGAGTCGATCGCGTAGTCGCCCGCGCCGCGGCCGGCGAATCCTCCGGTGCTCGTCACCTCGACGCGCCACGGTCGCCTGGGCGCCGCGTGGGAAGCCATGCATCCGGCAAGCAGGAGCACGGGCAGGAAAAGGGCAGAAAGTTTCACAGCAGTCTTCAAGTTGTAGAGCCCACGCACAAAATACCGCGTTTTTCCGCGATTTGTTGCGAGCGCTTATTTCGCGTCGTACACTCGCTGCACCACACGAATGTCCGTCAATTCGACTATTTTCCCGCGCCTCTCCTCGGCGATGCATCACCGGGAAACAGAATGAAGGAGCAGGCAAATGGCCACTGTACCGACTGATAAGTTGAAGGCTGCCGAGACCGCGCTCACGCAGATCGAGCGACAGTTCGGCAAAGGGTCGATCATGCGCCTGGGGGCGAAAGAGTTCGCCGCCGTCAGCGCGATCTCGACCGGCTCGATCGGCGTCGACGCGGCCCTCGGCGTCGGCGGCGTTCCCCGCGGCCGCATCATCGAGATCTTCGGACCGGAGTCTTCCGGCAAGACGACCCTCTCGCTGCACATCATCGCCGAGGCGCAGCGCGCCGGCGGGCTGGCGGCGTTCATCGACGCCGAGCACGCGCTCGACGCCGAGTACGCGAAGAAACTGGGCGTCGACATCGACAACCTCCTGGTCTCGCAGCCCGACTCCGGCGAGCAGGCGCTGGAGATCGCCGAGGTGCTGGTGCGGTCGGGAGCGATCGACGTGATCGTCATCGACTCCGTCGCGGCACTGGTCCCGCGAGCCGAGCTCGAAGGCGAGATGGGCGATTCTCATGTAGGTTTACAGGCACGATTGATGTCACAGGCCATGCGTAAATTAACAGCGATCATGGCGAAGTCAAAAACGTGCATAGTTTTCATCAACCAGATTCGCGAAAAAATTGGTGTCATGTTCGGCAACCCCGAGACCACCACGGGCGGCCGCGCGTTGAAGTTCTACTCCTCGGTGCGCCTCGACATCCGCCGCACCAACCAGATCAAGGAAGGGGACGAAGTCGTCGGCTCGCGGGTCAAGGTGAAGGTGGTCAAGAACAAGGTCGCCGCACCATTCCGCCAGGCGGAGTTCGACGTCGGTTACGGCGAGGGCATCTCCAAGACCGGCGAGCTCATCGACATCGGCCTCGAAAACAAGATCGTCGAGAAGTCGGGCTCCTGGTTCTCTTACGGCGACGTCCGCCTCGGACAGGGCCGCGAGAACGCGAAGCTGTTCATCAAGGAGAACCCCGATCTCTTCGCGGAGCTCGAAGGGAAGGTCCGCCGCATCCTCGGCATCGGCGGCCCGGAGCTGACGGTGATCGAAGGCGGCGAGCCGGCGTCACCGGCCAAACCCGAACGCATGGTCCGCAAATAGCGAAACGCAGGGCGGCCTCCAGGCCGCCCTTTTCATTTCTTGCGGATCGTGATGTCGCCACCGATCGTGGTGAGCTTCACGCGATGCATCCCGGAGCCGTTGATCCCCTTCCCTCTCAGCACGGTCGTGTCGGGACGGAACCAGTTGTTTTTCTTCGATTCCTGAATCTGCAGCGGGAAGTCGCTCACGATCTCGTTCGGCGGTCCGTCGTCGTCGTCCTGCTCGAGCTGGACCTCAAAGCTGCCGGAGAAATTTGCGGGCAGGGTGATCTCGATGTGACCGCCCATCGAGCTGATCTCGATGTTGCCATCGCCTTTGGCGACGTCGACTTCGACGTTGCCTCCCATCGTTCCCGCGTCCAGCGAGCCGGCGAGCTCCCGGATTCGGATGTTGCCGCCCATGGTCTTCGCGACGACGCGGCCCTGAGCGCTCCCCACGCGAATGTCACCGCCCATCGTGCGCAGCGACGCACCGTCGGGCGCGTTCCGGACCTCCAGGTCCCCACCCATCGACGTCTGCGAGATGTGTTTCCCTTCGACCGCCGCCGCGGTGAATAGCAGCAGTGCCAGCGCGAGTGTTTTCATCATGCTTTGATCAAGGCCTCCCATGCGGTATACGGCGTTCTGACCCGTCGGGTTAACAAATGCGTCTCGATCAGGCCGTCGCCGCCCGCTACCCGGAGATCTCGCGCCGCAAGGCACGCGATTTGATCGCGCAGAAACGCGTGTTCGTGAACGACCGCCCCGTGGGCGTGGCTTCGCGCGAGGTGAGCGACCGCGATCGCATCACGATCGCGGAGGAATTGCCGGACATCGAGGTGATCCGCGAGACGACGGACTGGATCGCGGTGAACAAGCCGGCGGGAATTCCCACGCAGCCGGCGCGCGACCGCAAACAGCGCTCGCTCGAGGAGCTTTTGCGCATTCGCTATCGCACGATCCATCTCGTGCACCGCATCGACACCCAGACGAGCGGCGTGGTCGTCTTTGCGAAGCATCCCTCCGCAGCGGCGCGTCTTTCGGAGCTGTTCGCGTCGCGCGAGATTCGAAAGGTCTATCTCGCCGTCGCCGAAGGGACGATCGACCACGAGCAGACCATCGAGACGCCGATCGGCGAAAAGGACGCGCACACGATCGTCCGCCCACTGCGGCAGCTTGACGGATCGACGCTCCTGGAGGCCGAGATCCTCACCGGGCGCACTCATCAGATCCGCATCCACCTCAAGTCGATCGAGCGCCCAGTCGTCGGCGACCGCCGCTACGGCTCGACGATGGCAGCGCCGCGGATGCTGCTGCATGCATGGAAGCTGGAGCACGCGTACTTTGGTGGCGAGCTCGTCGCACGCGTGTCGGCGGATTTCCCCTCACTGTCTTCCTGAAGCCGCGTAGACGGCGAAGGATCTCCCTCGCAAGCGCGCAGGAGGTCCTTCGCTTCGCTCAGGATGACAGACGATGTACGATCCGCCCCCGATGGAACAACCAGTCTTTCACGCAACGACCGTGATCTGCGTGCGCCGCGACAATCAGGTCGCGATGGCCGGCGACGGGCAGGTCACGATCGGCAACACGGTCATGAAGCACGGCGCGGCGAAGGTACGCCGCCTCTATCACGACAAAATCCTCGCGGGCTTCGCCGGCTCCGCCGCGGACGCGTTCGCGCTCTTCTCCCGCTTCGAGGCCAAGCTCGAGGAATACCGCGGCAACATGGAGCGCGCGGTCGTCGAGCTGGCGAAGGACTGGCGCATGGACAAGTACCTGCGCCAGCTCCAGGCGATGCTGATCGTCGCCAACAACGAGCGCGCGTACCTGATCTCGGGCACGGGCGATCTCATTCAGCCCGACGACGGCGTTCTCGCCATCGGCTCCGGCGGACCGTTTGCGCTTGCCGCGGCGCGCGCGCTGATGAAGCACACGCAGATGACCGCCGCGCAGATCGCCGAGGAGTCGATGCGCATCGCGTCGGAGATCTGCATCTACACCAACGACCACATCACGGTAGAAAGCCTCTGAATCATGGTGATCCAATTGCCCGCGAGTCTCGAAGACTCCGTCCTGCACGCCGAACGCCTCACGCCGAAGGAGATCGTCCGCGAGCTCGACAAATACATCGTCGGTCAGAACGCCGCGAAGCGCGCGGTGGCGATCGCGCTGCGCAATCGCTGGCGCCGCCAGCAGCTCCCCGCAGAGCTGCGCGATGAGGTCGCGCCGAAGAACATCATCATGATCGGGCCGACGGGCGTCGGCAAGACCGAGATCGCGCGGCGCCTCGCGCGCCTCACCCGCTCGCCGTTCATGAAGATCGAAGCGTCGAAGTTCACGGAGGTCGGTTACGTCGGCCGCGACGTGGAGTCGATCGTCCGCGACCTCACCGAGATCGGCGTGAAGCTGGTCAAGGACGAGAAGAGTCGCATGGTGCGCGAGCAGGCGGAGCGCAACGCGCGCGAGCGCGTCCTCGACATCCTCCTCCCCGACTCGCGTCCGCCGCGCGCGCGGCCGGCTTTCGTTTCCTCGCCGGAACCTGAGGACTCGTCGACGGAGACGCGGGAGAAGCTCGGCCGCTGGCTCGACGAGGGAAAGCTCGACGAGCGCGAGATCGAGCTGGAGGTGAAGGAGCAAGGCTTCCCGTCGTTCGAGATCTTCACTCCGCAAGGCGTCGAAGAGATGGGCGTCAATGTGAAGGACATGCTCCCGGGCATCTTCGGCGGGAAGTCGAAGCGGAAGAAGATGCGCGTCGGCGACGCGAGAGAGATCATCGTTCAGGAGGAAGCGGAGAAGCTCGTCGATCAGCAGAACGTCGCCCGCGAAGCGATCGACCGCGTCGAGCAAAGCGGCATCGTCTTCCTCGACGAGATCGACAAGATCGCCGGACGCCAGAGCGCCGCGGGAGGCCCCGACGTCTCGCGCGAAGGCGTGCAGCGCGACCTGCTCCCGATCGTCGAAGGAACGACGGTGAACACGAAGTACGGCATGGTGAAGACGGACCACATCCTCTTCATCGCCGCCGGCGCGTTCCACGTCTCGAAGCCCTCGGACCTGATCCCCGAACTGCAGGGACGCTTCCCCATTCGCGTCGAGCTCGAGTCGCTGACCGAGAACGACTTCGAGCGCATCCTTCGCGAACCGAAAAACGCACTGACGACGCAATACACCGCGCTGCTCGCGACGGAAGGCGTCACGCTGACGTTCGCCGACGACGCCGTCCGTGAGATCGCCCGTTTCGCCGCGGTCGTCAACGACAAGACCGAGAACATCGGCGCACGCCGGCTACACACGATCCTCGAACGGTTGCTGGACGAGTTGTCGTTCGACGCAAGCGAGAGGAGCGGCGACAGCGTCGTGATCGACGCGGCGTATGTGCAGCGTGTGTTGGAGAGCGTTGTGAGGGATGAGGATCTGAGTAGGTACGTGCTGTAGTCGTACAGTCTTCGAGTCGCCAAGTCGTCGAGTGGACTATACTGCTGCTTCCACACCCCCGGCCGCATTCGTTTCGCCCTCCGACACCACAAACACGAATGAGTTCATTTCGACGACTATTTGTGTGGGAAGCGTCCATCGACCTGGCAGTGCGCATCATCGTCTTGTCGGATCGGCTTGCGTCGCGACGCCGATTCGCGATCGCGGATCAGCTCGTGCGGGCTGCGATCTCGGTCCCGAGCAACATTGCGGAAGGACAAGGTCGATCGACGACACGAGATCGACGGCACTACCTCGTTCAGGCGCGTGGCTCTCTGTACGAGTTGGAGACGCAGTTGGAGATTGTGACGCGCGCGAAGTTGGCCAAGGATGTATCGGGCGTGAACGTCCTCATCAAGCAAATTAGTTCTGGGCTGACGAAGATGGTCGATTCGCTCAGCCCCTCGACGACTCGAAGACGAGACGACTCGAAGGCTCCGAGCAAGAGGTGACACGCAGATATCATTCCCCCGCCATGGCCATCGCGAGCGTGAACCCTGCGACCGGCGAGACCATCGCCACCTTCGAGCCCTTGACCGGCGCCGACATCGAGCAGCGCTTGCAGCGCGCGATGGAGGCGTTCGAGATCAATCGCGCACGCTCATTCGGCGAACGTGCGGAGCGGATGCTCAGGGCGGCGGAGATTCTCGAGTCTCGCGCGGAACAATACGCGCGGACGATCACGCTGGAGATGGGGAAGCCGATCGTCGCGGCCGTTGCGGAAGTGAAGAAGTGCACAACGGTCTGCCGTCATTACGCCGAGCATGCGGAGCGTTATCTCGCCGAGGAGCACGTCAAGACCGATGCGAGCGAAAGTTACGTCCGCTTCGATCCCCTCGGCCCGGTTCTCGCGGTCATGCCGTGGAACTTCCCGTTCTGGCAGGTGTTCCGGTTCGCGGCGCCGGCCCTGATGGCCGGCAATGTCGGCCTGCTCAAGCATGCGTCGAACGTGCCGCAGTCCGCACTCGCGATCGAAGACATCCTCCGCGAGGCGGGCTTCGATCGGGGCGAGTTTCAGACGCTGCTGATTACGTCCAGCCAAGTCGCGGCGCTGCTCGAGGACGAGCGCGTGAAAGCGGCGACGCTCACGGGCAGCGAGGCCGCGGGAGCGAGCGTCGCTTCGAACGCCGCCAGGCGCATCAAGAAGACAGTGCTCGAGCTCGGCGGCAGCGATCCTTTCATCGTCATGCCATCCGCGGACCTGGACGCCGCGCTGAAGACCGGAGTCAAGGCGCGCATCGTCAACAACGGACAGTCGTGCATCGCCGCCAAGCGCTTCATCGTCCACGAAGACATCGCCGACGAATTTCAGCGTCGCTTCGTCGAGGCCATGGAGTCGCTGCGCGTCGGCGATCCGCTCGAGGAGACGACGGACATCGGCCCGCTCGCGACACCCCAGATCGTGGACGACATCGAGAAGCAGGTGGACGCGAGCGTGCGCGCCGGCGCGAAATTGCTCACCGGGGGCAAACGCCTCCGCGAGCGCGGGAACTTCTATGCACCGACGGTGTTGGCCGAAATTCCGCCGAGCGCGCCGGCGTACGCGGAGGAAACGTTCGGGCCCGTCGCGTCGCTGTTTCGCGTGCGTGACGCGAACGAAGCGGTGAAGCTCGCGAACGCAACGCCATTCGGGCTCGGCGCGAGCGTCTGGACGAACGATCGCGCCGAAGCGGAGACGTTCATCGAGCGTGTTGAGTCGGGACAGGTGTTCGTCAACGCGATGGTCGCGTCCGACCCGCGCATCCCGTTCGGCGGCGTGAAGCATTCCGGCTTCGGGCGCGAGCTCGGCGTCTACGGGATCCGCGAGTTCGTGAACATCAAGACCGTTTGGGTCGCGTGATCATTCGAGCGTGAACCGCCACGTCGACGCGTCGATCGGCTCTTTCGTGTATGCGTGAAACACGCAGCGGCCATCGCCGTTCTGAAATTTCTCTTCACGCGCGACACGCACGCCGAGGAGGCGCGTGAGCGCGTTGACCGAGACGTTGCAGAGCTCGGGACGACGCATGGCCGTGTTGTAAAAGGGGCAGTTGCGCTCGATGAGGCGGAAGTCGTCGTCGACGCGCTCGTGTTTCATGTACGGATCGTCCTCGATGTACCAGCTCTTCAGAACGTCGAGCCGTTCCTCCAGCGTCCGCCCCTCGACCGCCGGCTCGAGCACCGCGACGCGATCGTTCGAGACGCGCTCGAGCACGCGCACCGCGGCGTCCGTTCCGAGCTCTTCCCCGATCGCATCGATCATCGCGACCGCGAGCGCGTCATAGTGTTTCGGGAAGAGATGCTCTCCCGCCACGGTGAGCTTGTACACCGTGGCGGGACGGCCGGTGCGTCCGCGCACGGTGTCGCGGTCGACGATGGCCTCGATCCACCCCTCACGGTGCAGCTGCAGGAACTGCTGCCGCACCGCCTCGCCGGTGAGTCCGAGCTGCGGCGCGAGTTGCGCGATCGTCGCGGAGCCGCGTTCTTTCAGAGCCGTGACGATCGCGCGCCGGCTGTCCGGAAGCTGCTTGAGGGTGAGGATGGGCGTTCCCTCCGCGTTGTGCGACACGAAGTGTAACCGGTTTCATTCAACGTTTCACGTGCAAATAGGTCAGCTGATCCTCACACGCCCAGGGGTGCGGGCTTCCAGCCCGCACAAGTTTACGCGGGCTGAAAGCCCGCGCCCCCTTCTCTCGAGATCACGCCGCTGCGGCGGCGGATCGATTTGATCCGGCAGGCCGGCCGTAGCGCTGTGTGGCCCAGCCGATGA
This sequence comes from Thermoanaerobaculia bacterium, assembly GCA_035999335.1. GTDB lineage: Bacteria > Acidobacteriota > Thermoanaerobaculia > Gp7-AA8 > Gp7-AA8 > QHVT01. Next base: position 48,719 of record DASYGV010000044.1, on the reverse strand, counting down.
CGCCGCCGAGAAGGCTGCCCGGGACCATGATCTGCCACCAATAGTGCTCGCCCGTTTTCGGATCGGGCATCGCCGCGACCGCGAACGCCAGAATCAGTCCGACGATGAAACCGAACGCGATGCCCTTCGGCACCGACTGCACCTTGCGCGCGAACCAGCCGGCGGCGATTCCGGCGATCACGCCTTTGAAGGTCGAGCCGATGATGATGCTGAGCATCTGATCCCGCACCTGCGGCGTGAACCACGCCGTCGCTCCGTCAATCAGCCCGAGCACCGCACCGACGATCAATCCCACGAGTATCTTGTTCATGTTGTCCTCCACCGGCTTGATTCACCGCTCTTCGGAATTTCTTTAGAGCCTCATCCAGAAAAACACGATCACGCGCATGACCAGGTACGCGAGCACCAGCGCGAGAAGCACGCGATTGCGTCCCAGCCAGCGTCCCGCGCGCTCGAGCACGTTCTCGCGATAGGCGCTCACCGGCTCGCCGTCGAGAAATCGCAGCACGTCGTCACCCAACTCGCGCGCGTTCCCGTAGCGCATCGACGGATCGCTCGCCATGGCTCGCTCGACGATGGCCCGCAAAGTGCGCGGCGCACGATCCTCGCCGAGGAGAAACTTCAGGATCGCGCCGAGGGCGTACACGTCCGAGCGCGTGTCGCGCACGGTTTCCGGCGGCATGTAGCCCGGCGTTCCGGCGATGTTCGCCACGCCCCAATCCATCACCAGCACCGCCCCGAACTCGCCGACCATCACGTTCTCGGGCTTGAGATCGCGATGCACGACGCCGTTCGAGTGCGCGAACGCGACCGGCTCGCAGATGCGCGCGAAGAGGCGCAGCCGCTCCGTGCGCGCGTGTCCCTGCGACGTCCATTCATCGAGGCGGATGCCGCGCACGAGTTTCATCGTGTAGTAGAAGCGGCCGTCCGTCAGATCGCCCGCGTCGTGAACCGGAACGATTCCTGGATGCTCGAGCGCGGCGATGATCCTGGCCTCGGCGCGCCACTCGTCAGCCATCACTTCATCGAGCACTTTCATTGCGACGCTGCGCTCGAGTTGCGCGTCGCGCACTTCGTAGACGATGCCCATGCCGCCGCGGCCCAGCTCGCGCACGAGCTCGTATCGCGTGCCGCTGAGATCGGGCTGCTCGGCGATGTCGCGCAGGCGCCCGATGGTCCCGTCCGAGAGCCAGTTCACGATTTGCCGCCGAGAAGCGCGCGTGATTCGTTGCGGAACTCGGCGTCGGTGGCGGTGACTTCGCGGAGCGCCTCGAGGACGATCTCGCGAAACCGGCGCCGCGTCGCGGAGAGGAAGTTCGTCACCTGCGTTTCCGGAACATCGAACCGCACGGCGAGCTCGCGATAGGAGACGCCGCGATCGTCATCGAGGTCGTACGCCTCGAAGATCGCGAACTGAATTTCCTTCCCGTCCGCCGCGCAATGTGCGCGCAACCGCTCGACCGCGAGCGTGAACATGCTCCGCACCCACTCGCGGTGGAAGTACTCCTCGGGCGTCACCGTCGACGCGTCGCGCCCGATCTCCGCTTCCGCGGCGTCGAAGTCGAGGTGCACCTCTCCGCCGCCGCGCTTGATGCGCTGTCCCGCTTTCCACTCGTTCGACACATGGCGGTCGAACAACAATCGCAGGAACGTGCGGAAGCTCGCCTTCGTGGGGTCGTAGGACGCGAGCGATTCTTTCTCGAATGCCCGCGTGAAGAAGCTCTGCGTGAGGTCCTCGGCGTCCTCGCGCTTGCGGCTCCACGCGACGCGCGCGTATTTGTAGAGCGGCTTCCAGTAGCAGGCAACGAGCGTTTCGAACGCACGCGTGCGCTCGGCCGCGTCCGCGCTTACAAGCGCGAGCACGACGCTGCGGCGCGTCGTCGGGAAAGGCGCAACACTCATGAGGACCGATCGAGCAGGTTATCACTACAACGGGCGCGCAAGTTCCTCTCCCATCACGAAGAGGCGATACGCCACCCGCCGACGAGTGGCACCGTGGCGCATGCCGGCCCGCCATCGCGACCGGTGCCGGCGATTTGCGTCTCGATGACCGCGCCCGATCTCGCCGCCTGCTCGATCAGCGTTGCGTCGACGCCACCGAGCTGCACCTTTGCTCGCCGATCCCAGCACGATTCCAGTTGGCCCGCGTGCTTTCCCGAGCTCACATAAACGAACCTGCTCGCCGGCGGACCTTGCGCGAACGGGCCGAGGAGGCGGGGACGACCGCCGGCGGCGCCGAGCTCCGCGCGCAGCGTGAAATCGAAGACGATCGACGAAGCGCTTTCGTGCGACGGCAACACCAGCTCCGAACGGCCTCGCTGAAGACGGAACGTCACACCGCTCGGCGGATTGAGTACCGTGATGCGGAACGCGACTTCCATCCGCCCAGGATAGCGGCGTGCGGATGGTTCGTCATCGGCGCCTTCTTTCGCGACTGGGCCGCAGCATGTGGTTATCACTACAGAGGTGCTCGGTTTCAGCATAGGATGCGCACCGCGTGGAAGCGGGTCTGATCCTCGTCCTCTTGTTGATCCTCGGAGCGGAGTTCGTCAACGGGTGGACGGACTCGCCGAATGCGATCGCCACCGTCGTCGGCACGCGGTCGCTGACGCCGTTGCAGGCCGTCATCATGGCTGCCGTGCTGAACCTCCTCGGCGTGTTGTCAGGGACGGCGGTCGCGGCGACCATCGGCAAAGGCATCGTCGATGCGAGCGTCATCGACCTCACGACCATCGCGGGCGCGATGATCAGCATCATCATCTGGTCCTCGCTGGCGGCGCAGTTGGGCATCCCGACGAGCGAGACGCACGCTCTCGTGGCGGGCCTCGCTGGTGCCGGTCTCGCCGCGGCCGGTCCGAATGCGCTGTTGTGGGAAGGCTGGAAGAAGGTGCTCCTCGGCCTCTTCTTCTCCAGCGTCCTCGGCGGACTGGGCGGATTGATTGTGATGGTCGCCGTGTACTGGCTTTTTCGGAGGGCCGTTCCCGCGAAAACGCGAGGGACGTTTCGGATCCTGCAGATTCTGTCGTCGGGATTCATGGCCTTCGCTCACGGATCGAACGACGGCCAGAAATTCATGGGCGTGTTCACGCTGTCGCTCGTCCTCGGCGGCGTTTTGCCGGTGTTTGACATCCCGCTCTGGGTCATTCTCGCGTGCGCGAGCGTGATGGCGCTGGGAACGCTCACCGGCGGCTGGCGCATCATCAAGACGATGGGCATGAAGCTCACACGGCTGGAGACGCATCAGGGCTTCGCGGCGGAAGTGGCCGCGGCGTCGGTGATCGAAGCGGCGACGCGCTTCGGCATCCCGCTCAGCACGACGCACACGATCACCAGCGCGATCATCGGCGTCGGCGCGACGCGCGGCGGCTTCGCGGTGAACTGGGGAGTTGCGCGACGCCTGGTGATGGCGTGGATCCTGACGTTCCCGATCTGCGGCTTGATCAGCTATCTCGTGGTGCTGGGTTTGAAGGCGCTGTGAAACGAGATCAGTGCCGCGTTCTCCGCCGTCGAGATGGCGGCGCCGGGTCGTCGTTCGTGATCGTGCAAGTCGCGCTTCCGTCGCCGACCGTGGCTCCGGCCGTGGTGATGACGTTGACGAAGAAGGTCTCGTCGTGCTCGTACTTCGCATCGGCGATGATCGGAACCGTGATCGTCAACACCTTCGCGCCGGAGCCGAAGTTGAGCGTGCCGGACGCCGAGTGGAAGTCGGCGCCGGACTGCGCCGTGCCGCCGGCGGTCGCGTACACAACCTGCACGGGCACCGTCGAGGAAGCGGACAGCTCGACGCGAACGCTGAGGTACTTCGTGCCGCTGTTGCCTTCGACGATCGACGCATCGCGAACGAAGACGATCGGGATCGAAACGCTGTCGTCGTTGGCAATGATGCAGGCTGCCTCGGCCTGACCCACCAGCACACCGCTCACTGCCGAGATCTTCACCATGAGCGTCTCGTTGGTCTCGACGACGGTGTCGCCGTTCACCGGCACGGAGATGAACTTCTCGGTCTCGCCGGCGGCGAACTTCAGCGTTCCGGTCGTACTCACGTAGTCACTGCCGGCGAGTGCGCTGAGGTTCTCCGTCTCGTATTCGAGCTCCACCGGCGCGACCGGCGACCTGTCGAGCCACACGCGCACCGGGAGAATCGTCGTCCCCGACTGTCCTTCCTGAACGGTGGCGTGGTCCACGTTCGCGGCGGGCGTGGCAGTCGGCGAGTCGTCGTCGTGAATCGAGCCGGTGGCGAAGGGCTCGGGCGTGAGGATGGCGTTCGTTGGATTGCTGAGATCGACCCGGAACGTCTCGACCTCTTCGGACAACGTGTCGTTCACCAAGTCGACGACGAGCTCCGTGGAGGTGGAGCCCGCGGGAATGGTCAGCGTCTGCGTCTTCGCGATGTAGTCCGCGCCCTGACCCGCGGTGACCCCGGACGTCGTCGCGACGACGCTCACGTCTTTGTACGACGTCACCGGGATGCGAAGAACGAAGGTTGCGCGCGACTCCGTTTCTCTGCCGTTCCAGTCGTCCATCGTCACCCTGGTAGCAGGCACATCCTCGTTCAGGATCGTGATCATCGCGTTGCCGCGGACGATGTTCGCGTCGTAGTGGTAGTGCGTGATTGCCAGATCGAAATGTTCCGGACCTTCGTTGTCATCCTGATCTTTGTAGATCGGGATCACGATGTCCGTGCTGGTTCGATTGGCGGGAATCGTTCTCGAGCCGCTGACGGCGCCATAGTCCGACCAGGACTTCGCTGTTCCGTTGGACGTGCTGTAGTAGAACTGAACGGAACGCCCCGGTGCGCTGAGAGTGACGGTGACAACTGCGTGGCCCGCGGACTCCGTGACGATCACGTCTTCCACCGACAGCGATGCGCGATCGTAGTCGTTAACGGTGAGGGCCACAGCGCTCGCCGTGGCGTTCTGCACGTTCGAAAAGTTGAGCCAGTACGTTCGGGTCGGCCCGGGGAGTCCATCGCCCATCCAGCGGAAGATGAACAGCTTAAACGTTTCTCCCGGTAGGAAAACCAGCGTTCCTTCGTTCGCGAATCCGGTCGACGGAGTGATCTTCCAGCTCAGGCTCACCGCAACACGCGTTGCACCTCTCAGGTCCAGGAACATCCGTTCTTCCTGGACCCCGTCGCCGATTTCGTCCACGATCGGGTTCGACAGATAGATCTCGGGCAGAGGATCATCCTCCGAGATCGTGAACATAACGAACGAGCTGCCGCTGATCGTCGCTCCGACGGGATCGGTGAAGTTCAATTGGAACGCCGTCTGGCCGGAGTAGACCGCGTCGTTGAGGATCGGAACGTCGACCGTCTTCACGCTTTCGCCAGGTCCGAACGTGAGGGTTCCGGTGACGGCTCCGTAGTGCGTGCCCGCGAGCGCCGTGCCGTTTTGAGTCGCATAGCGGACCGACACCGTCCCGTCCGTCCCGTCCGTCCGCGTCACGGTCGTGCGCGCGATGGCGGATGGGGCTTCGACGATCTGAGTCGGCGACGCCGAGATCGAGAGGACTCCCGCAGCGGCGGCGGGGAAAGTGAGTAGAGACACCGATAACAGGAGGGCAAAGCGGGAGGACCGGACCATGGGCAGCATTATAGGCGGAGTCCTGCGTCGGGTCGCTGCGACGTCGTGGTCAGCAAGTTGAATTGGCTCCGGCAGTAGGACTCGAACCTACGACCCGCGGATTAACAGTCCGCTGCTCTACCAACTGAGCTATGCCGGAGTACTTTGACCCGAAGAGGCGGCGGAAAATAGCACCCGCGTACCCCTCCGTCAAGGCAGGCGGTCCGGGTAACGCACCGCCTCACGGAGGGATTCCAGCACGGCCTCCACATCTTCGTACTCGAGCAATCGAATGCCGGGGTCGCCGGAGATCATCGCGCTACAGCGTTTCGTCCGGCCGCGGCGGTAGAGCGCGATGACCGGGATCCGCCTCACGTAGCGCGCGTACGCGATCTCATAGCCAACGCCGTGAGAAGGCGTCGACACCTCCGCCACCACTACGTCGGATTCGTTGAGCCACCGGATGTCGCGAGAGAAGATCTCGCCGAGGGCGAGGGCCTCTCCGCCGTCTGTGATTTGCTCGGCCGCGACTGCGCCCGCGAGCACCCTATGACCATCCGCCTCGAGCGCGTCGATCATGCGCCCGTAGAGCGCGATGTCCTCTCGTCCGCCGGTGATCGAGCCAGAGAAATAAATCGTAGCCAAATAAGTGAAGTCTACCGTATGCTCCTAGTACAAATAACAACAGGAGGCAACGTTGAGACTCACGCACTTCCGGGCCCCGCTCGTCGTTCTCGCGCTGTTCACCACGCTTCCGCTGTTTGCGGGTTTGATCGGCAACGACATCACGGTTCCCGTCGTTGGTTTCGTCGAAGGCAACGGCGTCTCCTATCGAACGGAGCTCGTCCTCACGAATCATCGGGACGTTGCGCAGTACGTCTCGTTGTCGTTCATCCAGGACGGCTACGACTCCGAGTTCTATGTGTTCCAGCTCAACCCGAAGGAGACGAAGTTTCTCCCGAGCGCCGGATTCGCCACCGGTGGCGGCATGACTCCGAAGATCGGTGCGCTCCGCATTCGCACGAAGGGCGCTACCAGTGGCAATGACGATGGAGTCGGGAAGATCGAAGCGAACGCGTTCATCGTTGCGGACCGCGGCCGGTTCGGAAAAGACGGCTCGTCGCGCCAGGAAGTCGCAGGCATCGCCTCGGATGAGTACAACGCGCAAGAGGCTGTGTTCCTCGGCGTACGCCACTCCCTCGGCACGGGCGCGTATACGAACGTTGGCGTCGTCAACATGTACGCCGAGCCCGTGACGTTTTACATCCGGTTCCAATACTCCGATCCGGTCGCTCTCGAAGTGCCGCCGTTCTCGCTGCGGCAAATTCGCATCCCCGGCGAAGGCGCCGGCGGCCGCTACGTCCACGTGTATCCGGAATGGTCGATCGGCGACGGTGCGCCCACGCACACGACGCCGTGGGTTGCGTACGCCAGCACTGTCGACGTGCAGACGGGCGACGCATACTCCGGAATGCGCGTTCCGTCGGATACGAAGTTCCGCTTCCCTGAGCTCGACTAGCACGACCCGAATGAAGACCTTCGTTGCCGTTCTCGTCTCTCTTTTTGTGGTGGTTCCGATGTTCGGCGCAGATTCAGAAGGGACGGCCATCCACGCGCTGCGCTTCCGCACGCTCGCCGTGGCCCCCAACGGTGCCCCCGGAGCTCCGGATCCCGAGGGGCGCATCGAAGTCAATGCGGTCATCGTTGCGGATCGCGGCCGCTTCGCGACGGACGGCTCGTCGCGCCAGGAGATCGCCGGCATTCCCGCCAGCGAATACACTGCGAACGAGGCGGTCTTCCTGGGCGTGCGCCATTCCACCAACACGGGCACCTACACGAACGTGGGCATCGTGAACATGCACCCGACGCAGACGGAGACTTTCTACGTGAAGTTCCAGAACGCAGAGGTCCCGGTGGTCGTGCCTCCCAACTCCCTGCGACAGATCCGCATCCCGGGCGACGGCGGCGGCTCGCGCTTCGTACGCGTGTATCCCGAGTGGTCCGTCACCGACGAAGCTCCCGCACGAACGACGCCGTGGGTCGCGTACACGAGCAGCGTCGACATGCAAACGGGCGATGCATTTTCGGGCAGACGCGTCCCGCCATCGACCCGCTACGACTTCCCCGGTCCTGACTGATCGTGCCGCCGACAAGTAGATCGCCGTGCTCCGCGCACGGCGGTCTACAATGCGCGCCGCATGTCCCGGGAGATCGTGATCAACGCGACTCGTCACGAGTCGCGCATCGCTGTGCTGGACGAGGGGCAGGTCGTGGAGTTGTGGGTCGAGCGCACCCGCCACCGCACGATCGTCGGCAACATCTACAAAGGCCGCGTCACCAAGGTCCTGCCGGGGATGCAGTCGGCATTCGTCGACCTCGGCCTCGAGCGGGACGCGTTCCTCTACGTCTCCGACGTCATCGAAGACCTCGAAGAGTACGAGAGCGAGACGCCCGAAGAGTTGCATCTCGACGACGTGCCGCAGCCGCACCGCAACGAGACCTCGATCGCCGACTTGCTGCGCGAAGGCCAGGAGATCGTCGTGCAGGTGTCGAAGGACACCATCGCCGGCAAAGGCGCGCGCATCACCAGCCACATCACTCTGCCCGGCCGGTTCCTCGTTTACATGCCGACCGTAAATCACGTCGGCGTGTCGCGGCGCATCGAAAGCGAAGAGGAGCGCGCGCGCCTCAAGGAAATGCTCGAGCGCATCCGCCCGCAGGGACACGGCGGATTCATCGTCCGCACCGCCGGCGAAGGACGCAGCGATGAAGAGTTCCTCGGCGATCTCCGCTACCTCACGGAGCTCTGGGACCAGATCCGCCGCCGCGCGGAGAAGTCCTCCGCGCCCACGGCGATCCATCACGACCTCGATCTCGTGCTGCGCACGATCCGCGACGTCCTCTCGCCCGAGTTCAAGAGCGTTTGGGTCGACTCGATCGAGCAGTACCAGCGCATCGTGGAGTTCCTCGATCAGATCCAGCCGCAGCTCGTGTCGCGCGTGCGTCTGTTCAGGCGCGATGAGCCGATCTTCGACGAGTTCGGGATCGAGCCGGAGATCGCGAAGGCGCTGAAGTCGAAAGTCTGGCTGAAGTCGGGCGGCTACATCGTCATCAACCAAACCGAAGCGCTGGTGGCGATCGACGTGAACACGGGAAAGTACGTCGGGAAGAAGAACCTCGAGGAAACCGTGTTCCGCACGAATCTCGAGGCGGCAAAGGAAATCGTGCGGCAGATCCGCCTGCGCGACCTCGGCGGGATCATCGTCCTCGACTTCATCGACATGGAAGAGGCCGCGAACCGGCAGAAGCTGTTCGAGGCGCTCGAGAACGAGATCAAGAAAGACCGCTCGAAGACGAAGATCCTGCAGATCTCGGAGTTCGGTCTCATCGAGATGACGCGCAAGCGCGTACGGCAGAGCCTCGAGCGTTCCCTGACGCAGGCCTGCCCATACTGCGGCGGCAGCGGGCGGATCAAGTCCAATACGACCATCGCGCTGGAGATCTGGCGCGAGCTGATGAAACTGCGCGACTTCCACGAGGGGCAGGACGTCATCGTGCGCGTGAACCCGATCGTCTACGGCACGTTGCACACCGGCGATCCGATTTTCGAAGAAGTCGAGCGGACCCTGGGCATCCATCTCGTGTTCAAGCCCGACGAAGCGTTGCATCACGAGCAGTTCGACGTGATGCGGATCTGAGTTGGCGGTTGGCCCGTCGCATGCACTAAAGTCGTCTCCGAGGTCGCAATGCCCCTGGACGAGACATTTGGCAACCTGGCCGCCTTTCTCAACAGTCTGGATGCAGAGGGCGAGCAGAAATTCGAGCTGTCCCACTCGCTGGTCATCATCTGTCCTGATTGTGGGAAGAACATCGCCTTCCGCGGACGCTGTCCGAAGTGCGCGGGGAACAGTTGGATCCCCGCGGGTCACTCGGGCGGCGTGTTCGAGCGGGTGAAGGCGCAGCGCGTCCGGCGCATGATCGCGGACGAAGCCGAAGAGGACACGCTCGCGCTGCGCGAAGAAAAGCGCGCGGCGAAACAGCGGAACGCGGGCGAGGATCGCTCCGAAGGTCGCGTTTAAGAGTCGAGCCCCTCGCGCAAGTACTCCTCCTCGACGAACTTCCGGAAGAGATCCTCCCACTCCCTCGTGCGCGGCTTCGGCGCGCCCTTCATCGCCGAGATGCGGCGGCGCGCGTTCTCCTCGCGCTCTTCCTCGCGGCGCAATTCATCGGCGAGCGCTTGCGCGACCGCCTGACGAACGGCCTCGCGCTCCTTGAGCAGCACCACGGCGCGGGACCGGGCCAGCGCGTCGACAATCTGACGCGCCAGCGCGGCGAGGCGGTCCCGCGAGGGACGGACCATCTGCTGATTGTACGGCTCAGTGCACCGGTTCTTCGGTAGGAGTCTCCGGAGTCTCGTCTTCCGGGCCGCCCTCGTCCTCGGGCTGCTCCTTCTCGAGCACCTTCACAGCGCCCACGACGGTATCGCCTTCGTCGAGGTTGATGACGCGCACACCCTGCGTGCTGCGGCCCATCGAACGGATGCCGTCGATGGATACGCGGATCATCATCCCCTGCTCGGTGATGAGCAGAAGCTGATCGCCGGCATGAACGTGAGCCGCGCCCGCGACCTTGCCGTTCTTGTCGGTGATGCGGATGTTCATCACACCTTGCGCGCCGCGCGCGGTGAGGCGATATGCGCGGATCGGCGTGCGCTTACCGTAACCCTTCTCGGTGACGGTGAGGATCGTGCCGTAGACATCGTCGTCTTCCGACACGACCGTTTCTTCTTCGCCAATCTCTTCCTCGACGGTCTCGATCGGCTCGATGTCCGACTCCGTCTCATCGCCGCCGGCGAGCGCTTTCTTCTCGGCGCGCACGCGGCCTTCCGGCGTCTCCGGGAGCACGTCCATCTCGATGACCATGTCGCCCGGCTTGAGCGAGATCGCTTTCACGCCCGCGGCGCCGCGTCCCATCGGACGGATGTCCGACTCGTGGAAACGAATGGCCATGCCGCCGTGCGTGCCGACGAAGATCTCGTTGTTGCCGTTCGACAGGCGCACGGCGTAGAGATCGTCGCCCTCGTTGATGTCGATGGCGATGATGCCGGCCGCGCGCACGTTCGAGAACGCGGCGAGCTCGGTCTTCTTGATCTTTCCGCCGCGCGTCGCCATCACGACGTATTTGCCTTCGGTGAAGTCGCGCGTGGTGAGCAGCGCGCGGACGTTCTCGTTCTGCTCGAGCGGCAGCAGGTTCACGATCGCCTTGCCGCGCGCGTTCGCCGCGACCTCGGGGATCACGTGGACTTTCAGCCAGTACATGCGGCCGCGGTCGGTGAATACGAGCACGTACGCGTGCGTCGACGCGACGAAGAGATGCTCGACGATGTCCTCTTCCTTCGTCTGCATGCCGATGCGGCCTTTGCCGCCGCGGCGCTGCGAGCGATACATCGAGAGCGGAGACCGCTTGATGTAACCGCCGCGCGAGACGGTGATGACCATGTCCTCGTTCGCCACGAGGTCTTCGATGGAGATCTCGGTGGTGTCGGGGATGATCTCCGTGCGGCGCGCGTCGCCGTAGGATTCTTTGATCTCGCGCAGCTCGGTGGAGATGATCTCCAGGATCAGCTTCTCCGAGGCCAGGATTTCCTTGAGGCGTCCGATGAGCGCCAGGACCTCCTGATACTCCTGCAGGAGCTTCTCGCGCTCCAGACCGGTCAGGCGCTGCAGGCGCATGTCCAGAATGGCCTGAGCCTGAATCTCGGTGAACTGCCAGCGCGCGATCAGACCCTCCTTGGCTTCCTGGCCGGTACGGCTGGCGCGGATGAGTGCGATCAGTTCGTCGAGCACGTCCAACGCGCGTGCGAGGCCTTCCAGTACGTGCGCCCGCTCTTCGGCCTTGCGCAAATCGAAACGCGTGCGCCGCACGACGATCTCTTTGCGGTGCTCGATGAAGTGACGGAGGATCGTCGGGAGGTCCATCACCTCCGGCTTGTTGTTGACGATGGCCAGGAAGATGATGCCGAACGTGGTCTGCATCTGCGTGTTGCGATACAGGTGGTTGAGCACGATCTCGGCGATGGCGTCGCGTTTGAGCTCGATGACGACGCGGATGCCGTCGCGATCGGATTCGTCGCGCAGATCGGAGATGCCGTCGATGCGTTTCTCGAGCACGAGGTCGCGGATCTTCTCCAGAAGGCGGGCCTTGTTCGTCATGTACGGAACTTCCGTGACGACGATCTGCTGCCTCTCGCTTTTCTTCTGCGTCTCGATGGAGGCCTTGGCGCGCACCTGGATGATGCCGCGGCCGGTGGAGTAGGCCTGGCGGATCCCTTCCAGTCCGTGGATGTAGCCCGCGGTGGGGAAATCGGGGCCGGGCATGACGGTCATCAACTGCTTCACGTCGACGGCCGGGTTGTCGATCATCATCAGACAGGCGTCGATGACTTCACCCAGGTTGTGCGGTGGGATGTTCGTGGCCATGCCGACGGCGATGCCGGAGGAGCCGTTCACTAGCAGGTTCGGGTACTTGGCCGGGAGCACGGAAGGCTCGGAGAGCGAGCCGTCGTAATTGGGGACCCAGTCGATCGTTTCCTTGTCGATGTCGTCCCGCATCAGCTCTTCGGCGAGCCGCGTGAGCCGCACCTCGGTGTAGCGCATGGCCGCGGGGTTGTCGCCGTCGATGGAGCCGAAGTTCCCCTGTCCGTCCACGAGCCGGTAGCGCATGGAGAAATCCTGGGCCATGCGCACGGCCGTGTCGTAGATCGCCGAGTCGCCGTGGGGATGGTATTTGCCCATCACGTCGCCGACGATGCGTGCGGACTTCTTGTACGCCTTGCCGGCGGTGTTCCCCTGCTCGTACATGCCGTAAAGGATCCGGCGATGTACGGGCTTGAGCCCGTCGCGCACATCGGGAAGCGCACGTCCGATGATGACGGACATCGCGTAGTCGAGATACGACTTGCGCATCTCGTCTTCGATGTTGACCGGGAACCGCTGTTCGGGTGGGTTCGGTGTTTCGGGTGTGTCAGCCATAGTTCAGTTGGCAGTTGACAGTTGGCGGTTGGCAGGAGCAGGAGTTGGCAAGAGCGTCGTGCCTTTTTCTCCTGTCAACTGCAAACTGCCAACTGCCAACTAAATGTCCAGGTTCTTCACTTCCAGCGCGTTCTTCTGAATGAAATCGCGTCGCGGCTCGACCTGATCTCCCATGAGCACGGTGAAGATCTCGTCCGCGCCGACGGCGTCCTGCACGGTGACTTGCAGCAGTCGCCGGCTGTTGGGATTCATGGTCGTTTCCCACAGTTGATCGGGGTTCATTTCGCCGAGACCCTTGTACCGCTGGATGGTGAGGCCCTTCTCGGCGAGCTTGTAGATCTGATCCAGCAGGGCATCGATGTCGGAGTAGACCGTCGTGTCGTCGCCGTGCCGGACGGCGTACGGCGGCAGTCCGAAGGCGGAGAGCTGTTCGTGCGACTTCACCATCTGCCGGAACTCGTATTGGCCGACGAGGTCGTGATTGATGGCGAAGGTCTTGCCGCTGCCGTTGTTGCCGGCGCGGAACTGAATGGACACCGTCTCGGTGATGTCGTCGCGCACGACGCGCGCATCGATGAAGCCCGCGTCCGTGAGCGCCTTGACGACGCTGGCGATCCTCGCTTCGTCGGCCAGCGCGGTGCGGTCGGTGAAGCCCTCGCGCAGAAGCACTTCCTGCGCGTCGCGGGGAATGCCGCGTACGGCGACTTTCCGGCCATGCCCGCGGAGCTCTTCCATCCGCTGGAGCATGTTGATGAGCGCCTCGCCCTTCACACCGATTCCGCCCTGAGGTGTGACTTCGACCGCCTCGGCGATGCGCGCAAGGAGGAAGCGCGATTTCTCGCTCTCATCCTTGAGGTACGTGTCTTTCTTGTTCTGCGTGACCTTGAACAGCGGCGGCTGCGCGATGTAGAGGTGTCCGCGGTCGATGACCTCGCGCATGTGGCGATAGAAGAACGTCAGGATCAGCGTGCGGATGTGCGAGCCGTCCACGTCGGCGTCCGTCATGATGATCACTTTGTGGTAGCGGAGCTTGGCCACCGTGAAGTCGTCCGCGCCGATGCCCGTGCCCAGCGCAGTGATCATCAGGCGGATCTCTTCCGAGGAGAGCATCCGGTCCAGGCGGGCCTTCTCGACGTTCAGGATCTTGCCCTTGAGCGGGAGGATGGCCTGGAACCTCCGGTCGCGGCCCTGCTTTGCGGAACCGCCTGCCGAATCACCCTCGACGAAGTAGATCTCGCACAACGCGGGATCACGCTCGGAGCAGTCGGCCAGCTTGCCGGGTAGGGACGCGGAGTCGAGAGCGCCTTTGCGGCGTGTCAGATCGCGCGCCTTGCGTGCGGCTTCGCGGCCTCGCGCGGCGTCGATGATTTTTTCTGCGATGCGCTTCGCCTCGCGCGGGTTCTCTTCGAAGTACTCCGCGAGCCGCTCGTTCACCACCTGCTCGACCCAGGTCTTCACCTCGGACGAAACCAGTTTGTCTTTGGTCTGCGACGAGAACTTTGGGTCGCGGACCTTGACCGAGATGATGGCGACCAGCCCCTCGCGGATATCGTCACCCTCGATGGAGATCTTCAGCTTTTCGAGCACACCGGTATCGACGATGTACTTGTTGACGGTGCGCGTCAGCGCGCTCTTGAAGCCGACCAGGTGCGTGCCGCCGTCGGCGTTCTTGATCGTGTTCGTGAATGTGTAGATGCTGTCCGAGTAGCCGTCGTTCCACTGCAACGCGATCTCGACCTGTTCGCCGTCTTCCTCGTCGCGGATGAAGATCGGCTCTTCGTGAAGAGGGGTCTTGTTCTTGTTCAGGTCTTTGACGAAGGAAACGATGCCGCCCTCGTATTTGAACTCGTGGTGTTTGTCGCTGCGGTCGTCGCGGATCTCGATCTGGATTCCGGAGTTCAGGAAGGCGAGCTCGCGCAGGCGCTGCGAGAGCGTCTCGAAGTTCATCTCCATGATCGAGAAGATCTCGGAGTCGGCCTTGAACGTGACACGCGTTCCGCGGTGAGTGGTCTTTTCGCCTTTGACGATCGGTGCGGTCGGCAGCCCGCGCTCGTAGCGCTGGCGCCACACGTTGCCGTCGCGGTGGATCTCCAGCTCGAGCCACTCGGAAAGAAAATTCACGACCGACACGCCGACGCCGTGCAGACCGCCGGAGACTTTGTAGGAGTTGTTGTCGAACTTTCCGCCCGCGTGCAACTCGGTCATGATGACCTCGGCCGCCGAGCGCCCCTCTTCCTTGTGGATGTCGACCGGGATGCCGCGGCCGTTGTCTTCCACGGTCACGGAGTTGTCGACGTGGATCGTGACCTGAACCTTGTCGGCATACCCGGCCAGCGCTTCGTCGATGGCGTTATCGACGACCTCGTAGACCATGTGGTGCAGGCCGGTGATGTCATCGGTGTCGCCGATGTACATGCCCGGACGCTTGCGCACCGCATCGAGTCCTTTGAGGACTTTGATGTCTTCTGCTGTGTAGTTTTCTGCCATCGAAGGTTACTTTCCGGCGTCCTGTTCGGCTTGTTCCCGCGGCGGTGCGGGGAGGGGATTTTCGCCGCGATTGAGAACGCGAAATGATAGCGTTTTTATTGCCTTATCACGCGAAATCGCGGGCGCTGGTAACTCTTCCATTTTCAAGACTTAGGCGGCGGTGCGGACCCGCCTCCAGAGCTGCCAGAAATGCCTCCTTCGCGCTGGTGGCGAAGACCTGCGTGGAAACCGGCAGCCGCGACAGCAGAGACTGCAGGATTTCGAGGTCGAGCTCGGCATCGACGTCGTCGAGGAGAAAGAGTGGCGCGTCGTCATGCCGGCGGCGGAAAAGCTCCAGCTTCGCGAACTTCAGGAAGAGCACGATCATCTTCTGCTCGCCGCCACTGAGCACTTCCGCGGCCGGCCTTCCGTCGACGAAAAAATCGAGGACGTCGCGCTGTGGACCGACGAGCGACATTCGCGCGCGCAGCTCTTCACGACGATGCTTCGCGAGCTCCTCGGTCGCGCTCGGCTTGTACGCCATCGTTACGCCGGTGACGTGATAGCCGTGATGAGCGACGATCTCCTCGAACACCAGCGCGAGATCGTGCGCGTACGCGGCGCGCGCCTTGTGCACGACGTTCGCCGCGACCATCAGCTCGTTATCCCACGCGTCGAGCGATGCGACCGCCTGGCGGCGCAGCGCGATCTCCGCGAGGAGTGCGTTGCGCTGCCTGAGCACGCGCGTGTAGCGCGTGAGCTGCTCGAGGTACGCGGGGTTGACGCTCGCGATGCCGCGATCGAGAAAGCGCCGACGCTCTTCCGGCGTACCGCGAATGACTTCGAGCCGCGCGGACGAGTATGCGAAGACGCTCATCGCATTGAGATACGCGGGCAACGTCACCTTCTCGCCGTTGATCATCAACACGCGGCGCTTCGCCTCTGCGCTTTCGAGGCCGACGGAAAGCGTCTTCGCGAGTCCGTCGCGGCGCAGCAGACCGCTGACGAACACGTTCGGCTCGGTGAAACGAAATACGCTCGCTACGCGCGACGTGCGGAACGACTTCGTCGTCGCGAGAAAGTAGATCGCCTCGAGCAGGTTCGTTTTCCCCTGCCCGTTGCGGCCTACCAGAATGTTGGATTGCGGGTGAAGCTCGACTTCCGCGGACGCGAGGTTGCGGAAGTTTTCGGCGGTAAGGCTCTCGAGAATCACGCTAGGCGCATCGGCATGACCACGTACAGATAGTCGTACGGGAGATCTTCCGCGGCCGTCGCCGGTCGGCCGATGCACTGGCTGTTCTCGTCTTTCAGATCGAGCGACACGCTCGGCGTGTCCGTGGCGCTGAGAAAGTCCATCACGTACGCCGCGTTCAGTCCGACGAAAAACGGCTGGCCCGCGTAGTCGATGGGAACGGTCTCACGCGCGTCGCCGAGCTCGGGATTCGTCGACGACACCGTGAGTTTGCCGGGCGCGAAGTCGAAGCGAACGGCGCGTGTGCGTTCGTTCGCGACGATGGAAATGCGCTTGATCGTCGAGAGGAGGCGCTCGCGGTCGACCATCACGCGGCGATCGTTGTCGCGCGAGATGACTTCCATGTAGTTGGGGAAGTTGACGTCGATCATGCGCGCGAGAAGGCGGCGATCGCCGGCTTCGAAGAAGAGTTGGTTGTCCGAAACGCCGAAGCGCACCATTCCTTCCTCACCACCTTCGAGCCGCTCGATCTCGCCCAGCGCCTTGCGCGGCACGAGGATCGTGAGGTCGCCGCCCTTCTTGCCTTTGCCGCCCGTGATCGCCGAGGGAAAGTTGATCAGCGCCATCCGATGGCCGTCGGTCGCGACCATCTCGAGTTTGTTCGGCTGTACTTTCAGCAGCGCGCCGTTGAGCTGAAAGCGCGTTTCCTCGTGCGTGATCGCAAACTTCACTTTGCCGACCATCGTCTTCAACTCATCGAGCGGGATGCTGAAACCCTCGGCCACGTTCACGGTCGGCAACGTCGGGTAGTCCTCGGCGGGAAGTCCGAGGAGTCGGAACTTCGCGGTGCCTGACTCGATCTGGACGGAGTTGTTGTCCTGCAAGGCGATGTGAACGTCTTCATCCGGCAGCGACCGCACGATGTCGAAGAGGCGTTTTGCTTCGATCGTCACACCGCCGGGTGAGATAACACGTGCGGCGCAGGAGCTGAGGATCGTGACATCGAGGTCAGTCGCGGCGATCTGCAGACGCCCGTCGGCGGCCTTCAGCAGAACGTTCGACAGAATCGGAATCGTCGATCGCTTTTCGACGACCCCCTGGCACAGCTGGAGTTCCTTCTGCAGATCCGCTTTTCCGACGGTCAGCTCCATGTGGTCTCTTCCTTCAAACCAGAACTAGTTCTCTTGTAGTGGTAGTAGTAGGTGCTGCGGAGAACAGCAGCGCACCGCGCAAAGTGTTCGAAAGTATAGCAGTCTTCCTCTTTTCGCCCTGTGGATCGGCGAGGGTGAAAACTGCGGGAATCTCGGCCGTTTTCCGCAGAGTGGCGCCTCGTTCGTCCGCGATGCAGATTCATCCACACCTTTTCATCGTGGCTTTCCGCAGGCGCTGTGGAATCATCGAAACTGTTTTGTAAGGCCCTCGACCGTGCGGGCGAACTGCGCATCGGCGTCCAGCATTTTCTTGATCTGCTGGACCGAGTACATGACGGTGGAGTGATGCTTGTCAGCGAAGACCTTTCCGATCTCGGGATAGGAGAGGTCCGTTAGCTCCTTGCAGAGATACATCGCCACCTGGCGCGGGAACGCGATTGTTTTCGCGTTGCTCTTCTGCTTGAGGTCCGAGACTTTGAGACCGTAGTGCTGCGCGACGACGCGGAGGATCTCCGGCGCGTTGATCGGCTTGTCTTCCTTTGAAAGGATGTCCTTCAACGCTTCCTTCGCGAGCTCGGTAGTGACGGTCTTGCCGGCGAGTGATGCGAACACAGCGATCTTGTTGAGGTGCCCCTCGAGCTCACGGACGTTGGAACGCACGCGCTCCGCGAGAAACAACGCGACGTCCTGAGTGAGGTGCATGCCTTTGTCTTCCGCCTTCTTGCGAAGGATCGCGACTTTGGTCTCGAGATCGGGCGGCTGGATGTCGGCCGTGAGTCCCCACTCGAACCGCGACCGAAGACGTTCTTCGAGAGTCGGGATCTCCTTCGGCGGACGATCGGACGTGAACACGATCTGCTTCTGCGCTTCGTACAACGCGTTGAACGTGTGGAAGAACTCTTCCTGCGTCCGTTCCTTGCCGGCGATGAACTGAATATCGTCGAGCAGGAGAGCGTCGACGGAGCGGTAACGGTCGCGGAACGAAGCCATCTTGTCGAAACGGATCGACGCGATGAGCTCGGTCATGAACGACTCCGCCGACATGTACGAGACTTTCAGTTTCGGGCGCAGCTCGCGGATCTGATGGCCGATGGCCTGGATCAGGTGCGTCTTGCCGAGGCCGGCGCCGCCGTAGATGAAGAGCGGATTGAACGAGCCGCTGGGATTTTCGGCGATCGACTTCGACGCGGCGTAGGCGAGTTGGTTGGACGAGCCGACGACGAAGCTCTCAAACCGGTAGCGCGGATTGAAGACCGCGGCCGGAATCTCTTCCCGCGGCGGGGGTGTCTGCATGCCGAGATCGTCCGGGACGTTGCGGTCGACGATGAAGTGGACCTGGACGCGCTCGGGGGTGATCTCGTTGAGGACGCCTCGGATCTTGGCACCGAAGCGCTCACGGATCTCGTCGACGTAGCGTTGGGAGGGGACGGCGACGTCGAGAGTGTCGCCTTTTTGCGCGACTAAACGGGTAGGCGCAAGCCAGGTCTCATACTCCGTCCGATCAACGACTTGCTCGATGCGGGCGAGGACCTGGCTCCATGTGCTCATCGGACCTGATGGGGGCTATCTCCTTGAGAATCCACAGCTTTTCCACAGTTGTGGAAATTCGGGACTCTGGATCGGGGGACGGAGTCTAGCACAGGGGTGGGGGGTGGGGAAGGGTCAAAAAAGAGGTTTGCAGTCGACAGTTTGCAGTTGACAGGAGGCCCCCTCACAACCCGCGTGAAGTGGGTGGTCTCCTGCCAGCGGTCAACTGCCACCTGGCACCTACGCCCAAGGAATAAGCCTCTTGCACAAGGGCGTTTGCGCGCTCGGCCTGCGGACTGCCGTCGTGGTCGTTGACCGCCCTTTCCGCCGTCACTATACTCACCGCTTTCGTTTTCAGAGGGTTACTGTAAATGGCATCGAAGCGCACTTTTCAGCCGAACAATCGTCGTCGTAAGCGGACGCACGGTTTCCTCGTCCGCATGCGGACGAAGGACGGACAGGCCGTCCTGTCCCGCCGTCGTCGCAAGGGCCGCAAGCGCCTCGCTGTTTAAGCGAGCGCTCGCGGCTACTCCCGGTGCAACGCCCTCGGCCCGAGGCGCTGCCGAAACAGAAACGACTGGCGAAACGTCGCGAGTTCGTCAGGGTCTATGAAGCGGGCCAGAAGGTCTTCTCCCGTTACGCAGTTCTCTTCTACGCCGCCAACGATCAGCTTCACTCGCGGATCGGAATCACCGCCACGAAGAAACTCGGGAAAGCCAACGTTCGGAACCGTCTGAAGCGCTGGACGCGCGAGACCTACCGGCGGCAACGCGAGCCGCTCGGCCTCGACGCCAAGGCGCTCGACATCGTCGTGAATGTGAAGCCGAACGCCGCCGCCGCCTCGTTTGACGATTACAGCCGCGACCTCGCGCGCGTGCTGGAGCGCGTCACGAAGTCATGATCGTCCGTGGCGCTGCGCTGTCTCTCCTTCGCGGCTACAAGCGCTTCATCTCGCCTCTTCTCCCCCCAATGTGCCGTTTCGAGCCGACGTGCTCTGTGTATACGATGCACGCCGTCGAAAAATACGGCGTCCTGCGTGGCGTCTGGCTCGGCATGAAGCGCCTTGGGCGCTGCCACCCGTTCAATCCTGGAGGTTGGGACCCGGTCCCCTGAAATGGAAAAGAGAATTTTTTTAGCAGTCGTGATCTCGATCGCGCTCCTCGGCCTGTGGTCGTGGGGGCTGCCGAAGTTCTTCCCGGAGCTGGCGAAGAAGCCGGAGCCGGCGAAGGTCGAGACGGCGACGAAAACCACAACGACTCCTTCGACGACGGCGACGACAGACAGTGGAGCGGCACCCGCTCCACCCGCCAGCACCGTTACGACGCCGATAAGCGTCCCGCAAGTTGCGGCCACGGCTCCTGTCTCCGCCGAGCGCGTGCAGACCAGCAGGATCGACACGCCCGAGTTCACCGCCGTGTTCTCCAATCGCGGCGCGCAGCTCATCTCGTTCGAGTTGAAGAACTACAAGCGCAAGGACGTTCCGACGCAGAACGTGGACCTCGTCCGCACGCGCGAGCCAAACCGCGCGGACTTCCCGTTCGCATTCGAGCCCGCAAACAGCGCGCTGAAGGCGCGGCTCAACTCGGCGCTGTACAGCGTGAGCGATCGAATGGACCGCGGAGAACGCGTCCTCGAGTACCGGTACTCCGACGGACAACACACCGCCACGAAGACTTTCCGCTTCGATCCCGCGCGGCCGTACCTGTTCGACTACACCACCAGCATTCAACCGCCGACTCCGTACCGCGTCGTCATCGGCCCCGGCATCCGCAACATCGGTCCCGAGGAGGTCGACTCCGCGGCCGTGATCACGGGCAACGGCGTCGTGCAGAGTGAAGGGAAGTTCGACGTCATCCCACGCGAAAAGGGTGATGCGTTCCAGGTTCTCGAGCAGATCGACTACATCGGAATCGAGGACAACTACTTCCTCACCGTGCTGCGTCCGTCGACCGTCGGCCAGGGCGTGCTCGATCGCGAGCAGTTCACCGACCTCGCGACGAAAAAGAAGAGGCAGGATTTCTTCGCCGGCGTGAACGCGCCGGCCAACGGCATCGCGACCGGCAACGCGTTTTTCGGTCCGAAAGAGACGAAGCTTCTCGACGCCTACGGCTTCGGAGAGGCGCTGCAGTTCGGCTGGTTCGGCCTGATCGCGCGCTACTTCCTCATCGCGCTGGTCTGGATCAATCAGTACACGCGGAACTACGGCTTCGCCATCATCGTCCTGACGGTCATCATCAAGATCGTGCTCTATCCGCTGCAGCACAAGAGCAACGTCTCGATGAAGAAGATGCAGCGGGTCGGGCCGAAGATCGAGCAGATCAAGGCGAAGTACAAGAAGTCGAAAACCGACACCGAGCAGCGCAACAAGATGAACATGGAGATGATGCAGCTCTATCAAAAAGAGGGCATCAATCCGATGGCGGGATGTCTCCCGCTCGTGCTGCAACTCCCCATCCTCTGGGGCTTCTACAACCTGCTCTCGCGCGCGATCGAGTTGCGCGGTGCGGAGTGGATGCTCTGGATCAAGGATCTGTCGGAGAAGGATCCGACGTACGTGCTGCCGATCCTCATGACGGCCACGATGTTCTTGCAGACCTATCTCACGCCGGCCACCGGCGATCCCGCGCAGCGCAAGATGTTTTTGATCATGCCGCTGGTGTTTGGATTCCTCTTCAAGGATTTTCCGAGCGGCCTCGTTCTCTACTGGCTGGTGCAGAACATCTTGACGATCGTGCAGATGTTGATCATGAATAAGTGGTGGAAAGACCATCCCGACGATTTGGTCAAAGAACTGAAGGACGACGAGAAGAAGTAACGTCGGTCCTTTCCGAGGAGCTATGAGCCAGCGGTTCGAAGGACGCAATCTCGAAGATGCGCTGCAACAGGCGGCGCAAACGTTCGGAGTCGAGCGCTGGGCGCTCACGTATCACGTGCTGCTGGAGAAGCGCGGCTTCCTCGGCGGAATGAAGCGGATCGTCATCGAGGCCGACGTGAACACGGATGCCGCGGAGCCGCAGGCGCCCGCGCCGGTCGTCGAGTCGCGCCCGCCGCGGACCGAGCGCGGACCGCGCGGCGGGGGCGGTGGGGGGCGGGGTGGTGGTGGTCGCGATCGCGGCGGACGCCACGAAGGCGGCGGAGGACGTGGACGGCGCGGCGGTTCTCGTCGTGACGAAGGCCGCGACTTTCGGAGCGGCGACTTCGAGACCTTTCTCGGCGATGTGCCGGAACAGGGTCCGGAGTCCGATGCCGCACGCACGGCGCGCGAGTGGGTCGAGACCTGTGTCGTCCTTTCGCGCCTCGACGTCATCGCGCGTACCGAAGAAAACGACACGCAGATTCAGATTCGTCTTTACGGCAGCGACGGCGCGCGGCTGACCGACAAGCACGGCGAGCTGCTCGATGCGATCCAGGTGCTCGCGAACAAGGCGCTCGTCGGACGCAAGGTCGAGAAAGAGATCGAGCTCGACTGCGAGGAGTTCAAAGGTCATCGCGAAGAAGACCTCGGCCGCCGCGCACGTGAAGTCGCGGACCGTGTCCGCCTCGGCGGCCGCGAGGAGTTACTGCCGGCGATGTCGCCGATCGAGCGCCGCATTGTGCACATCGCGTTGCGCGACGACGCGGACGTGACGACGGAGTCGCGCGGCGAAGGGTTCTTCAAACGCGTCGCGATCATTCCGCGTCCCGCGGAGGCGGCGCCCGAAACGCAGCCCGAGCCGTGATCGCGCTCGACACGATCGTCGCCCCGGCCACACCGCCGGGGCGCAGCGCACTGGCGATCGTGCGGATCGACGGTCCGCTCAGCAACTCCATCCTGACGGCGTTATCGCAATCCAGCCTGCCGGCTGTGCGCACAGCCACACTCACGCAACTGAAAGACATCGACGAGTGCATCGCCATTCGTTACGAGGCGCCGCACTCGTTCACCGGCAATGATCTGGTGGAGTTGACGCTGCACGGCAATCGGCTGCTGGTCGAGCGCGTGATCGAGGCGTGTGTGTCGCTCGGCGCGCGAATGGCGGAGCCGGGCGAGTTCACGGAACGGGCGGTGCTCAACGGCAAGCTCGATCTCGTACAGGCCGAGTCGATCGCGGATCTCATCAACGCGCGCACGACGCTGCAGGCAAAGCTGTCGTTGTCGAACCTCGAAGGGATGTTGAGCCGCAAGGCATCGGCGATCCGGCAGACGCTGCTCGAGGTGATCTCGCGTCTCGAGGCCGCGCTCGATTTTTCGGAAGAAGGCTACGAGTTCATCACGCGCGACGAAGCGAGATCGCGGATCGAAGTGTCGTTGCGCGACATTGCGACGATGAGCGAGACCTACCGCCGAGGCCGCGCGACGCGCGCGGGATTGAGTGCCGTGATCCTCGGCCGTCCGAACGCAGGGAAGTCGACTCTGCTCAACCGGCTCGTCGGAAGCGATCGCGCGATCGTGACGCCGATTCCGGGAACGACACGCGACATCGTGCGCGAGACGATCGAGATCGGCGGACTGCCGGTGACGCTGGCTGACACCGCGGGTCTGCGCGCCAGCACGGATCTGGTGGAAGGGATCGGCATCGAACGGGCGCGCCAGGCGGCACGGTCCGCGGACATCGTGCTCTACCTCGTGGATGGCGTCACCGACATGACCGACGAAGATCGCGCGGAGCTCGCCGCGCTGGAGAACGTCGAGCTCGTGTACACCAAGGCCGACCTCGCTCCGCGCAATGGACTTTCCATAAGTGCCGTATCAGATCACGGGATCGACGAGTTGCTTACCCGCCTGGACGAGCTCGTTCGCGATCGCTACGCGGCGCCGGAAGGTGCGCTGGTCAACGAGCGACAGCGCGCCGCGGTAGCGGAATGTGATGCGGCCTTGCGCGCCGCGATCGAGGCGATCGAAGCCGGACTCGACGAGCAGATGATCGTCGTCGATCTCTACCGCGCCGCAAACGCGCTCGGTGTGCTGACCGGTGCCGTCACCCGCGAAGACGTCCTCTCTGAGATCTTCGGAAAGTTTTGTATCGGGAAATGACGTTCCACGTGGAACATGACTCGATACGACGTCATCGTCATCGGCGGCGGGCACGCCGGAGCTGAAGCGGCGCGCGTCTGCGCGCGCGGCGGCGTCCGCGTCGCGATGGTCACGATGCTCCGCGATGCGATCGGTCGGATGTCGTGCAATCCGGCGATCGGGGGTCTCGCGAAAGGGAACCTCGTGAAGGAGATCGACGCGCTTGGCGGCCTGATGGGCGAGGCGACGGATCGCGCGGGTATCCAGTTCAAGGTCCTCAACCGCTCGAAAGGTCCGGCCGTTCAGGGACCGCGAGCGCAGTGCGATCGTGACCTCTACGCGGCAGCGGTCCAAGAGATCCTGGCCGCGGAGCCGAACCTCGATATCGTCGAAGGCGCCGTTCAGTCGCTGATCATCGAAGGTCGTTCCGTGCGCGGCGTCGTCCTCACCGACGGCACGCGCCTCGACGCTGGCGCCGTCGTAGTCACCACCGGCACGTTCCTTCGCGCGCTCATGCACTCCGGCGAGCAGAAGACGGTCGGCGGCCGCTTCGGCGAGCCGTCCGCGGAGACGCTGTCGGACTCCCTCAGCGCACTTGGCCTCCACCTCGGCCGGTTGAAGACCGGAACGCCGCCCCGGATCGACAAGACCACGGTCGATTTCGCACAGCTCGAAGCGGCGCCCGGCGACGATCATCCGCGTCCCTTTTCGATCCTCACCGACCGGCTCGAGCAGCCGCAGGTGCTCTGCTGGATCACCCACACCGGCGCCTTCGCGCACGACCTGATTCGAGCGAACCTTCACCGCGCGCCGATGTACTCCGGCCAGATCCGGGCCGCCGGCCCGCGCTACTGCCCGTCGATCGAGGACAAGGTCGTCCGCTTCGCCGAAAAGGAGCGCCACCAGATCTTCGTCGAGCCCGAGGGCCTCGAGCACCCGTGGCTGTACATGAACGGGATCTCGACCTCGCTGCCGGCCGACGTGCAGGACGCGGTCGTCCGCTCACTGCCGGGATTCGAGCACGCGAAGATCGCACGCTACGGTTACGCCGTGGAGTACGACTTCGTGAATCCCGAGCAGCTCTCGCCGACGCTGCAAGTCCGCGGCGCGGAGGGCCTGTTTCTCGCCGGTCAGATCAACGGAACGTCCGGCTACGAGGAGGCTGCCGCCCAGGGACTCCTCGCGGGGATGAACGCGCTACAGGCGATTCGGGGAGGGGAGCCGGTCGTGCTCCGCCGTGACGAGGCCTACATCGCAGTCATGATCGACGACCTCGTCACTCTCGGTACCGAGGAGCCGTACCGGATGTTCACGTCCCGCGCGGAGCACCGGCTTCTCCTGGGATGCGACTCCGTCTACGAGCGCCTCGCTCCTGTCGCAGAACGCCTTGGCGTCCTTGATGACGAGCGGAAGCGCCGCATCGAAGGACGCGTCGGGCGGATGCGCCGTGCGACGGAAGCGGCAGAGATCAAGCTGCGGCCCGACAAGGAGACAGTCGCCTGGCTGCGTGAAGCGGACATCGAGCTCACCGCCCGGACGACCATCGCGAAGCTGATGCAGCGCCCAAGTCTCGACATCACGAAGCTCGCCGACGCCGCGGAGCCCGCGCTCCCCGAACTGGCCGACGCATTTCGCGCTCTCTCGGAAGAGGAGAGCGAGGGCGTGGTCAGCCGTCTGCGGTACGCCGGCTACATCGAACGCCAGCAGCGGGAAGCGGAGAAGTTGCAGGAAGACGAAGACCTCCGGATCCCATCGAGCATGACCTACGGCCTTCCGGGACTCTCGCGCGAGATGACCGAAAAGCTGACGAAGGTCCAGCCGGTATCGCTGGGGCAGGCGAGCCGGATCCCGGGCGTCACGCCGGCGGCGATCGCGATTCTGCGCATGCACCTGCGGCGGGGTGCTCGTGTCATCCTGAGCCGCGCAGACGGCGAAGGAGCCCCCGCCGATGCGCGATGACGGTCCATCCGGAGGGGGTCCTTCGCCCTCTGCGGGGCTCAGGATGACACAGTACAAATCCGAGCTCCTGAAGTGGAACGCGAAGGTGAACCTCATCGGTCCGGAGGCGACGGCCAACCTCGACGAGCACATTGCCGAGGCAGTGGCGGCCGCTGAGATCCTGAAGCCCGAGAGGGAAGTGATGGATTTCGGTTCCGGCGGCGGATTGCCCGGGATCCCGATGGCCATCGTTGCCCCAGCAGCGCGCTTCCACCTGGTTGAGTCAGATCAGAAAAAATGGGCCTTTTTGAAGCACATCGCGCGCGAATGCGGCTTGAGCTGCCAAGTTTACGGTGATAGATTGTCGCGCCTTCTGCAGCGGTTTCCCACCGATCTTCGCTTTTCCCTCGTCGTCTCACGCGCCGTGGGCGACCCTGAGGAGTGGGTGCCGTCGTTGAAGACTCACCTGGAGCCGGGCGCGCGCGTCGCGCTCTTCCAGGGATCACCGGACGCCCCGGAGATCACCGGTTTCACCCGCGGGGAGGCAGTTCCGCTGCCACGCGGCGAATCCAACTACCTCGTGGTGCTGACGTTCCACGTGGAACACTGACTCTCGAATGGGTAAGATCGTCACGCTCGTGAACCAGAAGGGCGGCGTCGGCAAAACGACGACCGCCATCAACCTCGGCGCCTCCCTGGCCGCCTGTGAGCGCAACGTTCTGCTCGTCGATCTCGACCCCCAAGCCAACGCCACCTCGGGCGTCGGTGTCCCGAAGAATGACGACAAGTCGATCTACCCCGTCCTCACGGACGGGATGAACATCCGCGAGGTCATCCGTCCGACCGAGCTGCCGAACTTCCATATCGCGCCCTCGTCCGTCGACCTCGTCGCCGCCGAGCTCGAGCTCTCCGACGCAATCGGCCGCGAGTTTTACCTCCGTCGCGCCCTGCAGGACGTCGTCAAGGACTACGACTACGTCCTCATCGACTCCCCACCTTCGCTCGGACTGCTGACCGTGAACGGTCTTACCGCCGCGCACACGGTCCTCGTTCCGATGCAGTGCGAGTACTTCGCGATCGAGGGCGTGGCCCAACTCCTCAACACGATCGAGCGCGTTCGCGACATGCTCAACCCCGCGCTGGAGATCGAAGGTATCGCTCTCACGATGTACGACGAGCGGATGAATCTGGCCAGGCAGGTGGCCGAAGAGGTGCGAACCCACTTCGGCGAGAAGGTCTACAAGACCATCATCCCCCGCAACGTCCGCCTCGGCGAGGCTCCGTCGTTCGGCAAGCCGATCATCCTCTACGACATCCGTTCCCGAGGCTGCGAGGCCTACATCAGCCTCGCCAAGGAATTCATCCAGCGCGCGGAGAACGTCCTGACATGAGCACGCAGAAGAAAGCGCTCGGCAGAGGACTCGGAGCCCTCATCCCGTCGCGGCCCGTCGAGCCGCCATCCGCCAGTACCGGCATGGCGCACGTGGCGATCGACCAGATCTCGCCGAATCCCTACCAGCCGCGCAAGATCTTCAACGACGCGTCGATCGAGGAGCTCGCACGCAGCGTTCGCGAGCACGGTATTATCCAACCATTAGTCGTCACGAGAATTGGTGACAACAAATACCGCCTCATCGCCGGCGAACGTCGTTTCCGCGCGGCGCAGAAGGCGGGACTCGACAGCGTCCCCGTCGTCATCAAGGAATCGATGGCCGACGGCGACATCCTCCAGGTCGCTCTCATCGAGAACATCCAGCGCGAGGACCTGAACCCGATCGAAGAGGCGTACGCGTACCATCAGCTCCACGAGGAGTTCCAGCTCACCCAGGAAGAGATCTCGAAGCGGGTGGGGAAAGAGCGTTCCACGGTCGCGAACTTTCTCCGCCTTCTCAAACTGCCGGACAGCGTGAAGAAGCTCCTCGCGGCCGGCCAGCTCTCGATGGGTCACGCGCGTGCGATCCTCGCAGTAGACTCGGCAAAGAAACAGGAGCAGCTCGCCGAGCGCGTCGTCAAACGCAACCTGAACGTGCGACAAACGGAAATGCTCGCTGCGGAGAGCTCGCCGAAAGCCGAGCAGCCCGAAAAAGAGAAAGACGTTTTCACGCGCGACGCCGAGGAGCGTCTGGCGAGAACTCTGAGAAGCAAAGTAGAAATCGATCGCAAGCGGCGCGGCGGTGTGATTCACATCCGTTTCGGCAGCGAGGACGAGTTGATCAGGCTCGTCGAAGAGCTGATGGGCAGACGAAGATAGTCTCAGAGTCTTCGAGTCGACGAGTCTTCAAGAGGTGTTCCTCGACGACTCGACGACTTGACGACTTGACGACTCGGAGGCACACATGAAGGGCAAATCAGGTGATCTCAACGGCTTCCTCGACCGCGGCTCCTCCTTCAAGGGTGAGCTCGAGTTCGAGGACACGATGCGGATCGACGGCAAGTTCAACGGCAAGATTCGCTCGAAGAACGAGTTGATCGTCGGCGAGAGCGCGCACATCGAAGGGGAGATCCACGTCGGCCGCATCGCCATCAGCGGCACGGTCGTCGGCAAGATCAAGGCGGATCAGCGCGTGGAGATCCACCGCAACGGCAAGGTCTACAGCGACGTCGACACGCCCGCGCTCGTGATCGAAGAAGGCGCGATCTTCCAGGGCAACTGCGTGATGGAGGACAAGGACAAGAAGGGCGGCAGCGTCACGAACATTGCGGCGAAGGCTTAACGTGAACCGCGCCTTTGTGGGGAGCGTGCGGCATGCCTTTGGCTGTCAGCGCTGCCGGCCGTGCCGGCCCACCCTCTCATTCGTGCCACCAGCACGATCACTTCCGGGATCGTGAACTCGTCCTCCGGTCCCAGCACGTCCTCCCACGTCAGGTCCCACGCGGCCTTCATCCGCTGCGCCTGCGTGGCCTCGTTGAAATTCAGCTCGCACACGTCGCCGAGGTACGCGCGCTTCTCGCGCAGCGGCAGGCCGAACGTTCGGCAGACCAGCGGGCGATGCTCGTACATCATGCACAGCCCTTTCTCGTCGAGGTTCGGACACGGCGTCGACTGCGTGCGATCGAAGAACGCCTCCTTCTCCTCGGCCGAGCACTCGCGCAGGTTCGGATGCGCGCTCTGCTCCACGATCTCCAGCGCGCGACGGATGACCTTTGCGCGCCGGGCTGGATGCAGCTTCTCGAGGCCTTCGGCGATCACCGGAACGTCGCCGGAGCCGATCTCGAACAGCCCGTAACAGCAGAGGGAGCAGCCCGCGCCGCACTGGAGGTTCTGCGGTTGCGACTGCATCACCGAAGCGAAATGTCGATCAGCCCGCTCGAGAATCTTCTTGTAGGTTTCTTCAGCCACCGCAAGACCTCAACCGCTCGCGTGACAACGTTCTTTCCGATGTGGTATACAGCGCGGCGGCTTTGGGCGTCCGTGCGCTCTGGAGCCCTCCTGCGCGGCTCGGCCCGAGCAGTGCTTCCACGAAAAAACTATGCAAATCAACCTGGCGCCCGATCTCTCTCTGCTCGCGATCATGGTGATCTTCATCCTGAACTACCTGGTCGTGCGCCGGTTCTTCCTGCGTCCGATCAACGAGGTCCTGGAGTCGCGCGAGACGGAGACGAAGTCGGCCGAGAAGCTGTACGAGGATGCGCTGGCCCGCTTCAGCGAAGCGACCGCGCAAACGGAAGCGCAGCTCCACAGCGCGAAGCGCGATGCCGCACAGGTGCGCGATCGCTTCCGCGGCGAGGCAGCGACGTACCGCCAGCAAGTCGTCGAGCGCACGAGCGGCGAGGCGCGCGAGATCGTCAACGAGGCGGACGCGAAACTGAACGCCGACGTCGAAGCCGCGCGTACGAAGATCGTCGCCGAATCCGATGCCCTCGCCCGACTCGCGGCCGAGCGCATTCTCGGGAGGGCCGTCTGATGCGCCGCCTGACCACGATCATCCTTCTGATTCTTGCCGTCGCGGCTCTGACCGGGCCGGTGCTCTTCGCCGAAGAAGGCGCGGCCGCCGAGGAGCATCACGAGAAGACCTACTTCGGCATGCCCGCGTGGGTCCTCAAGCTCGCGAACATGCTGCTGTTCATCGGCGTGCTCGTGTACTTCGTCGGCGGACCGGTGAAGAAGGCGTTCGCGGAGCGCAGTGCCGCGATCCGGCGCGCGTCCGAGGAAGCGCGCGAGCGCCGCGAAAAAGCCGATCGCATGGCCGGCGACATCCAGGCACGCCTCTCCGCAATCGAAGCCGAAGTGCGCGCGATTCACGAGCGCGCGCAGGCCGAGGGAGAGCGCCAGAAGCGCGAGCTCATCGCGGCCGCCGAGGCGGAGTCGCAGAAGATCCTCGCCAACGCGCGCAACGAAGTCGACAACCGGCTCAAGCATGCGCGGACCGAGCTCACCGAGTTCGCGGGCCAGCTCGCCAGTGACCGCGCCGAGCAGATCCTGCGCGAAAAGATCACCGAACAAGACCAGAAGAACCTCTTCGCCGAGAGCCTTCGTGAGGTGGGGAACGCATGATTCGTAGATTCGCCCGCCCCTACGCCCGCGCCATCATGGACGCCGCCGGCTCGCCGGCGAAGGCGAACGAGCTCCGAGGAGAGCTGATGCGCTTCGCCGCGGCGCTCCGCGCGTCGAACGATCTGCGGGAGTTCTACGCGAATCCCGCCGTCGACGAGCAGGCGAAGATCGCGGTTACGCAAACGCTCTCGCGCAAAATGAAAGCGTCCGAGCTGGCGGGCCGCACGCTCGAGGTGCTGGTGCACCACCATCGCATCAACGACGTCGATGCGATCCTCGCCGCGCTCACCGCATACGTGAACAAAGCCCTCGGCGTCGCCGTTGCGGAAGTCCGCAGCGCGAAGAGCCTCAGCGCCGACGAGATCGGCGAGCTGGCCGACACGCTGTCGAAGAAAGTCGGCAAGAAGGTGGAGCTCGACATCCGCACCGACCCGAAGCTGCTGGGCGGATTCGTGGTCAAGATCGGGAGCGAGATCTGGGACGCCTCGGTCGCAGGAAAGATCAACAAATTTCGCGAGTCGTTGAGCTAACGACTCGCCGTCGCCAATATCGGAGAACAAAATGGCTGTCGATTTGAAGGCAGAAGAAATCACAGAGATTATTCGTCAGCAATTAACCGGCATCGGCCGCGGCGTGGACGTGTCGGAAGTCGGCACCATCACCTCCGTCGGCGACGGCATCGCTCGCGTCTATGGCCTCGATCGGGTCATGGCCGGTGAGCTCGTGCAGTTCCCGCACGACGTCACCGGTCTCGCCCTCAATCTCGAGGAAGACAACGTCGGCGTCGTGCTCCTGGGCGACTACCAGGAGCTGAAGGAAGGCGATCAGTGCAAGCGCACCGGCCGCATCATGTCCGTGCCGGTCGGCCCCGCGGTCGTCGGCCGCGTCGTCAACGCGCTCGGCATTCCGATCGACGGCAAGGGACCGATCGCCTCCGCCGAGTACTACCCGATCGAGCGTCTCGCTCCCGGCGTCATCGACCGTAAGCCCGTGAAGGAGCCGCTGCAGACCGGCCTCAAAGCCATCGACGCGATGATTCCGATCGGCCGCGGCCAGCGCGAGCTGATCATCGGCGACCGCCAGACCGGCAAGACCGCCGTTGCCGTCGACACGATCATCAACCAGAAGGGCAAGGACGTGAAGTGCGTCTACGTCGCGATCGGTCAGAAGAAGTCGACCGTTGCGCAGATCGTGAAGACGCTCGAGCAGTACGGCGCGATGGACTACACCGTCGTCGTCAACGCCTCGGCCTCGGAAGCGGCGCCGCTGCAGTACCTCGCGCCATACGCCGGCTGCGCGATCGGCGAGTACTTCCTCTACAACGGACAGCACGCGCTGGTCATCTATGACGATCTCTCCAAGCACGCGGCCTCCTACCGCGAGATCTCGCTGCTCCTCCGCCGCCCGCCGGGCCGCGAGGCGTATCCCGGCGACGTCTTCTATCTCCACTCGCGTCTCCTCGAGCGCGCGTCGAAGCTTTCCGATGCGAAGGGCGGCGGCTCGCTGACGGCGCTGCCGATCATCGAAACGCAGGCCGGCGACGTCTCCGCATACATCCCGACCAACGTCATCTCCATCACCGACGGGCAGATCTTCCTCGAGACGGACCTCTTCCACTCCGGCGTGCGGCCGGCCATCAACGTCGGCATCTCCGTGTCGCGCGTCGGCGGCTCCGCGCAGGTGCGCTCGATGCGTTCCGTATCAGGCACGCTCCGCCTCGACCTCGCGCAGTACCGCGAGCTCGCGGCCTTCGCGCAGTTCGGATCCGACCTCGACAAGGCCACGCAGCAGCAGCTCAACCGCGGCAAGCGCCTGGTGGAGATCCTCAAACAGGGCCAGTATCAGCCGATGCGCGTCGGTCTCCAGACCGCGTCGATTTTCGCCGGCACGAAGGGCTTCCTCGACAATCTCGCCGTCGAAGCTGTCCGACCGTTCGAGGCCGCGATGCACCAGCACCTCACCGACGAGCACGCGCAGTTGGTCGAGAAGCTCGAGACCGCGCCGAAGTTCGACGCGGAGCTCGAGGGTGCGATCCGCAAGGCCATCACCGACTTCAAAGACCAGTACGTGAAAGACAACGCCAACGTATTGGCCGCATAGACATGCCCAGCACGATCGATCTCCGACGACGGATCCGCAGCGTCAAGAACACGCAGCAGATCACGAAGGCCATGAAGATGGTGGCGGCGGCGAAGCTTCGCCGCGCGCAGGAGCGGATGATGGCCGCGCGTCCGTACGCGGCCGCGCTGCGCCAGGTGCTCGCGTCGGTCTCGACGCGCGTCGACATCGACAAGCACCCGCTGCTGCAGGAGCGCGAGCAGGAGAACAAGGTCCTTCTGCTCGTCGTCACCGCCGACCGCGGTCTCTGCGGCGCGTTCAACACGAACGTGATCCGCGCCTCGCAGAACGCGATCGCCGAGAAGGGGTGGCAGGAAGTGCATCTGCTGCCGATCGGACGCAAAGCGTTCGACTTCTACAAGCGCCGCGAACTGCCGATTCGCCGCCAGGCGACGCAGGTGTATCAGGCGCTCTCCCTCGAGACGGCGCGCGACATCGCGTCGTCGCTGATCGAGGACTTCGTCAGCGGCGAGTTCGATGCCGTGTACGTGCTCTACAACGAGTTCAAATCGATCATCGCCCAGCGGGTGACGCTGGAACGGCTCCTGCCGCTGCAGCGCGAATGGTCGGGCCAGCAGAACGAGCCGGCCATCGACTATCTCTACTCGCCGAGCCCCGAGGCAATCCTGACGGAGCTGCTGCCGAAACACATCGAGTTTCAGCTCTATCGCGTCCTCCTCGAGTCCGCGGCCGCCGAACAAGGCGCGCGCATGACCGCGATGGAGTCGGCGACCAAAAACGCGTCGGACATGATCGGCCACCTGACCCTGACCTACAACCGCATTCGCCAGGCTTCGATCACGAAGGAGATCATCGAGATCGTGAGCGGCGCGGCCGCGGCCGGCCATTAGTTTGGAGACAACATGACAACCGCAACCACCACCCAGCAGATCGGCAGAGTCGTTCAGATCATCGGCCCCGCCGTCGACATCGAGTTCAGCGAAGGACACCTCCCCGCGCTGCAGAGCGCCATCCGCATCCTTGATGAGGGCGAGCTGGGGAAGGTTCCGATCGACGTCATCGTCGAGGTCGCGAACCACATCGGCGAAAACCAGGTCCGCTGCATCGCCATGAAGCCGACCGACGGAATGGTCCGGGGGATGAAGGCCATCGACACGGGAGCGCCCATCCAGGTTCCGGTGGGCCGCGAGACCCTCGGCCGCATCATGAACGTCCTCGGCGAGCCGGTCGACGAGCGCGGCCCCGTCAACTCCGAGTTTCGCTGGTCGATCCACCGCGATGCGCCCTCGTTCGAAGACCAGGCCACCGGCATCGAGATGTTCGAGACCGGCATCAAGGTCATCGACCTCCTCGAGCCGTATACCAAGGGCGGCAAGACGGGCCTCTTCGGCGGCGCCGGCGTCGGCAAGACCGTTCTGATCCTCGAGCTCATCACCAACGTCGCCAAACAGCACGGCGGCTTCTCCGTGTTCGCCGGCGTCGGCGAGCGCACGCGCGAAGGCAACGACCTCTACCTCGAGTTCGAGGAGACGGGCGTCATCACGCCGGGCGATCCGTCGAAGTCGAAGGCCGCGTTGATCTACGGCCAGATGACCGAGCCGCCGGGAGCGCGCCTGCGCGTCGGCCTCACCGGCCTGACCGTTGCCGAATACTTCCGCGACGTCGAAGGCCAGGACGTGCTGCTGTTCATCGACAACATCTTCCGATTCACGCAGGCCGGCTCCGAAGTGTCGGCACTCCTCGGCCGCATGCCGAGCGCCGTCGGCTACCAGCCGAACCTCGCGACGGAGATGGGCGAGCTGCAGGAGCGGATCACGTCGACGAAGAAGGGATCGATCACCTCGGTGCAGGCGATCTACGTTCCCGCCGACGATCTCACCGATCCCGCACCCGCGACGGCGTTCGCTCACCTCGACGCGACGACCGTTCTCTCGCGACAGATCGCGGAGCTCGGCATCTACCCCGCGGTCGATCCGTTGGCGTCGACGTCGAAGATCCTCGACCCGCGCATCCTCGGCGACGAGCACTACAACACCGCCCGCGCGGTGCAGGCCGTCCTGCAGAAGTACAAGGACCTCCAGGACATCATCGCCATCCTCGGCATCGACGAGCTGTCGGAAGAGGACAAGGTCATCGTCGCGCGCGCGCGCAAGATTCAACGCTTCCTGTCGCAGCCGTTCTTCGTGGCCGAGCAGTTCACCGGCATCAAGGGCCAGTACGTGAAGATCGCCGACACGATCCGCGGCTTCCGCGAGATCGTCGACGGCAAGCACGACGACATCCCCGAGCAGGCGTTCCTTCTGCAGGGCACGATCGAGCAGGTGCTCGAGAAGGCCGAGCAGATGAAGCGCGAAATGGTGTAGGAACCAGCGAAGCCCGTAAAAGGAAATTGTCCATGGCCGATCTCCCGACGAAGATTCATCTCACCGTGGTCACCCGCGAGCGGAAGATCATCGACGCTGAAGTCGATGAGGTGATCCTGCCCGCGAGCGACGGCGAGATCGGCGTCCTTCCCGGTCACACGCCTCTTCTGGCGACGCTGCGCATCGGCCAGCTGCGCTACCGCGCCGGTACGAAAGTCGAGCGCCTGGTCATTTCCTGGGGCTTCGCCGAAGTGCTCCCCGACCGCGTGATCGTGCTGGCCGAGCGCGGCTTCCTCCCGACCGAGATCGATCGCGCGGCCGCCGAACAGGAGCGCGCCGCCGCCGAGAAAGAGATGGCGTACCTCTCGTCGCACGACCCCGAGTTCGCCCGCGTCGAAGCGAAGCTCGAAGAGTCGATCGCGATGATCAACGTGCACCGCGAGCACTGACGAGAGCGCGGCGCGCAACCGGCCCCGACCTTGCATTAAGCTGCGCGCGGTTCAAGGAAAACTCATGGAGCCCTGGCTCGAAAGCTTCGCGCGCGCGAACTTCCAGCGTAGCGCCGACACCGCGCACGATCTCAAGACCCCGCTCAACGTGGCGGTGCTCAGTCTCGAGCTCCTGCGCATGCGGCTGCGGAAGATCGGCGGAGAGGACGACGAAAAGGTCGTCGCGTACGCGCACGCAATCGAAACCGAGTTGCGCAGGCTGGGACGTATCTTCGACGCGTTTTTCCTCCTCTCCACACCGCCGAAAAACGAGGCCCCGGCCGCGATCGACATCGTTCCGATCTGTGGTGATGCGGCATCCTCCGCAGGCATCGCAATCGAGACCAACGGCAGCGCCTTCGTCGTCTGTCACGAGGCGAGAATCCGTCAGGCATACAAGCTGTACTTCGAGGGAGCGTTGAAGGCTCTGGGTGCGACCAGTGCGCAGGCCGATGTCGGCGACACGCGCTATATCGTCACACTCGCCGGAAATCCCGATTCACCCGACTTCGAGTCGACGAAACTCTTCAAGTTCTACTACTCCGATGCCGAAGGGAACCCCGATCTTTCACTTGCGGTTGCTCGTCTCATTACCGAGACCTATGGTGGTGAGCTGGACACCGCGATGGAACGTGATAAGGTCGTTCTCCGGCTTTCGCTACCTTTGGAAAAATCATGAAACGAGTCCTCATTGTGGATGACGATCGCGCCACCAGCGCCGGCATGGCCGATGTCGTGGAAGAGTGGGGTTACGAGCCGGAAGTCGCCGATACGGTGAAAGCCGGCTGGAACTCGATCAACAAGCTCCTTCCCGACGTCGCGATCGTCGACCTCAAGCTCCCCGACGGCTCCGGCCTCGACCTCCTCCACCGGATCAAGGAAAACTTCCCCGACGTCTCGGTCATCATCCTCACCGGCCACGCCACCGTCGACTCCGCGGTCAAGGCGCTCAAAGTCGGCGCCGAAGACTACGTCACCAAGCCGGTCGATCTCCCCCGCCTGCAGGTCATTCTGAAGTCCGTCGAAGACAAACAGATGATGAAGCAGGAGATCCTCGAGCTTCGGCGCCAGCTCCAGAAGATGGGGGCCCTCGGACATCTCGTCGGCAAGTCGCCGCGCATGCAGCGCCTCTTCGAAGAGCTGGAGATGGTCGCCAACACCGACGCGAACGTCTTCATCGTCGGCGAATCCGGCTCGGGCAAGGAAGTCGTCGCCAACACGATCCATTACCTTTCCCGCCGGCGCAACAAGCCCTTCATCGCTTTCAACTGCGGCGCGATCTCGCCGACGCTCATCGAGTCCGAGATCTTCGGTCACGAGAAGGGCGCGTTCACGAACGCGATCAAACGACGCGAGGGCTACTTCGAGCTCGCCAAAGGCGGCACCGTGTTCCTCGACGAGATCACGGAGATGCCGATCGAGCTGCAAGTCAAGCTCCTGCGCGTGCTCGAGGAAGGCAAGTTCCGCCGCGTCGGCGGCAACGAGGAGATCAACATCGACGCGCGCATCGTCGCCGCGTCGAACCGCGATCCGCAGAAAGCCATCACCGACGGCAAGATGCGCGAAGACCTCTACTACCGCCTGAACGTCTTCCCCATCGAAGTACCGCCGCTGCGGCAGCGCCTCGAGGACATCCCACTCTTCTCGCACTTCTTTCTCCAGAAACTCAACGAGACCGAGGAGAAGCACGTCGAAAAGATCGACGCGGACTTCATCGAAGCGCTCCAGGCATACGAGTGGCCGGGCAACGTGCGCGAGCTGCGCAACGTCATCAACCGCGCGTTCATCATGGCCCGCACCGACACGCTCACTGTCGACTGTCTCCCCGACAAGCTCGCCGGCAACCGCCGCAAACGCTCCAAAGACGCGGTCACGATTCCGCTCGGTCAGCCGATGGAAGAAGTCGAGCGCATCGTCATCGAAGAGACGCTCAACATGACCGACGGCGACCGTCGCAAGACCGCCGAGATCCTCGGCATCTCCTACAAGACGCTCTACAACAAGACCAAGAAGTACAAGAGCGCCGGCGGGGACGACGAAGACGAAGAGTAGCCGGCACGGCCGGATGCGCTGGTTGGCCTAGCCTTCGGCACGTACGGTCGCTCCGAGGCTAATTCTGCCGCGCAGGCGCCACAGCGCGTAGAACGCAGCAGCTCCAATCGCCACCCAGGCCACCAGCCCCGACTGCGCTGTAATCTGCGTGGCCAGCGGTGTGCTGCTCCCGTCCGCGAACCACCACGGCCATCCGTCCGACCAGGCCGTGTAGGCCGTGAACACGAACGCAGAGATGAGCCCGTGCATCGCCAGTGCCGCGCGCTTCGGCAGCGCGAACGCGAGCCATGGCAGGAACCAGAACATGTACTGCACGCCGAAGCCCGGAGCGAAGAACAGCACCAGCAGGTAGCTGATGCAGATGAGTCGCGGCAGCCGTTCCCGGATCTCACCGCGGCGCACCTCCGCGATCCAGAGCACAACCAGAGCAGCGATCATCACAAAGCCGAGGTAGGTCAACGCGCGGGACAGACCGTGCGATCCCGTCCACTTGGCGACATAGACGGCGACGAGTCTCCACCCCCACCCCGTCGTCATGCCGGTGTAGCCGAAGATCTGTTTGAGAAACTGCGGCCCGTTGACGACGAACCCTGGCAGGAAAAGGATCGCGCTGGTGACGCTCGCGGCGGCGAGGAAAAGCACACGCGCCCGCGTTCCGCGGAACGCGAACAGAAGCAGCGGCCCGACGAGCAGCGGCACGATCTTGATGCTGACCGCGAGCGCGAGCAGCGCGCCCGCCGGCAACGGCCGCTCGTCCAAAACCATGAGCACCGCGGCAGCGAGCAGCATCGTCATCAACGGATCGTTGTTGCAGTGAAACGCGCTGATGAAGATCGTCGCCGGCGACAAAAAGAACATCGCGGCGGCGAAGTACTCGTTCTTCGCCCCCAGCCGCCGTGCGATGCCCACGAGCAGCAACGCCGTTCCGACGTCCGCCGCCGCCTGGACGATTCTCAACGAGTCATTGAACTCGAGCCCGCACGCGACGCCGACCGCATTGACCGTCCTCGCGAGCAGGAGCGCGAACGGAGGATGATTCATCAGCTGGGAGTAGCGGTATGACTGAAGGATGCCGACCCGTTCGATGAGCTCGACCCAGCGAAACCACATCAGCGCGTCGATCGTGCCGATGGACGTCGCGGTCTGGACGAGTCTCAACACCGTCCCCACCGCAATCGCGACGATGAACAAGCGGCGTCCGTTCCACACGGATCTCATCCCTCACCGACCGGAGACCTCGTCACGGGACGATTGTATCTGCCGGAAAGGCTCTACCGAATGGAGCAATTTGGCTCGTCTCCGGACCGTTTGATATGGTCCAGCGCCGCGCGACCCCGGAATTTCCGCGCTCGGCCTCTCAGTTTGGGGCGTTCCGCAATGGCCAAGAATCTCGTCATCGTCGAGTCTCCCGCGAAAGCGAAGACGATCAACAAGTTCATCGGGAAGGATTACGTCGTCAAAGCATCCGTCGGACACGTTCGCGATCTCCCGAAGAGCGAGCTCGGCGTCGACGAAGTGACCTTCCTCCCCACGTACGAAATCCTGGAAGGAAAAGAGAAGGTCGTCAGCGAGCTGAAAGCCGCCGCGAAGAAGGCCGAGACGATCTACATCGCGTCCGACCCTGATCGCGAGGGAGAGGCCATCGGCTGGCACGTGATGAAGCTCCTCGGCAACGACGCGACGAAAGTCCGCCGCGTCCTGTTCCACGAGATCACCAAGAAAGCCGTGCAGAAGGCCATCAGCCAGCCGGGCGAGATCGACATGAACAAGGTCAACGCCCAGCAGGCGCGCCGCGTTCTCGATCGTCTCGTCGGCTACAAGATCTCTCCCCTCCTGTGGGACAAAGTCCGCCGCGGCCTCTCCGCCGGGCGCGTGCAGTCGGTGGCGATGAAGATGATCGTCGACCGCGAAGAGTCGATCAAAGCGTTCCAGCCGGTCGAGTACTGGTCGTTCGCCGCCAAGCTCAACGCGCAGACGCCTCCGCCGTTCATCGCGAAGCTGACGAAGGTCGACGGCAAGAAGGCCGAGGTCCCGAACGAGGAGACGGCGCGAAAGATCGAGGCCGCGCTCGAGTCCGGGAAGTACGTCGTCACGGAAGTCGCTCGCAAGGAGCGCAAGCAGTCTGCCGCGCCGCCGTTCATCACTTCCACCCTCCAGCGCACCGCCTACAACCGGTTCAAGTGGCCGGTGAAGCGCACCATGCAGGTCGCGCAGAAGTTGTACGAAGGCAAGGAGCTCGGCACGTTCGGATTCGCCGGTCTCATTACCTACATGCGCACCGACTCGGTCCGCATCAGCGATGACGCGCTCGGAGAAGTGAGATCGTATATCGCCGCGAAATATGGCGACGATATCCTTCCCGATAAACCGAACTTTTATAAGGTCAAAAAAGCTGCACAGGCGCAGGATGCGCACGAGGCCATCCGCCCGACGTCGATGGACCTCGATCCGGAGAAGGTCAAGGACTTCCTCACCAAAGAGGAGTACGGCCTCTACAAGATGATCTGGGACCGCTTCGTCGGCTGTCAGATGAAGCCCGCGCTCTTCGACGTCACCGACGCTGACATCGCCGTCGGCAACCTCACCCTCCGCGCCTCTGGTGAAGTGCAGAAGTTCGCCGGCTTCCTGGCCGTCTTTCAGGACGCGTCCGGCGAAGACGACGACGAGGACGACGAGAAGAAGAACGACAAGGCCCTGCCGCCGCTCAACGAGGGCGACGTGCTGGAACTGATCGAGCTCGATACGAAACAGAACTTCACGCAGCCGCCGCCGCGCTATACGGAAGCGACGCTCGTGAAGGCGCTGGAGGAGAACGGCATCGGCCGCCCGTCGACGTACGGCGCGATCATGACCACCATCCAGGCCCGCGACTACACCTACAAGCACGACGGCAAGTTCCACCCCACGCACCTCGGCGCGCTGGTGGTGAAGCTGCTCAAGGCCTCGTTCGGCGACATCATCGACGAGGGCTACACCGCCGATCTCGAGGAGAAGCTCGACAACGTCGAGGAAGGCAATCGCGACTGGACGGATCTCATGCGCGAGTTCTCCGGCAAATTCAACGCCGACCTCGAGCGCGCCGCGACGGAGATGACCCAGGTCAAGGGCACCGGTCTCGAGACCGATGAGAAGTGCGAAACCTGCGGCTCGCCAATGGTGATCAAGTTCGGCCGCTTCGGCGAGTTCCTGGCCTGCTCGAACTATCCGGAGTGCAAGACCACCAAGGAAATGCCGAAGGGCGACGCCGCGGAGGCGACTTCGGACGACGAGCAGATCATCTGCGACAAATGCGGCAAGCCGATGACGCTCAAGCGCTCGCGCTTCGGCCAGTTCTTCGCCTGCACCGGCTACCCGGACTGCAAGAACACGAAGGACCCGAAGCTGATGAAGCAGGCCGCGAACCTGCCCACCGAGCCGCAGCCGCCCTGCGAGAATTGCGGCAAGGAGATGGTCCTCAAGAGCGGCCGCTACGGCCCGTTCTATTCGTGCTCCGGCTACCCGGACTGCAAAACCATCCGCAAGATCGGCCGCGGCGGGAAGTCGTCCACGCCTCCGAAGCCGACCGGCGTGAAGTGTCCAAACTGCAAGGAAGGCGATCTCGTCGAGCGCATCTCGCGCCGCGGCGTCTTCTTCGCGTGCAATCGCTATCCGAAGTGCGAGTTCGCGCTGAACAACCGCCCCGTGCCGCGCGAGTGCCCGAAGTGCCACACGCCGTATCTCCTGGAGAAGGAGACCAAGCGCGAAGGTCACATCGAGTACTGCAACAATCCGGAGTGCGACTACCGAGTGCCGATCACGAAGCCGGCCGCCGCGAACGAGTGACACTTCACGTTGTGATGGACCAGCCCATCGACATGAAGAAGTGGCGCGCGACGCCGGCTGTTCACGGACGCACCGCGACCGATCAGGATGTCAACGAAGGCCGCGCCGTGTTTGCGGTCGGCGGCGAGCCGGTCGAGATCGAGTTGCCGTCGTGTGCAATCGTGCGTGAGGAGGAAGTCGGCGAGCCGACTCCCGTCGTCGTCATTCAGGTGGAGCGCCTCGAGGATGGGACGGTCGCCGTTGGTTACCGCGCTATCGATGGCGGAGCGGGGATCGCGACGCTCGGCGACGTCGAGTTCCTGAGTGAGCCGGACGAGCGGTTCGCGTAACGAATCGCTGTCGTCCTGAAGCCGCGAAGACGGCGAAGGATCTCCTGATTTTGAGCGCGTCGCGTGCTGTCGGCAGGGGGTCCTTCGCCGTCTACGCGGCTTCAGGATGACAGGGGTGGCTACGGCCGCACCGCTCTCCTCTTCGTCAAACCCGTTCCCACCACGAACAGGTGCCCCGCGTTCTGCGTGTAGATCTTCCCGTCCGCTCCGAGCGACAGCGGCGTGTATGCCGCGCCGAGGGCGAGTTGCAGGAAGATTCGCTCGCGGAGCGTGCCGCCCTGATTGATCGCGTAGAGGTGTCCGTCCTCGCTGTTCACGTACACCACGCCGCGCCGGTCGACGGCGACTGAGTTCACGCACCATTCGAACGTCTGCGGGTGATCATCGACGCAATCGACTGTCCCGTCTTCGTTGCGCGCGCAACTCTCCGTGTTCGTCGCCTTGAACTGCCACTCCACCTGCAAGTCGGGATTCAGTTGGGTGATGTAGTAGCCCTCCGGAGCGCTCGGAATGCGGTTCGGAGGACAGCCGCCGCAGTACGAGCCGGCGCCGACATATCGATTTTCCTTCGTGATCAGCGAGAACGTTCCGTCGTGCTGCCACAGCGCGGGCGTGACGTCCCAGCCGAACGGATAGCCGTTCAGGTATTGGCCACTCGCCGAGAAACGCATCATGTGTCCCTGCGAATAGTTGTAGCGGCTGTACGCGCCGTAGAAGATCGTGCCGTCCGGCGCGACCACCGGCGATGACGTCGAGTTGTCGTTCACCGCGCCGGAGCCGGGCTGATTGTCCGCGGGATCCACGCCCGTCGTCGCACCGACGCGACATCCGCCGGGTGTGCCGTTCGTTGGCAGCAACACATTGCATCCGTCCTGAAAACGATTGCGCAGCGAGGTCGACCACTTCGACGAGAGATCGGGATTCACCGCGACGAGCCAGCCCCACCGGCTGTTCAGATGCGCGCGTGAGACCGTGTAGATCGTGCCGTCGGGTCCGACCGCGGGCGCGATGTTGATACCCGCGCGTTGCGATCCGCACGGCACGGAGCCCGGCACGGCAGCGGGCGACGGTGGCCACGGGAGCATGCTCGTAGGAAACTGGTCGAGGCACATGTCCGTCGCGGCGGGTGCGTTCGGCGCCAATGCGGTGTAGCTCCCGCGCGACGCCGTTCCATCGGGCGCGATCTTCACCAGCCATGCGTCGGAAATGTCCGTCGTCCACGGATTCTCCGCGGCGAGGCGCAGCACGTTGTAGTAGAGGTTCCCGTCGGCGTCGACGGTGATTGGGCTGGTCACGTACGTGCGCAGGTCGATCGACATCGTGAACTGTCCGAGGCGCCGCGTGATCACGCCGCTGCTGCGGTCGACCTCGAGGATCGTTCCGCCCGCGCCGGCCATGTACACGAACTTCTTCGTCAGCGCCCCGTGGAACACCGGCTCGAACCGCGGGCCGGACGGCACCGGGTTCCAGTCGCTCTCCGCCGTCCAGCGCGTGACGAGCTCTCCGTCCTCCCACTGGAACTTGCGCACGTTCCATGTCTGCGTCTCCCAGGAGCGGAAGTTGTTGTACGTGCCGGTCTTGACCTCCATGAACACGTCGCGGCCCTGGCTGAGCGGAGTCTGGTAGTGCACGAGCAGCGCGCCGCCCGCTTCCGCGCGAAGAATCGGTACGAACGGATCGACGACGATGTTCGCGAGCTCCGTCACGAAGCGCTGTCCGGTGACGTCGAGCGACCCCGTGTGCTGTGGCCCGCCGGCCCACTGATTCCAAGTCTGCTGCGCAACTGCCGGGGAAACGATCAGAAGCGTGACGAGAACCACCGAGAGGTAACGCATCGGGGTGAGTGTAGAGGCATACTCTGCGCCTGATGAAGGTCCGGATTGTGTTCGCGCTCGTTGTTCACATCTTCGCCATGGCTGTGTAGCGCGTCACGGCCGCGCCGCTCTCCTCTTCACTGCATTCGTCCCCACCACGAACAGGCGCCCGGCGTTTTGCGTGTAGATCTTCCCGTCGGTGCCGAGCGACAGGGGTGTATAGGCCGCGCCGAGAGCGAGTTGCAGGAAGATCCGCTCGCGAACCGTTCCACCCTGATTGATTGCGTAGAGGTGCCCGTCCTCGCTGTTCACGTAGACCACGCCGCGCCGGTCGACGGCGACGGAGTTCACACACCACTCGAACGTACGACCTCCTTCGACACAGTCGAGCGTTCCGTCTTCATTGCGGGAGCAGCGCATGGTGTTCGTCGCCAGGAACTGCCACTCCACCTGCAGCTCCGGATTCAGCTGCGTGACGTAGTACGCGGGGACCGAATAGTGATTCTCTTTCGTGATCAGCGAGTACGTTCCGTCGTGTGGCCAGATCGCGGGCGTGACGTCCCAGCCGAACGGATAAGCATTCAGGAATTCGCCGTCTGCCGAGAACCGCATCATGTGTCCCATCGAGTAGTTGTAGCTGCTGTAGGCACCGTAGAAGATCGTGCCGTCCGGCGCGACCACCGGCGAAGAAGTCGAGCTGTCTTCCACCGTGCCAGAGCCGGGCTCGTTGTCCGAGGGATCCACGCCCGTCCTCGCACCCTCGCGACAACCGCCCGCGGTGCCGGTCGGTGGAAGCAGCACGTTGCATCCGTCCTGGAAGCGATTGCGCAGCGAGGACGACCACTTTGGCGTGAGATCGGGATTCACCGCGACGAGCCATCCCCACCGGGGGGTCAGGTGCGCGCGAGAGACCGTATAGACCGTGCCATCGCTGCCGACTGCCGGGGCGATGTTGATGCCCGCGCGCTGCGACCCGCAAGTCACCGAAGGAGGCACTGCATCCGGCGACGGCGGCCAGGGGCGCTCGATATTGGGAAACTGATTGAGACACATGTCCGTCGCCGCGGGTGCGTTCGCGACGAGCGCCGAGTAGCTCGCGCGCGAGGCCGCTCCGCCGGGCGCGATCTTCACCAGCCATGCGTCGGAGATGTCCGTCGACCACGGATTCTCCGCGGCCATGCGCACCGCGTTGTAGTAGAGGTTTCCATTCGCATCGAGGGTGATCGGGCTCGTCACGTACGTCTGCAAATCGATCGCTGTCGTGAATTGCCCGAGACGGCGCGTGATCACGCCGGTATCGCGATCGACCTCGAGAATCGTTCCGCCCGCGCCGGGCATGTACACGAACTTCTTCGCGAGTGCCGCGTGGAACACCGGCTCTCCCCGCGGACCGCCGGACGGCACCGGGTCCCAGTCGCTCTCCGCCGTCCAGCGGGTGACGAGCTGCCGGTCCTCCCACTGAAACTTGCGCACGTTCCACGTCTGCGTCTCCCACGCGCGGAAGTTCGTGTAAGTGCCGGTCTTGACCTCCATGAACACGTCGCGGCCCTGGCTGAGTGGCGTCTGGTAGTGCACGAGGAGGCCGCCGCGCGCTTCCTCGCGCAGAATCGGCACGAACGGATCGACGATGATGTTTGCCAGCTCGGTCACGAGGGGCTGTCCCGTCACATCGAGAAAACCGGTGTGCT
This sequence comes from Thermoanaerobaculia bacterium, assembly GCA_035999335.1. Taxonomy (GTDB): domain Bacteria; phylum Acidobacteriota; class Thermoanaerobaculia; order Gp7-AA8; family Gp7-AA8; genus QHVT01. Next base: position 3,727 of record DASYGV010000044.1, on the reverse strand, counting down.
GTGGTCCGCCCGCCCACTGATTCCAGGTCTGCTGGGCGACCGCCGGGGAAACCACCAGGAGCGAGATGAGAACCGCCGCGATGGTGCGCATCGGGGTGAGTGTAGAGGCATACTCTGCGCCTGATGAAGGTCCGCATTCTGTTCGCACTCGTTGTTCACATCTTCGCCATCGCCGCGCTCGCCGACGAGGAGTCGGCGACCGAGCGATTCGAGGACGTTCGCCGCGATCCGCTGCTCCTGCGCCGCTTCCTCGAGCAGATGCCGAAGGGCGGCGACCTGCACAACCATCTGTCCGGCACCGTCTACGCCGAGACCTACATCCGCCTCGCCGCCGCCGACGGTCTCTGCATCGATGCGAATCTCGCGTACACGACGTGCGACGCCGAGAGCAAGACGCCAGTGCCGGCGGGGCAGGCATTGACGGATCCGTCGCTTTACACCAGCGTGCTCGACGCGCTTTCGATGCGGCAGTCCCGCCCGGCCGTCAACGGAACAGAGGAGTCGGGCCACGATCACTTCTTCGCAACGTTCAACCGATTCAGCGCCGTGGCGCGGAATCACGTTCCGGAGTTGCTGACGGAAGTCGTGTCGCGATTCGCGCGGGAGAACGTCGACTACGTCGAGTCCCTCTTCGGCCAGGACATCGGCGGCGCGCGTGCGTTGGGGCGGCAGTTGAAGCCGGGGACGCCGCTCGCCGAGATGCGCGACACGCTGTTGAAGGGCGGAGTTGCCGGCGTGGTGAAGTCGTCGAGCGCAACGATCGACACCGCCGAAGCGGGCCTGCGCCAGAACCTCGGATGCGACAAGCCGGAAGCGCAGCAAGGCTGCGCGTCGACGGTGCGTTATCTCTTCGAGACACATCGTGCTTTTCCGCGTGAGCAGCTCTTCGCGGAGCTCCTCGTCGGCTTCGAGCTCGCGAGTGTCGATTCGCGAGTGGTCGGCCTCAACGTCGTGCAGCCGGAGGATTCCTACGCGTCGATGACAAGCTTCGATGAGCTGATGCGGATGTTCGCGTTTCTTCGTCCGCTCTACCCGAACGTGCGCGTCTCCACGCACGCAGGTGAGCTCGCTCCCGGACTCGTGCCTCCGGAAGGGATGCAGAACCATGTCCGCGATTCGGTGCTGATCGCGAAAGCCGAGCGCATCGGCCACGGCGTCGACATCGCGCGCGAGACGGACGCCCTCGCGTTGCTGCGCACCATGGCCACCCGGCCCGTCGCGGTCGAGATCTGCCTCACCAGCAACGATGTGATTCTCGGCGTCACCGGCAGGCGGCATCCTCTGCGGCTCTACCTGCGCAGCGGCGTGCCGGTCGTTCTCGCGACGGACGATGCGGGCGTGTCGCGCGGTGACATGACGACGGAGTGGCAGCGCGCGGTCGAAGAGCACGGCGTCGCGTATACCGATCTCAAACGCTTCGCGCGCAACAGCATCGAATATTCGTTCCTCGAAGGCGCGAGCCTATGGGCCGATCGCGACTACTCAGAGTATGCCGCGCCATGCGAAGAGCCCTCTCGCGAGTGCGAAGAGTTTCTCGACGCGAGCGCGAAGGCGCGCGTGCAGATGCGTCTCGAGCGGAGACTGCGCGAATTCGAGGAGTCAGAACCGCGGTGACCGATCGTCTCCCGCGAGAAACGAACGAACGAGCTCGTCGATCAGGTGGAAGTCGATGAGAAACGTGTCGTGTCCGTTCGCCGACGGGATCAACTCGTGACGCACTGACGTGCCGAGGGAGCGCATCGCTGCAGCCACGCGCTCGCTTTCACTCGGAGGAAACAGCCAGTCCGTATCGAATGACACGAGCAGCGTGCGTCCATGCCAGCGGGCGAACGCCGACCGCAAGTCGCCGTACTGCTCCTCGAGGTCCATCTCGTCCATCGCCGCCTGCACGCGGATGTACGAGTTCGCGTCGTACAGCGCGGCGAACTTCTTTCCCTGATATTCGAAATACGAGTCGATCTCGAACTGCCGAGTGTTGCCGCGACGGCGCCGTCCGAACTTCCGCTGCAGCGAGTCCGTGGAGAGATAGGTCATGTGGCCGAGCATGCGCGCGACTTGAAGGCCACGCAGCGCGTCCGGTTGATCGTAGTAGTCACCGCCGTGGAACCGATGATCCGTCTCGATGATCTTGCGTCCGAGGATGTGCCAGGCGATGCCCGTCACCGGCACGGCGGAGCCGCTGGCCATCGCGATGATCGAATCCGCCGCGTCGGGATACATCGCGGCCCACATCAGCACCTGCATGCCGCCGAGCGATCCGCCGGCGATGGCGCACAGGTGTTCGATGCCGAGATGCTTCACGACGAGCTTCTGCGACTCGACCATGTCCTCGATCGTCGGCCATGGGTACTGCGAGCCATGCGGCTTGCCCGTCGCGGGGTCGATCGACTTCGGCGCGGTTGTGCCGAACGGCGAGCCCGGCAGGTTCACGCAGATCACGAAGTACTTCTCGAGATCGATCGCCTTGCCATATCCGACGAGCCCATCCCACCAGCCCGGCTTCTCCTCGGAGTCTTCCGTGTACCTCCCCGCGGCGTGCGCGCTGGCGGAGAGCGCGTGGCAGACGAGGATCGCGTTCGAGCGGTCGGCGTTCAGCTCGCCGAACGTCTCATAGACGATCGTGAACGGAGCGATCGTCTGTCCGTGAGTGAAGCGAAAGCCCTCCGGAAGCTCCAGCGCCTTCGGGGGCCCGGTGAGGAACGACATGGGCGGGGGAGCATAACAATTTCGTTGGCGGTTGGCAGTTGGCGGTTAGCGGGAGGCCGCCACCCGGCCACGTGGGAGGGGGTCTCCTGCCAACCGTCAACCGCCAACCGCCAACCGATCAGGCGGGCGCCTTCGGCATCACGACCCACAAGATGATGTACACGATCATCCCGGGAAAGCCCACCGAGATGATCGACACGAGAATGTACAGCAGGCGGACCCAGCCCGGGCTCCAGCCGAGCCACTCGGCGAGTCCGCCGCACACTCCGGCGATCATTGCGTTTTTACGGGAACGGTATAGAGGCATCAGGTTTCTCCAGCGATGAGCGATGAACGATGAGCGATGAACAAAAGCTGCTGCGGTTGTTCATCGCTCATCGCTCATCGTTCATCGCTTCTCTCCTAAGTTGTCCCTCGTAGATACGGCGAACTTCGTCGATGGTTGAGATCTGGTCGGGAGTTTTGTCGTCGCGGATGCGGACGATGCGCGGAAATCGCAGCGCGTATCCCGATTTGTGACGCTTCGATTCCTGGATCCGGTCGAACGCGATCTCCAGCACCACCGTCGGCTGGACGCGATGCACCGGTCCGTGCAAGTCGAGCGTCGTCCGCTTGAAATGCTCCGTCATCCCGGCGATCTCGACGTCAGTCAGCCCCGAGTAAGCCTTGCCGATGTTCACGAGCTCGCCGTCACGCAGCACGGCGAACGTGAGGTCGGACAGCACGCTGCGGCGTTTGCCGTTCCCCCACTGCGCGTACGTGACGATGCAGTCCAGCGTCGCCAGCGCTTTCTTGTACTTGAGCCACGACTTGCCGCGGCGTCCCGGCGTGTAGATCGACTCCGGATCTTTGACGACGAGGCCTTCGTTCGCTCGCGCACGTGCGGCGTCGAAAAGCTCGTCGACATGCACAGCGTCGCGAATGGGGCTGGTGTCTGTCATCCTGAGCCGCGCAGACGGCGAAGGAACCCGTGAGTTGAACGCGTCACGCGCTTCCGAAGGAGATCCTTCGCCGTCTGCGC
>DASYGV010000016.1:0-14633 GCA_035999335.1 Thermoanaerobaculia bacterium | reverse complement strand
CGGCGCGGGACGCCGCCACATCAGCCGGCGAGGACGCCAGCGCTCCATTGGTTACCGCAGGCTGGCCGCTTCCTCGCGCGTCAGCTCGCGCGTGGTGCCTTCTTCGAGCTCGCCGAGCGTGATCGTGCCGATCGCGGTGCGCGCGAGACTGACGACCTTCGCGTCGAGTGCCTCCACCATCCGCCGCACCTGCCGGTTCCGCCCCTCGGTGATCGTGATCTCGAAGACCGTCTTCCCGCCCGGCTCGCGCAGGCGCTTCACCATCGCGGGACGCGTCGGCCCGTCGCGCAGCTCGATGCCGCTACGCAGTCGCTCGAGCTGTTCCTCCGACAAATGCTTCGATGCCTTCACCACGTACGTCTTCGACACGTGATACTCCGGATTCGTCAGCCGCTCCGCAAACGCGGTGTCGTTCGTCAGGATCAGCAGGCCGCTCGTGTCGAGGTCGAGACGTCCGACGGGAAAGAGGTAACGATCGCGATCGGGAAGGAGGTCGTAGATCGTCTTCCGCCCCTCCGGATCGCGGTACGTCGTGAGATACCCCGCCGGCTTGTGCAGCAGCAGATACACCGGCGCCGCCTTCTCGATCGGTTGGTTGTCGAACAGCACAGTGTCGCGCTCGAGATCGATCCAGCGGTTCGGATCTCCTTCCACGCGGCCATTCACCTTCACCCGCCCCGCGCCGATCCACTTTCGTGCCTCGGTGCGCGATCCGAGGCCGGCTTTCGAGACGACGCGCTCGAGTGTCTTCAGCGGACGGTCACCCGGCGGCGGGGCTTTTGTCATTCTTGTCGTCTGCCCCGAGCGGCGTCGAGGGGCCAACTTAGCAGCAACGCTGTCCGCGTACGAAGCGCGGTGCATGTGCAGCCGCGCGTCGGGTCGAGCATCGCAGATGCTAACGTGGCCCCTCGACTCCGCTCGGGGCTAAAAGATAAGACGGAGATCGACCTTCTCTCCGATCTTGATCCGCTCCACTGCCCCGTCGCTTTTCTTCACCCACACCTCGTGCATGTCGCCGGTGTTCGCGTTGGTGAAGCGATAGAGGTTCGTCTCTCCCTCCTCGGAGGCGAGGAGCGGAACGCCCTCCTTTTTTTGCGGATCGAAGGGGAGCGTCACGCGCTGGTAGAGGCGCGGGCCGAACTCCGGCGTGTCTGCGCTCTTCCACGTATTGCCGTCGCGCCGTTTCCATGTCACGCCCTGCGCCGTCGCCTCGGCGAGCCACTCCGTTCCGTTTGCGCGGAACCGCACTTTCTCCGCGCCCGGCGTCGAGCGCGTGACGTCGCCTTCCGCGTGTACGCCGCCATCATCGAGGATGAAGTGGAACTTCTTTGCGGAACGGAACCACAGCAGCGCCTCGTCGTACGTTCCCTTCTGCAGCACCGGCATGCGAGTCGTCGTCGTCGCTTGCGGCGGTGTCGTCGTCGCAGTCGTCGGTGTCGAATCTGTTGACGGTGGCGCAGGAGTTTCGCGCGAGCAGGCGATGGCGAAAGCGAGACAAACGAACAGGAGTCGACGCATGCGCGCTTACTTTAATGTCACAAGCGCCGGAAATCTCCGTGCTAATCTCATGTTGAAGATTCGTGAGGTCCAAGATGCGGGACAAGAGATGGTGGCGGTGGGTGGCCCTTGGCACAGGGTTAGGGATCGTTGTTTTCGTCGCGGCGCGCTTGCCGCTCATCGACGGCGAAGAAATCACGCAGGCGAGCATGCTCGCTCCGCCGCACCGTCCCGCTCCCGCACCGGTCTTCATCCCCGATCCGCCTCCCGCGGAACCTTCTCGTGAAGTTCCGACGCTCGTCCAGGTCTCGAACGAGCAGACGGAGCTCCGCATCAAAGCCCTCGCGGCCGAGATGGCCGGCATGTGGACGCGCGACCCCGAGGAATTGGTCGTCGCGATCGACGACGCGGCACGGTCGACTCCGAGCGCACCCTCGGTCACGCTGCTCCTCGCGATCGCACACGCGGAAACGAACGGGATGATCCTCGACGTCTCCGAGGCCGGCGCGGTCGGGCTCGCGCAGGCGACGCCGGTTGCTTACCGCGAGGAGGGCTTCGACGGGAAGTTGTTCGTCACGTCGGACTATCTGATCGGCTCGCGCGCGTACATCATGAAGAAGCCCCTCGGCGACGCCGACACGATCGCGTCGATGGTCGTCGACAAGGACACGCCGAAGACCCGCAAGAAGGCGAAGCGCCTGCTCGCATCAGCTAAGGAGCTCCGGCGCGAAGGCATCGACGAGCTGGATCTGCTCGCGCCGTACGCGTCGAAGAAGTACTACACGAAGATCAAGTCGATGGACGAGCACAACAGGACCGTGCTCAATCGCCTCGGACGTCTCCTCGACAACGGCTCGCGCGCGCAGTTGCGCACGTTCCGCAACGGAGTCCGCACCGAGTACCGCGCTCTCAAGCAGACGCAGCTCGCGTCGTGGGTGAAGTATCAGAAAGAGCTCATCGACGAGCGCGACCGCATGCTGGAGAAGCACTTCGGCATGGACGACCAATACGTGAAGAAGGCGATGGCCTACGAGGCCAGCGAATACCTCGGCGAGCACCTCGACGACCGGTTCTCCGCGAAGAGCATGTCCCGCTTCCTCGTGTGTCACCTCGACCGCAAGTCGGTCGAGGCGCGCAAGCTCGCGAAGTCGGAGAAGGACGTCGAGCGGATGACCGCGGCGCTCTACAACGGCGGCTCGCACAACGTGAAGCGCATGCTGGCCGGACTCATTCGCTCGCTGCCGGAGACCGAGAGGTACATGAAGAAGGTCCCGGCCACGCGCCGCCGCCTCGACGGCGTGATCGCAGGCATGCCGATGGGAGAGTCGCCGGTCCGCACGCTGCGGTGATCTCGGAGCGCCGGCGTCCCGCCGGCTGAGCGGGCGGCGTCCCCGCCGCCCGCGTACTCGGGAGATCGTAGCTTTCTCGGCTCACGGCACGCACCGCCGCCCGCCCGGGGTGGCGGCGTGGGACGCCGCCACATCAGCCGGCGAGACGCCGGCGCTCCGATCCTCCCGTGATCAAGCGCGCTCCGCGTTGGTACGTGAAGTACGCCCACGCCCATTGCGTGATCACCAGGAAGCGGTTGCGGAATCCGATCAGGAAGAAGATGTGGATGAGCAGCCAGGCCATCCACGCGAAGAAGCCGCCGAAGTGGAGCCGGCCCAAATCCGCGACCGCGGCGGCGCGGCCGATCGTCGCGAGCGAGCCTTTGTCGTTGTACTTGAACGCACGTAGCGGCTGGCCCTCGACTGCGCGATCGAGGTTCATCGCCGTGTGCTGCCCTTCCTGAATCGCGGCCGGCGCGACTCCGGGGACGAACGAGCCGTCGTGCTGTTCCACCGCCGCGAGATCGCCGATGACGAAGACGTCCTTGTGGCCGGGAATCGTGAGGTCGGGCTCGACGAGCACGCGGCCCGCGCGGTCGAGCGGCACGCCGAGGGACTTTGCGAGAGGGGAGGCCTGCACGCCCGCGCCCCAGAGGATCGTTCGCGTGAAGATCGCGCGCTCGCCCATCCGCACCTCGGTCTCGCTGACGTCGGTGACGACCGCGTTCGTGATCACCTCGACGCCGAGCTTCGTGAGCTGCTCGCGCGCGTTTTCCGAGAGGTCCGGCGGATACAAGGGCAGCACGCGCTCCTTCCCTTCGAGCAGGACCACGCGCGCGCTCTCCGGATTGAAGTTGCGGAAGTCGCGGACAAGCGTCTTCCGCGCGATCTCCGACAGCGCGCCCGCGAGCTCCACGCCAGTTGGCCCCGCGCCGATGACCACGAACGTGAGCCACGCGCGCTGCGTGACCGGATCGCTCTCCCGTTCCGCGGCCTCGAACGCGAGGAGCACGCGACGCCGGATCTCCAGCGCGTCGTCGATCGTCTTGAGACCCGGCGCGACGCGCTCCCACTCGGGATGGCTGAAGTACGAATGCGTCGCACCGGTGGCGATGACGAGATGGTCGTACGCGAGCGAGCCGCCATCGGCGAGCTGCACGCGCTTCGCGTTCACGTCGATGGACTTCGCTTCGCCGAGGATCACGTGGACGTTTTTCTGCCGGCGGAGAATCCCGCGGATCGGCGTGGCGATGTCGCTCGGATTCAGCGCCGCGGTCGCGACCTGATAGAGCAGCGGCTGGAAGAGGTGATAGTTGTGCTGGTCGACGACGGTGACGTCCGCCTCGACTCCATTGAGACCGCGTGCGGTGTAGAGACCGGCGAACCCGCCGCCGATGATGACGATGTGAGGCATGGCCGCGCTGGCGGCAGTGTATTACGCGAGGTTGCCGGCGCGCGCCGCGAATTCGCCGACGATGCGGCGCAGGTCGTCGATGAGCTTCGGGTCGTCCGCGATGCGCCGCGTGATCGTGTCCAGGAAGCTCAGGTCCAATTCGTCGCCCGGGGTCTCACCGCGCTCGATGGCCTCCTGCCAGAGCTGCGGATCGCCGTCGTAGAAAGATACGAGGATTTGCACGCGGGCAAAGCTCGCGGCCAGGCCGCCGGTCAGCCAGCGCGGCGTCAGCTCGATGACCTCGAAGGGGACTTCCATCGGGATGTAAGGGGGGCGCACCATCAAACTAGGAGTGATGGAGAGAGGTCATTCCCTACCCTGGCCATCAATCTTTTCCGATCTTTGCCAGCTCCGGTTTGCCGACCCAGCGGCCCCAGGAGAAACAGCGGATGCACGTGAACGTGTAGTCGGTGATTCCCGTGTCGCGGTTCTCGTCGGCGGCGATCTCGATCTTCGACTGGCAGCGGTAACAGAGGATCGCGTCTCCGCGCTGGAGGTTCTCGACGAACCCCTCGACTTGCTGGTCCTGAAACTCGATCTGTTTCGGACGCTGCGGGATGGCGATGGTCTCTCTCCCCGATGCGCAAACCAGCGCGAGGCGATCGGCATAGGTCGTCTGCACGAAGGTTCCGGTAAGTCTGGATGCGGGATGCTTCGGGCAACGCAGTTCTTTTCCCGCCCAGTAGTTGCGGGCCAGGTCGCGCAGGGTTTCGACTTCAGTCGGCATGCTCGGGCATTGTACGTGCCGCTTCAATCCGCTCAAACACCCGCATGAAGTTCTCGCCCAAGACCTTGAGCACATCTCCCTCGCTCATCCCGCGCTCCAGCAAACGTGCGGTCAGCAACGGCAGCCCCGCGGCCGTCTGCAATCCCTCCGGCAACGAAGGCACGCCGTCGAAGTCGCTCCCGATTCCGACGTGATCGATCCCCGCGACGTCCGCGGCGTGGAAGATGTGATCCGCGACTTCGTCCAGCGTTGCGGAGGGGCAGCCGAGGGTCTGGAACCATTCGAAATAGCTGTTCCAGTCCGTGCGGTCGTCGGGCATCTCCTCCGTTCCGCCGAGTCCGTCGAGCTCCTTCTTCGGGCGGCGTTGCGCCTGCATGATCACCTCCGCCACGGCGTCGCTGATGAACGCGGAGAAGAAATTGATCATGCACACGCCGCCGTTGCGGGCCAGCTCGCGGAGCATGTCGTCGGTCATGTTGCGCGGATGGCGGCAGATCGCGCGGCACGACGAATGCGTCGCGACGACCGGCACGCGCGTGGTCTCGATCACCGCGCGGAACGCGTCGTCGGAGATGTGCGAGATGTCGACGATCATGCCGAGGTCGTTCATCGCGCGTACGACGTCGCGGCCGAAGTCCGTCAGCCCGCCGTGCCGCGCCACGTCGCCCGACGAGTCGCACCAGTTATTCGTGTTCACGTGCGTGAGGGTCATGTAGCGCGCGCCGAGGTCGTACAGCTCGCTCAGCGTCTCCAGCGAGTCCTCGATCGCATGTCCGCCCTCGACGCCGATCATCAGCGCGAGCTTCCCGTCGCGCTTCGCCGCCCGGATGCCCGCGCTGTCCGTGCAGAACGTCAACGCATCCGGATTGCGCGCGGCTTCGTCGCGAATGAGTTGTATGAGACGCCGTGCAAACGCGGCTGCACCGCGGTCCGCGTAGAACGGCGGCACGTACGCCGCGAAAAACGACGCCGTGATCCCGCTCTCCTGCAGCGTGCGCAAATCCGCCTGCGCCTCGGTGTCGTGCTCGTCGAGATGCACGTTGTGGCGGAACATGCGGTACGGCGTGTCGCAGTGGCCGTCGACGACGATTGCGCGGCGGTGGACGTCACTCCTGGAAATACTCATCGATTCGATCGAGCTCCCTCGAAAAGCTCGACATGGTACTCGACTCATCGGGCACGACGGCCGGTGACGGTACTATTGCTTCATGAAGAACGCGTGGACCGGCGGCCAGTACTCGATCGTCCGCGCGATCGTCGGCCTCTGTCTTTTCGTGTTCTTCCTGAGCCGCCTCGACGTGACGAGCGTCTTCGCGATCGCCGCGGTTTTCTTCGCCCTCGGCTGGTTCGACCGCATCGCCGCGATCGTGTTGTGGTGCGGGCTGGCGTGGCTGCATCGGAGTCCTGCTTTGATGCTGCAGTCCTCGCCGTTGTTGATTCACGCCTGGTTGCCGCCCGCGCCGTTCCTCTCGATCGCCGCGCGTGGCCGCGTCGATCCGCGCGGCAACTGGTCGTTCCCGCCGGTGCTCTTCGTAATCTCGTGGATCACGGTAGCTCTCGGCTGGATGGCGATGTTCGTCACGCCGGGCGGTTTCCATCCGATGTCGATCTGCTTTCTTCCTTTCCTCTTCGCTCCCGGATGGGTGCCGCGACGCGCGCCGGAAACGACGGACGAGGTCTTCTACGACGGCACGTGCGGTCTCTGCCACAAGGGCATGCGCTGGCTGGTCGCGGAAGATCCGACCGGCACGTCCTTCCGCTACGCGCCCCTCGGCGGCGACGCGTTTGCGGCCGCGTTCCCGGATTCAACCGACCTCCCCGACAGCGTGATCGTGAAGACCGCAAACGGCGCGGTGCTGGTCCGCTCGGACGCCGCGGTGCATTTGCTCGGTCGCCTCGGCGGCTTCTGGCGCATCGACGGCATGCTGTTCGGCTTGCTGCCGCGTCGGATGCGCGACGCGATGTACGACTTCGTCGCGCGCGTGCGCTACCGCATCTTCGGAAGGACGAAGGACGCGTGTCCGTTGATGCCGCCGGACCTGCGGTCGCGGTTCACGATCTGACGCACACGTACACCGCGTGTCCTTTCGGCAATCGCCTTGTTCCGTTCCATATCCCGTACGAGCGCCGCACCTGCACGCCGAATCCATGCTCGCGCAGCAGTGCCTTCATCGCCGCGCGGTCGTAGAGCTCGAGCGCGTGCACCTCCTCGGCGCGACGCATCGTGTCGCCGTCGGCGCGGAAGGTGAGGATGCGTCTCGTGAGACGCGTTCCGTCGCTCTCCTTGATCGCGATGACGCTCCAGTCGTCGCCCTCGACGCGATGCTCGTCGTACGGCGGATACGCGCCTCGCTCGGCGATGTCGAAGATGAGCAGATTCGTCTCGGCGTTCGCGATGAGCTTCCGGACGCCGGCGAACGTCCCGTAGTTCAGAACCTCGCCCATCGCCACGATCGCGTTGCACGCGGGAATGTCGATCGCGTCGAATGCGCCGACCTCGAAACGAGGCGCGCCACTCTGCTCCCGCGCGAGCGCGATCATCGCGGGAGAGGCGTCGTATCCGAGGACGTCGAAGCCTGCGCGAGTCAGCTCGTGTGCGAGGATGCCGCTGCCGCAGCCGACCTCGACGACCAGTCCATCGCGCACGCCGTGCCTCCAGAGGATCTCCAGCAGGCCCGGCGCCGCCGACTCCGCGAACTCGCTGAAGCCGGCGTGATGGATGTACGCGAGATCGCGCCCGTACTCATTCAAACCAGATCTCGATCTCGTAGCCGTCGGGATCGAACACGTATGCGTACGGATACCCCGGCGCGAACTCGCCGCGTTCCTTGAGCGTGCCTCCCGCGGCAAGCGCAATGTCGACGGCCGTGTCGATGTCTTTCGGATCGACGAGCCGGAAGCCGAAGTGCCGGATGCCGCCGTCGCGGCCGGCGTTCTCAGGGTCGAGCTCGAATGCGAAGATGTCGTGCGTGCCGCTTCCCTTCGCCTGGATGTTCGTGTCGTCGCGGTAATACTCCTCGACGCCGAACAGCGCCTCGTAGAACGCGAGCGAGACGTCCGGATCGCGCACCGCGAGACTGATGTGCGTGAGGCCGTGCGTGCGAATCATCGTTCCTACTGGTGCGCCTTGAGGAACGTCTGCGGCTTCGTGAACGTCTTGGCCATGCCCAGGCCGCGGTTGATCTCGCTGAACGACACCTTGCCGGTCGCGATCGCTGCGCCGAGTTGAATGTACGTCTTCAGCTTCCCGCGGTGTTTGTAGCGGACGTTCAGCGCGTGCTGCCAGAGTGCGGAGTATTCGGTGTAGAAATCGTCGAGGGACAGCTTCGTCGGAAGCACCGTGTGGACGATGTCGAACATCTCCCACTCGTGCGTGGTCACGTTCTTCTTCGCCGTGTCCCAGAGGTCCGTGCCGGGGAGGGGCGTGAGGATCGAGAAGCCGCTGTTGTACGCGCCCATCGTTTCGATCCAATCGCGCAGGCGCTTGAAATCGTCGCGGTCCCACGACGGATCGACGATGAAGTTCGGAGTGAAGCCGACGCCGAGGTCCTTGAGGATGTTGATGGCATGGACGTTGTTGTCGGCGGTGTTCTTCTTGTTCACTGCCCTCAATCCCTCGTCCGTCACCGACTCCAGCCCGAGGAAGATCGCCAGGTCGCCGCAGTCCTTCCACATCTCGATGAGGTGGGGGAACTTGCAGATGATGTCCGTGCGCGTCTGCACGGTGAAGTACTTGCGGATCCCCGAGGCCTTGATCTGCTTGGCCATCTCCTCGCCGCGCTTCACGTTCATCCAGAAGATGTCGTCGGTGATGAAGATGTTCGGCGCGGTGATCTGCTCGAGCTCCTTCACCACGCGCCCCGGAGACTTCTCGCGGAACGTCGACTCGTGAAACTTCCAGACCGAGCAGAAGTTGCACTTGAACGGACAGCCGCGGGCAGTCTCCATGAGCGCGAGCGGCTTGCGGAAGTTGATGTAGTAGTGGTCCGCGTAGTGGGCGATGAGATGCCGCGCCGGCATCGGATACATGTCGAGGTGCGGCCGAGCGGGCGCGTGCCCCGTGAACAGCCAACCATCGCCGTCACGAACCTCGAGTCCCTGGATCTTCTTCAGATCCTGTGCGTCGCGCAGCGCGTTGACGAGCGGCGGCATCACTTCCTCGCCGTCGCCGGTCGCGATCACGTCGATTGCCTCGTGCCGGAACCAGTCCGGATCGCGCGATGCATCGTGTCCGCCGACCACGACGAACGCCTTCGGCATCTCGCGCTTGATGCGCTCCGCGAGGCGGATGGTGCGGTTCCGCTCCGTGGTGAAGTTGCACTGCAGGCCGACGACGTCGGGATCGAACGCGCGGCAGTCCGCGAGTCCCTTTTCCTCGCCGTCGATGCGGAGGTCGATGACCTTGCACTCGTGGTTGTCCTGCTCGAGACAGGCCGCCACGCAGATCGGACCGAGCGGCTCGACGAACGTGAGCATCTCCAGGCCGAGGATGCCGCCCACGGGGGGCTTGATGAATGCGACTTTCATTGGCCGGAACGGTAACACACGCAGCGGAGCGCCGGCTTCCAGCCGGCCGCTACGCCGGCATCTTGCCGGCATGCTCTCGCGAGGAACGCGGGCCGCCTGGAAGGCGGCGGAGCGGCCGGCTGGAAGCCGGCGCTCCGCATTTTGCCGGCCTAGAACCGCACGCCCACCTGCGCGGTGAAGAACTTGTCGTCGTCCGTCCGGTGATAGTTCACGACGCCTTCCCACTTACCGCACAGCACGCCTGCTCCTACGTGCACGCCGACCTCACCCTCATATGCGCCCGCGCCCGCATTCACGAACGCCTTGCCGAACCACTTCTTAGCGCCGAGGGAGATCTGCGTCAGGTCGTCGTTCTGGCGGCGATGCCATCCGAGGATTCCTTCGACCGACCAGTCCGGAGACAGCAGCCGTTCGACTCCCGCGTTCACGCTCCATTCGGGGAAGTTCGGACCGGCGGCGATGAACACGCGCCACGTCGACGGTGCCGGCGCGGGCGGATTCAGCTTGACGCCATACACAGTGATGTCGGCTCCGTCCGCCGCGGTCAACACATACGTGCCCGTCTGATCCTTATCGACGGAGTCCACGCTCGCGCCGTTCACGCGGATAAACGTTGCGTAGCCGGGTCCGAGGTAGTTGCCGAAGCGGTCGCGCGGCGTGATGGTGACCTGCATGCCCCTCCGCGTCACTTCCGAGCGCGCGGCATCGACGCTGGCCATCACGTGCCGTTCGAGCCGCTCCTCGCGATGCAGCCGGCCCGTCCGCTTGTCGTCCCACTCGAGCACGACCTCGAACGCGTACGCGCCCGGCACCGAGGTGTCGGCGAACGTCGCGGAGTAGGTGCCGTCCTTCTCTTCGACGAAGGGGATCGTCGTCACGTCGTTGCGCGGCAGGATGCGCGCGAGCACCGCGGCATCGACGACGCGCGCGGTCTTCTGCTGATACGGCGACTGCGGATCGCTCGATGAGGAGTCGCCGGCGGGAAATTTCGCGTTGTGCAGGATCGTGCCGAGGCCTTCGCTCGGGCGGCGCACGGTCACGCGGATCGCGTTCGGCGGAAGTCCTTTCAGCGGCTTGCCGTCGTATGCGACGCTCGCCCGCAGGCGAATGCCGTGGCCCGTGAGCGTGCGCACGGTATCGAACGACAGTCGATAGTCGAGATGCCGTTCGCTGAAGAACGTGTTCAGCGTGTACGGCACCTCCATCGTCGCCGAACCGCGGCGCGTCACGCGCATGCGCCACTCGCCAACGTCGCCGTCGCTCGTGTCGAACGAATGCAGCACCGCTTGCTTCGTGAGCGTCGACGACGACGGCACCGCCGGAACGTTCGAGCCGGGACGGAAGATCTCGAGCGCGAGCATGTCTTCGTCGGGCGGCGCCCATTGCAGCGAGAACACGACACGCTGCGCGGAGCGGTCGACGATCACAGCGTGCTCGCCGGTGGTCGCGCCACGGAAGCGCGAGGCGAGCGACGCGGTGTTGCCCTTCAGCAGGCCGACGAGCGTGAACGCGAAGGCCTCGAAGATGGTCTCGGAGTCGACGGCGAGCAACGACAGCCCGGCGGTCTCCGCGGAGATTCCGGTCAGCAGCGTCTCGTCCACCGCGGCGGGCGTGCCGAAGCCGATGGTCTGGATGGGGACGTAGCGATCCGCGAGTGCCGCCGGCAACGGCACTTCATCGGGCTGGAGCTCGAGAAGTCCGCTCGCGCCGGCCGCGATGAGCGGCGCAACGTTTTGCTTCCCGTCGGTGACGACAACGAGCGTGAGGTCGTTGTCCGCGTCGGCCTGCCACTGCTCCATCGCCGAGTTGATGCCGCGTCCGAGCGCGGTGGTGGAGCCGGGAACGAGCGTGTCGATGGTCTCGACGACTTCGTCCCACGGATGCGGAGACGCCGCGGCGAGGCTGCGCTGCACGAAGAAGCTCTGCGGAGGATCGCCGCCGGTGATGGTCTGCGGGGAGGCGGTGCTGTCGAAGAAGACGATGCCGATGCGGTCGCCGGGAAACTCGAAACCGCCCTCGAACGGTGCGTCGAGCTCTTTCCATTGCGCGACGAAGGTCGTCAGCGCGGAGCGCAGCAGCTCCGCCTTCGTCGGGCCGGTGCTTGCGCCCGGCGGGAGCTCGACCATGCTGCCGGACTTGTCGAGGACGAGGATGACGTCGAGCTCGTGGCGTCCGCGAAAGATCGCATCGAGCGGCTGTGTCTCCGCATCGGGCTCGGGGATGACGATCGCCGGCAGCTCGCCCGTGCGACGCGACACCTTCGCGCACGCGTCCTGCTGCGGCGCCGCGACGACGTAGGTCGAGAGGCGGAAGGTGGCGACGTCCTGCGTGCCGGAGAAGCGGATGGGGACGTTCTTTTCGACGGTGTTTTCGCCGGCGCAGAATTCCGCGCCGAAGTTCGACAACGGTCGATAGGTGATGTTCACGGAGTTGCCGGCGCCCTCGGCGAAGGTGACCTCGTCTCCGGCGACGCTGGTCGTGTCGCCGAGGTTCAGCGTGGTGGTGCCGCCGATGACGAGTTGCGCGCCCGCGGGAGGGAGATCGAGTCCGAGGTTGATGCGGACCTCGCCGATCTCCTGATTGGTGACGTTGCGCTTCGGAATCTGCAACACGAAGGACTCGCTCGCGAGCGCTTGCGCGGCGAGCATGAGACAGAAGAACACCGGGAGAGTGGCTCGTTTCAAGGGGCCCTCCTTATCCGCGCGTTCAAGCCGCGCCGGTCAAATCATCGGCTTCGATCGTTCCCGTGACGTACTCACCGTCGAGCAGCACCGTGCAGCGGAAATGCACGGGGAAGATCTGCTCGTGACCCACGCCGAGCCGGGTCCATTGCGCGTCGAGGGTCTCCTGCGATGGCGGTGCATCGAAGCAAAAATACACGGGTCCATCGGCCGTGACGATGACCGGTTGCACATCCTCGAGGAGTCCGCCGGCGTCGGGGGTGCAGAAACCGACGTGATGCGCGCCACTGGCGAGGATGAATTGTGTGCGCGCGATGAACAACCCGGAGTCGCTCGCGGAGAGCTCGTTGCGCGCGGTGGCGCGCACGCGCGCGACGTCGTCGGACTCGCCCTCGTAACGCCAGACCGCCGCCCGCTCGAGATCGGAGAGGCTGAGGTCCTGCAGCCGCTTCATGGCGCAGAGATCTTATCGGAACGCCGGCGTCCCGCCGGCTGGCCAGGCGGCGTCCTCGCCGCCGCGCAGAACGCAGGCGCGGGACGCCTACGGGCCAGCCGGCGAGGACGCCGGCGTTCCACTGCACAACTTGTCACAGAACCTCGGATGCTCCGCGCGCATCTCATCAACATGATGCTCGCCGCGCTTGCTCTCGCTGCCACGCTCTCTTCCAATCCGCAAACTCTCGCTCTCCAGGCCATCAAAGGCGACGCCACCGCCGTTCGCACATTGCGCGCGATGGGACAACCCGGCGTCGACGCGCTCATCGCCGCCAACGCCGACGCCAGACTCGTCGACAGTGTCTGTCGTCAGCGCGACTGCAAGTGGTCGCGTCTCTACTGGCACACCGACCTCGAACAGGCGAAGCGCGTCGCGCGGCAGACCGGAAAGCCGATCCTCTCGCTCCGCCTCCTCGGCAACCTCGACGAAGAACTGAGCTGCGCGAACAGCCGCTACTTCCGCACGCTCCTCTACTCCAACCGCCAGATCTCCGCGTACCTGCGCGCGAACTACGTGTTGCATTGGAAGTCCGAGCGGCCGGCGCCGGTGATGACCGTCGACTTCGGCGGCGGCCGGCGCATGCAGCGCACGGTCACCGGCAACAGCATCCACTACATCCTCGACGCCGAGGGACGTCCGCTCGATGCAATCCCGGGCTTGTACTCCGCTCCGGCGTTCTTATCGCTGCTGCGCGAAGGCGCCGAATTGCACGACGCCGTCGCGCGCGCAGAGAACGAAGGCAAGCGCGATGAGGCGCTGCGGAACTATCACAGGAACGCGTACTACGCTTCCCGACCCCGCCGACGTCTTGGTCTATCGCCGCTCGCGCCGGCGAATGACCACGGCGACGCGCGCGAGCAGCGTCTCGGCGCATGGACCGCCGCGAGTGTCACTACATCGAAGAGCGACAGCGAGTCCGCCGTCCTCGACAAGGTCTCGCTCGACGCCCGCGCCCTCGGCTGGCGCGACGAGTTGCTGAAGCTCATCGCCGAAACCGTCGTCGGCGCAGCGACGATCGACGACAACTCGCGCGCGCTGATCCGCGCGAAACGCGCCTCCGCGCCGCTTTCACAAGGCTCCTTCGATGCCATGCTGAAGCGGCTCGAGAAGAGCATCGCCGCCGACACGAAGCTGAACCAGGAGAAGCTGCACCCACAAATCCACTACTGGCTTTCCGACGGGCAGTACGAGCTCGAGAATCTCAACAGCCGCGTCTACGAAGAGCTCTTTTACACTCCAGGAAACGATCCGTGGATGGGACTCGTGTCCGACGTGTCGTTCACGGGCATCGAAGGGGAGGGGCTCTTCAGTCGGTGACCGGCGTCGCGCGCCACACCACGTTCCCCACGTCGTCCGCGACGAGCAGCGCGCCGCGCTTGTCGAACGTCACGCCGACCGGACGCCCGCGCGCGTTGCCGTCCTCGTCGACGAACCCGGTCATCACATCATGCGCGGCGCCGTTCGGCATGCCGTTCGTGAACGGGATGAAGATCACCTTGTATCCGCTGCGCGGACGGCGGTTCCACGAGCCGTGCTGGCCGACGTATGCGCCGCGGTCGTCGAACGTGAGACCGAGCGATCCGGTGTGCGAGCCGAGTGCGTAGTCGGGGGCGATGGCCTTCGCCACGAGATCGGGGCGAGGCGGTTTCACCCGATCGTCAACGTGTTGACCGTAGTAGCTGTACGGCCAGCCGTAGAAGGCGCCGTCGCGCACGCTGGTGAGGTAGTCGGGAACCAGGTCGCTGCCCAGCTCGTCGCGCTCGTTCACCACGGTCCAGAGCGCGCCGGTGCGCGGCTCCCATCCCATGCCGTTCGGATTGCGCAGCCCCGTGGCGAAGAGGCGCTTGGCGCCGCTCTTCGCATCGATCTCCCAGATGGCGGCGCGGCCCTCTTCCGCCTCCATGCCGTGCTCGGCCACGTTGCT
>DASYGV010000005.1:0-12888 GCA_035999335.1 Thermoanaerobaculia bacterium | reverse complement strand
CAAGGGCGGTACAAACCTGGCGCAGCAGAGCGTCGCTCGTGCGTACTGGGGCGAAGACATGATCCGCGCGACGACCAAGGGCTTCACCATCCCTCACCTCATCTGCGCCTACGACGGTACGCAGTACATGTGGGTCGCGGGCGGCCAGGTGGCGGGACAGATCTACAACTGGATGAATGCGAACGCGATCGACGACATCGTGATCGAGACGCATTCCTTCGGCGGCGTGGTGATCCGCTGGATCCTCTCCAATCCGACGTACGACACGCGCTATCAGCCGATCATCAACCGCATCCGCTGGGTGAACTCGATCGCGCCGCCGAACAAGGGCTCCGAGGCGGCGAATCTCGCCGGGACGTTGTCGGGATCGTGGCTCACTGGATGGATGGTCGACCTGGTCGGCCAGAACACCGACTCGACGAAAAACTGCACGACGTCGTCGATGAGCTACTACAACACGTACTACCTCAAGGGCACGTCCGGGCGTCCCGCGCTGCCGAAGACGGTCTACAACATCGCCGGCACGGGACTGTGGAACGACTTCGTCCACACGGAGGACTACGGGCTGGCCACGCTGTCCGGCATCGTGGGCATGCCCGGCGAGGATGACGGCATGGTCTCGCAGTACAGCGCACAGGCCGTGGGCGTGGTCTGGTTCACGACGCTCGCGAATCACCATCACAACCGGCGCAACGATTACCGCAAGATCGGCGACTCGCTGGCCACGGACTTCTGAGGAGAACGGACGATGAAGAAAACACTGCTGCTTCTCCTCTCGCTCGCGCCGGCCGCATTCGCCGCCGACGTCACCGGACGTTTCGACGCCGGCACTCGCTACCGGGAACCGGAGGCGCACGCGCCCGCCCAGGTCTCGCGCATGTTCGCGCGCACGGTGCCGAAGTCGGGATCGATCGAGCTCCCCGCGACGGGCGCCGGCGGAATGCTCATCTGGACGATCGGTCCGGAGACCGTGAGGACGCGTCTTCGCACGCCGAACGGCGCGATGCTCTCGCCGACCGATCGAGGCTCGATCGAGCGCGGCCTGCGCCGCTTCGAAGAAGGCGCTGATGAAGTGCTCCACGTGATGCGTACCACGCCCGCGACCTACTCGCTCGACGTCGAAGGATCCGCGACGATCGTCGCCGCGGAGCCGGACAGCATGTTGACGCTGTCCACCTGGGCTGCTCCCCTTTCGCGGCAGCCCGGCGAGCCGGTCACGCTGCACGCGGAGTTGCGCGACGGTGACGAGCCGCTGACCGGCGCGAAGGTGACGGCGCGCCTCGCATCGCCGAATGGCCGCACGTTCGATTCGTTGGAACTGCACGATCGCGGCGATGGAGTTTACGAAGTCACCATCGCGGATCTTCCTGCGCGCATCGCCGGCGCGTGGCAGGTGCGCTTCGACGCGGAGGGCGCGAACGCGAACGGCGTCCGCTTCGCCCGCACCGGCGCGGGCGAGCTCGTCGCCGAACGCGGCGCCGCCCGCCTCGGCGGCATCCGGACGGAAGTCGTCGGCGACGTGCTGCGCATCTCGGTCGACGCGGACGTCGCCCTTCGCGGCGCCTACCGCTTCGACGTGATCGTGGCCGACCACAACGGCAACGGACTCGCCTGGGCGGAAGGTGCGCGCCAGCTCAACATCG
Organism: Thermoanaerobaculia bacterium; assembly: GCA_035999335.1. GTDB lineage: Bacteria > Acidobacteriota > Thermoanaerobaculia > Gp7-AA8 > Gp7-AA8 > QHVT01. The sequence continues at coordinate 11,245 of DASYGV010000005.1, read as the reverse complement.
GGGCGACATCACTGGAGATCGAAATTCCTCTCGCCGATCTCGCCGGCGTCGCGGCCGAGGATCTCTTCCTCGACGCGCGCCTGCTCGGCCTCGACACCATGGGAGTCGCCGGCCGCGTCACGCGCTAACGTCTATGGAGCGCCGGCTTCCAGCCGGCCGGTCCGCCGGCATCCTGCCGGCCGTTCTCGCGAGTGAGCGCGGCCGGCTGGAAGCCAGCGAAGCGGCCGGCAGGATGCCGGCGCTCCGAGGCTATTCCCGGACGGCGATGTTGTACTTCTGGATCTTCGACTTCAGCGTGTTGCGCGCGAGGCCCAACCGCCGCGCGGCTTCGCGGATGCGGCCGCCGGAGCTCTCCAGGGCGCGCAGGATGAGCTGCTTGTCGACGGCGCTCATCACCTCGTCGTAGATGTCGCTGGTGATCTCCATCTTGCCGACCAGCGGATTCAGGATCGAGCTCGGCATCGAGGCCGGGCCGCTGACCGGAACCGCCGCCGTCGTGGGCTCCGAGTACAAGTTATAGAACTCGTTCTTCGTCACCGTGTCGCCGTTCGACATCACGATCGCGCGATGCAGCGTCGCTTCGAGCTCGCGTACGTTGCCCGGCCAGTCGTAGCGCACGAACAGATCGAGCACGCCCGGCTCGAGGCGCTTGTTGTCGATGCCGAGGTCTCGACAGATCTTGCGGATGAAATACTCGGCCAGCAGCGGGATGTCGTCCTTCCGTTCCCGCAGCGGCGGCAGCACGATCGGGATGATGTTCAGGCGATAGAACAGGTCCTCGCGGAACGTGTTCTCCTCGATCGCCTTCTCCAGATCGAGGTTCGTCGCGGCGATGATCTTCACGTCCGTCTTGATCGTCTGCGTGCCGCCGACGCGCTCGAACTCTTTGTCCTCCACCACGCGCAGCAACTTCGCCTGCATGGCCAGGGTCATCTTCCCGATCTCGTCGAGGAAGATCGATCCGTTGTTCGCCAGCTCGAAGCGGCCGAGCTTGCGTCGGTCCGCGCCCGTGAACGCGCCCTTCTCGTGACCGAACAGCTCCGACTCCGCGAGCGTCTCCGGGAGCGCGGCGCAATTGAACTTGATGAACGGCCCGTTCCGCCGCGGCCCGATGTTGTGGATGATCCGGGCCACGAGCCCCTTGCCCGTGCCCGATTCGCCGCGCAGCAGCACCGTCGAAAACCCCGACGACGCCTTGCGGATCGCGAACTGAATCTTCGCCACCGCCTCCGAGCTGCCGACGATCGAGTCGAGGTGCTTTTCGACCAGCACTTCGCGGCGAAGCGTCTCGTTCTCAAGCGACAGCCGCGTACGCGCTTCCTCCAGCTCCTCGTACAAGCGCGCGTTCTCGATCGCGATCGCCGCCTGATCCGCGAACGCCTCCAGGAACGTCAGGTCCTTCGGCGAGAACAGATGTTTCGCCTGCCGGTGATCGATGTAGATCGCACCGGAGATCCGCTCCTTGATGATCAGCGGCGCGCAGAGGATCGAGACGATGTTCTCCGCGATCACCGACTCCGACTCCGTGAAGCGCTGGTCCGCGCGCGCGTCGGCCGACATCACCGGCTGCCCCGATTGGATCACTTCCTTCACGATCGACTGCGGCGAGCGCTTCGACTCCTGCTCGCCGTCGCGGATGTTCCGCACCACGCGCGTGCGCAGCGCGCCCGTCAGCGGATCGAGCAGGATGATCATGCCGCGCTCCGCCCGCAAACGGCGCACACAGACGTCGAGCACGCGATTGAGCACTTCCTGAAGATCGAGCGTGGAGTTGATGATCTTCACGATCTCGTACAGCCCGACCACGCCCGAGTCCGGCGCCTTCCCTGCGGGCTTGATGCGGAACAGCGCACCGCGCGCGCGCTCGAGATCGTGCGTCGCGTCGAGCCGCTCGAAGATGCGGATCGCGCTGCGGATCATCTGCGTCGCGTCTTCCGGTTCTTCGCGCAACAGGCCAACGTCGAACAACAGCCGGCCCAGCTCGTACGGCGTGTCGAGCTCCTCGAACACCGCGCGCACCGATTCGAACTTCGCCGCCGCGGCCTCGCGCTCGCCGCGCGCGCTGTGGATCTTCGCGCGCGCCCAGTCGTTCTTCGCCAGCGAGAAGCGGTCGCCGAGCTGACGCGCGATCATCTCGCCGAGGTCTGCGTGCTCCATCGCCTTCTCGAGATCGCCCTTCTGCAGCACGAGCACCGCCGCCGCGGTATGCGCGCGCAGGAGCCCGTGCAGCGTGTGGTTCGCCTCGAAGATCTTCATCGCGCGATCGAGATGGCGCTCCGCCTCCTCGACGTTTCCACGCTCGTCCTCGATGGACGCGAGCACATATTCCGACTCCGCGATCAGGTCCTCGTCGCGCCCGCGCTCACCCGCCGCAAGCGCCTTCTGCGCGTATTCCATAGCTTTTGCGATGTCGCCGCGTTTCTTCGTCAGACGCGCCAGCGGGACGTACACCGACAGACGCGACGGCCGCGTCTCGTCGAATCCCTCGATGCCGACGCTGCGGCGGAACTGTTCCGCCGCCTGATCCCAGCGGCCGAGCATCTCCAGCGCGTCGCCGAGGTTCTCGTGCGCGAGCGCCTCGTGTTCCAGCGCGCCGATCTTCTCGTCGATGCGCACCGACTTCTCGAACAGCTCCGCGGCCGCGTGGAAATTGCCGCGCCCGTACTCGACTACACCCACGTTGCTGTACGCGGTGGCGAGGTCCCAGAGGTCGCCCTCTTCTTCGCAGCGTTCGAGGATGCTGCGGTAGTGCTGCAGCGCAGGCTCCCAGTCGCCCAATTTCCAGAGCGTGTTGCCGAGGTTCATCGACGCGACCTTGCGCAACTGCTCCGAGGCGAGACTCTCGCCGATCGCCGCGGCCTCCTCGAAGATCTCGCGCGAGCGCTGCCAGTTGCCGCGCGAGAACTCGATCGAGCCGAGCATGTTCTTGACGTAGCCGTACACCACCGTCGGCGGCATCGGCTCGAGAATCGCCCGCGCGCGGTCGGCGTAAAAAAAGGCGTTGTCGAGATCGTCGCGGATGCGATGCAGGTAGGCCATGCGGTTCAACGTCTCCGCGACGTCGACCGTCTCGTCGAGGCGCTCGTAGATCGCGAGAGCGCCGTGGTAGTACGTCATCGCCGCTTCCATGTCGCCGCGGCGCGCCAGCACCTTGCCGATCTTCTTCATCACCCGGGCGACGTCCACGTTCGCAGTGTCGTCCGGATGCCGGCTCTGGATGCTCTTGAGCAGGAACTGATACGCGTGCATCGCGCTGCGATAGTCGTCGCGGCGGTAGTACGCATCGGCGAGACTCTCGCGCACCTCGGCCTTGCGCGCTTCTTCCATCCCGCCGAGGTCCATCATCTCCAGCGCGACGCGGTAGAACTCCGTCGCTTCCTCGTGCGCGAGCGTGCGCGTCGCGAGATCGCCCGCTTCGATCGAATAGCGCGTCCCGCGCTCGATATCGTTCGCGCGCGCGAAGTGATACGCGACCTGCCCGGTGAGCTGCGTCGATCCGTCGTTCGACGCCGGCTCCAGCGCCTCCGCAATCCGCAGATGCAGGTCGATCCTTCGGCGCTCCGGCATCGCGTTGTAGACCGCGTCGCGAAGGTGGATCTGCGGGAAGGTGATGGTCTTGCCGTCGTTCGATTCGTCGACGAGCCGATCGCGATCCAGCGCGCGCACCGAGGCATACGTCGCTTCGGCGTCGAGGTCGGAGACTCTCTGCAGCAGTTCGAGCTCCATCGACTCGCCGTACACCGACGCGATCTCGAGGATCCCGCGCTCCGACGGCGCGAGCGTCTCCACGCGCTCCATCAGGATCGCGCCGAATCCGCCCGGCATGCGCAGCGTGCGGATGCGTTCCATGTCCGCGGTCCAACCGCTCGGCTGCCAGGTCAGATACTCGTGTGCGATGAGGTAGTCGACGATGCGCCGGATGTTGAGCGGCGTGCCCGCGGACTCCCAGAACATCCAGCGCGAGAACTCGTCGGTCACGGTCATCGCGCCGAGGAGCGATTGCAGATGCTCGCGCACGAGCCCCTCGGTCAACGGATCGACGCGGATGATCGGGAATGACGCCTCGCGCGCGTTCTGCTCCCAGAACGAGAGATTCGGCGACGCGGATTCGATGGCGGCCTCGCCTCCGGTCTCGAGCGTGAGCGTGCCGATCACCAGGAGCTTGTTCTGTTTCGCCTCACCGACGAGGAACGAGAAGAGCTCCGCGGTCGACGGGTCGGCCCACTGCAGATCTTCGATGAGCAGGATCAGCGGCGAGCCGGCGGTCTCGCTGCCGACGGTGAGGAATCCGTAGATGTCCTGCATCGACTGCACGATGCGGTTGTAGAGCCGGTACTTCTGGCCCGTCTGCGGCGGCGCGGTGTCGGGACCGGCGGATGCGACGACGGGCCGCAGAATGCGGCGGATCTCCTCGGCGACGTCGGCCTCGGGATTCACCGCCAGCACGAGCTGCTGGAAGATCTCGAAGAACGGCGCGTAGATCGTCTTGCGATTGACGGGACAGCGTCCGCAGAACACGCGCGCGCCGTCGAGCTGCGCGCGCAGCGTCGCGTCGCGGATGATGCGGCTCTTCCCCATCCCCTCCGCGCCGGCGAGGATCACGCCGTTGCCGTGGCCGTCGCGCGCGTCGGCGATCAGCGCGCCGAGTTGCTCGACTTCCGCTTTGCGCCCGATCAGCGGCGCCGCGTAGAGCTCCCCGCGTCCCCCGATCAGACCACCGATCAGATCCGACTGCGGCACCTTGCGACCGGCGGCGTCGGCGACGGCCTGCAGCAGAGCGGCGGCTGTCGGGAAGCGATGCCGAGGATCCTTCTCGAGCATCTTCATGATGATCTGGTCGAGCGCGTCAGGCACGCGCGGATTGATCGACGACGGACGGCGGATCTCCTCGTCGAGATGCATGCGGATCACTTCGATCGACGGGCGTCCGTAGCCCGGCAGCGCGCCCGTGACGGTCTCGTACAGCGTCATACCGAGGGCGTAGAGGTCCGCGCGCGAGTCCACGCGGTCCTGCTTCAACACCTCGGGCGCCATGTACTGCAGCGTGCCGCGGATCAGGCGGTCGAAGACCTGACGGCTTTCGATCGCAAGACCGAAGTCCATGATCTTCGCGATGCCGTCGTCGCTGACCAGGATGTTCGACGGCTTGAGATCGAGGTGCACGATGCCGCAGCGGTGGATGTGATGGAGCCCCGAGGCGATCTGTAGGACCACGTCGTACAACGCGTCCCAGTTCTGCCCGTCGAAGTAGTCGGTGATCCGCTTCCCCGCAAAGAACTCCATCGTGAAAAACGGATAGCGGTCCTGCAGGATGCCGAAGTCGTAGACCTTGATCACGCTCGCGTGCTCGAGCGAAGCGAGCGTGTTGAATTCCGTCTTGAAACGAAGGAACTGTTGAGGGTCATGAATCTCGTGCCGGAGGATCTTGATGGCCTTGTCGCGGCGATCGGTGACGTCGAACACGCGATAGACGCAGGTCTCGGCCGTCTGCTTCAGCATGGCGCGGATCTGATACCGCGGCGGAAGGGTTACGTCAGGCGCGACACCTTCAATGGTCGTCATGGATCGGGTGAGAATATAACCCACGCAATGCTCGTGAGGGTCAGGATGTTGACCATGTGAGCAGTTCTGTCATCCTGAAGCCGCGCAGACGGCGAAGGACCCCCTGCGGTTTGCGACGCCCGTGCACGAATCAGGGGATCCTTTGCCGCGCTGCGCCGGCTTCAGGAAGACAGCGTCGCTCTCTCCTGCCCCCTGCGCCCTGCCCCCTGCGCCCTCCTGTAGAATGCCGCCTCGGCCAAATCCGCATGGCAGAAGAACTTCCTACGTTCGAAGGGTTCGAGATCGTCCGCATTCTCGGCAAAGGCGGAATGGGCACGGTCTATCTCGCACGCGATCAGCGGCTTGGCCGGTATGTCGCGATCAAGGTGCTGAATGCGAGCGAGCTCGCTTACGACGACCGCAAAAGCCGCTTTCTTCGCGAGGCGCGCTCAGCCGCCTCGATCCGCCATCAGAACGTAGCCACGATTCACGAGGTCGGCGAGACGCCGGAAGGGCTCCCCTTCATCGTCATGGAGTACTGCGAGGGAGAAACGCTCTCGCAGCGGATCCGCCGCCGACCGATCGAGAGCGCGGAGTTCCTGACGATTGCCCGGCAGATCGCCGCGGGACTGGCGGCCGCGCATGAAAAGAACATCATCCATCGCGACATCAAGAGCGCGAACATCATCGTCGAGCAGAACGGGACGGTGAAGATCCTCGACTTCGGTCTGGCGAAGTCGCTGCCGCGCTCCGTCACCGATCCGGGTCTGGAACGGACGTTCGAGTCGACGAGCGGACACTTCTTCGGAACGCTGCACTTCCTCTCACCCGAACAGGCGCGCGGCGCCAATGCGGATGTCCGCAGCGACCTCTTCTCCGTCGGCGTGGTGCTCTATCACATGGCCGCGGGGCACTTGCCGTTCAACGCCGAAGCGCCGCTGATGGTGCTCGACAAGATCCGCGACGGCGAGCCGGAACCGTTTTCGCCGCTCGATCCTTCGTTTCCGCAGACGGCCACGCGCATCGTCGCGCGGTTGCTGCAAAAGGAACCGGAGGATCGCTATCAGAGCGCTCGGGACCTGCTCCAGCATCTCGAGGACATCGACACGCCGACAGTGCGCATGACCACGACGTCGACGCGCACGACCCTCGGGCGCACGATGCGGCGCCCGCGCTGGATCCGCGTGGCGATCACGATCGCCGCGGCGCTCGTCGTCGCATTCGCGGTCTTCATCGCGCAACGCACCAGCGACTCCGCGCAGGCGACCACGACCACCGCGCCGCCGCCAATCCGCTCGTTGGCGGTGCTTCCACTGCGGAACATCGCGAACAGTACGCGCGACGAATTCCTGTCCGTCGGCCTCGCGGACGCTCTGGTGACGAAGCTGCAGCAGATCCCGTCGCTGCAAGTACGGCCGACGTCCGCGGTGCTGGAGTTTCAGGGAGCGAAGACGGACACGCGATCGGCCAGCGAGAAGTTGAAGGTCGACGGAATCCTGGAGGGGCATTTCCTGGCCGCCGGCGATCTCGTGCGCGTGACGCTGCAGTTGACGGATGCGCGGACCGGTTTTTCGGTCTGGTCCGACACGATCGACGGGAATCGCGAGGACCTGCTGAAGCTGATCGATGACGTTTCCGGGCGCACGGTGGCAGGCCTCACCGAGAAGATCGGCGTCGAACAGACGCACGGCGCACGCTCGGATCCGCGCTCGTCGAATCCGCAGGCGTACGAGCAGTATCTGCGCGCGCGCGCGCTCACTGGCAGTTTCCTCCCCGAACACTTGAACGCGCAGATCGCGGCACTGAAGCGCGCGATCGCGCTCGATCCGCAGTTCGCGGCGGCGTACGCCGATCTGGCGACGACGTTGTCCCTCGGCAGCGCGCGCGCGTTGGTGTCGCCCGAGGAGTTCGCGCAGGCGGAGTGGTACGCGCGCCAGGCCGTGCGCCTCGATCCGAACCTGCCCGAGGCGCACCTGGCATTGGGACGCGTATTCGTCCGCGACCCTGCCCGGTTCCGCGAGTCCGTGCGCGAGGTGCTCGCGGCGTTGCGGCTCGAAACGACGGACACGCAGGCGCTCAATTCGCTCGTGACGTATTTCGTCTCTGCAGGCGACCTGCAGAAGGCGCAGTGCGTCGGCGATCGCTTAGTGAAGCTCGACCCGCTCTCGAACGACGCGCTCACCCGCGGCTACTGGAACGTCAATGCCATCGATCCCGAAGGGGCGATCGAAAACGCACAACACGCGCTCGGCAACAAGAACACCGAGCTCGCCGGCCACGACATCCGCGGCTCGGCTTTCATCCTCCAAGGCAATCTGCAGGAGGCGGAGAAGGAAGCGAACCTCGCGCTGCAGCTCGTCCCCCGCCACTATCTCGGCAAGAGTCTCAAAGCGATGATCGCGGCGGCCAAAGGCGATCGCAATGCAGCGCTGGCCGCGGTGCGCACGTTCGAAGCGGACGCGATGCGCAATCACTGGGCCGCATTACGCGTGGCACTGGTATACGCAAAGCTCGGCGACAACGCACAAGCGCTCCAATGGCTCCGCCGCTGCGCGGACCTCGGCAATCACTCCTGGTACGCCCTGATCAAACACCCCTGGCTCCAACCTCTCCAAAGCACACCGGAGTTCCAGGAGATCGTCACGAAGATCAAAGAGGACCTGGACGACGTCCGCGACGACGTGATCGGGGTGTATCAGTTGATGTGCAAGTGATCCTGTGTGGAGATGCGGCAGCAACGCTTCGCTACACCTGCCGAATCACCCGCCGGTACTGCTTTCAGAAACGCCATAACGTGTTGTGATCCGGCTCGTGCGTACCCGCCAGCCACACCAGAGGCAATGTGTCGCGGCAGCCACGCTCGAGACCTCGGCTGCTCCGGATGCGGTTTGACCATCCCGCCGCCGGCTTTGATCATCCGGGGCCGCGACGTTACTCGTGGGCGCCGTCCCAGCTGGCTGAATGGCGCGCTATCTGACGCGGGGGAGGCGGCGAGACGCCGGCGTTCCCAACGCCGGCGTCCTTCATGCTTGCGTCAATGTCAGCGTCGCGGGAACGCCGAGCGCGCGTGTCGGCGCTCCTCGGCAATCTCGATGAGGGCGGCTACGACTTCGCTGTCATCCTCCGAGGCTGAGGCCTCCACGCCGTTCGGGTTCGGATTGGTCGTGCATCCGCACGGATACGTCGGCGTCGTTCCGAACGCCGGAATCGGTGCTGGGCCGGTTACGGTGACGGTACCGCTGAGATCGAACCCGGTCAGGCCGAGAAAGTCTTCGACGAGCGCGTAGAGGCAGTTCGTCCCCGTGCGGAACCACGACGACTTGCTCGGCAGTGAAGTGATGGCAGTCGTGTTCCAGTTGCCCGTCTGCGGAGGCAACATGACGTTCACCTGGGAGTTGAACCACACCTGCACGGTGTCGTCGGCCCGCAGAGTGAATGAGATCAACGGTGCGGAGAAGTCCTGGAGGCAGAAGCACTTTCTGTAGATGGTGTAGCCCGGCAGAACGGGGGTGACCCCGGGGTCGCTGTCGGCCTTGTCGCGCGCGCTAATCCAGTGCGATGCGGGGAGCGACGTCTGCCAGCTCAATATCGGCGTCTGCAGGACGAATGTGCGTTTCACGGACGGGATGGTCGGAGGATAGCTTGCGATGTTGATCCAGTAGTTGTCCGGCGTGGCCGAGACCGGAGTGATGACGGTCTGATACGGGCCCCAGCCGCCGTAATTGAATCCCGTATTGAGCGGCATCTGTGCCATCTGTGCGGTAGCGACGGTGGCGGACAGTGCGATGAACAGTACGGCGACCAGGTCGGTGATAAGTCTAGAGCGTGTCATGAGGATCGACGGGAAGAGTTTTGTTTTCATTTTGGACCTCCGATTTTAGAGACGGACGCACTCCAAGGTTTCCGCGAAGGTCGAGGAGGAATCTGAGTCAAAGAATCAGGCCACATACTGCGCAAAGTCCGGTGGATCCGCATCGCGTCGCCGGACATCCTCGAGTACAGGACACAACCGCGAGAGAAGGTCATCAACGAGATCATCGCCCTGGGGAGACGATGACGTTCCCCCCATCGATGCGACGCAGCCCGCGCTCGACGCGTTCCCACGAGCCGCTGCACGCGCGTCGACATCGTTTCGACGCCGACGTCGCCACTTCCGCGAGATCAACATCCTGAACGTTGCGCCGTAAGGTGCACACTGCCAATGATTTTCGGTATCGCGTTCTGCGCCAGAAATGAAAACCCGCCGCGCTCGGCGACATTCAGTGACGTCACTTTGGCGGGCCGACGGGGCTCGAACCCGCGACCGCCGGCGTGACAGGCCGGAGGGTCTAACTTCTCATCGAGAGTCAGCGGCTCGCAAGATCGTGCACACGGATTCAAATGATTTGCGGAAACGCACCCCGGATGGAGCCGGCGTGAAAGTGGATTTCACCGCGTGCGAGCACTTCCCGAAGAGCGGCACCGTCGCCGCGAAACAATTCGCCGCCGCGAAGCACGCATTGACCGACATTCCGGTATGGCAACATCGCAACGATTTGCGCGGCGTTCTCGAGGGCCGCGTGCCAACGACGAGATAGGTCTGATGCGTCAGGAACCGGTCCGTCGAACGCAAGCGCGGCGATCTCGATCGCCGAGTAGCGCGCTGACCTTCCCGCTTCCTGAAGAATGGCATCGGGAGCGAGTCGCGGATCTTTTCCCGTTGCCGCCCACACGAGATATCCAAGCGGCTGGACCGCCGAGTCGCATTGCAGGATATCGATCCAATCGCGAGCCTCGACGCGACCCACGAGCGCGAGCACTTTGTTCGTTGCGAGGTCGCAGGGATGCAGTGTGAGACCGAGCTCGGGATGTTCGACGAGCGGAAAGAAGCGGAATGCGCTGTCGTGTGTCCACTGCAGGATGACGGCCTCCGTCCCGCGCCGCACGATCGCTTCGACGTACGTCGGGCGTTCGCGAACGACCTCGATCTCGTAACCAGTGCCGAGCAGTGCCGCACGATCGGCACTCCATGTCGCTGCCAAAGCTGCAGCCGTGTCGTGAAAGAGATCGAGATCCTGCGAAATGCGTGCGTCGAGGAGCGTGTTCAGTGCGGCGCCACCAGCGACATAGTTCTCGCCCGACGCAATCCTCTGCTTCGCTAGGATGCGGCAGACTTCTCGCTGGATGTTCGTGAGAGCCATCCCTCGATCTTCCCCGCGCGCTGGAACGCTTCCCTGTCGCCCCGTGCACGAATCCACCGCAGTACGCGCAGGATCTCTTCGGGGGTGGATGGATAGTAATCCGAGCGAACGAACCAGAGGCATCGTTCCCGGTATTCATCGACGAGGGAACGCACCTCCGCTTCGAGCGCCGCATCGAGTGTCATCGCGCTTTGCAAGGTAACACACGGTCCGGGTGGGTTTTTCCGCCTCGTCAGCGCGGACGGAGTCAATATGCAGTGACGTTCACGCTGGGCCGATGTCGAACCAGCGACCTCGTGACAGGTCGGACGTCTAACTCATGGCCGCTGAGGCACTCGGCACCTCCCCCGCTCTCATTCCGCCTTCATGAGCTTGGGGGCGGGGCGGCACCTGGTGGCCTCGCTGCTGTCTCCTCGCGCCACCCTCGGCGAACTGCGCGCCGTACTCAACACGGCTCGGCGGGATTCGGCTCTTCCTCGGCCGACGCGTTTTTCCAAGTTCGCAGCAGTTCGACGTCGCGCACG
>DASYGV010000171.1:0-44435 GCA_035999335.1 Thermoanaerobaculia bacterium | reverse complement strand
CGATGCCGATCTAGTCATCCGACCGTTTCAACAGAAGGGCGTCGTGGTCTCGCTGCGCGAGTTCACGAACACCGCCTTCAATCAGCACCTCGGCATGCAGTCCATCGAGCGCTTCACGCTGTCCGATCCCGACCTCGACGGCGTGAAGAACGAATTGACCCCCGGCGACATCACCGCCGTGACGGTGTGGCAGGCAGCGCTCAACGTGCCCGGACAGATCATCCCGGCGGACGCGAAGGTCTCACGGGCGATCATCCTCGGCGAGCGCACGTTTTCACGGATCGGCTGCGCAACGTGTCACGTTCCCGCGCTGGAGCTCGAAAGCCCGGTCTTCAGCGAGCCGAGTCCCTTCAATCCACCGGGGAATCTGCAGCCGCGGCACGTCCCGCGTCCCTTCACGTTCGATCTCACCGCCGCCGGTCCGCTGCCGCGACTGGAGCGAACCGGCGAGGGGCGCGTCGTCGTCCGCGCGTTCACCGATCTGAAGCGCCACGACCTCTGCGACGCGGAGCTGCAGCACTTCTGTAATGAACGGGTCGAGCAATCGGATGTCGGTACGCGCTTCTTCATCACCCGGAAACTCTGGGACGCCGGCAGTTCGGCCCCCTACGGTCATCGCGGTGACCTGACGACGCTCACCGAAGCCATTCACTTCCACGGAGGCGAAGCGCGGCAGTCGCGCGACGCCTTCTTCGCGCTCGCCGAGGAGGAGCGCGCCGAGATCGTCGAGCTCCTCAAATCCCTCCAGGTCCTTCCCGAGGGCACGCCCGCGCTCGTAGTCGATGAAGACCTGCGTCCCGTGGACAAAGCCGCCATCGTCGCGCGGATCGGGCGCGCGCGACGCCGGGCGATGTGAAGTCAGGAGAACGTCATGAGACGCACGTATGTCGCAGTGGGAATCGCCGTCGCTTTATGCCTTGCGCTCGCGCCGCAGGCTGCTGCGCAGACGGCCGTCATCAACGGGAATCCTCTGAGGATCACGATCGCAAACGACACGTCGTTTCAGGTCGTCAACTCCGCTATCTCCACGACAATTGGTCAGATCTACCCTGGTCCATGTATCAACGGCACCGCCGATGCCGGCGTGATGGCGGCGATCGGGCCCAACCTGCTGTTCACCCCGAGCTACGAACAGCATGGATGCGGGACGGCCGCCTACTCGCTCGGAGTTCTGAACGGACCTGTTCGCAAAGCATGGACTCCCGTCTCCATCAATGGCCCGTCCGGGCAGGGGACCGCGGTCAATCCATACGTCGTGACCGTGGTCGTGGATGCCGCGGGCACCGGAGTCCGGCTGACGGCTCGTTACTCGTACGTCAACAATGATCCGTTCTTCCGGATCAGCAAGACGTTCACGGCGACGACTGCAACGTCGGCGAACGTTTATTTCGGCGGTGACATCTATCTTGCGAGCAGTGACGCCGGTGTTCCCTACTACGACACGACGTTGCAGAGTCCCGGCGGGAAAGTCTGCCAGGGCACGCCGTACACGATTCTCCTGATCCCGATCACGCCGGCGAGTCACTACGTTGCGCAGTTTTACAACACGGTCTGGTCACAAATCGCCACGCGAGGCAATCTCTCCGACACGGTCGGCCCGACGTGTACCGACAACGGCGCCGCCCTGCAATGGAGCCGCACTCTCGCCGCGGGGAGCACCACGACGATCGAGTCGGTCGTCTCGTTCGGAGCCATTCCCCGTTTCGAAGTCCTCTCCGTCACTCCACCGCAGGGCACGCAGGGACAGACGCTGACCGTCGTCGTCTCCGGCCTCGGATTCCAGAACGGAACGACCTTCAACTTCGGTCCGGGGATCACCGTCACGTCCACGACAATCAACAGCTCCACACAGGCGACGTTGACGCTCGTCATCGACGGCAACGCGCCGATCGGTCCTCACGACGTCATCGGAACGCAGTCGCCCGGCGGGCTGACGGACACGCTCGACGACGGCTTCACCGTCCTGCCGAGACCGTGCGTGCGCACGATCATCAATCAGGCGCGCTGCCAGACCGGTCCGAACGGGCTGCCCACCGGAAACTACACGTGGACCTTCCGCTTCCAGAACCAGAGCGGCGCACCGATCTCGCACATGTTCGTGTCCGGACTCCCGAGCGGCGCCTCGGTTCTTCCCGACGACCACGTGGTCTTCAACCCCGCGGTGACGAACGTCTCGCCGCTCGTCACGCTGACGTTCACGAACGTGCCGGTAGGACCGCTGACGTTCACGGTCTCGTTCCACGACGCGAGCATGAACGAGTGCTGCTCGACGCGCATCACCGTGGAGATCCCCAGCTGCGAGTGCGCGCAGAACGCCACCGAGGTCAGGCCGCGGTGCTTCACATTCTTCCCGTTCTCCTCGCAGCCGCCGTACAAGTACACGTTCTCGCTGCAGAACTTCTCGTCGATCACGGTCGAGAACCTCGTCGTCGTGCCGGTCAATCCGTCGGACCAGCTCACGCCGATTCCGCCGTCGCAACTGACGGTCACGGACGACCTGATCACGATCCCGCCCGTCCAGCCGGGGCAGACGACGCCGCCGCAGACGGTGACGCTGACCGGGCCGCTGGCCGTGGGTGGAACGAACGTCTGCCTCAGCCTCAGCATGCACGCGCGCGATCTGTACAGTTGCTGCTCGATCGTCCGCTGCTTCACCATCCCGCACTGCGAGCGCGACCTCGACGACTTCGAGCGGGTCGGCGGAGCGACGGTCACGGAGCTCGGAGGACGCTTCGTCATCGAGGGCATCGGCTCGAGCGGTGAGGACGGTGTCGATCTCGATCTTGACGGCGCACGCACGGCCGCGCTGGAGTGGGAGCCGCTCGATGCCGCCGGACCGCTGCCAAACGGCGCGTTCATCGAGCTCGGAGCCTCCGGTGACGAAGGCTCGGGACGCGTGCGTGTGACGCGGCGCGACGATCGATTGGAGCTCGCGCCCTCATTCAGCGGTGGAGGACCGTACACGATCGAAGTCTTCGACGACGGAGAGCTCGTGGGACGCGCGACCGAACAGCAGGGCATCACGGACGTCGTCATCATCTGGCCGATCGGCGGCGACGTGTCCGTGGTCGCGTCCGAGAATCCGAAGGAGAATGCGCTCGCGATCGCATTCGTCATGGAGGGGAACATCGCCTGGCGATTGCCGAACGGCACCACGCTGACGGGTGATCGCATCGTCATGAGCGACGACATCGCGGCCCTCACATCGGTGGAGACGCTGCAGCTGCGCGCCGCGAACATCCCGCGGATCGTCATCACCCAGACCTCCGTCTTCAACGACTGCAACGGAAACGGCAAGGCGGACGCTGAGGACATCGCCGAGGGGACGTCGCTCGATGCGAACGGCAACGGCGTTCCGGATGAATGTGAAGGCGAGGACATCTCGCTGAACACGGGGTTCGATCAGGCGACCGGCACGCTGCTTCCCGTCGGCGCCGCGGACGGCGACTGGAGTGTGAACGGCGGTGCGGCCCGGGTGGTCACGAATCCTCCCGCGGCCTGGGGCTCGCCGTTGGCGGGCAGCCGGTGGATCTCCGTCAACGCAAACGCAGCGTCGCCGGGAACGACGCCCATCCGCTTCCGCCGCTGCTTCTGCCTCGACGACGACGCCGCCGACGTGTCGCTCGATCTCGAGGTGCGCGCCGACAACGTCGCCACGGTCCTCCTCAACGGCACGGCCCTTGGCACCGGCGGCGCGTTCAACGGCGGCGCGCCGCTCGTCGTCCGCCGCACCGGCGCGGCCGGCGATGGCCTGTTCCGCGCCGGCGAGAACTGCATCGACGTCGACGTCGCGGACGACGGATTCTCCACCGGCTTCACCCTCGCTGGCTCCGTCTCCGCCCTCGGCGGCGTCTGTCCGACGCCTTGACTCTCTTCCTGACGACACCGGTGGGTGCGCCTCGCGCGCATCCACCGGTCACCGTCTCTAGCAACGGCCACTGTCGGTCGTTGCCGCAACTGGAGATTCCGAAGTCGCCGTCAGGCGTTCACTGACATGGCACGGAGCACTCTTGACACCGCTCGCGCGCCAGTGCTTCATTTTCCCCATGATGGAGATCGGGCGCGAGCGGCGCCGGTACGGACGTATTCGCCTGGACGAACCGCTGCGTGCGCGCTACGGCGATCTGCCGGTGCGCGTCACGGAGCTTTCGTTGCGCGGTTTTCTGATCGCACACGAGGGGCGTGTCACGCCCGGCATGACGCGTCATCTGAAGATGGAGTGGGACCATTCGACGATCGAGCTGGAGTGCACCATCACCCGCTCGACTCTCCACCGCCTCGCCAAGGGGGGCCTCGGCGACCAGAGCATCTACCTCACCGGTTTGCGCATCACCGGTTTCGCCAACAACGACTTCGAAAGTCTCCGCAACCTGATCGGCGAGCGGGTCCTGCGCGCGCTGGCGGAGCAGAAGGCGAACGCGCACGGCATCCCGCCGCTGGCCGCGTACATGTACCAGCCGGAGAAGGGCGAGCTCTATCGCCGCTGCGAGATCGTGGACGGAAAGTGGCGGAAGACCGAGACCACCCACCCGCAACAACCGTCGAACGGCTTCACGATCTCCGCGGAAGTCGATCCTTACCACGTGTCCATGCTGTGCGACGCGTGGGAGCGCACGACCGCCGAGGGGCGGCGCCTGACGCAGTTGCTCGCGGAGCTGTCGATCAGCAGAGCCGAGGGAGTCCCGACGCGGCGGTACGTGCCGTAGGGCCATGTGGAGAGAGCGCGAGCCTGAGCTCGCGCTCTCCCTGCGGCAGCGTCGAGCTGCCGCGGGGGATTCAGCTTCGTTCCAAGATCACAGGCAAGTTTCCGACGAGGATCTAGCGTGAAACGACATCAACGCGGTCGGCGATGACCGCCTTCGCGTCTCCGCATTCGGTGCAAATTGCGTGGCTGCTCGCAAAGCGAATGTTTCCCTTGACAGAACCATCAGCAATTTCATCGGCGAACAGCAGCACGCCGTAACTAACATGAGCTTCGATGCTACAGCGAACGAATATGGGATTCTGAAGATCAGGAAACGCTAACGCGAAACCATCGAGAGTTTTTTGCTCTTGTGCTGTGCGTGTCTCGCCGCGAATCTGCTTCCCTGCCAGATCGCGCATGAATTCGCGTATCGGTTGAATAGCCATCTTGCCCCCTCCCTTTTGCAACTCAAGAGTAGTTGCTCCTACACATTGCGGTTGATTCTAGGCTCGCTACATTCGCCCTTCCGCGTTCCGGGCCCTGGAGCGCGATTTACGGTAATTTTGAAGACGATCCACGCTCAAGATTCCACTGCTCGTGGAGTCGTCAGAGCGTGCTCGTTATACTTGGGAGTGCTTGAAGGTGCGCGACGTCATCGCGGAATTGGAGAAGGACGGCTGGCAGCTTGTTCGTACGCGTGGCAGTCATCGGCAGTTTCGGCATCCGTCGAAGCCTGGTACCGTCACGGTCGCAGGTAAGATGAGCATCGACGTTCCAGTTGGAACGCTCGGGAGCATTTGGAAACAGGCAGGCGCCAAGAAAAGCTGAGCGCAGATCATGGAATACGTCGTCATCGTAGAGCAGAGCGATACGTCATTCGGTGCGTATGTGCCGGACCTTCCAGGTTGCGTAGCTGTCGGCGAAACGAAGGACGAAGCCATGAGCCTCATTCGCGACGCGATCGAACTGCATCTTGAAAGTCTTCGAGAGAACGGCGAGGACGTACCGGAGCCACATTCTTTCGTTGAGAAAGTTGCGGTGTAGTTGCACTCCGCGTCGGGATGCATTGCGAGTTCCGGTCGTTTAGCCTTCCCCACACGACGGTACGTTGTCGTAGGGGTGGGCTGGGCGGTGTCCTGGCAGGAATCGCGCATCGCGATTCGCCGATGAAAACAGTCCCGGAGGGCTACCACTCGGTGACGCCGTGGATCATCGCGAAAGGCGTTGCCGAGCTTCTCGTTTTTCTGAAGAACGCTTTCGGCGCCGTGGAGAAGGAATACAGCCGCGTCACGAAGGAAGACGGGACGATCGGTCATGTCGAAGTCGAGATCGGCGATTCCGCGGTGATGGCATTCGAAGCGAGGGCGGATTGGCCGGATACACCGGCCTTTCTGCGCCTGTACGTCGAGGATGGCGACGCGACGTGGCAGCGGGCACTCGACGCGGGTGCAACCTCGGTCACTCGAATGACGGATCTCTTCTTCGGCGATCGCGTGGGTCGTTTACGCGATCCATGGGGGAATGTGTGGTGGATCCATCAGCACATGGAAGACGTCGGCGCCGATGAGCTGGCGAAACGGATAAAAGACCCAGCCGCGATGGAGGCCATGCGATACGTGGAAGAGTCCCTTCAGAGTGCCTTTCGCGGCTGATGAGAGGTCCTTCACCCGCGGCGCATTCTCCGCTACCGTGGGATTCATGAAAACTCTCATGAGGATTGCGCTCGTCGCCTGTTTGCTCGTTTCCGCACTGACGGTGTCGGCGGAGCAGAAAGTCGCCGGAGCGAAAGAGCAGAAAGTCCGGCGGCTCCTGAAGTTGATCAAAGCCGAAGCCATGGCTACACAGATGCTCGACGCGATGATGGGCTCGATGCAGGCAAACATGCAGGCGGGCTCGGACGAGTTCTGGCAGTCGTTCAAGTCTCAGGTCAAGGCCGATGAGCTGATGGAGCTTCTCGTTCCGGTTTACGCCGACAACCTCGACGAAGCCGACATCGACGGACTGATCCAGTTCTATGAGTCGCCGGTCGGACAGAAGTTCGTGTCGAAGCAAGGCATCATCATCGAGCAGTCGATGGCGGTTGGTCAGAAGTGGGGCGAGGCCGTCGCGGAGAAGGCCATTCGGCAGCTTCAGAAAACGCCGGACGAGTAGTGACCCTCGAGCTCATCGACGTCCTCACCGCGGACGGCGCTTCCACCGGCATCGTGAAGACGAAGCCCGACATTCATCGCGACGGCGACTGGCACCGCAGCGCGCATGTGTGGATCGTCGCTTCCGATCGGCGTGTGCTCCTGCAACGCCGCGCGCTCGTGAAGGACACGTGGCCAGGGTTGTGGGACATCTCCGTCGCCGGTCACGTGACCGCGGGCGAGTCGGCGATCGACGCAGCGATCCGCGAGACGTTCGAGGAGATCGGGCTGATGATCGCGGCCGAGGAGCTGACTCACATCGGCACGCTTCGCTATCACTGCGAGCTGCGAGACGACTACGTCGAGAACGAGTTTCACGACGTCTACCTGCTTCGGCGCGACCTCGATCTCGCGTCGCTCGCGCTCGACCCACTGGAAGTCGCGGAGGTCGCGTTCGTCCGGCTGGAGGACCTCGAGCGCTACGAGCGCGTGCCACACAAAGAGGAGTACGCGCTGCTCAACACTCATCACTAAGCACTCGACCGTGCTAACCTCCCGCCCACACAACAATGGCGTGGTGGATCTGGGTTCTGATCGGGTTCGCGCTTCTGGCGTTGGAGCTCACGGCGGTCTCGCTGCATGTCGGCTTCTTTGCCATCGGCGCGTTCGTCGTGGGCATTCTGGTCGCGCTCGGCATCGACTTGCCCCTGTGGGCGCAGGTCCTCGTCTTCACCAGCGTTTCCGTCTTCTCCTTCCTCTTCCTCCGCCCGATCGTCGTGCGAAAACTCAAGCTCGACCAGAAGAGAGTCGTCGACACTCTTGTCGGGGAGCAGGCAACCGCAATGGAAGAGATCCCGGTGCAGGGGCTCGGCAAGGCCGAGATGCGCGGCACGACGTGGAGCGCGCGCAACATCGGGGAGACGGTATTGAATCGCGGGCAACGCTGTGTCGTCATGGCCGTGGAGGGATTGGTCATCCACGTGCGCGCGTCGTAATCACAAACCAACCACAACGAGGGAAATCATGGCCCAAGCGATCGTCAGTATTGGCCTTGCCATCTTGGTGCTTTTCATCATCTCGAAGATCGTTCGCGTCGTACCGCAGCAGCAGGCGTGGGTCGTGGAGCGTCTAGGCAAGTTCAACGAGACCCTCGGAGCGGGACTGCACATCCTCTGGCCGTTCCTCGACACCGTGCGCTACAAGCACTCGCTCAAAGAGATCGCCCTCGACGTTCCGGAGCAGGTCTGCATCACGAAGGACAACGTGCAGGTTGCGGTCGACGGCGTGCTCTACTTCAAGATCCTCAATCCCGAGCGCGCCTCGTACGGCATCAGCGACTACTCGTGGGCGATCCAGCAGCTTGCGCAGACGAATCTCCGCAGTGAGATCGGCAAGATCGATCTCGACCGCACTTTCGAAGAGCGCACGAACATCAACTCCCAGGTCGTGCAGGAAGTCGACAAGGCCTCGGAGTCGTGGGGCGTGAAGGTGCTGCGCTACGAGATCAAGAACATCACTCCGCCGAAGGACGTCCTCGCGGCGATGGAAAAGCAGATGCGCGCGGAACGCGAGAAGCGGGCCGTGATTCTCCAGTCCGAAGGTGAGCGCGACGCCGCGATCAACTCGGCCGAAGGGCACAAGCAGCAGGTCATCAAGAACTCGGAAGCGGCGCGGCAGCGGCAGATCAACGAGGCCGAAGGTCAGGCGCAGGCGATGCTCGCCGTTGCGACCGCGACGGCCGAAGGAATCCGCAAAGTCGCCGAGGCGACGATGATCTCCGGTGGCTTCGAAGCCATGCAGCTCAAGCTCGCCGAGCAGTACATCGCGCAGTTCGGCAACCTCGCCAAAGTGGGAAACACGCTGATCGTGCCGGCGGACCTGTCGGACGTGACGGCGATGCTGCAGATGGCGATGAGCGCGGTGAAGCAGCGTCCGGCCGAACCGGCGAAGCTTCCCGTGCGGGGTGGACAGCCGACGGCGTAGAAGACCTAGACCCATTGACTTGCTTGCGCAACGGGAGTAGCGTGCCGCCATTCATGTAACCGGTTACACGCACCTCCCGGCCATGCCTCGCGCACCCGTACGCACCACCGACATTCCGCCAAACGCCACCATCCGGGACGTGGCGGCGAAGGCGGGGGTTTCCGTTGCCACCGTCTCGCGGGTTTTCAACCAGAAAGGCCCCATTCGCGAGGCGACCGTTCGTCGCGTGATGGACGTCGCCGGGGCGCTGCAATACATCCCTCACGCCGGCGCGCGCAGCCTCTCCACCCGCTCCACACGCACCATCGGCGTCGTGCTCCCCGACCTCCACGGCGAGTTCTTTTCCGAGGTCATTCGAGGGATCGATCTTGCCGCGCGCGAGAGCGGCTATCACCTCCTCCTCTCCGGCTCTCACTCCGACCGCGACGAGATGCGCGCGGTCGTGCAGGCCGTGCGCGGAATGGTGGACGGACTGATCGTCATGTCGCCGGACCTCGAGCCTTCCGCGCTCGTCGGCGAACTGCCGGCCGGCATTCCGACCGTGCTCCTGAACGCAAAAGTCGACGGGCGCCCGTCGATCACGATCGACAACGCCGGCGGCGCACGCGACGTCGTCCGCCACCTCGCCTCCCTCGGCCACAAGCACATCGCCTTCATCGGCGGTCCGGCGAAAAACGCCGACGCCGAACAGCGCCGCCGCGGCTTCCGCGCGGGCGCGAAGGCGCATGGCGTCGATCCGGTCGAATTGACCGGCAACTTCACCGAGGATTCCGGCTACGAGGCCGGGAAAGCGATCGCCGCGATGTCGCCGCGTCCCACGGCGGTCTTCGCCGCCAACGACTCCATGGCCATCGGCGCGCTCAGCGCCTTCCGCGACGCGCGCGTGCGCGTTCCCGATCACATCGCGCTGGTCGGTTTCGACGACATTCCCATCGCCCGATTTCTCGATCCGCCGCTGACTACGGTCAAGGTGCCGATCGCGGAGCTCGGACGCCGCGGCCTCCAAATCCTGCTGAGCGGAGACACGCAGGCCACGCAGGCGGCACGACTCGAAACTTCGCTTGTGGTGCGCCGCTCGTGCGGCGCACAGCAGTCTGGCGTTAAACAGGGCCTCAAACAGAACAGGAAATCGCAGAAAAAGAGATAGGAGGTCTCGCGATGTATCGCATCCTCAAAACACTCGCACTCATGCTGCTCCTCGCCGTCGCGGCGGGCGCGTTCGCACAGAGCACGACCGCAACGATCACCGGCACGGTGCACGACGAGAGCGGAAACGTCTTCCCCGGCGCCACCGTCACCGCGACGAACACGGCGTCGGGCTTTACGAACTCGGCCACGGTTGGAGCCGACGGGCGATTTACGCTCGCCGGCCTCGCGCCGGCGAACTACCGCATCGACGTCACCGCCCCGTCGTACAAGGGCGCGGCGCGCGAAGTCCGCGTGCTCGTCGGGCAGAACCTCGATCTCAACTTCCGGCTGACGCCGGACATGGTGCTCACGGAAGAGATCACCGTCGTCGGCGCGACGGCGGTCGAGACCGAGACCTCGGAGATCGCCACGAACGTCACCCGGCGGCAGATCGAGAACCTGCCCCAGAACGATCGCAACTTCCTCAACTTCGCGTCGCTCGCCCCGGGCGTCCTGCTCGGGAACGACGAGTTCCGTAAGGAAGTGAAGGCCGGAGCCCAGGGCGCGTCCGCGACGAACGTCTTCATCGACGGGGTCAGCTTCAAGAACGACGTCATCCAGGGCGGCGTGGTCGGCCAGGACGCGAGCCGCGGCAATCCGTTCCCGCAGAACGCCGTGCAGGAGTTCCGCGTCATCACTCAGAACTACAGCGCGGAGTACCAGAAGGCGTCCAGCGCCATCATCACCGCCGTGACGAAGTCCGGAACGAACTCCCTCACCGGAGACGTGTTTCTGTTCTATCAGGACAAAGGTCTCGTCGAGGAAAACCCGCTCACCGGCGCCAAACCCGAGTACGAGCGCAACCAGTACGGGCTGAGCCTCGGCGGACCTATCCAGCGCGACCGTATGCACTTCTTCTTCTCCTACGAGGCGAACGATCAGGATCGCGAAGAGACCGTGACCATCCCCAGCGCGAACTCGGGCGGCTTCACGAACAACCCCACGTTGTACGCGCTGGCCCAGTCGTACGCGGGCACGTTCGTTTCCCCGTTCCGCTCCGATCTCGCGTTCGGCAAGGTGAGCTTCCAGCCGACGTCGAGCCAGATCTTCGACTGGAGCGCCAACTACCGCAAAGAAACGGACATCCGCGGCTTCGGCGGAGGCACGAGCCGCGAATCGGCGGAGAACGTGAAGAACGACGTGTGGGGCACGACGCTCCGCCATCAGTACACGCTGGCGTCCGGGTTGAACGAGCTCTCCGTCAGCTACCAGGACTTCCTCTGGAACCCGACGCCGCTCGACAAGAGCCTGGTCGGCCGCGACTACATCGGCCTCATTCGCATCGGCGGCCGCGACACCGAGCAGGACATCGGGCAGCAGCGTCTCGCGTTTCGCGATGACCTCACCCTGACCGGCTTCGACTGGCAGGGATCGCACACGTTCAAGGTCGGCGGCAACATCGAGCTCCTCGACTACACGGTTCGCAAGGAGTTCACCTCCAACCCCGTCTTCGTCTTCCGCTCCGACATCAGCGCCGACTTCCCGTTCGAGGCGCGCTTCGGAATCGGCAATCCGGACCTGTCGGCCGACAACACGCAGTACGGCATCTACGGACAGGACGACTGGGCGGTCAACGACTCGCTCACGCTGAACCTCGGCCTGCGCTGGGACTACGAAACCGACATGATCGACACGGGGTACGTCACCCCGCCCGAAGTGCGTGCGCGTCTCGCGGATGACTTCCCGTCGAACTTCTTCACGGACGGCAACGACCGCGAAGCCAAGTCGGACATGTTCCAGCCGCGTCTCGGATTCACGTACGACATCTTCAAGAACGGCCGGACTGTGGCCTTCGGCGGCGCGGGCCGTTACTACGACCGCAACCTCTTCAACAACACGCTCGACGAGAAGTTCCGCCTGCAATACACCGTCGGCCTGTTCCGCTTCTCCTCCGACGGTCTGCCGCGAGACGGCTCGCCGACTGTGAAGTGGGATCCCCGGTACTTCAGCGCGGCGGGCTTGCAGGAAGTGCTCGCGACGGGTGCCACCGGCAGGCCGGAAGTGTTCCTCATCGAGAACGACACGAAGGTGCCGTATTCGGATCAGTGGAACCTCGGCGTCCGCCATTCGTTCGGCGACCTCGTCGCCGGCGCGAGCTACGCCAGCATCCGCAGCTTCAACGGCTTCAGCTATCTGTGGGGCAAGGGCTTCTGCTGCCCGCAGGTCGATCCCGCGTACAGCAACGTCCTGATCTCGTCGGATGACGTCAGGACCTGGTATGACGCGGTCTATCTGACGCTCGACCGTCCGTTCAGCGGGCGGTATGGGTTCAACATCGCGTACACGTGGGCCGACGCGGAACAGGTCGGCGGCGATCTGTTCAGCCTCGACCTCCCCACGATTGGAGACTGGCCTCGCTATGGCTCGCCCGGAACGCAGGACCACCGCGTCGTCGCAAACGGCATCGTCGAGGTTCCGTGGGAGATTCGCCTGAGCGGCCTGCTGCAGTACAGCTCCGGCGACCGTTTCCGCATCCACGACTTCAGCCGCGGCTTCTGCGTCGGCTGCTATCAGCCGAAGACGGGCGAGAGTCCGAGCTGGACGACGATCGACTTGCGCGCCGACAAGGGCTTCACCATCGCCGGACGTCATCGCTTCGGCGTCGTGCTCGAGGCGTTCAACATCTTCAATGAAAAGCGGTACGCGTTCTTCCAGGACTTCAATCCGCCCGAGGGCAATCCGAACCTCGGGAAGCCGACGGCGATCGTCGGCGGGTCGCAGCGCAGGTATCAATTCGGCATCCGCTACGGATTCTGATGAACATCCCGATCAGGGCGGCTTCGGCCGCCCTTCTCGTTCTCTCGATCTCCTGCGTACAGACACCCGCACCGCCGGCCGCACAGCAGACGGCGGCGCCTGTCTCCGCGCCGACTTTTGAGAACGACACCGCGCTCATCGACGACGTGCAGCGCCGCACGTTCCAGTGGTTTTGGGAGACCACGAACGCGAAGAACGGACTGGTGCACGATCGCTGGCCGACGAAGTCTTTCTCCAGCATCGCCGCGGTCGGCTTCGGGCTGACTGCGTACGGCATCGGCGCGGAGCGGGGATGGGTCACGCGCGAAGCCGCGGCGGAACGCGTTCTGACGACGCTGCGCTTCTTCGAGAACGGCGTGGAGGGCGATCGCGGTTTCTACTATCACTTCGTCGACATGGAGACGGGGAAGCGCTTCAAGGAAGTCGAGCTGTCGACGATCGACACGACGCTCTTCCTCGCAGGCGCGCTGTTCTGCCAGTCGTATTTCGATCGCGACAATGAAGCGGAGCGCGCCATCCGCGAGACCGCGGAGCGGCTCTACACGCGCGCGGAGTGGAACCAGTTCCACGAGCGTCCGCCGCTGATCTCGATGGGATGGACGCCCGAGAACGGTCTGCACG
Source organism: Thermoanaerobaculia bacterium (assembly GCA_035999335.1). GTDB lineage: Bacteria > Acidobacteriota > Thermoanaerobaculia > Gp7-AA8 > Gp7-AA8 > QHVT01. The sequence continues at coordinate 31,073 of DASYGV010000171.1, read as the reverse complement.
ACTACGACTACACGGGCTACAACGAGGCCATGATCCTGTACGTGTTGGCCATCGGCTCGCCGACGCATCCGGTGTCGCCGAAGGCCTGGAACGCGTACACGAAAACGTACAAGTGGGACACGCACTACGGGCAAGAGCACGTGGTGTTTGCTCCGCTGTTCGGACATCAGTACTCGCACATCTGGATCGACTTCCGCGGCATCAAGGATCACGTGATGCGCGAGAAAGGGATCGACTATTTCGAGAACTCGCGGCGCGCGACCCTCTCGCAGCGCGCGTACGCCGTCGCCAATCCGATGGGCTGGCGCGGCTACGGCGAGAACGTCTGGGGCCTGACCGCGTGCGACGGTCCGTTCGACGGGAAGCTGACGATCAACGGCACGGAGCGGCAGTTCTGGACGTACGCCGCGCGCGGCACCGCGCCGAACGATCTCCGCGACGACGGCACGCTCGCGCCGACGGCCGCGGTGTCGTCGATCGCTTTCGCGCCGGAGATCGCAATCCCTGCAACCGCGGCGATGATCAGGACGTACGGCGATCATCTCTATCAGAAGTACGGCTTCCTCGATTCATTCAACCCCACGCTGAACTTCGAGCAGAAGGTGCAGACGGGAAAGATCGTCCCCGGCGTCGGCTGGTTCGACACCGACTACCTCGGCATCGACCAGGGTCCGATCGTGGCCATGATCGAGAACCACCGCTCGGGACTGGTCTGGAACACGATGAAAAAGAACGAGCACGTTCGCCGAGGATTGCGGCGGGCGGGGTTTACGGGAGGGTGGCTGGGCCAGTGAGGAGAAAAGAGAAAAGAGAAAAGAGAAAAGAGAAAAGGCGATCGCTGCGCTCGCCCGTTGTTGCTTTTCTCGTTCCTCTTTTCTCTTTTCTCTCGCTCACGACGATGACGACGTGCGCCGCCAGGCGCACAGAGCAGAAGATCGAGTTCTGGGGTCTCGGCCGCGAAGGCGAAGTCGTCGCGGAGCTCATCCCCGAATTCGAAAAAGAGACCGGCATCGACGTCGACATCCAGCAGATCCCCTGGACGGCCGCGCACGAGAAAATCCTCACGGCGCACGTCGGCGGGTCGCTGCCCGACGTGATTCAGGTGGGGAACAGCTGGATGTCCGAGCTCGTCACGGTCGGTGCGATTGTGCCGCTCGAGGAGTCGCTGGTCCCGCGGGAGGACTATTTTCCCGGGATCTGGGACACCAACGTCGTCGACGGAACGCTCTACGGAATCCCGTGGTACGTGGACACGCGCGTCCTCTTCTATCGCACGGACATGATCCCGACGCCGCCGCGGACATGGAGCGAATGGACGGCGATCATGGAGCGGCTGAAAGCCGCGTCGAAGAATCCGGACTTTTATCCGCTGGTCATGCCCACGAACGAGTGGCCGCAGCCGGTGATCATGGCCCTGAATCGCGGTGCGCGTCTGGTCGACGAGCGCGGCCACGCGCTGTTCGACGAGCCGCAGTTCATCGAAGGCTTCACCTTTTACGTCGATCTCTTCCGGCGGGGGTTCGCACCGACGGTGAGCAACACGCAGGTCGCCAACATCTATCAGCAGTTCGGCGAAGGTCAGTTCGCGATGTTCATCAGCGGACCGTGGGACGTCGGCAACCTGCGCACGCGTCTCACCGCGGAGCAGCAGAAGACATGGAGCACCGCAGCGCTCCCCGCTCCTGACGGCAAGCCCTATCCGGGCGTCTCGCTGGCCGGCGGTTCGAGTCTGGTGATCGCGAAGCAGTCGCGAAAGCAGGAGGCGGCGAAGAAGTTCATCGCGTTTCTTTCCCGGGCCGACATTCAGGCGCGTTTTTACGCGCTGAGCGGCGACCTTCCGGCGCGGCGCAGCGCATGGCGCGCGCCGGGACTCATCGACGACCGCGAGATCGCCGCCTTCGGCACGCAACTCGATCGCACCGTGGCGCTGCCCCGGGTCCCGGAAGCGGAGAACATCGTCAACGCCGTGGCCGAGCACGGACAGCTCGCCATCCGCGGCCAGTACACGGCCTCCGAGGCGGCGCTGGCGCTCGACGCAAAGATCGAGCGGACGCTGGAGAAGCGGCGGTGGGTGCTCACGCGGCAAAAGTTTATCCCGCGCGTAGACGCGGGATCTCTCCGTGCACCGGCAGCGCCTGAGCAACATGCGGCGCAGGTGCACCGGAGATCCCGCGTCTCCGCGCGGGATGAACTGAGAGAGCGGAAGGCGACGCCATGAAAACCGAAGCCCGCGCCGCGCTCGTTCTCCTCACTCCGGCGATGGCGCTGATCACGATCTTTTTCGTCATTCCCGTCGTGGGCGGCTTCCTCCTGAGCCTCACGGACTTCGATCTCTACTCGATCGGCGACCCGGGCAACACGTGCGTGGTGGGTGCGGCGAACTACACGTCCCTGCTGAACAACCCGTTGTTCTGGCGCGCGCTGACGAACACGCTCTATTTCTCGTTCGTCGGCGGACCGATCACGATCGCGGTCGCGTTGGGAGCAGCTCTGTTGCTCAATGCGAAGCTGGCTCGCTTCAAGGCGTTCTTTCGGACGATCTACTTCGCGCCCGTCGTGACCACCATCGTCGGCGTGGCCATCGTCTGGAAGTACATCTACCACCCGCGCGTGGGACTGTTGAACCGGCTGCTCGACGCCGTCGGCATCGCCGGTCCGGACTGGCTTGGCGATCCACGCTGGGCGATGCCGGCGCTGATCCTCATGGCCGTCTGGCGCGGTTTCGGATACGCGACCGTGATCTTCCTCGCCGGCCTGCAAAACGTTCCCGACGAGCTGTACGAGGCCGCGACCATCGACGGCGCCGGCCCGTGGAAGCAGTTCCTGCACGTCACCGTGCCGCAGCTCGGTCCGACCTTCGTCTTTGTCGGCATCATCACCGCGATCGGCTTTCTGCAGGTCTTCGCCGAGCCGTACGTCATGACGCCCGACGGCGGCCCGCTCAACGCGACGCTGACGATCGTGATGCTCATGTACCGCGAGGGTTTCCGTTGGTGGAACATGGGCTACGCCGCTGCCGTCGCGTTCATCCTGTTCGCGCTGGTTCTGCTCGCGACGATCGGGAACGCCGTCGTGAGGAGGATGCGGTGAAGCGCGCGCTCATCCACGTCGCACTGATCATCGGCGCAATCGCGACCATCATCCCGCTCCTCTGGATGGTCTCCGCGTCCCTGATGCCGCAGGGCGAAGCGACCGCGTTTCCACCGCGCCTGATTCCCTCGGCGGTGACTTTCGCGCACTACCGCAGTCTCTTCACCAGCCTGAACCTCGGCCGTGCGTTCCTGAACAGTCTCTTCGTGGCCGTCGTGGCCACGCTGCTTTCGCTGCTGTTCAACTCCATGGCCGGTTATGCGTTCGCGAAACTCCGCTTCCGCGGCCGCGACCGATTGTTCGCGATGATGGTCGCCGCGCTCGGCATCCCCGCTCAGGTGGCCATGCTTCCGTTGTTCCTTCTGCTCAAGTCCATGGGGCTGATCAACACCTACGTCGGAGTGCTCATCCCCTACATGGCCGGGATCTACGGCGTGTTCCTGGTCCGCCAGTTCATGGTCTCGATCCCCGACGACCTCCTGGCCGCGGCGCGGATCGACGGCGCGAGCGAGTGGCGCATCTACTGGTCGGTCGTCCTTCCCGTCGCCCGCCCCGTGCTGGCCACGCTGGCCATCTTCACCTTCATGTCCGCGTGGAACGACTTCATGTGGCCCCTGATCATCCTCACCGATGACGAGAAGTACACGATGCCTGTCGCGGTCGCGAACCTCAGCGGAGAGCACTTCCCCGATCTCGAGCTGATGATGGCCAGCGCGGTCCTGACGATCATCCCCGTGCTCGCGCTCTTCTTCGTCCTGCAGAAGCAATACATCGCGGGGATGATGGCGGGGAGCGTCAAGGGATGATCGCTGCCGTCGTGCTCGCGACCCTGCTGGCCGATGGAACGCCGGCCGCTGGCCGGCCGGTCCTCCGGCCGCTGGCCGGAACCGCCGGGCCGGCGGTGGACCTGCCGCCCAGCGGCCGGCGCGCCCTGCTCGACGTTCCCTGGAAAGCCGTTCCCGCGAGCGGCGTCGAGATGAAGATCACCCAGGCGGAGAACCTGCGCGTCGACTTCGACTTCAAAGGCCGCGCGGGATACGCGATCGCGCGCCGCGACGGACGCATCGATCTTCCCGACAACTTCGAGCTCGCGTTCCGCGTGAAGGGCGACGACGCGCCGCGCAACACGCTCGAAGTGAAGTTCGTGCAGGGCGAAAACGTCTGGTGGTCCGTCCGCCGCGAGTACGACTTTCCCCGCGATTGGCGCCGCGTCTCGGTGAAAAAACGGCAGATCGAGTTCGCGTGGGGACCCGCGGGTCGGGGTCCGCTGCCGAAGACCATCGACGCGATCGAGCTCGTGATCACCGCCGGCACGGGCGGCAAGGGGACGGTCTACTTCGACGACATCGAGATCGTGCCCATCACCGGCGACGTGCAGGAGATCGGCGGCATCGTCCTCGACAAGCCGAACGCCGCCGGCAAGACCTGGATCCCGCTTCCCGACGCCGATGCGCGCGACGTACGTGTCGATGTTCCGTACCGCACGCTCCCGCCGATGCGGGACGACAACGCCCTCTTCACCGAGATGGCGAAGCACTTCCGTCGCGGTCTCTTCCCGCGCTACCTCCTCGGCGAGCAGTCGTACTGGACGATCATCGGCGGCCGGAACGGCGAGGAAGAGGAAGCGCTGTTCAGCGAAGACGGAGCGGTGGAAGCCGGTCACGCCCGTTTTTCTGTCGAGCCATTTCTCATCCTCGATGGAAAGTTGGTGACGTGGAACGACGTCACGGTGGAACAGCACGAAGGGCCGCGCGTCGTCTGGAGAAAACACCTGACGATCACGCCGACGTACGACAACGGCACACTGCGCGTCCACTACCAGGCCGCGCCCAACGCGAAGCTCCTTCTCGCGATCCGTCCGTTCCAAGTGAACCCCCAATGGCAGTTTCTCAATCGAACGGGTGGCGTCGTGAAAATCCGCGCGATCGAGCTCGCGGGAAACTTGGTCACGGTCAGTGCGGACGCGAAGAAGAGTCTTCGAGTCGTCGAGTCTTCAGGTCTTCGAGCCTCGACGACTGGGCGACTCGACGACTCGACGACTCTCCCCGAAGCGCAAGTCGCCGGCGATTACGCGAGCAAGCTGCTGCAGTTCGATTCAAGAGACGTAACGATCGAGATCCCACTCGGTCCCCCACTCAGCACTCAGCACTCAGCACTCAGCACCTTCTCACTCGACGTCCCTGCGGAGCCGCGAATCGCAAAGACGATCGCGGCGCAACTCGATTACATCCTCATGAATCTCGACGACAAGGCGATCCATCCGGGATCGCGCTCGTACGAACGCTCGTGGATCCGCGATGGCTCGTTGACGTCCGAGGCTTTGCTGCGGCTCGGGCGCTACGACACGGTGCGCGAGTTCATCGAGTGGTATGCGAGGGGCGTTGACGGCTACGTCCCGTGCTGCATCAGCGCCGCCGGCGTCGATCCCGTCCCGGAGCACGACAGCCACGGCCAGTTCATCTACCTCATCGCCGAGTACTACCGTCACACGCACGACCGCGCGTTCGTCGAACGGATGCTTCCGACGATCGAGAAGGTCGTTGCCTACATCGACAAGCTCCGCCACCGGCGAATGACGCCGAAGTACGAGAACACCGCGTTTTACGGAATGGTCCCGGAGTCGATCTCCCACGAAGGCTACTCCGCGAAGCCGATGCACTCGTACTGGGACGATCTGTTCATTCTCAAAGGACTCGAGGACGCGGAGCTTTTGACCGGCGAGAAGAATTTCGCCGCGGAGTTTCGCACGCACCTGCTCGCGTCTATCGAACGCACCATGCGCGACCACAACATCGACTTCATCCCGGGTTCGGTCGAGCTGGGCGACTTCGACGCCACCTCCACCACCGTCGCGGTCACGCCCGTCGATGCCGAGCTTCCGCGAACGCCGCTATTGCGCACGTTCGAAAAATACTGGGAGCACGCGCTCGAGCCGCGCACCTACACGCCGTACGAGCTCCGCGTCGTCGGCACGCTCGTCCGCCTCGGACAACCCGATCGTGCGCGCGCGCTCCTCGACTACTTCTTCGCGGATCTGCGTCCCGCCGCGTGGTACCAGTGGGCCGAAGTCGTGCGCGCGAATCCGCGCGAGGGCGGCTTCATCGGCGACATGCCTCACACGTGGGTCGGCTCGGACTTCGTCCGCAGCGCGCTCGACTTCTTCGCCTACGAGGATGACGAAACGCTCATCCTCGCCGCGGGCGTCGCTCCGGAGTGGGCGAAGCGCGGCGTGCGCGTGCGCGGCCTCAGCACGCACTTCGGCGTGCTCGACTACTCCATTGAAGGTCACCGCGTGCGCATCGGCGGCAACGTGCGCGTGCCGAAGAACGGCATCGTCGTGAAATCGCCTTTCGGCGGAGCCGACACCGTCATCCGCAGCGTCCCCGCCGACATCGTCTTGAAGGAAGGTTCATGAGCTACGGCCATTTCTCGCCCGACGGACGCGAGTACGTCATCACCGACCCGCGTCCGCCGCGTCCCTGGGCGAACATCATCTCCAACCCGCGCCTCGGGCTCGCCGTCGCGCAGAGCGGCAGCGGTTTCACCTGGATCGACAACTCCCAGCTCGCCGTCGTGAACTGGTGGCAGCAGGACTTCGCGCAGGACACGAGCGGCAAGTTCCTCTACGTCGCCGAGGGAGATGATCTCTGGTCGTTGTCGCCGGCGCCTGTGTGGGCGGACTACGACCGATTCGAATGCCATCACGGCTTCGGGTACACGACGTTCGAAACGGAGCGGAACGGACTGGCCGCGCGCTGGACGCTCTTCGCGCACGCGAGCGACACGGTCGAGCTGTGGATCGTCCGTCTCCGGAACACGTTCAACGCGAGGCGGCGCCTCGAGCTCACCGCGTATCTCGAGTGGTGTTGCGGCGTGACGCCGGCGCCGCGGCGCGAGTTCCACAAGCTCTTCATCGAGACGAAGCGCGAGGGCAACGCGATCTACGGCTGGAACCACATGTGGGACGTCGGCAACGCGCAATGGGGGCACTGGAACACCGACTTCCCGTACGTCAGCGCGTTCGGCACGACGGCCGACGTCACCTCAGCCGAGGGCGAGAAGTCGGAGTTCCTCGGACGCAACGGGACGCTGCGCTCGCCCGAAGCGCTCGCTCATCGCGAGTGGCGCGGCCTGTTCGGACGTCACTACGATCCTGTCGCGGCGATGCGCATGGTCGTCGAGCTCGCGGGAGGCGAAGAGAAGTCGATCGGTTTCGCCATCGCCGTGACGAAGTCGCGCGAAGAGACCGCGGATCTTCTCCAGCGATCACTCGACGTCGCGTCGATGGAGCAGGCGCTCGCGGACGTGAAACAGTCGTGGAACGAGCGTCTCTCCTCGCATCGCATGGAGACCGGCGACGCGCGCTTCGACTCGTTCATCAACGACTGGGCGCGCTATCAGGCCATCTCCGCGCGCATCTGGGGCCGCGCCGGCTACTACCAGCAATCCGGCGCGTACGGCTATCGCGATCAGCTCCAGGACTCGCAGGTGTGGCTGACCATCGACGAGAAAAAAACGCGCGATCAGATCAACCTCCACGCCGCGCATCAATTCGCGGACGGGTCGGTCTATCACTGGTGGCACCCGCTGTCCGAACAGGGACTGGTCACGAAGATGACCGACGACCTGCTCTGGCTCGGCTTCGTCACCGCGAACTATCTGAAAGAGACCGGCGACTTCTCGATCCTCGCCGACACCGCGCCCTTCCTCGACGACGCGAGTCCCGCGCCGCTCGAGGAGCACGTCCGCCGCGCGTTCGAGCGCGTTTTCGCGCGCACGTCGTCGCGCGGCCTGCCGTTCATCGGCGCCGGCGACTGGAACGACGGACTCTCCGCCGCGGGTCTGCGGGAGAAGGGCGAGTCGGTGTGGCTCGCGCATTTTCTCGCCGGCCTGCTCGCCGACTGGAGCGAGATCCACAAGCGCAGCGGCCGCGCGGGTTTCGCGCGCGACTACGACGAACGGCGCGAGCGCCTCGTGCGCGCGATCAACGAGCACGCGTGGGACGGCGAGTGGTACTGGCGCGCGACGCTCGACGACGGCTCGCGCATCGGCAGTCACGAAAACGCGAACGGCCGGATCTATCTCAACGCGCAGACGTGGGCCGTGCTGAACGACGTCGCGCCGCGCGATCGCGCGGAGGCGTGCATGCGCTCGGTGCGCGAGCATCTCGTCCGCGACTCCGGCGCGCTCCTGCTCGCACCCGCGTACGACACACCCGACGAGCGCATCGGCTACATCACGCGATACGCGCCCGGCCTCCGCGAAAACGGCGGTGTCTACACGCACGCCGCAACGTGGGCCATCGCCGCCGCCGCGAAGATGAAGGACGCGGATCTGGTCGCGCGCTTGCTGCACTCGATCGATCCGACGAACAAAGATCCAGAACGTTACTGGGCCGAGCCGTACGTCCTCCCCGGCAACGTCGACGGTCCCGATTCCCCGCTGAACGGACGCGCGGGATGGACGTGGTACACGGGCTCCGCCTCATGGCTCCATCGCGTGGTCGCGGAGTGGGTGCTCGGCGTGCGGCCGACGTGGGACGGCTTGCTCGTCGATCCCTGCCTGCCCCCGCAATGGGAGCGCGCGCGCATCGTTCGTCCGTGGCGTGGCAAAACGCTCGAGATCGAGATCACACGCGGCATGGCTCCTCGCTTGATAGCTTCCTGACGCTATCGCTCAAGGGGAACGACGAGGAGGCCTCCGGCGGGCCGGCACGGCCGGCAGCGCTGGTCGAAGCACATGCGGTCGCGAGACGCACGCTTCAGGCGACAGGCGTGCGCCAGGCTGGGCCAACAAGCGCTGCCGCCCGTGGCGGCCCGCCGGAGGCCTCCCGGTCGTCTCCCCCGAGCGATAGCGTCAGGAAGCGACCGAGCGGTGAGCGATCACGTCGGCGTAGAACTTCCCGCTTTCCTTGATCGTCCGGAGCTGCGTCTCGTAGTCGACGTGCACCAGGCCGAACCTCTTCGCGTAGCCGGCGCTCCACTCGAAGTTATCGAGCAGCGACCAGACGTAGTACCCGCGCATGTCCGCGCCGCGGTCGATCGCGTCGAGCACCGCGTGCAGGTGCTTCTGCAGGTAGTCGATGCGCAGCGGATCGTCGATGCGGCCATTCTCGGCCACCGGCGGATCGTAAAACGCCGCGCCGTTTTCGGTGACGTACAGCGGCATGCGCCCGTAGCGCTCCGTCACCCAGACGAGGATGTCGGTGAGTCCGGGCGGATACACCTCCCATCCGAGGGTGGTGACCGTGCCGCGCGGGTTGTCGATGCGCGTGGCTTGCTCGATCGGCGTGGATGGATCGAAACGCGTGATGCCGCGTTTGTAGTAGTTGACGCCGAGGAAGTCGATCGGCTCGCGGATGACTTCGAAATCCGATGCGGGAAAGGTCGGCCACGCTTCGCCGAACATCTCCGCGAATTCGGTCGGGTATGCGCCGAGGAAGACCGGATCGAGGTAGTGGCGATTCATGTAGGCGTCGGCGCGGCGCACCGCGGCCGCGTCGTCCTCGTTGTCGCTCGCTGCGTACTTCGGCTCGAGATTCACGACCAGTCCGATCTTCTTGTTCCCCATCGCGCGATACGCCTGCACCGCTGTGCCGTGCGCGCGGAGGAGGTTGTGCGTCGCGATCGGCGCTTCGAAATGATTGCGGTGACCCGGCGCGAGCACGCCGTGCAGATAGCCGCCGTCCATCACCACCCACGGCTCGTTCAGCGTCGACCACATCGACACGCGGTCGTCGAGCGCGCGGAACATCACCTGCGCGTAGTCGGCGAACCACCAGCTCACGTCGCGGTTCAGCCATCCGCCGCGGTCGTCGAGCGCCGCGGGGAGGTCCCAGTGATAGAGCGTGATGTTCGGCTGGATGTCCGCGGCCAGCAGCTCGTCCACGAGCCGTCGATAGAAATCGAGTCCGCGCTCGTTCACCGCGCCCGTGCCGTCCGGCAGCACGCGGCTCCAGGAGATGCTGAAGCGGTACGAGCGCAGCCCCAGCTCGCGCATCAGCCCGACGTCTTCCTTGTAGCGGCGGTAGTGGTCGCACGCGACGTCGCCGGTCTCGCCGTTGGCGGTGTGGCCGGGCGTGTGGCTGAAGCGATGCCAGATGCTCGGCCCCGCGCCGTCGGCGAGCGGCGAGCCCTCGATCTGATACGCGGCCGTCGCCGCGCCGAAAAGGAAGTCCTCGGGGAAAGCACGGCGGTCGGTCATCGGCGCCGAAGTGTATACCGAGCCTTCGGAATTGCCCTTCGTCGACCGGACAAAAACAACGTCTCAAATTGACCCTAGCTTAGACGCCCGAAAGCTGCATAATGCCGTCTCTATGCTCTGCCGTACGGCCACCCCTCCCCGCGTCCGTCTCTCCGTCCTCGGCTGAGGCCTTCTCGCTGGAGCGATCGACGACAACAAAGCTCGGCGCGCGCTGCGAGGGCACGCAAGGCAACATCGCCGCCGAGGCACGCGTCACATCGGCCGTGAAGGTAAAGATGCAACTTCTGCAATTCCGAAATGGCGCTGCACATCCTCATCGCCGAGGATCGAAAGCTTCATGATTCCCATAATGAGTGGCACTAGCGCCAGACTCGCAGCCAAATCCGTGACGGCCGACATCTTCACGGAGGAGTACACGGCCGGCGTGATTGGCCGGTTTAGTCGAAAGTAGGTGATGAAATCAAAGATCGCTGCCGTCAAACTGATCAGTGGTAGAACATCAGAATGCAGCCTACGCCGCAGGTTCCCAAACCACCGAAGATCACTGCGACCGTGCCGATCACCGTCGCCAATGAATTGGCGATGCCCGCTATGAGCGAATATGCCTGGACATTCCGAACCTGAACATCACGTGCTGGCATATGCGTTCCCTCTTTCTGTTGGACCGATTGGCACATTCGTCGCACCCCTGTGCTGCGACTCTTCGAGACGCGGCACATGCCGCTAAAGCTAGTAGCGCGCCACGACGGTGTACGTTGACGTCCCGGCCGAGTATCCGCGGACACCGATCCACCACTGGCCTTGTGAAGGATTAGGCTCAACACAAGTCTCGGCAGAACCATCAATGTAGGGACGGCAGACATACGTCGACGTGGTTGGTTTTGCACTGAACCGCGTATACAGATCGGCGTCACCTGAGCCAGTGATCGTCACTTCTAGTTGGTTGCGGCCTGCCGGTACATTGACATAGTAATATCTCCATACACCTTGCTGCACTGACTGCCCGCTGATGGGATGGTTGTTGGATAGTTGCTGGTCCCCGCCCGGCGTGCTCTGTCCGCTCAACGTTGCAGTGATAGAGAAGTTCGCGGATGAATAACCGTAGACGCCTACCCACCATTGGCCGGGCTGCGGATTTGGATGGTTACACGTCTCGGCCGAACCGCCAGCGTATGGCCGACAGTTGTATGTAGACAAGGTGGGCTTTGCACCTGCCAGTGTATATAAATCGGCGTCTCCGGACCCGCTAGTGGATACAGTGAGGATCGTCGCGCCGGCCGGCACGCTGATCCAGTAGTATCGCCACTGGCCCTGCGCCAGCCCTTGGTCGTTTATCGCCTGTCCCGCAATCAGTTGAACATCTGTACCTGGCTGCCCGCCGTTGCCGTTCACACAGCTCACAACACCCGCGGCGCCGCACGTAAGAAAGTAGGCCAAATATGTTCCAAAGTAGACACAGGACAAGGCTCCCAACGTAACGCATGACGATCCATGCGTTGCAATAGTTAAGACGTCCTTAGCCGTTTCGTTGAGAGAGCAGTACGCATCAATCTTGCCGCTCAGTTGGGATAAGTTGTCGATGCCGAGAAATGACAAGAAACATTGCTTTATCGCGTTGAAGTCCCATGCATTGGTTGTAACGCCGCCCGCCAGCCGACTCGCGAGATTTTGACCGACGCCCCCGGACGAGTGCGTCACCTCGGTGACGTCGAACGTCTCACCCACTGCGGTGAACCGCACGCCAAAGTCAGGCACCTGAAACTCGACGTAAGCTTGACCGGCGTCATCGACGCCGGCCATCGTCACAAGAAGGTACGAGCTAATGCCGCTCCCCGTGCTGTGCCGGTAGTAAATGTACGCACGGTCGACCGCATCAGTACCGCTTGACTTGGCGATGTGTTCTGCGTTCGGCGTAATTGGAATCACCAGGCCATCGGAAGCGGCAATCGTTTTCAATCCAGACTGGTCGATCTGGTACCCGGACTTTTCGATGGCGCGGCTCAACTGGCGTAGATCAGTACGCTCGAGCAACCGTTGAGTTCCAGCTGTGCGAACATTATTCTGCGTTGCGACCGTTAATTTGGAGTGCACGTCGGCTCCTGCAACGTGCGTAGCGACCATCAAAACAAGGACAAATTTGGCGAATAGGCGTTTTGTCTGCACAGCGACCTCCCGTAACTTGCGCGAGCCACCTCGGACCCTCCATCGAAGGTGTGACGCGATCGCGTCTTTCCCTATCCATTCGTTGGAAGGCGTGCGGTAAATATGGAACGCATCGCACGTTTTTGGTTGTTTCGGTGATACTGTTCGAATCAAGTGCGCCGGGACATTCGTCAACGCCAGCTTCCTAGATGGTCCCAGCATTCCGGCTCATCCACGTTTAAAGCTAAATGCGGCCTCATGTTGTCTCCTCAATCCACCCCAAATGTGTAAACCCGCTCTCCCATCGAAAAGTACCCGACGCTCGCTTGCGGAACGAAGCCGTATTCGCCGGCGGCGAGATTGCTCCGCGGCTTGATCTCGAAGAACCCTTGCGGCGTTTTCTGGAACGTCATCGGCACTAGGTCTCCTTCGGAGATGCGGAACGCTTGATTGAATGGGGTAGTCCTTCCAACAGACGTGTTGCGCTCGTCCTCTTCCTGGTCGAGCTCGAATTTCACGAGGGGAGCGTCGGTCGGATTGATGCAGCTGTAGAAGACCGGATTGGGTTTCAGCCGCAGGGAAGCCTTGATGGGGTGGAGGACGAGCAGGCGCGCGCCGAAGCCGGCGTAGCCGACGGTGTGGATCGTCCCTCTCTCATACATGATCTCGACGCGCTCGTTACGATCGGCCAGGTACCACATCGCCGGCGAGTTTCCCGCGAGCCAAGGCGCAGGCCCTTGTGAGGGAACCTGGCAGGGCGCCGGTGCGTCGGCCGCGACCTGCGACCACGGCGTCGCGACGACGGGCTTCGACTCGGTTTTCGCGTCGGGGTTCACCATCAGCCGAATCACGCCGTCAGCCACGCCTGCTTTCTTCAGTTTCAACAGCGCATCCGTCGAGGTGTCGAACTGGGTCGAGGACGTCTTGATCTTTTCGATGACGATGCTCTCGGAAAGGCCGGCCTCGACGAGCGCGATGATGTCGGCGTTCGTGAGCGGTTTTTGCGCCGGCGACTTGGTCGCGGCCATCAGTGAAGGTGCGGCGAACATGAAAACAATGAACGCAGGCAACAGTCTTCGCATCGAGAGCTCCTTCGATTCTTGAATTGAAACCCGTGAGCGGCTTTGGTGGGCAAGCGGCGTGCCGCGGCGGGTGCTGAGAGAAGCGTGTCGTGCGCGTAGACAGCAATTGTCCAGCGCGTTGACAAGTGTCTATGGCGAAGACACTACTCGATGCCGTAGCGTTTGATTCTCAGATAGAGACCGCCACGGGTGATGCCGAGGAGCTTCGCAGCGCGCGACTTGTTCCCGTCGCATTTGCGGAGGGCATTCAGGATTGCTTCGCGCTCGACGGATTCGACACGACCCTCGAGCGTCGCGTCTTCGCGCGCAGGTCGCGCGGACAACAACGGTTGCCCCGCTGCCTCCGCGGACAGTCCCAGATGCTCATGCTGAATCACACCCGCATCGGGACATCGGAGAACCGCGGCCTCGATGATTTTCTGCAGTTCGCGGACATTGCCTGGCCACGACCACGCCACGAGGCGCGCAAGCGCTCGGCGACTGATACCGCGGATGCGTTTCTTTTGGGCAGCGGAAGCGTTGCGCGCGAAAGCGTGAACGAGGTACGGAATGTCCTCGGTGCGCTCGCGAAGTGGCGGAACGCACAACTCGATCGCGCGCAGCCGGAAGTACAGGTCCGAACGGAATGATCCCGCATCGACGGCTTTCTTCAGGTCGCGGTTCGAGGACGAGATCACGCGGACGTCAATCTTCCGCGGGCGGGTCGCGCCGACAGCGAGCACCTCGCGCTCCTGCAGCACGCGAAGCAGTTTCGCTTGCAGGATCTGCGGCATCTCGCTGATCTCGTCGAGAAGGATCGTTCCGCCGTCCGCGGCAACGAAGAGTCCGGGCCGCTGATCCACGCCGGTCGCGACGTTCCGGCCAATTCCGAACAACTCCGCCTCGAGAAGCTCGCTCGCGACGGCCGCGCAATTGACGGCGATGAACGGTCGGTGCGCGTGTACGCTCAGCTCGTGAATCGCGCGCGCCATGAGCTCTTTTCCGGTGCCGGTCTCGCCGAGGAGCAGCACGTCGATGTGACTCGCGGCGACGCGCCGGAGCTCGGCGACGAGCGCTCGCATTCCCGGAGACGAGCCGACGATGATGCCCGCGGGCAGTACGACCGTGGATGGATCTTCGCGCATGGGCATCGTGATCGCGACGTCGAGGGTTGCGCCGAGCTTCGCATCGACGAACTCGAGGAACTCACGTTTCCAGGGTGTCCTTCCGACATGAGCCGCCAAACGGCCCAGGAGCTGCCATCCCGGAGCGCTGCCGTTAGCAAGGTGCGTGGCATCGCGCTCGTCAGGGAGCGAGCCGGCAGCGGCGATGATGTTGATGTCGTCACGCTCGCGTTCCAGCAGCAGCAGGGACTTCGCGTCGACGATCGCGCGCGCGTCCTCGAGCAGCGCAACGAGATCGCGCTCGATCTCGAAGTGAGTTTGCTGTTCCACCCTTCTCGCCCACCGCAAAGCGGCCGCGGGTCCGGAGAGCGCGTCCATGGAGGCGTTGCTCTCCGTCTCGCTTGCGAGGACGTTCGCATGCGACGTGGAGCTTTCGCCCGCCCACCGTAGTGCCATCTCCGCGTCCGACGTCGAGATTTCTTCCACCGTCAGCGAGGCCGCGCCAAGACGTACCGCATCACCGATGGTCAGTACAGCGTTCTGCACGCGGCGGCTTCCCACGATCAGGCCGTTCTTGGAACTCGTGTCGACGATCGAAAGGCCCTTCGCGGTGCGCTCGATTCGCGCGTGATGGCGCGATACGCCTGGCGCGGCGATCACGATCTGATTGTCGGGCGCAGAGCCGATGCTCAGGGAATCCCGCGATGCGAGCGGCACGTAGCGGACACGATTCTCGGCCGTAATCGTCAGGCGCAACATTCAGTTCGTCCCCATGATGCGCGCATGCCGCTCGCGCACGAGCGAGAGATGTCCGCGGGCGATCGTATTGCTGGCCTGGTCGATCTCGGCGAGCCCCAGCGCGCGCTCGATCGTCGCACGTGCCTCTTCGGTACGCCCCAGGCGATGCAGGATCTCGGCATGCAGGGAAAGAAGAGCGCTGCGGCCCTGCGCCTGCGCTTCATCGACGGGATCGAATCGTTGAAGAAGCGACGCCGGAGATGTGCCGTTTGCGTTTGCAAACTCGAGCAGCCAGTAACGGTGAACGTCGATGGTCGGTTCCGGAATAAGGCCCGACGTATCGGGGCGCGCGCCAGAGCGCCAGCGGAGGAACTCGCGATAGAACGACGGAAGATCTGCATCGCCGTAAACGCCAATGACGCGGTTCACCTCGGCAACTCCTTCGTCGTATCGACCCAGTTCCGCGAGCGCGAGGACAAGTCCTTCAATGAACTCATGGACAGAGCGGCCATGGCCCTCCGCGCGAGCGAACGATAACGTGCGGCGATACCAGCGCACCGCGCGCTCAACGTCGCCGTGTAAATGGAGCTCCTCAGCTGCCGCCATCGCGATGTCTGCACCCGAGCTGCTGCCACGGGAGATTGCCTCGTAGTGCGCTTCCGCCTCCACAACTCGCGAGGCCCGTACGAGATAACGCCCGCGGCGGACCTGCACTGCTTCCATGAGTTCCACGTTTCCGTTGATGCGCGCATTGCGAAACGCCTCATTGCCGTGTGTAATCGCATCAGCATTCGATCCGGCGGCGGTCAGGCGGTCGGCGTCGCGGAGGGAAGCGAACGCCTGCATTCGTGCGGTGGCGCGCGCCGCCCGGTTTGTGGCGTCGACGGGAAGGCCATCGGTGCCGAAGAGGAACAATCGCCCGTTCGGGAAAGAGACGCGAACGAGATTGCGACTGTCCGCGTGCGCGGTAATCCCCGGATCCATCCTCAACGCCCGAGGCAGATACGCAAACCAAAGCAGGTTCGAGCGGTCGCCGTATTCGACCACGTCCGGTGTCCCCGCTCCGTCGATCGGAAGATCGAACGAATTCACCCGCGGCTGCAGCTTCACTGCAGCGACGGTGTTGTACCAGCCGTAACTGTTGTGGATGCCCTGAAAGATCAGGTCCTTTGCTCCGTCACCGTCGATGTCCGCGCTGCCGGCGGCATGAAAGTGCCCGGTCGCCGCAAAGACTCCGCGTGAGCGCTGGATGCGCGGTTCGTAGAGCGTGGTGTAGGACGGCCACTCTGGAAACTGAATGAATGTCGCGAGCACCTCTTCGTGATCGTCGTCGTCTAAGTCAACGGCCCGCAGCGAGCCGAGGACGTAACGGCGTGGAAGGTAGCGGAAGTTGTTTGCTGCGTTCTCAGGGAGGCGCACGCGACGCTTGACGATGCCCGTCCGTGGATCAAGGAACGACAACGTGTGGTTGCGTTCCATGTCGAGATCGCGTGGTGGGCGAAGAACCACTGCAATCTCTCTCTCTCCTCCGTGGCCGTGCTCCAAGACCGCGTACTGCATGACGGTCTCCGAATCAAAGCCGCGGAGTGTCCAGAGCACGGCGCCCGATCGACTCACAGCGTTCACATTGCCCGCTGACTCGGTCAGATGCGAGAACGCATTCTGGTGCTGCCATGCGCGGAATGCGAACGCGGCAGCGATTGCGATCGCGATCAGTGCTACGCCCACGAAGGCGAAGCGGGCGATCCGCCGCGGAACGATGGCAGCGCGACGGTGCTGGAGATCGCTGAGTACCATTCGCGCTGACGGATAACGATTCTCCGGTTTCCGCTCGAGCAGACGTGCGACGAGGGCTGCGAGCCAGCGCGGACAGTCTTTACGGAGCTGGCGCACGTCACTCGGCGACGTTTTCATCCGCGCAAGGAGTGCTCCGAGCGCGGACTCAGCATCGAAGGGCAACTTGCCGGTCAGCATCTCGAACATCACCACGCCGAGACCGTAAAGATCCGACCGAGAGTCGACGCCAGTGCCAAGCGCCTGTTCAGGCGAGAGATATGCGAGCGTGCCGACAATCGCTCCGGTGCTCGTCGCGTGTGTGGTGTCTTCTAGGTGGCGCGCGAGACCGAAGTCGCCGAGTTTTACGTCCCCGTTCGTGTCGAGGAGCACGTTCCCCGGTTTGATGTCGCGGTGGATGATGTTCAGCGAGTGCAAAGCGTCGAGACCTTCTGCGATCGAGGTCGCGATGCGGATCACCTCGTCGATCGGGAGTCGCTGCGAATCCTGCAGGCGCCTGCGAAGCGATTCGCCTTCGACGAGCTCCATGGTCAGATAGATCGCACCATCGGAGGTCTGGATATCGAAGATGCGAACGAGACGAGGACTGGATGCGTCGCGCGCGATCGCCACCTCGCGGCGGAAACGTGTCAATGCCGCATCGGTGACGCGATCGGGACGGAGGACCTTGAGGGCGATGTCGCGGTGCAGCTCGCGGTCGTGCGCTTCGTAGACGACGGCGGATCCGCCGCTGTCGATGGCGCGGCGTATCTCGTAGCGGTTGGCGAGCTGTGTGCCGGGCGAGAAGAGACGCAGTGGTGTTGCATCGAGCGGCTCACTCGACGAAAACGTCTGCGTCGTCGGACTCGAGTCGGCCATGCCGTTTCTCTGTAGGGAAGGAAAACCCGCCGAAAGTATAGAACGATCATGAAAAACGGTGCATCACCGCGCTCACACTCGTCGCGCTCACGCAGTTCCTGGCCATGGTGCTGTGGTTTGCCGTCTCCGCGATCGCGCTGCGCTTCCTCGCCGGCGCGAGCTGCGTGGCAAAATGACGCATGCTCGTCATTCGCAAAGCGCAGCTCGCTGCGTTCGCCGCGGCGGCGGACGCCCGCTTCGTAACGCTTCTTTGCGCGAGCGTCCGGGCAGCCGAGCCGGACGCCGTCGCCGCGCTCGATGACGAGTCGCTCGAAGCGAACATGACCGTCGCGCTGTCGCGCGCGCGGCGGTACGGCATTGCGGACGCCGTCGGCATCGGCGAGTTCTTCATGGCCATGCTGCTGCACGGCCCGCGCTTCGACGAGGTCCCGGCGCTGCGCGACTTCCTCGACGGCGTGCGCATTCACGCGCTGTGGCGCGATGCGCCGAAAGACGCGCTGGCCGAGGCGGCGCGCATGCCGCGGCCCGAGTGGTGGCGCGTGGGGCCGTGAGGGCGATCGAAGCACGCGACTGGGACATCTCCGGCCTCGACCCGGTGATCGTCGACTGCCACGGGAACACGGTGCGCGTCGTCGAGCTCGGGATCGTGGGGCTCGACACGCACCGGGGATTCGGCGACGCCCACTCGCGCCTCGTGTTCGGCGCCGAAGGCCGCTCCACCGTCCGCGGCGGCGGCAAGAGCTGCATCATCTTTCGCTACGAGATCAGCGGGTGGGAGTACGTCGAGAGCGCGTCGCTGTGGATCTTCCGTTCCGGCAGCAACCGTCCGGTCGGCTACGAGCCCATCAGGGCCGCGAAGGGACAGATCGAAACGTACGGTACCGTCGCCGGACTGCGGTTGACTACCGCTGACGAGCGACTCATGCCGCAAGGCGTGCTCACCATGGCGGGCGGCCCGTACATGGCGCGCCTGGTCATCGACGCGGTGAAGCCGCACACCCGCGTCGCCACGCGCGCGCTGCGGACGTACTTCGACGTGCTGCCAGTCGTGATCATCGGCGCCGGCGCGGCCGGGCTCGCGGCTGCCGCGACATTGCTCGCGCACAACGAGTCGGTGGTCGTGCTCGAGGCGCGGGACCGGGTCGGCGGCCGTGCCCACACCGTCACATCAGACGGCGGTCACGCCATCGACCTCGGATGCCAGTGGTTCCACGACGCGCCCGAAAATCCGTGGCTGCCGCTGGCGCCGAAGGGCTCGTACCCGCACGACCAGAAGCGCATCCTGGTACGAGGGGGGACTGTGCTCGGGCCATCGATCTACGACGCCATCGTCGAAAAGGGGATGAAAGCGTGCAAAGCGGACGAGTCGGTCATGGATGCGATCCGCAAAATTCTGCCGGCCGAGGCGAAAAAAGCGGTGCTGGAGGAGCAGAAAGCCGACATCACCCGTCGCGTCGGGCTGGCGATCGACGCCAAGGTGGTCACCGCTATGCAGGGCTACGATCCCTCGACCGATGTAGCCGGCGCGAGGGCCGTCTTTCTCGCGCGTGTCGCGAGAGATCGCGGTGTGCTGCCCGCCGGCCGGCAGGCGCGAGTCAATGAGCTCGTGGCCGATGTCACGTGGAAGACCGACAACGATGTCCTCGGACTCATCCGTGCATCGAAGACCGCGGCCGAGCGGCGGCGGATCGAAGCGGCTGAGAAGGACACGCTGACGGACGGAATTCGCGACGCGGTCGTGGTCGAGCAACGCGCGGCGATCGCGAATCGTCCCTCGGTCTGGCTCGCCGACCCGCTCTTCCTCCTCGCGGCAGGCATCGAGGGGGAGCTCGAGGAGTCGATCGAAGTCACACGATTCAACTCGGTCGAGCGCATGGCGGACGATGGTGCAGACGATGTCGAAGACGTCGTCGATGCCGAGGAGGCCGACGGCTTCGCCATGTACGAACCTCCTGAGGCGGATGTGCCGGAGCACGACGTGCCGGACACGAACCGGATGCCGCGCGGCGGTTTCGGCACGACGCTCATCCACTTCGCGGAGTCGCTGCAAGCGACGTATCAGGGACTGCTGGCGATCCACACCGGGCGCGTCGTCAGCGACGTGCGCGTCAACGAGACGGACGCGCGCGTGCTCGACCTTGGGGACCACATCACCGCGGCCGCCGCGGTCATCGTCACCGTGCCGACAGCGGTCCTCAGCTCCGGCGCGATCGAGTTCCACCCGGCTCTTCCGGACCTCGTCAATGCGGCTTTTGCCGTGTTGCCGCTCGGGCACTACAAGAAGATCATTCTCCAGCTGACCAACGGCACCGCGCCCGTCACGACGCTCGATGGATTTCTGCGCGACAAGATCGCCGCCGACGCCGAACAGGCGGAGGAAGAGCCGGACCTGGTGACCGACCTGTCGATCTTCTCCATCGATGCGGACAACGTCGTCTGGAAGTTTCTGTTCCGCGCGAAAGAGCGGCTGATCGTGGCGTTCGTGGGCGGAGCGCCGGCCAAGGCGCTCGACGCCGCGGCGAAGTCGGTTGTTCGCACCGCCGTCGTCGCAGCGCTCGCCAGCACACTCAATCTGACCACGCACGTGATCGACGCCGCCGTCACCGAAGTGATCACGAGCAGCTGGAGCTCCGATCCGTTCAGCCTCGGCGCGTATTCGTACACGCGACCGAGCGGCGTCGGATACCGCAAGTTCCTGCGCGGCGTCGTCGTACACAACCGCATCGTGTTCGCCGGCGAGGCGCTCTGGTACGAGTCGTACGGCACCGCGCATGGCGCGTATCTCAGCGGCGAGGTGGCGGCCAAGCTCGTGCGGGACCGCGTGGTCGACTGACTTACCATCCGCTGGTGCGCTTCCGCGCCCTTACCCTCGTCGCTCTCGCGCAGCTCCTGGCCATGGGGTTGTGGTTCGGCGTCTCGGCGGTCGCGCCGCAGATCGCCGCCGAGTGGCGGCTGAGTGAATCGACCGCGGCGTGGCTCACGCTCGCGGTGCAGCTCGGCTTCGTCGCGGGGACGCTTCTCAGCGCGACGCTGAACCTTCCCGACGTCATCCGCGTGCGCCATCTCTTCGCCCTCTGCGCGCTCCTCGGCGCGATCGCGAATGTCGTGTTGGCGGCGTTCGTGGAGAACGTGAGCGTCGCGATCGCGTTGCGGTTCGTTACCGGCCTGATGCTGGCGGGTGTCTATCCGCCGGGGATGAAGATCATCGCCACGTGGTTCAAGACCGGCCGCGGCTTCGCCCTCGGCGTATTGATCGGGGCGCTGACACTCGGGAAGGCGTCGCCATATCTCGTCAACGCCTTCGGATCGGAAAACTGGCGCGTGAACGTGGGCTTCGCGTCGATCGGCGCGGTCCTCTCCTCGCTGCTGGTCCTGCGTTTCGTGAAAGACGGTCCTCACGCACTGCCGAACCAGCCGTTCGATCCGACGCAAATCATGCGCGTGTTCGCGAATCGCGGCGTGCGCCTGGCGAACTTCGGCTACTTCGGCCACATGTGGGAGCTGTACGCGATGTGGACCTGGGCGCCGGTGATGATCCGCGCGAGCGTTGCGGCGAGCGGAGACTCTCCGCGATTCGCGGAGGCGGCTTCGTTCGCGGTGATCGGTGCGGGTGCGATCGGCTGCGTCGTCGCGGGTCTGGTCGCCGATCGCATAGGGCGCGCGGTCGTCGCCGCTGCGGCGATGGCGGCAAGCGGCGCGTGTTGCCTCGCGATCGGTTTTCTCTTCGGGAAAGCGCCGGTCGCGCTGCTCGTCCTCGCCGCGATCTGGGGCGCTACGGTGGTCGCGGATTCCGCGCAGTTCTCCGCGTGCGTGACCGAATACGCCGACCCGCGCTACATCGGCACCGCATTGACGCTGCAGACGTGCATCGGATTCCTGATCACCACGATCTCGATCCGCATGATGCCGCTCCTGGTGGAGCGAGTCGGGTGGGAGTGGGCGTTCGCGTTCCTCGCGCCGGGGCCGTTGCTGGGGATTTTGGCGATGATGCGGTTGCGGAGAGTGTAGGGGGAGCGGGCAGAATGCCCGCTCCCCTTACTTCCTCAGTTCATGTCCTTCCCTTCCTCGAGCTTCTTGATCCCTGCTTCGAGGCTTCGCTTGTTCCCTTCGTCCGGCGCCTGGGCCAACGCGAGCTTCGCGTGCTTGAGCGCGTCCTTGTAGCGACCGACGGCGGAGTAGCCGCGGGCCAGGCCGACGTGCACGGGCCAGGCGTTCGGGTTGCGTTTCGCGTTCAGCTCGAAGATCTTGAGCGCCTCTTCCTTCTTCCCCTGCGCGAGGAGCTGGCGGCCGTACTGGTGGATGTCGGTGGGCATGGCGGTCCGGTGATTCAGCGCCTTCTCGCGCGTCGCCTTCGACTCCTCGGCCTTCCCTGCCGCGTCCTGCGCGTTCGCGAGAGTGCTGAGCGTCTGGAAGTTCTCCTGGCCGATAAAGGTGAAGTTCACCGCGCGCTCCGCGAAGAAGAGCGCGTCGTTCGGACGCTTCGCCACGAGCGCGTACTGCGCGGCCGCGACCCAGTTCTGCCAATTGAAGCCGTTGCTGTCGCGGAGCTCTTCGCGGATGCGCGCGATGTACAGATCGGTCGGGTTGTCGACCGAGATCGTCCACGGCACCTGCAAGTCTTCCCACTTCATCGCCGCCGTCGCCTGCGCGGGCTTGCGGTCGGTGAATTCGTACGTGAGGTACTCGTGATACTCGCTCGCCGCCGGTTTCACTTTCACGCGCAACGCGTCCTCGGCCGGGTCGTAGGTGAAGCTTCCCCACGACGTGGAGTTGTTCGAGAGGATCAGCGTCCAGTCTTCATCCTTCATCGCGATGAAGTGCAGGCCGTAGCGGCCGGCCTTCAGCGGCTGGCCGTTGATCTTCACGTCGTGCGAGACGGCGAAGACCGTGTTCTCGTTCGCGCCCGCGCGCCACGGGCATTCCGTACACGTGCCGAAGCCGAGGTTCGTGAGTCCGTAAGGCACGAGCGTGCCCCAGATCTTGCCGCGGCGGTCGTCGCCGTTGGGCGCGTGGACGTCCGGACTGCTGTAGTCGATCGTGACTTTGACGAGGCCGATGTGTTGTGTGACCGAAGCCTGCTGATTCTCGCCACTCGGCGGAATGGAGATGGCCTGGCCGAAGACGGGCAGGGCAAGGGCACCGATCGCGAGCAACACGATGAGGGAACGACGCATGATCTCCTCCTTTGTTCGCGAGGGATCATAGGTTTTCGACTCGATTGCGGCGGTGAACGAAGGGTAGCGATTTGGAAAGGGTAGGGACAGCACGGCCGGCGTCACTCCTTGATCAGGAGGGACGCATGGCCGCCAAGAAACCGAAACCGAAGCCCAAACCGAAACCGAAGGCCAAACCCGACCTTACCGCCTTCAAGTTCAAGATCGCGACCGCCGCTGCGTTCATCGAGCTGGAGAGACAGACGAGCGAAGAGTCGATCGCGGCGGAGACGGTCGTGTCCGAGCCGCCGATCGATCGCGATCCGAACAAGCTCGATCCCGCGTTCCGCACGAAGCTGCTCAAGACGCTGGAGATCCTCAAGGCCGAAGGGATTCCGTTCAAGTTTCACGAAGGGTTCCGGACGGTGCAGCGGCAGCAGTGGCTGTTCGGACAGGGACGTCCGACCGCGAAGCCGTTCGGCCGGCCAGGGATCATCGTCACGCAGAAGAACGGAACGACGAACATGTCGAATCATCAAGGCAACGGCACGGCCGGCAGCGGCTGCGCCGCGGACTGCTATCCGCTCGACAAGAACGGCAAGGTGACGCTGAACGCGCCGCAGAAAGTGTGGAAGCGCTATGCCGAGGTGGCGGAGAGTCAGGGATTGACGGCGGGGTTCCGCTGGACGAAGCCGCACGACCCGCCGCACGTGGAGCTGCGGAAGTGAAGAATAGGACGAATAGGACAAGCTCAGTCCTATGAGTCCTATAGGTCCTATTCGTCCTATCATCAACTCGTGTTGTTCGACGCGCGCCTCCGCTCGCTTCTCGACTCTCGCGACGAAGACGCCGTCTGGGACGCCTACGGCGAGACGTGGTGCATCATGGCCACCGATCTGTCCGGCTTCTCGCGCGGCGTCGCGGAGCGCGGGATCGTTCACTACCTCCGGATCATTCACGAGTCCGAGCGGCTGTTGCTGCCGGTGATCGAACGTCACGGCGGAAAGTTGCTGAAGGTCGAAGGCGACAGCCTGTTCGCGATCTTCGCGCGCGCCAACGAGGCGTTGCGCGCGGCGATCGAGATGCAGCGCGCGGCACGACGCTTCAACGACGACAAGCCCGAGCCGGAGCACGTGCTCCTCGGCATCGGCCTCGGCTATGGCCGCGTGCTGCGCATCGCCGAAGCGGAGGTCTACGGCAACGAAGTCAATTCCGCCTGCATCCTCGGTGAGACGTTCGCGAAAGCTTACGAGATCCTCATCACGCAATCGGTGCGGGACGAGGTCGATGAATTCGCGTTCGAGCCGTTCGAACAGGTGCCGCCCGGCGCGCGCGGGGCGTATCGCGTTCTCTACTCGTCGAGCAGCGACGCGCTGAACGGCGACTGACCGCCGAGGGACACGCGGAAGGCCCAGATCGCCGTCGCGGCGATCGCGATCAAAGCGACCGGTGCGAACGTCGCCATCGGTCCCGCGCCGATCAAATCCGGCGCCCCGATCATCGCGAAGAACGACGCCTGCGTAACGGCTATGGCCAGCACGCCGTAGCGCACGATGATGAACGTGACCAGCGCCGCGATGACGATGAACGCCGGGATCTCCGCCGGGCGCTGACCTGCGATGGCGACCATGAAGAACGCGATGTTCGCAACGAAGAGTCCGCCGATCGCGAGACTGCGCTTGCGCAGAATCATCGTCAGGATCACGAGCAGAATCATGTAGACCGCCGCGACCACCACTCCTTGGGTCACGAAAAAGGCAAGGCTCCCGAGGGATTGCCACACATCGCCGATGCGTGTGTAGGCGTCTCCGGGATACGTGCCGATGTACATGCCCAACACCGCCAGTGCTCCGTGAGCCATTCCGCCGAGAAGGCCGATCAGCACGTGCCGTCCGACGAGCGGATCGCGCGGCCGTCCGCCGATCAGGCGCGCCCACGAGATGAGCTGTTCGGGCCAGCGGCGCCGCGCGTGCGGTTCGAGCGCCATGTACATGAGAAATAGAAAGAATGCGCTGAACGTCGCCCCTTCGAAGATCTCGGGGAAGCCGCGGATCGCCGCGGCGAGGCCGTCCGATGAGATAGCCCAGAGCAATCCGGAGAGCGTCGAACAGAGAAAGATCGCGATGGTCACGCGCCATGCCCCCTGGCGATCGCCGCGTCGAAGCACCAGGTTGCGCCACGCGAGCAGGAGCGCCGC
Source organism: Thermoanaerobaculia bacterium (assembly GCA_035999335.1). Taxonomy (GTDB): domain Bacteria; phylum Acidobacteriota; class Thermoanaerobaculia; order Gp7-AA8; family Gp7-AA8; genus QHVT01. The sequence goes on along the minus strand of DASYGV010000171.1, from coordinate 5,713 downwards.
GGCGAACAGGATCGATCCGACGATGGCGACGAACAGGTCGAGCTGCTCATTGCCGAAGGTCAACCGTTGAGCTGCATCCGATGTGTTGTCCCATGATCCGCGGACGGTGAAGAACACCGGAGTGCCGCGCCACGCCGCGGCCTCGACGCGAATCGGCGTGCGATCGTTCGGATACGTTCCTTGCCATGCGGCGCGTGCATCGAATGGCGCCGCCGGCGCTTCGCGCGGGGCGATCGATTTCAGCGTCGCGGGATCGAGTCCTGCCGCGGTCAGCAGCGGCCGCCAGTCGGTTGGTTTCGCGGGCAACTCCTTCGGCGGTGCCGCGAGCAGGAACGTGAGCCGTCCGCGCGGATCGATCTCGACCGTCGTCCATCCCGGCGCATTCGCACGCAACGGCAACACGCGCCACATGCGCGGCGACGGTCCGTATTCGAGCCGGAACCGATACGCGCCCGGTCCGTTGCGCAAGACCTCGCGTCGTCGCGCGGCGGGCTGTTCGAGCAGCCATTCGGTGTAACGCGAGTTCGTATAAGTCCTGCGAACCGGCTGCCCCTGCGCCGGAACGCCGAGGGTGCGTACGACGTCTTGTGCGCGGCGCCACAAGACCGCCGGCGCATCGTCGATGCCCGACACTCGCGCGAGCGACGTTCGATAGCGTGCGCCGACGAACAACGCGAGCAACACCGCGATCGAGCCGAGCAGCGTCCACGCAACCCACGGCTTCAGACTCCCTTCCGTACCTGCGGCGGCGACGATACGCGGCGACGGTGTCTCGCCCGCCGCAAGCGCGGCTGCGAGCGGATCGCCGCCGGGGAGCGCTTCGATCACCTCGCGCGCGGAGCGCGGGCGCTGCGTGGGATCGTTCGAGAGGCAGCGAAGGATGATTCGCTCGACCGTCGGGTCGATGTCGCGGATGAGACTCGACGGCGTCGTGATCTCGCTGGTGAGGTCGCGCACACGCTCGTTCAACGACCGCGCGTTGTGCGCGCGCTTGCCGGTGAAGAGCTCGTACATCACCAGGCCGAGGGCGTAGAGATCGCTCTGGATGGTGGCGACTTCGCCGGTGAGCAGCTCCGGCGCCATGTACGCGGGCGTGCCGGAGATCGTGCCGTCGTCTTCGCCTGCCGCGAGAGCGAGGCCGAAGTCCATGATCCGCGAGTCGCCGCGCGAGTCGATCATGACGTTCGCAGGCTTGAGGTCGCGGTGGAGAATGCCCTTCGCGTGCGCGGCCATGAGTCCCGCGGCGATGCCGCGCGCGATGTCGACGGCTTTGTCGTGCGCGAGCCTGCCGATGCGGCGCAACAGTCGCGAAAGGTCTTCGCCGTCGACGTACTCCATGGCCACGAAGTGCGCGCCTTCCCAGTCGACGATGTCGTAGAGGCGGCAGACGTTCGGATGCGCGATGACGCGGCCGAGGCGCACTTCGTCGTGCAGGCGTCCGAGGAGGATCGGATCGCGCGCGAGCCTCGCGGGAAGGAACTTCAGCGCGACGGTCTGTCCGAGCTTGGTGTCGTCGGCGCGGTAGACCTCGCCCATGCCTCCGCTGCCGAGAATGCTGGCGATGCGATAGCGCCCGGCAATGATCGTCCCTGGCGCGAACTGCCCTTCGAATCCGCTCTCACGACGTGCGTGACGAACGTCGGAGTCGATCCGAGCGGTGACGTCGCGGTCGGGGGTGGTCATAGGTGATTGCCTCTAGTTTATCCCGCGCGCAGACGCGGGATCTCTGGTGTCGCCGCGCGGATCATGCCTGTGGCATGAGTAGGTGCGGGTGCACGGAGAGATCCCGCGTCTACGCGCGGGATAAACTGAAGGAGTGACCTCCGTCCTTTACTTCCACGGCTTCGCCTCCTCGCCCGGCAGCGCGAAGATCACCGCGCTGCGGCCGCTGCTCGCGCCGCATGGCATCGAGCTGAACGCGCCCGATCTCAACGTGCCGTCGTTCGAGCGCCTCGACTTCGACGCGATGGTCGAGACCGCGCTCCGCGCAGCCGACGCCACGCCGCCGCGCGCGGTCGTCGGGAGTTCCCTCGGCGCGCAGGTCGCGCTTGCGATCGCGATCCGAGTGAACGTTCCGATCGTCCTGATCGCGCCGGCAATGGGCATTGCCATGCGCTGGCGCGCGAAGATGCCCGTGGACGATCCGGTGATGGTCTTCAACTTCGCACTCAACGCGAATGCGCCGATCCATCTCGCGTTCTTCCAGCAGATGGCGAACCTCGAGGTCGACGTCGAACCGCCGCCGACGCGCGTCACCGCGATCATGGGACGCGACGATCAAACGGTGCCGTTCGATTTCGTCGAGCGACACTGGCAATCATGGGAAGCCTCGGGGCGCCTCGCGCCGGGCTCCCGATTCGTCGAGATCGCGGAAGGCGATCATGGGCTCGTGTCGCAGGCTCACGTGATCGAGCAGGCGATCGTGGAGGCCGCGCGATGATCGCGATCACACGCGATGTCCCGCGCACGATCGCCAAATGCGAGCTGACGCACATCGATCGCATGCCGATCGACTACGCGGTCGCCGCGGATCAGCATGAGCGTTACCGCCGGTTGCTCGCCTCCCTCGGATGCAAAGTGATCTCGCTGCCGAACGATGACGAGTATCCCGACTCCGTCTTCGTCGAGGACACGGCGATCGTGCTCGACGACCTCGCGGTGATCACGCGCCCAGGCGCGGAGTCGCGACGCGGCGAGACGCGCGCGATCGCGGATGCGCTCGCGCCATACCGCCGGCTCGTGCACATCGAGGCGCCGGCGACGCTCGACGGCGGCGATGTGCTCGTGCTCGACGATCGGATCTACGTCGGGCTCTCCACTCGCACGAACGAAGCGGGCATCGTTCAGTTGCGCGAGCTCACGCGGCGCGAGGTGATTCCCGTGCCCGTGCAGGGTGCGTTGCACCTGAAGAGCGCGATCACGCGTGTGTCGCGCGACTCTCTGCTCGTGAACCGTGCGTCGGTCGACGTCGCGCCGTTCGACGGATGGAAGCTGATCGACGCGGCGGAGCCGAACGCGCTTCTCATCGGCGACGTGGTCGTTTACCCGTCCGCGTTCCCGGAGACCGCCGCGCTGTTGCGATCGCGCGGCATCGACGTGCGCACGGTCGATGCGGACGAGCTGGCGAAGGCCGAAGGCGGCGTTACGTGCTGCTCGCTCGTTTTCTCTCTGTCATCCTGAAGCCGCGCAGACGGCGAAGGACCTCCTGCCGATAGCACGCGAGCACTCAATGAGGGGGTCCTTCGCTGTCTACGCAGCTCAGGATGACAATGCATTCCGTTCGCCGTTCACGAGCCGCCAGACTCGGCGTGGATTCGCGTGGCGCAACTCTTCCGGCAGCGTGTCGTCGGGCCAGTTCTGATACGCAACATACCGCGTGAATCGCTCGATGGCGTGGGTGCCGACCGAGGTGCTGCGGCCGTCGGATGTCGCGGGGAACGGTCCTCCATGCACCATGGCGTGGTTCACTTCGACGCCGGTGGGGAACTGATTCGCGACGAGACGGCCGACTTTCGTTGCGAGCAGGGCGACGAGTTGCTCGTGATCGCGCAGCTCTTCCGGAAGCGCGTGCACGGTCGCCGTCAACTGTCCGTCGAGCGACTGCACGAACCGTTCGACCTCCGCGATGTCCGCGTAGCGCACGACCAACGTGCTCGGTCCGAACACTTCTTCCAACAGCTGCGGTTCGGCCAACGCACGCGCTGCTCCGACCTGCCACAGCGCTGCGTGGCCGCTCGCGGCGAACGTCCCATCGCTGCCGCGCGCGACCAACTCCGCGCCGTGCTTCGCCAGCGATGCCTGTCCATCGCGATACGCGGTGCTGATCGACGACGTCAACATTGCACCCGCAGCCGTGGCGCGCGTGCGCTCGGTCAGCAGGTCGACGAATCCATCGCCCTCCGCTCCCACCGGGACGAGAACGACGCCGGGATTCGTGCAGAACTGACCGACGCCCAACGTGAACGATGCGTGTAGACCGTCGGCGATCGAGGCCGCTCGCTCGCGCAGCGCGTCGGGAAAGACGATGACGGGATTGACGCTTCCCATCTCGGCGTACACGGGAATCGGTTCGGGGCGCTGCGCAGCGAGCCGCATCAGCGCCTCGCCGCCCCGTCGCGATCCCGTGAAGCCAACCGCGCGGATGGCCGGATTTCGTACGAGCGACTGCCCGACTTCGATGCCGTCGTCGAAGAGCAGCGCGAAGGTGCCGCGCGGCAGCGCGCAGCGCTCGATCGATGCCGCGATGACGCGTGCGACGAGGTCGCTCGTGCCGGGATGTGCGGGATGCGCTTTCACGATGACCGGATTGCCGGCGGCGAGCGCCGATGCCGTGTCGCCACCTGCTGTCGAGAAGGCGAGCGGAAAGTTGCTTGCGCCAAAAACGGCGACCGGACCCAATGGTCTTCGCATCGAGCGAACGTCAGGCTTCGGCGGCGTGCGATTCGGATCGGCCGTATCGATGCGCGCATCGACCCACGAACCTTCTTCGATCACGTTCGCGAAGAGGCGCAGTTGCGCGCAGGTCCGCCCGAGCTCCGCTCGCAACCGCGGAAGCGGAAGAGCCGTTTCGGCGTGTGCGCGCGCGACGATCTCCTCGCCGCCCGACTCGAGACCGTCCGCGATGGCGCGCAGAAACGCGGCCCGCGCTTCGGGCGAGGTGCGCGCGTATGCCTCGAACGCTTCGCCTGCGATCACGCAGGCGCGCGCGACGTCGTCTTCCGTCGCGACGACGAAAGCCGGCTCGAGCCGGTCACCGGTCGCTGGATTGATGGCCTGAAATGTCCGGTCGGCCATCGTCATGACTCCAGCCCCGGCCGCGTCGCGATCGATTCCGCGATCGTGCGAACCGCCGCTTGCAGCTCTGCTCCTTCGAGCTCGAGCCGAGGCGCGCGCACGCGTGCGCTGCCGCGTCCAACGTGTTCCTGAACGAGCTTGATGAGCTGCACGAACTTCGGCACGGTGTCCATCCGCAGCAGAGGCAGGAACCAGCGATAGAGCGCGAACGCGTCGTTCCAGCGGCCGTCCATTGCGTGACGATAGAGGGCGACCGACTCGGCCGGGAAGGCATTCACGAGTCCGGCGATCCAGCCGACCGCGCCGGCGGCGACACCTTCGACGATGAGGTCATCGACACCGACGAGAACGTCCAACCGATCGTCGAGCAACGCGCGAATGGCCGTCACTCGGCGGACATCCGTGCTCGATTCCTTGACAGCCTCGAGGTTCGGCAGCTCGCGCGCCAGCTCGGCGATCTGGTCGGCGATGAAGTCCGTGCGATACGCGACCGGGTTGTTGTAGAGGAGGCACGGCAGCTCGGTCGCGCGGATGACCGCGTCGACGTGTGCCTTCATCTCGCGCCAGTCCGAGGAGTAGACGTACGGCGGAAGGACCATGAGGCCCCTGCAGCCGATCGATTTTGCATCGCGCGCAATCGCCACCGCGTCACTCGTAGAAAGTGCGGAGACCGCCGCCACGACGGGCGCTCGCTCGCCGAGCGCGCTTACACACGTTTCGAGGATCTTCCGCTTCTCGTTCGGCGACAGCGTCGCTCCTTCGCCGAGCGATCCGAGCGGCACGAGCCCCGTGCAGCCGGCATCGATCATCCATCGCCCATGTTCGGCGAGGAATCCGTAGTCGACGCTCATGTCTGCATTGAACGGCGTCGTGATCGCAGGGAGTACACCTTTCCAATTCACTTTCATCGCTACCTCGA
>DASYGV010000025.1:0-12092 GCA_035999335.1 Thermoanaerobaculia bacterium | reverse complement strand
CGCCACATCAGCCGGCGAGGACGCCAGCGGTCCTTTGTCCGACATCGCCGGCATCCGTCTCGACATGCCGCGCGATGTCGTCCGCTCGAGTCTCGCTACGACGGCGAGACTCGAACGCGAGGAACGGCGCCGCCACGAGGTCTGGACGCTGAACGATCATCCGCGCTTCGCGTCGCTCATCATCGGCTACACGCCCGAGTGGAACGTCCGCTTCGTCACCGCCGTAACGAAGCCCGAGGGTGCCGCCGTGCACTATGACGACGTGGTCGATCTCGCGATTGCGGAGCACCGCGTTGCGGGCGAAACGCACACGTACACGTGGTTGACCGGGACTCCGCGGTATTTCGTCATCGCCATCGGGAAATCCGAGCGCGTGGAGTATTTGTCGCTCAAGAAAGAGCCCTGACGGCGCGACGAACGCGTTGCCTCGTGGCGGGGTTATGGGAGCATGACCAGCAACGAGAAATCCCTTCGCGACCACCTGCGCCAGGTCCTGGACTGGGACAGCGCACATCTGAAGTTCGACGACGCGGTGAAAAACTTTCCGACCGCATTGCGCGGCGTGCGTCCCGCCGGCGGTCCGCACTCCTCGTGGGAGTTGCTCGAGCACCTGCGCATCACGCAATGGGACATCCTCGAGTTCACGCGGGACCCGAAGCACGAGTCGCCGGCGTTCCCCGACGGGTACTGGCCGACGAGCGAAGCGCCGCCGACGGACGCCGCGTGGGATGAAAGCGTCGCCGCCTTCCGCGCCGACCTCCGCGCGATGGTCGATCTCGTCGGCGACGAATCGATCGACCTCTACGCGCGCATCCCGCACGGCGATGGGCAGACGGTGCTGCGCGAGATCCTGCTGACCGCGGACCACACCGCCTATCACCTCGGCCAGCTGGTGATGGTGCGGCGGTTGCTCGGCGCGTGACGCTACTTCGTCATCGCCGCGATCTGTCGGAGGAGCACGTTCATCCGATACGGCTTCTGCAGGTACGCCGTCCTGGCGTCCTGCAGAAGCGGTTCGAGTCGTTCCGCGTCGCCATAGCCCGATGCGATGATGATCGGCACTTCGGGGAGTTGCTCGCGGATCAGCGCGTGAACGCGGTCGCCGGGCATCTCGGGAAGGCCGAGGTCGAGGATGACGACGTCGGGACGAAGGCCGCCGGCGATCAGACGCAGCGCTTCCGATCCGGTACTTGCAATCTCCACCGACATCCCTTCCGCACCGAGCATTCCGAGAACCGCTTCGCGGATCACGGCCTCGTCGTCGATGAAGAGGATCTGCAGTCCCTGGCGAGCGGTCCCCGCGGGTTCCCTGCTCGCTGCCGGCGGAGCCGGCGCGATCGCATCGGCCGCCTTCGGCAGTAGCACGAAGAACGTCGTGCCCTTTCCCGGAGCGCTGTCGACGTGAACCGCACCGCGGTGGTCCTGCACGATCCTGTGCACGACGGCGAGACCGAGTCCCGTGCCTTTTCCCACACCTTTCGTCGTGAAGAACGGATCGAAGATCCGCTCGCGAACCTCGGCACTCATTCCGGTGCCGGAATCGCGAACCGACAGCAGCACGAACTTCTCGCGATCGAGGTGCCACGATGCCGTTTCCGCAGGTGTCGGCTCGCGCACTTCGATCGCGAGCCGGCCGCCGTCGGGCATCGCGTCGCGCGCGTTGAGAATGAGATTGAGCAAGACCTGACCGAGTTGCGCTTTGTCTCCCGTCGCCAGCGTGCGTGTGTCCGCGAGCCGCGTTTCGATCTCGATCTCGCGAGGAAGAATGACTTGGACCATTGACAACTCTTCGCTCACGAGCTCACCCAGGTCGACGGCAACGACCTGCGGAGGCCTCGGCTGCGCGAAATCGAGGAGTTGACGCGTCACCCGTTTGGCGCGCTCGATCGCGTTGCTGATGTGTTGCGCGGACCGCTGCAGCTGCGCGTCCTGCGGGTATTGCCGGAGGATCATGTCCGCCCACGGCGACGCGGCCATGAGCGCGTTGTTGAAATCGTGCGCGATGCCGGAGGCCATCTGTCCGAGGGCGTCCATGCGTTGCGCGACCACGAGACGGCGCTCGATCTCACGCACGCGGCGAATCCGGAGCGCCGCGATCGTCCAGATTGCCGCGCCGATCAATCCAACCATCAACACCGCGAATGAGCGTCGCTGATAGAAGAAAGGTGCGAGCGAGAGCGGGGCGGTCGCGCCGATGTCATTCCAGACGCCGTCGTCATTCGCGGCAATCACGCGGAAGCGGAATTGGCCCGGCGGAAGCGCCGTGTAGTACGCGGTGCGGCGCGAGCCCGCGTCGGTCCACTGTTCGTCATATCCCTCGAGCTTGTAACGGAATCGCACTCGCTCCGGGACGGCGAAGCTCAACGCCGTATACGTGATCTCGAGGTTCTTCGTTCCGCGCGGAATCTCGAACGCTCCGTTGCCGCGCAATGGCTCGCGGTCCGCGACGACTTGCTCGATGTGCACAGGAGGCGGCTGCACATTCCTGTGCATGCGCCGAGGATCGACGATCACCACCCCGGCATTCGTGGGAAACCACAGTCGTCCGTCCGCGCTCTTCGCTCCGGATGGCTGCGAGCCGCCGCTGCAGTCGCGGCTGATCATTCCATCGTGTTCATCGAGAGACAGCGACTCGACGCGCGCGATCTTTCCTTCGGCGAACGCATTCAGCGCGTCCTTGCGGACCGCGAAGATGCCGTTGTTGGAGCTCATCCAGAGACGTCCGTCGTCGCCTTCGAGAATCTGCAGCACGACGTCGTCGAAGAGTCCCTGCCGTGTGCCGTAGACGGTGACCTTGCCGTTCTTCAGACGATTCAGTCCGCCGCCGTCCGTGCCGATCCAGAACGTCCCGTCTCCATCGATCAGGAGCGAGCGCAGGCTGTCTCGTGACAACCCGTTCGCCTGCGTCAACGCCTCGCGAAACTCGCCGTCGACGAAGTGGTAGAGACCATTCCCGTCCGTCGCGACCCACAGCGATCCGTTCTTCTCCGCGGCCATCGCACGCGCGAAGATTCTCGTTCCCGACGGCGCCATGACGCGTCGCACGGGAACGCCGTTCGCGAAGAGCGTGAGCGGTCCGCCGTTCGTTCCGACCCACACGCCGCCGCCGGGCTGTTCGGCGAATGCGCGCACCGTGTTGTCGGGGATGTCGAGATCGAGGACCGCCGTCTCCATCCGATCGCCGGCGATCCGGACCACTCCGCCTCGTTCCGTTCCGATCCAGATCGCGCCGTCGCTCGCCTGAAAGAGAGCTCGGACGGAATCGTTCGGCAGACCGTTCCTCTTCGAATACGTGGCGATGTTCCGGCCGGCGATTCGCGCGACGCCGTTGCGCGTCCCGATCCACGCTCCTCCGGCGGAGTCGTGGAAGACGGTCTGGACCGTGTTGCTCGGCAGGCCGTCGGCCGTCGTCATCGTGCGCGCCTTTCCCTCGCGGAGGCGATGCAGGCCGGCGTCGCCCGTGCCGATCCACAGATTCCCTTCGCGGTCTTCGGCGATCGCGTGGATCGGGTTGCGTCCGAGTGCGCCCGGCGCATCCGCGGCGATGATGCCGTTGGCCGCGCGGGCGAGACCGGCGCTGGTGCCGATCCACAGGTTGCGGGCGGAGTCTTCGAAGAGCGCGGTGATCGATGCCGACGGCAAGTCTCCTTGCGCGCGGAACGGGATGAACCGGCCGTCGTTCCACTCGAACAGTCCCGCGCCGTTCGTGCCGATGATCACCCGGCCGTCCCGGAGCTGGCGGATGACGGGGATCGCGTCATGGGGGAGATCCCCGCGTCCGCTCCAGGTCTTCGGCACGCCGTCTTCGATCCGGCTGAGGCCATACAGATCGCTGCCGACCCACATCGCGCCGGATGTTTCCTGCTCGATGGACCAGATCGTTCCTCGCACGAGCGCGGGCGGATTCCACGGTGAGATCCGGTTGCCCTCGAGGCGAGCGATCCCGCCGCGCGCGCCGATCCACAACACTCCGTCGCGGTCTTCGCGCAGCGTGTAGACGTAGTCGGTGGGCAATCCATCCGCTCGAGTGAACGTCGTGAATGCGCCGTTGCGATGGCGCATCAGACCTCCGCCAAGCGTCCCGATCCAGAGATTGCCGCGGCGATCTTCGAGCAGGGAGAGCACGTGGTTGGCCCGAAACGCCGGCACATCGCGCCGCGCGAATCGCGTGAAGCGCACGCCGTCGAAGCGCGCCAGTCCCTCTTCCGTGCCGAGCCAGAGATACCCGTCGCGCGTCTGCACGATGGCCCGAACGGTCGCCTGCGGCAAGCCGCGATGGGTCTCCCATACGTCGTGGACGTACTGCGTCAGCGGACGCGCCGGATCGAGCGCAAACGCGGTCCGCGCGCCGAGAGTGGCCACAAACAGGAGTGTGAACGCGGAGAGACGGCTGCGCACATCGTCGATTCTAGTCGTGAGCGCGCTCGCACTATCGGTTCGGCGAAATCACCGCACGATCTTGACGATCGCGGCAAAGTGCAGAAGCGCGCCGATGAGCGTCAGCGCGTGGAAGACCTCGTGGTAGCCGAACACGCGCGGCCAGGGGTCGGGGCGCTTGAGTGCGTAGACGACCGCTCCGACTGTGTACACGATACCGCCGGCGAGGATGAGCCAGACGTAAGCGCCGAGGAATTCGCGGACCTGTCCGAAGTACGGCACGATCATCCAGCCGACTGCGACCGCGATCAGCGCGATCAGCGCCTTCGGCGCCTTGACCCAGAACAGCGAGAGCAGCACGCCGGCGGCGGCGCCGGACCAGATCATGATCAGTAGCCGGCGGCCGTCGTCGCCGCCGAGGCCGAGAAGCGAGACCGGCGTGTACGTGCCGGCGATGAGGATGAAGATCGACGCGTGATCGGCGCGGCGCATCCACGCGCGCTTCCGATCCTCGGTCCACTGCACGCGGTGATAGATCGCGCTGACTGCGAACAGTGCGACGAGACTGAGTGAATAGACGGCCGCGGCGACGGCGGCGCGGGGAGACGAGGCCATCGCGACGAGCACCGCGCCGGCGCCGAGCGCGCCCCAGGCGGCGATGTGATGCAACTTGCCCCGGAGCAGCGGTTTTTCCTGGGTTACCATGACGTAAGTTTCGAATCGGTAAGTTACTTCGAGGTAAGTTCCATGTCAACGCGCAAGAAGCGCCTCACCGCGGCCGAGCGCCGCGCCCAGCTCATGCAAGTCGGACGCACGGTTTTCGCCGAGACCGGGTTCGAGAGCGCGTCGCTCGAGGTCATCGCGCAACGCGCCGGCGTCACCAAGCCGATCATCTACGAGCACTTCGGCAGCAAGGAAGGACTCCACGCGGCGATCGTCGAGCGGGAGATGGACGCGCTCGTGACGCGGGTGTCCGAGGCGATGTCGGAGGGATCGGCGCGCGCGCGGTTCGAAGGCGCGGTCGTCGAGTTCATGACCTACGCGTCCGAGCAGCCAGCGGGCTTCGCGGTGCTGACGCGCGAGACGCCGACGCCCGCGCGGCCGGGGATGACCCGCGTCATCGACCAGTTGACGGAGCGCGTCGGCGCGGTCTTCAGCCGCGAGCTCGCGCGCGCAGGCTATGACCGCAAGCTCGCGCCGATTTACGCAACCGCGCTCCTCGGCATGGTCACGCAGGTTGGGCGGTGGTGGGCGGTCGAGGGACGTCGGGTCTCGCGCGATCAGGTCGTGCGACACGTCGCGGCGCTCGGGTGGATGGGATTGAGGCATCTGCCTAAAACGCCCGCGAAGGTGCTGGAACGGAAGCAGCGTTCGTAGTCGTTTGGAGTGCGGCGGCACACGGCCGCCGCTTTCCAACAACGCGGCAAGAGCGCCGACGTGCCGTACCTGCCATGCATTCGAAAGCGGCGGCCGTGCCGCCGCACTCCATACGAAACCTTTCGTCGATTTCTACGAATGATGTCGTAGGCAGCGGCTTTCCTAACATTTCCGGGATCCCGCCGTCTGACTTCGACAAAGGAAGAGGCGAATGTACGTACGAGTCCTGATTCTCTCGCTCGTTGTCCTCACGTCATCGTTGTCCGCACAAACCCCCGAGGGGCCGCGGACCTATGTGCCGGCCGACTTTGCGCAATTTGCACCGCGGACCGCGCTCGACATGCTGAGTCGCGTCCCCGGCTTCGGCATCAAGGAAGAAAACGACGAGCGCGGCCTCGGCGAGGCGTCCGGCAACGTCGTCATCAACGGCCAGCGCCTCTCCGGCAAATCGAATGACGTGGTGACGGAGCTGAGCCGCATCCCCGCCGCGAACGTCGAGAAGATCGAAATCGTCGACGGCGCGACGCTCGACATCCCCGGACTCACCGGCCAGGTCGCGAACGTGATCGTCCGTTCGACGGGCATCAGCGGCCAGTGGGCGTACCGGCCCGAGTTCCGCTCGTACTACACCGATCCCCTCTTCACCCGCTTCGAGGTGTCCGTCAGCGGAACGAAAGGTCCGGTGCAGTACACCCTCGGCATCGACAACCGCGGCAACCGCAGCGGCGCCGGCGGCCCGACGTGGATCTACGCGCCCGACCGCACGCTGCGGGAAGCGCGCGACGAACAGTGGCGCGGCAATTACGATCAGCCGCGGTTCAGCGGACGTTTCGTGATCGACGGTCCCGGTAGCGCGAAGGCCAATCTCAATGTCCTCTACGGCCGGATCTACTTCGACTACCTCGAAACGGGAACGCGCACGAGCGCGGGCGGTGCGTACGACCGCAGGGTGACGGAGGATCAGCACGGCAACAACTACGAGATCAGCGGCGACTACGAGCTGGCGTTGGGACTGGGGCGCCTCAAGCTGATCGGCGTCGGGCGCGGCAGCCGTTATCCGGACGAGGTGACGGTCGTGAACACCTTCGACGACGGCTCGCCGTCGGAAGGCATCCGCTTCACCCAGGTTGGCGACGAGCGGGAGCTCATCGGCCGGGGCGAGTACCGCTGGACGACCGGCGGCGCGGAGTGGCAAGTCTCCGCCGAGGGTGCGTTCAACAGTCTCGACAACACGTCCCGGCTCTTCGAGATGCGGACGGGCGGAGCGTTCGAAGAGATCCCTCTCGTAGGCGGCATCGCGAAAGTCGAAGAAGATCGTTACGAGGTGATGGGCAGCTATGGCCGGCCGCTCGCCGCGAATTTGACGATGAAGCTGTCGGCCGGCGGCGAGTACTCGCAGCTCGCGCAGGTCGGCGCGGGCGGCACGACGCGCACGTTCTATCGTCCGAAAGGCGAGCTGTCGGCGGCGTGGAAGGTCTCTCCGAAGACCGACCTCAATTTCAAAGTCGCGCGCCGCGTCAGGCAGCTCAACTTCTTCGACTTCCTTGCATTCGTCGACGTGGCCTCGGACGTCGAGAAGGCCGCGAATCCGGATCTCGTCCCGGAGCAGAGCTGGGATTTCGAGATCGAGGGCGTCCGCAATCTCGGCTCGCTCGGATCGACGACGCTGCGTGTCTACGGCCGCATGATCGACGACATCATCGACTACGTGCCGATCGGGGACAGCGGTCAGTCGCCCGGGAATCTCGATCAGGCGACGGTGTACGGCATTCATTCGCGAAGCACGCTCAATCTCGATCGCATCGGCTGGCGCGGCGCACGTCTCGACGCGCAGGTGCAGTGGCAGGACAGCGAGGTCGAAGATCCGCTCACGGGCGAGCAGCGCCCGATCAGCAACAGCCTCCAGGAGTACTTCGATCTCGCGCTGCGGTACGACGTTCCGAAGTCCGACTGGGCGCTGGGAACCGGCTACAGCTATCAACTCAACGCGAAGAACTATCGCCTGACCGAGGTTGGGCGGTTGTGGGAAGGCCCCATCTGGGGGAACGTGTACGTCGAGCACAAGAACGTGGGTGGCCTGACGGTGCGCGCGGGCGTGTACAACCTGCTCGCGGCAGACAGCATGTGGAACCGCACGGTTCACACAGGCCGGCGCACGGATCCGGTGCAGTTCATCGAGGAACGAGACCGCCAGATCGGCCCGATCTTCTCGTTCGCGGTGAGGGGGAAGTTCTAGGAATAGGACGGATAGGACGGATAGGACGAATATTCGTCCTATCCGTCCTATTCTTCCCGGCGTGAAGCGAGTCGCGTTACTCCTCTTCCTCCCCCTCCTTGCCGCCGCCCAAACAAAGGAAGAGCCCACGCTCTACCTCGTCGGCTACGCACATCTCGATACCCAGTGGCAGTGGGAGTATCCGCAGACCATCGAGGAGTACCTGCCGAACACGCTCCACGACAACTTCCGGCTCTTCGAAAAATATCCGCACTACGTCTTCAACTTCAGCGGCGCGAACCGGTACCGCATGATCAAGGAGTACTACCCGGCCGATTTCGAGAAGCTGCGCGGATATGTGAAGAGCGGCCGGTGGTTTCCGTCGGGCGCGTCGATGGAAGAGAGCGACGTCAACTCGCCGTCGGCCGAGTCGATCATCCGCCAGATTCTCTACGGCTCGCGGTGGTTCCGCCGCGAGCTCCGCAAGACCAGCGTTGAGCTCATGCTTCCCGACTCCTTCGGCTTCCCAGGATCCCTGCCGAGCATCGTCGCGCACATGGGCCTGCGCGGATTCTCGACCCAGAAGCTGACCTGGGGATCGGCGGCCGGAGTCCCGTTCAACATCGGGATGTGGGAAGGACCGGACGGCGCGAGCGTCATCGCGGCATTCAATCCGGGATCGTACGGCTCGGAGATCACCGAGGATCTCCGGTTGAGTGACTGGCCGGCGCGCGTGCGCGGCAACGGCGTGCTCGCCGACTATCACTACTACGGCACCGGCGACGTCGGCGGCGCGCCGAGCGAGTCGTCCGTCGCACGCGTCGAGGCGATGGTCACGGATCAACGACCCGAGTTGCACATCGTCTCCGCGACCGCCGAGCAGATGTTCCTGGACATCAAAGACACGTCGAACCTTCCCCGCTACCAGGGCGAGCTCGAGCTGACGGAGCACTCCGCGGGCTCGCTCACCTCGCAGGCTTATCAGAAGCGCTGGAATCGGAAGAACGAGCTGCTCGCCGATTCGGCGGAGCGAGCATCCGTCGCAGCCATGTGGCTCGGCGCAGAGTATCCGCAGCAGCGGCTCGAAGACGCGTGGACGCTGGTCATGGGCGGACAGTTCCACGACATCGCCGCCGGTACGTCGACGCCGAAGGCGCATCAGTATTCGTGGAACGACGAAGTGCTCGCGCTGAATCAATTCGCGTCCGTGCTCATCAGCGCCACCGAAACGATCGCCTCGGCGCTCGACACACGCACGAAGGGAACGCCGGTCGTCGTCTACAACCCGCTGAGCATCGACCGCGAGGATGTCGTCGAGGCGGACCTCGCGGTGACCGGCGCGGTGCGCGTGTTCGGTCCGGACGGGAAGGAAGTGCCCTCGCAGATCTCGCGGGGGAAGGTGCTCTTCCTCGCGCGCGTGCCGTCGGTGGGCTGGGCGGTGTACGACGTGCAAGCAGATAGTCGCAAAGTCGCAAAGTCTCAAAGTCTCAAAGTGGACGCACGCACGCTCGAGAACGCGCGCTATCGCATTCGCGTGGACAACCGCGGTGACATCGCGAGCATCTTCGACAAAAAACTGCGCAGAGAGATTCTTTCCGCGCCTGCGCGTCTCGCGCTGCAGACCGAGACGCCGCGGCAGTGGCCCGCGTGGAACATGGACTGGGACGATCGCCAACAGCCGCCCCGCGCGTACGTGCAGGGGCCTGCGACAGCACGCATCGTCGAGAACGGCGCCGCACGCGTCGCGCTCGAGATCACGCGCGAGGCGGAGGGCTCGACGTTCGTGCAGACCATCCGCCTTGCCGCGGGAGAGGCGGGCAATCGCATCGAGGTCGCAAATGCAATCGACTGGCGAACCTCGTCGACGTCGCTCAAGGCGACGTTCCCACTCGGAGCAAACAACCCGTACGCGACGTACAACTGGGGTGTCGGCACGATCCAGCGCGGGAACAACGACCCGAAGAAATACGAAGTCCTGTCGCACGAGTGGATCGATCTCACGGACGCGAGCGGCACGCACGGCGCGACGATCCTCACCGGCGGGAAGTACGGCTCCGACAAGCCGGACGATCGCACGATCCGGCTCACGCTGATCTACACGCCTGGTTTCGCGGAGGGCGGCAGCCGCGCGTATGCGGACCAGACGTCGCAGGACTTCGGCCATCACGACTTCGTCTACGGACTCGTCGCTCACGATGGCCGCACGCAGGAATGGCACGCGCTGCGGCTCGAGCAGCCGCTGATCGCGTTCGAGTCGACGAAGCACGCGGGCGCGCTGGGCAAGAGCTTCTCGTTCCTTCGCGCCCATGATCGCGTGATGGCGCTCAAGAAAGCGGAAGACAGCGACGCCCTCATCGTGCGCACGTGGGGGAAGCATTCGAAACTCGAGTTCGCGGCAAAGGTGGAGAGCATGCACCGCGTCGACGGACAGGAGCGACGGCTCGACAACGCGCAGCCGTGCACGCTCTGCACGTTCGCGGTGCAACTCGCGAGCGGACCGAAGATCGAGCCGCCGCGCACGCAATCCGTCCCGGTCGTCCGCGGGCAGACGATTCAACTGCCCGAAGGCACCACGCGCGTGCATCTCCTGATGGCCGCGGACGGCGGCGACCGCCGCGCCACCTTCCGTGTCGGCGACGTCGCCCACGAAGTCACGGTGCAGGATGGGTCCGGCTTCATCGGCCAGTGGGACACGCGCCTCTGGGAACGCCGCGAAGAAACGCTTCCGCCGAGGGGCGATGCGCCGCCGAATGCGCCGCCGCGGCAGACGCGCGGGCTCGCGTTCGCCGGACTGACGCCCGGATTCATCAAGCCCGCATCAGTGGCATCGTTTGCGTTCGCGAAGGCGCCGTACGCGTATTCGTATCTCTTCGCGTACACGCTCGCCGTTCCCGAGGGCGCGACGACACTCACGCTGCCGCGCGACGAGAAGATCCGCATCCACGCCGTGACGACGTCGAACGAGACGCACTCGGTTCGTCCGCTGCAGCCTCTGTACGATACTCTGAAGCGATGAAGACGTATGGAGTGCGGAGGCAAGGCCTCCGCTTTCAAATGCCGCGCGATTGGAAAGCGGAGGCGCTGCCTCCGCACTCCACAATCGTCATCTTGCTCCTCGCGATGCTCGTGCTCTTCGCGTGCGCGAAGAAACCGGAAGCCGCGGCGAAATCCTTCACCATCGCCGTGATCCCGCAGGGATCGACGCACGAGTTCTGGAAGAGCATTCACGCCGGCGCGATCAAGGCAACGCGCGACGAGGCCGCGAACGGCGTCACCGTCAATGTCATCTGGAAAGGTCCGATGCGCGAAGACGACCGCGAGCAGCAGGTGCAGGTCGTCGAGGGATTCGTCAGCCAACAGGTGAGCGGAATCGTCCTCGCGCCGTTCGACAAGAACGCGCTCGTGCGGCCGGTCGAGGAGGCAAAACGCGCCGGCATTCCGACCGTGGTCATCGACTCCGCGCTCGAGTCGGACGATCCGATCAGCTTCGTCGCCAGCAACAACCATCGCGGCGGCGAGCTCGCGGCCGACGAGATGGCTCGCCTGCTGGAAGGGAAGGGACGCGTGCTCCTGCTCCGCTACCAGGAAGGCGTCGCCAGCACAGAGCAACGCGAGAAGGGATTCGTCGAGCGCCTGAAGACGCATCCCGGCATCGAGCTCGTGTCTTCGAATCAATTCGCCGGCGCGACGCGCGACACCGCCAAGAGCGCGGCCGAGAATCTGCTCAATCGCTACGGCAACGAGATCGACGGAATGTTCACGCCGAACGAATCCTCCACCGCCGGCGCGCTGCTCGCGCTCGAAGACTCCGGCAAGGCCGGGAAGATTCATTTCATCGGCTTCGACTCGAGCGACATCTTCGTCCAGGCGATGCGCGACGGGAAACTGCAGGGCATCGTGGTCCAGAACCCCTTCCGCATGGGCGAGCTCGGAGTCAAAACCGTCGTCGCCCACCTCCTGGGCAAGCCGATCGAGAAACGCGTCGACACGGGGGTGACCCTCATTACTCCCGCGAACCTCGATCAACCCGACATGCAGACGCTGTTGCATCCGCCGCTGGATGAATACCTGAAGTGAGTCTAGGAGTGCGGTGGCGGGGTGGTCGGCGGGTGGGAGCCGCCGC
>DASYGV010000024.1:0-30845 GCA_035999335.1 Thermoanaerobaculia bacterium | reverse complement strand
GATACTTCTTAGTTGTTTCTGTTGAGCCCTGTTTCTAAAACAGGCGCTCAAAGGAATCACGTTTGCCTTCGTTGCTTTCCTATTCAGTTGTCAAAGAACCGGCCTCGCCGAAAGGGCGGCTAGAGTGCCAGACCCCCTCGTCCGTGTCAAGCGGAATGGTTCCAATGTCTTGCGACGTGAACCCATCCCGGTTGACCCGGACACATCGACTGCATTTGGCGCTGCTGGAGTTGAAAGATCGGGGACTTCCGAACGACTGCAGGAACCGTGGATTCTAGGTCCCTGCTCGCGACCGTGTCAACCTCGACACCAACCTCGTCGCGTCAGGAACCACGAGAACGACTCCCCGGTGGTTCGTATTCCACCAGGATCTCAGCTCATCCATACGCCCGCAAGTTCCTTGCCCGCGTTCGAGTTAGGTCCGTTTTCAGAGAGCGCGTTGCCGCGTCGGGCCCCCGAGGTACGGGAGGGGCTGGGGTGCTATTCCACGATCTCCGGTGACTGCTCCTGCAAACGCGCTCGCATGATCTTGCCCAGCGGCGTGCGCGGGATCTCCGCGACGCGGAGAATCCGCCGCGCCCGCTCGAATGGGAACACGAGCTCATTGAACGCTGACGCAATGGCCTCCGCATCGCCAGAGGCGACCGCGAGTGCGATCACATGGCCGAGGCGATCGTCCGGCACCGCGATGACTGCTGCGTCGAAGGCGAGGTCCGCGAGAATGCGGTCGAGACGCGAGAGGTCGACCGACTCGCCGCCGATCTTCACGAAATCGCCGCTCCTTCCCTGCACGCGAAGGACGCGGCCGTCGACGGTCGCGATGTCTTCCGTAATGAACCAGCCGTCGATTTTCGGATCGACGAACCCCTCCCCGGACGCATAGCCGGTGAGCAACGCCTCGCTGTGCAATGCGAGCCGGCCATCGGACTCGATACGCGCTTCGACGTGATCGAGCAAAAGGAGCTCCGGCGAATCGAGCGTCGCCGTCGCCACCTGCGAGCAGCACTCCGTCATCCCGTAGCTTGGCAAAAGCGGCCAGCCGAAGTCGCGGCCGCGTCGATAAAGATCGTCGGACAACGCGCCGCCACCCACCACAACAGCGCGCAACGATTGCGGCGGTGGAGTCCGATCGCGCACGAGATCGCTCACCTGTGCCGGCACGAGCGAGGCCAGCGTCACCCCGTCCCACGAATCGGTGACGACGCGCGCGCCGGACAGAAACGCACGCGCATGAATCCCCAACCCGCCGACGTGAAATGTCGGAAGCGCGCAACGCCAGACGTCATTCGCATCGGACTGCAGATGCCGATTCACCGCCGCGGCCGATGCCAGCAAGGCGCGCTTCGAGAGAGCCGTGAGCTTCAGCGCGCCCGTCGTTCCCGATGTCGAAAGCCACACGTGCCCCGGCAGATCGACCACGAACGACTCCAGCCGCCGCCGCTCCTCCTCCGGCATGCGCGGATTGAGCAGCACGTGTGACTTGTCGCTCAGCCAATCGATTTCCACGGCAGCCGCTCCAGAAGATCGTCGAATCCGATGCCCGTCCCGTGCGGAGCCAGCAGGCGCGCGCCATCTCGCTCGACGCGCTCGAAGAACGCGTCCGGCTCGTACAAGGCGTGCGTCATCAGTCCGCAGCGTGGATTCACGTCGTGCGTAGCGGCCACATACGCCGCGAAGAACTGTCCGACCGCGTGATCCATGTACGACGTCACTACGACGTCATTGTGCACCGGCCAATCGGTCTGCAATGCCGGTTTGTGCACGAGCACGTCGGCCTTCCCGTAAAAGCGATCGAGCGCGAAACGCAGTCCCGTTCGTGTGCTCAGCTCCTTCCAGACCGCCTCGTCGTAAGGACACGGATCTTCAATGAAATCGATCCGTTCTCTTGGGAGCGTTTCCGCAATGCGGAGAAATTCTTCCGGGGTAAGGCGCGCGTTGAAGTCGATGCGGATGCGCACGTGCGGCGGCACGTCCATGACGCCCTTGATCTTGACGGTGTCGAACCCCGCGGGAGGATCGTTGCCCGGCCAGTGGCTGAGCGGAATCGTCAATCCGTCGAACAACGACACGCCGCGCCGACGCACATCGCCATCGATCGCGGCACAGCGCAGAGATGCGCGGGTCAATGGCGTCGTTTCGCCGCGCGCGAGCAGCGCGAGCTGCTCCTCCAGCGGCGCGTCGCCGAGCTCCGGCCAGGGGTGTACGTCCGCGAATCCGTCGCCGACGCGCAGGAGCGCGCCCTCGCGCGGGCTGGAAGCCCTCTTCATGTAGAGCGTGTAGCGGTGGACAAACATCAGAACAGAGAGCCGATCACGAACAGAAGACCGAACGCCCACTGCAGCGCGCCGGCCATCCCGAGACAGCGATTGAGCTCCGCGCCGCGGCTGCGCATCACGCGCACGATGACCCCGATCGCCAGCGGCAGAGCCAGCAGCGTCGCCAGAAACCCGGCACGTCCGATCAACCCCACAGCCACGAACGGGGCCAGAGTGAAGAACACGATCTCCGCACGTGCGAAACGCTCGCCGAACCGAACGACGGTCGTGCGCTTGTCGCTGCGGCGATCGCCCTCCACGTCGCGCAGGTTGTTGATCACGAGCAGCACCGTCGCCAGCGACCCCGCCGCAAATCCCGCGAGCAACGCGCCCCGCGTCAACTGCAGCGATTGCGCGTAAAACGTCCCGCCGACGGCAACGAGCCCGAAGAAGATCACGACGAAAATCTCACCCAGCCCGCGATACGCGAGAGGATACGGGCCGCCCGTGTACGCGTACGCCGCCGCAATGGACGCGAGCCCGATGACCAGCATCGGCCATCCGGCGCGGTAGATCAGCGGAATCCCGCACAATGCGGCGCCGGCGAGACAAATCCACGCCGCGGTCATCACCGCACTTGCGCTGATGAGCCCCGCCTGCGTCACGCGAATCGGTCCGAGGCGCTCCGACGTGTCCGCGCCCTTCTTGAAGTCGAGCGCGTCGTTGATGAAATTCGTCGCGATCTGAATCAACACCGCGCCGATCAGCGCACAGAAGAACACCCACCATGTAATCGCCGTCGGCTCGTGCGCCGCCAACGCAGAACCCATCAACACCGGCACGATGGCCGCGGAGAGGGTCTTCGGGCGGGCGGCGAGGAACCACGCTCTCAAGGAAATCTCTTGAACTTCTTGAAATCGGGTTTCCTCTTCTCCACGAACGCGTCCCGCCCCTCCTGCGCCTCCTCGGAGAGGTAATAGAGGAGCGTTGCGCTGCCGCCGAGGTCGAGGAGGCCGACCTGGCCGTCGCAGTCGGCGTTGAGCGCCGCCTTCAGGAAGCGCAGCGCCATCGGCGAGAGCGCGAGCATCTCGCGGCACCATTTCAATGTCTCGATCTCGAGCTGATCGAGTGGGACGACCGTATTGACCAGCCCCATCTCCAAAGCCTGCTGCGCGTCGTATTGGCGGCAGAGGAACCAGATCTCGCGCGCTTTCTTCTGTCCGACGATCCGCGACAGATAGGACGATCCGAGACCCGCGTCGAACGATCCGACCCTCGGGCCGGTCTGGCCGAAGCGCGCGTTCTCCGCGGCGATCGTCAGATCGCAAACGACGTGCAGCACGTGGCCGCCGCCGATCGCGTAGCCGGCTACCATCGCCACCACCGGCTTGGGCATGCTGCGGATCTGCTTCTGCACGTCGAGGATGTTCAGGCGCGGGATCTTCTCCTTCGGATCGACGTATCCGCCCTTGCCGCGCACTCTCTGGTCGCCTCCGGCGCAGAACGCGTCCGGCCCTTCGCCGGTGAGGATGATGACGCCGACGTCGGAGTCGTCGCGAGCCAGGTCGAAGGCCACCTTCAACTCGCCGACCGTCTTCGGCCGGAAGGAGTTCCGCACTTCGGGACGATTGATGGTGATCTTCGCGATCCCGTCGTCGGTGCGCTCGTACTTGATGTCTTCGAAATCGTGAAGCTTGTGCCAAGTCTCAGCCATATCGCGCGCACGTTAGTGCAAGTCGAGGAAGACCCGCAATCGAGAGACGAGCGCGTCCGGGTGCTCCCACGGAACGCGATGGCCGGCGTTCGGACAGATCCACAGCTCCGCGCGCGGCAGACGCGCGACAGCGCGCTTCGCGATGTCGATGTACTTCGGATCACGCTCTCCCGCGATCCACAGGACTGGCGTTTCGATCCGCTCGAGTTGCGGCGGCGGAAGTACCGCCGGTGAGTCCTCGCGCAGTTGCCGAGCGAGATCCGCGCGGTCGAAGTCTTTCTCGCGGCGATCGACGACATGTCCGCCGAAGACTTCCTGCGCGTTCCACGCGCGCATCAGCGACGACCATTCTTCCGATTCGAATCGCCGCGCCCATTCTTCATCGCGCTGCTTGCGTGCTTCATCGGGCGCGTTGAGACCTGCGGAGATGATGACGGCCTTGTCGAAACGCTTGCGCTGGAGCAGGTCGAGGGCGAGACGTCCGCCCATTGAATAGCCGAGGAGCACTTCGCCATGCACGAGCGGGAGAAAGTCGAAATCCGACTGCAGACCGAGGAAGCCCGGAAGGATGGTCAGGCCCACCATTCGGCTCCGCTCAGGCTCCACAGCGCGTCGTACCTCGCCCAGACGCGCCGCGACGCCTCTTCATCGGGACGCAGCTCGGTCACCTCGATGTTCCACATGCGAGCCCAGTCGTCGAAGCGAACGTCGTGCACGTTCTCGATGATCCGCTCGCGCAACGCGGGATCGAGCGCCCGCAGCGACGCAACGCGGCTGAAGATGCGTCCGCCGCCGTTGTTGATGACGACGATGCGAAACGGCGCGTTGAGTTGCCGTGTAATCCACGGCGCGCCGAGGTCGTAGATCGCGGTGAGGTCGCCGACGATGCAGACGTTCTCGCGCGCGGGCGCGCACCAGCCGAAGAACGTCGAGAGCTGGCCGTCGATCCCGTTCGCGCCGCGGTTGGCCTCGTACTCGTAGCCGCGCGGCTCCCGCGTCGCGACGAGATCCCATTCGCGAATCGGGAGACTGTTGCCGAGGTAGACGCGCGCGCCGTGCGGGAGCTCGCGCGACAACGAGCGGAGCATCGCCAGCTCCGAGGTCGGCTCCTCGTCGAGAATTTGCGCGATGCGATACGCGAAGTCGAGGTCGCGTGCGAAGAGCTCGCGATCGCGCTCTCCGGACATCGTGGGCAGAGCCTCGATCGGATGCACGTCGCCGCGCGTGAGTCCCGCGAACGGAAGGTCGCTGAAGTGCACGACCGGCAGATCGAGCGTCTCGAGATCGCGCCAGAAGCGCAAGGTCGGGACGTTGCCGATGCGGATGACGCCGTCGAAATTGCCGCGCGCGATCATGCGCTCGCCGGCGATGATCAGCGGGAGGGCGGGATCCTCGCGGAGTCCGGACAGGGGCTCGGCGTAGGTTGGGGCGTTGAGGTTTGCGACGAAGTCGCGAACACGGTCGCGATGCTTCGCGGCAAGCGCGCCAATCAAAACGATCGGTTTGGAGTGCGGCAGCAACGCTGCCGCTTTCGAATTCCCGTGCGGACGCACGACTTGCGACTTCGGCGCGGTATTCGAAAGCGGCAGCTCAGGCTGCCGCACTCCAAACTCTTCCAGTTCAATATTCAGATGCAGCGGTCGTTCGCGCGTCCATGATTCGAGCGAAGTCTCCGCGTACACCCCGAAGATCCCCATCTGCTCGATTGCCTGGGGCGCACCCGTTCCGCGGAATCGCGCGGGGCGATCCGCAGAGATGAGAATCAGAGGAAGCCCCGAGTAGTACGCCTCGATCGCCGCGGGCAACATCTCCGCGACCGCCGTCCCTGACGTCGTGACCACGGCCACGGGCGAACCGTGCAACTTCATGCGCCCCAGCGCGAAGAACGCGGCCGACCGCTCGTCCACGAACGAGAACAACCTCGCATCGGACGCCCCGAGCACCGCGAGCAAGGGCGCATTGCGCGATCCCGCGCAGACGCAGAACTCGTGCGCGCCGGCGGCGCGCACCGCGTCGATCAGGCGTGCTGCGCTCTCGACGTTGTCCATGCCTCGGACTCGATCCCGAAGAGCGCCTTCACCTGATCGCGCTTCTGCCGCAGCTCCTCGAACTCGCGCTCGAGCTGACTCTCCGTCAGCAGGCCCGCACCCGAGCCGACGCGCACGCGGTCGCCGTTCCATTGCACGTTGCGGATCGCCACTAGCGCCAGCGCCGAGCGATCCTCACGCTCGATCCCGAACGGCGCGCCGAACGTGCGCCGCTTCACGCCGCGGTCCGCCTCGCGCAGCCAGCGCTCTCCCGCGGCCGTGCGGGGCGAGACGCCCAGCGCCGCGGTCGGATGAAGACGCCGCACCATTTCCGAGAACGACATCGCCTCCGATCCGCCCGACTCCGCGAAGAAGATCGGCGTCATCAGATGCGCGATGCTCGGCAGTCGCAGGAGTCCGAGGGGGCCGACCTCGATGTTTCCGAACGGGGCGAGGCGGCGGACGATGTCATCGACGACCAGCCGATGCTCGCGCCGCTCCTTCGCATCGCCCAGCAACTCCTCGGCGCGCAGCACCGGGCGCGTTCCGGCGAGTGCCATCGTGCGATAGCCGTGCGACTCCGCCTGGAACAGCAGCTCCGGCGTCGCGCCGATCATCCCGTGCTGCGCGTACGAATAGCCGTACGCATGCAGCCCGGGCGGCAGCTTCGCGAGCCGAGCAGCCAGCGCGCGCCACGAGCGTCCGCGATTCGACGCGCGCCCGTTCTCGAACAACACCGGCACGATCTTCGAGAAATCGCCGCGCAGCAGCGCCTCGCGCGCGGACTCGAACATCGGACGGAACTCGTCGAGCGACAACGGCTCCCACTCGATCTCCGGGACTTCCTCCCCGTCGAGACGAACCGCCAGCTCCTCGAACGACAACTCCTCCCACTCCGACGGATGCCTCCACGGGTGCGGGTCATCGAGGAAAAAATCGGTGACGTAGAATGCCGGCCGCTCCGGCCGCCGGAACGGGAGCTGTTCGAAAGGACCCCACCCCACGAGCGCGCGGCCTGGGGAAGTCTGAATGAATGCGAAGTCGCGCACTGCGCGTGATTGTATGACTAACTACACCGGCCCCGATCCCGCGAAGATCCGCACGATGTTCGCCTCCATCTCGCGGCGTTACGACCGCGCGAACACCGTGCTGTCTGGGGGCGTCCACCACCTCTGGCGGCGCAAGGCCGTGCGGCGCGCCGGCGTGAGCGCGGGTGATCGCGTCCTCGACTGCGCGACCGGCACGGGCGATCTCGCGATCGCGTTCCGAAAAGCCGTCGGCGATTCCGGGCGCGTCGTCGGCACCGACTTCGTTCCGGAGATGATCGAGCTCGCGCGCGCGAAGGCCAGGAACATCGAGTGGGACGTCGCCGACGTGACGCGCCTCCCGTTCGACGACGCGGTCTTCGACGTCGCCAGCATCTCCTTCGGCATCCGCAACGTGAACGACCCGCGCAAAGGCATCGCCGAGATGGCGCGCGTGGTGCGCAGCGGCGGGCGCGTGATCGTGCTCGAGTTCGGGCAGCCGCCCAGCCGCGCGTTCGGCGCGCTGTACGACTGGTACTCGCGCAGGGTCCTCCCGCGCCTCGGCGGCGCCGTCACCGGAGATCGCGCCGCCTACAACTACCTGCAGACCTCCTCCGAACGCTTTCCGTGCGGCGACGACTTCGCCGCGCTCATGCGCGAGTCCGCCGACTTCGCCTCCGTGGACCACATCCCGCTGACGTTCGGCATCGCGTACCTTTATCGAGGTGTGAAGAAGTAATGGACGTATTCAAGTTCGGCGGCGTCGCCGTCGGGAGCGCGGAAGCGCTGCTCATGGCGGTGAATCACGTGAAGCGCGCCGCGCCGCGCGTGGCCGCGGTCGTCTCCGCGGCGAACGGCGTTACCGATCTCCTGCTCGACGCCGGCCAGGCCGCGCTGCGCGGCGATCGGGTGACCTTCATCAGCAACGCGAAACGCTTCGAGGCGCGACACATCGAGCTGGTCGATCAGATCTTCAAGGGGGTGCGGGCTTCCAGCCCGCACGGCCGCACGCGGGCTGGAAGCCCGCGCCCCATCGAAGAGCTACGTTCGCTGATCTCCGACGCATCGCACGAGATGCGCTCCATGTGCGAGAGCATCTCCGTGCTTCGCGAATTCACGCAGCGCGCGCAGGACGCGCTCGTCGCGCGCGGCGAGAGGATGCTCGCGCAGATCTTCACCGCCGCGCTGAACGAGCATGGCGTCGCCGCGACGTACGTCGACGCGACGGACGTCATCCTCACCGAGCATCGTCTCGGCAGTCTTTGGCCCAACTTCGCTCGCTGCGAGCGGGCAGCGAAGAAACACGTCCTGCCGATCCTCGACGACGGCCGCGTGGTCGTGATGCCCGGCTTCCTCGGCAGCGGGCCGGACGGCGAGATCGTCACTCTCGGCCGCGGCGGCACCGACTTCTCCGCCGCGATCCTCGCGCGGATCATCAACGCCGACGCGGTCACGCTCTTCAAGGAAGTCGACGGCCTCATGACCGCCGACCCGAAAAGCGTGCCGTCCGCGCGTCTCCTGAGCGAGCTGCACTATCGCGAGGCTACGGAGCTCGCGTTCTACGGCGCCAAGGTGCTGCATCCGCGGACGATGATCCCGCTCGTCGATCGCAAGATCCCGCTTTACGTGAAAAACACGTTCCGCGACGGCAGCGGCGGCACGCGCATCGCCGGCGACGTGAAACCAGGCGCGTATCCGGTCAAGGCGCTCACCGCGATCCATCGCCAGTCGCTGATCTCGATCGAGGGCTCGGGCATGATCGGCGTCCCAGGCGTCGCCGGCCGCGCGTTCACCGCGCTCTCGCAGGCGGGCCACTCCGTTTCGATGATCAGCCAGGCCTCGAGCGAGTCGAGCATCTGCTTCGTGCTCCCTGAAAAAGAGGCGCTGCATGCGGTGAAAGCGCTGGAAGAAGCGTTCCTCCTCGAGCGCAAAGCGAAGCTGATCGATCGCATCCGCGCCGAAAAGGCAATCGCGCTCATCGCCGTCGTCGGCCTCGGCATGCGCGGACGACCGGGCATCGCCGCGCGCACCTTCTCCGCGCTCAGCGGCGCGCGCGTGAACGTCGTCGCAATCGCGCAGGGATCGTCGGAGCTGAACATCACCATCGCGATCGACGAGGAAGACGCGACGCGCGCACTGCAGGCGCTGCACAGCGAATATCAGCTCGACAAGCTCCACCCGCTCGCCGACACGACCGGCCGCGAGTCGAAGCTCACGCTCCTCGGATTCGGCCAGATCGGCCGCGAGCTCGCCGCGCAGCTCACCGCGCAGGAGGACCACCTCCGCGAGGAGCTCGGCGTCGACATCACCATCGTCGGCGTCGCCGACCGCTCCGGCATCAAAGTGCAGGAGCACGGATTCAGCGCGACGGCGCTGCAGAAATTCGCGAAGCAGAAAGCGGCCGGCGGACGCCTGTTCGCGAGCGACTCGCTGCTGTCGATCGCGGACCTGCAGAAAGCGATGGAGAAGGAGCTGTGGCTCCTCCCCTCACACCGGCCCATCCTCGTCGATCTGACGTCCGAGGAGACGGCTCCGCTCATTCAGAAAGCGCTGGAGAACGGGTTCCACATCGTCCTCGCGAACAAGAAGCCGCTCGCCGTAACGCAGATCCAGTTCGACGAATTGATGGACACGGCGCGCCAGCGCGGCCTCGCGCTGCGCTACGAAGCGACGGCTGGTGCGGGCCTTCCTGTGCTCGACACGCTCGCGAAACTGCAGGAAGCGGGCGACCGGGTGGAGACGATCCTCGGCGCGTTCAGCGGCACGCTCGGTTTCATCATGAGCGCGCTCGAGGAAGGGAAGCGCTTCAGCGACGCCGTGCGCGAGGCCTGGAAGCTCGGCTACACGGAGCCCGATCCGCGCGACGACCTGTCGGGAACCGACGTCGCGCGCAAGGCGTTGATCCTCGCGCGGACATTGGGACGCCGACTCGAGCTGAGCGACATCGCGCTCGAATCGTTGTTCACGAAAGAAGTGGATGACGACAACGCCGCTCGCTTCGTCGACAAGCTCGTCGCCCTCGACGACGTGTTCGCCGAGCGCGTCGCGCGCGCGAAACGCGACGGAAAAGTGTTGCGCTACGTCGCCAAGATCGGAAAGAAGATCACCGTCGGCGTCGAAGCGGTCGATCAGGCATCGCCGATCGGCAGACTCAAGGGAACAGCCAACACGATCGTCATTCATTCGAAGCGCTACCACGACAACCCGCTCGTCGTGACCGGCCCCGGCGCGGGCGCCGCAGTTACCGCGGCGGGCGTACTGAACGACATCGTGGCGATCACGATGCACGAGCGGCGGAAGGTCGCGCGGTAATGCGGGCCACAGCGTTCGCGCCGGGGAGCATCGGCAACGTCGGCCCCGGCTTCGACGTCCTCGGCCTCGCGGTCGACGGCATCGGCGACACCGTCACCGTCGAGCTGACGAAAGGGCCGGCGAAAATCGCCGACGTCACCGGCCGCGATGCAGACCTCGTCCCGCGCGATCCCGACCGCAACTGCGCGGCGATCGCCGCGCACGCCTATCTGCAACCGTTCGGATTCCAGGCGATCGTCACGATCGAGAAGGGGCTCGCGCTCGCGGGCGGGATGGGCGGAAGCGCGGCCTCGAGCGTCGCCGGCGCCTACGCTGCCGCGCTGGCCCTCGGACATTCGCCCGCGATCCGCGACGTCATCGCCGCCGCGCTCGAAGGCGAGTCCGTCGTCGCGGGACGGCATCTCGACAACATCGCGCCCAGCGTCGTCGGCGGGCTGGCGTTGTCGCGGAGCATCGACCCGATCGACGTCGTGAAGCTGCCCGTCGCCGCGGAGTGGTGGATCGCGCTCGTCACGCCGCGCGTGCGCATCCAGACGAAGGACGCGCGCGCGCTCCTGCCGGACTCGAGTCCGCGCGCGGAGTGGATCCAGCAGATGGCCAACACGACCGCGCTCGCACACGCATTCGCCGTCGCGGACGGAGAGCTCCTCCGCCGCGCGCTCGACGACCGCTACGCCGAGCCGCGGCGCGCGCCGCTGATCCCGAAGTTTCACGACGTCAAACGGGCCGCGCTCGACGCCGGCGCGTTCGGCTGCTCGATCAGCGGTTCCGGCCCCACGCTCTTCGCGGTCGCGCCGGACGAGCGAACCGCGCGAGAATGCGCGGCGGCGATGGTGAGGGCGTTCGGCGAGGTGTCCGGAACGCACGTCGGTAAAATCGCGAAGGAAGGAGTGAGACGGTGCTGAGTGCTGGGTGCTGAGTGCTGGGTCCCGCCCTTCCCACTCAGCACTCAGCACTCAGCACTCAGCACTGAGATGGACTGGCTTGAATGCATCGCCTGTAAGCGCCACTACGACGAGCTCGAGGTCCGGTACGTCTGCGACGTCTGCGGCGGGCTCCTCTCCCTCGAGCGCGACACGTTCCTCGACCGCAACTCCTTCGACGACCGCCGCTCGTCGTGGGCGCCCATCGATCAGAGCGGCGTGTGGCGCTTCCGCGAGGCGGTCGTGAATCTCGATCGCGTCATCACCCATCCGGAAGGCGCGACGCGGCTCTACGAGCGCGAGGGCCTCTTCTTCAAGCACGAGGGAGAGAACCCGACCGGCTCGTTCAAGGACCGCGGCATGACCGTGGCCGTGACGCAGGCTGTCCGCGTCGGCGCGAAGGCCGTCGCGTGCGCGTCCACCGGCAATACCAGCGCGTCGCTCGCCGCGTACGCCGCGCAGGCGAAGCTCCCCGCGATCGTGTTCGTGCCCACGGGCAAGGTCGCCAGCGGCAAGCTCGCGCAGACGCTGGCGTACGGCGCCACGGTCCTCCAGGTGCGCGGCGACTTCGACGCGGCGATGCGCCTCGTGCGCGAGGCCTGCGACAAGCTCGGGATCTATCTCGTCAACTCGATCAATCCGTTCCGCATCGAAGGGCAGAAGACGATCGTCTGGGAGCTTTTCCAGGATCTGCACTGGGAAGCGCCCGACTGGATCGTCGTCCCCGCCGGCAACCTCGGCAACACGAGCGCGTTCGGCAAGGCCATCCGCGAGGCATTCGCGAACGGATGGATCGCGAAGATGCCGCGCCTCGCGTCGATCCAGGCCCACGGCGCGAACCCGTTCTTCCGCGGCTACCGCGAGTCGTTCGCCACGCGCCATCGCATGACCGCGGAGACCATCGCGAGCGCGATCCGCATCGGCGATCCGGTGAGCTGGGACAAAGCCGTCACGGCGATCCGCGACACGCACGGCGTCGTCGAGGAAGTGACCGACGACGAGATCCTGTCCGCGAAACGTGCCATCGACGGGATGGGCATCGGCTGCGAGCCCGCCTCCGCCGCGACCCTCGCCGGCGTGCGCAAGCTTCGCGCGTCAGGCGTGATCAAGGAAGGCGAGCAAGTGGTCTGCGTGCTCACCGGAAACATCCTCAAGGATCCGGAGGCAAACTACCGGGTGGAGAATGTTCGCGAGGTCGATCCGACCCTCGCGGCCGTCGAAAAAGTGCTGAGTGCTCAGTCCTGAGTTCTGAAGCCGCCACCTGTCCGGAAATCACGCACCCCGTCCGTCTACTCCACCGTCGAGAGAAGCAAGAGTGCTTCGCGGTGGAGTGAGGACCGGACAGCGCGGTTCCACTCCTCTTTTTTCATCAGCGCTGATGCGGGAAGGAGTTTCACCATGAAACGGATTGCGGTTTTGTTCCTCATCGTGTTCGCAGCGAGTGCACTGCTCGCTCAGGAAGGACGGCCGGCAGCGCAGGAACTGCAGGCAGTGCCGCCCCACCCCGGGATCGTCGCCTGTCCCTTTCCTTACAGCCAGACCTTCACCAACGGCCCGACGCCCACGCCGATCAAGGCGGAGTTTCCCGCGGCTCTGCAGGCAGCGATCGTCGGCTCGGTGTGGAACCAGACGGTCGCCGACAAGCACTTCGGCCATACGTTCTCGTTCCCGTCTCAGCGCGAGTGCTGCCTCATGACGAGCGGCAAGCTCGAGGTGACGATCAAGGCGCTGCAGAGCGCGCCACCGAACGACTCCGCGTCCGGGAACGACGCCGTGCACGCGATCGCGAACGGTGCGGTCTTTCAGTCGCAGCAGCCGTGGTTGACCTCAGGCGTCACCGCGGGCGCCGTCAAAACGGTGTGGTTCACGCTCACTGCGGCTCAACTCGCGAACGGGAAGATCAGCTTCTATGTGCAAGACGATTCGGCCGTCCTCTCGGCCAGGCTCACCGTGAGCGGCTGCTGCATCCGGAAGCCCTGACCTACCGATGGAAGGAGGGAGGCGTCTTTCACGCCTTCCTCCGCCTCCACCCGCGACCTTCGCCGGCGTACGTAAGCTTCGCGCGTCAGGCTCGAGAATCCGGAGGCAAACTACCGGGTGGAGAATGTTCGTGAGGTCGATCCGACCCTCGCGGCCGTCGAAAAAGCCCTCCCGCAGGCGTAAACAAGCCGAAAACGTGATCTACATCACGTTTTTACGGCTGAGGTTTACAAATTCAGAGCTGGACGAACGGCCACAAACTCTTATAATTTCCTGCTCACTTATATCCAAAACCGTTCGCAGGCGTAACCAATCGGGGGAGATCCAGTCTGCGGCAGACGCGGTACCGCAGCAGGATGTTTCGTCAGACCGCAAAAGGAGAAACAAACATGAGGAAGGGATCCCTGTCTTTATTCATCATCATCGCGCTGCTCGTCAGCGCACCGGCGTTCGCGCAGGCAACCCGTACGTGGGTATCGGGTGTCGGCGATGACGCCAACCCGTGCAGCCGTACGGCGCCCTGCAAGACCTTCGCGGGTGCGATCTCGAAGACCGCCTCGAACGGCGAGATCAACGCGATCGATCCGGGCGGGTTCGGAGCGGTCACGATCACGAAGTCGATCACCATTGACGGCGAGGGCACGATGGCCTCGATCCTCGCCTCCGGCACCACGGGGATCATCATCAACGCCGCCGGCATCAACGTGAACCTGCGCAACCTCTCGATCAACGGCGCGGCCACGACGGCCGGCAGCGGAATCCGCATCCTCAACGCCGGCTCGGTCAACATCGACAACGTCGGCATCATCGGGTTCACCGGCACGGGCACGGTCGGCCGCGGTGTCTCGATCGAGACCGCCGTCGCGAACGTGCGCGTCACCATCTCGAACTCGTTCTTTTGGAACCAGGGCAACGTCCAGATCGCGTCGGTTCCGACCGCCGGCAACGTCCTCCTGAACGTCCACAACACGAGGGTTTACAAAGGCGCCAACAGCGCGATCGACGTTCGAAACCTCACCAAGGCGTTGATCAGCGACTGCGACCTGAGCAATCACGGCAACGGTGCCGGCGTCGTGCTGGAGCAAACGACGGCCGAGGCGATGATCAGCAACACCGTCATGGCGAACAATCAGTTCGGCGTCCTGAGCGGCGTCGGCGGCGGCACGCCGACCTCGCGGCTGTACGCCTGTACGATTACGGGCAGCACGAGCGCGGGCCTGCAGATCAACTCGGGCAACGTATTCACCCACGGCAACAACGCCATCCGCGGCAACGTCGGCAACGAGGTTCCGTCCGGCGTCAGCCTCGGCACCCAGTAGTTTCCTCACCGACCAACAGAAAACGCCCACCCGCGAGGGTGGGCGTTTTTGTTTGGGCTCGGGACCGGCTCCGCGCTACTTCAGGTGCTTGTTGACCAGCGCAGTCATCTCGAACATCGACACCTGATCCTTGCCGCCGAAGACCACGCGCAGCTTGTCGTCGGCGTTGATCATGCGCCTGTTCGTCTGGTCCTGCAGACCGTTCTTTTTCACGTAATCCCACACGCGCTTCGTGACTTCGCTGCGCGGGATCGGCTCACTGCCGACGATGGGCGCCAAGTCGGAGCTCGGCTGCACCGGTGCGGAAAGTCCCTTGCCGCCGCCTTTGGATGGAGATTTCGTTGCCATCAGTTCAACCTCGCCTTCGCTTTCGTTCAGCCGATTCTGTGCCGATTTGCGCACGCACGTCAAACATCCAGTGCGATGATGTGGAATCGCTCGTGCACCGGCGAGCGCTCGCAGTTTCGAATTCAGGAGGCCTTACAGTCCATGAAGTCGTTCCGTTTGCTCGCTCTTCTCGCCCTGATCCTCGTCCTCACCCCCGCCGTTTTCGCTGCTGACTTCGGCATTCGTGCCGGACGCTACGACGACATCGGAGAAGAGTTCGTCGGCGCGGAAATGCTCTTCGACATCGGGGCCATCAACGTCAATCCGAACATCGAGTACTCGCTGGCCGACAACATCACCGCCGGCTCCGCAAACCTCGACGTCACGTTCGACATCGGCAATTTCTCGCGTGTGACCCCCTACGTCGGCGCCGGCGTCGGCCTCTGGTACATCGACGCCGACGGCGGGAACAACACCACCGACCTCCTCGGCAACCTCATCGGCGGCGTGCAGCTCGATCTCGACTTCCTGAAGCCCTACGCGCAGGTGAAGTACTTCCGCTTCATCGAAGACGACGACGGCGCGGGGGATGACCTCGCCTTCACGGTCGGGCTGCGGTTCTGATTTGGAGTGCGGCAGCATAGCGAAGCGCTGCTGCCGCTTTCCATGCGGCAGCGTCGAGCTGCCGCTTGGGCGGGGGCAATAGAAAGCGGCAGCTGGATCATGCCGAGAGGGCATCTGCAGCGCGAGTACTTCGCTGCCGCACTCCACATCGCGCGCATAATCGCTCCATCTCCATGGCCATCCCCGACGAGAAAACGGCCATGCTCGGCGAGTCCGCGCCGGAGCCCGAGGAGCTCGATCCGAGCTTCCTGGCCGGCTGGGCGCGTTATGACATCGTCAGCCGCCTCGGCGCGGGTGGCATGGGTGAGGTCTTCAAGGCGTGGGACCCGCAGCTCGACCGCCACGTCGCGCTGAAGTTCCTTTACGGGACCGACGAGCAGACCCTCGAGCGCTTCACGCGCGAAGCTCGCTCGCAGGCGCGCGTCGACCATCCGGCGATCTGCAAGGTGTACGAGGTCGGCAGCGTCGGCGGACGCCCCTACATCGCCATGCAGGAGATCGAGGGCGTCACGCTCGACATCGCGGCGCGGCATATCACCCTCGAACAGAAAGTGCGCCTCGTCCGCGAAGTGGCCGAGGCCATTCACGACGCGCATCGCCTCGGCCTGATCCATCGTGATCTCAAGCCCGGCAACATCCTCGTCGAGCGGCACGATGACGAACTGAGACCGTACGTCGTCGACTTCGGTCTCGCGCGCGATCTGGAATCACCCAGCGGTTTCACGCTCTCCGGCGCGATCGCGGGGACGATCGGCTACATGTCGCCGGAGCAGGCGCGCGGCAAGATCGAGCTGATCGACCGCCGCACGGACGTCTACAGCCTCGGTGTGATCCTGTACGAGCTCCTCACCGGGCAGACGCCGTTCGACGCGCAAGACCTTATCGCGACGCTGGTACGCACGCAGAGCGAAGACGCGCCGTCGCCGCGCAAATATGTCCCGTCGATTCCGCGCGACCTCGAGACGATCGTGCTGAAATGCCTCGAGCGCGATCCCGCGCGGCGCTACGACTCCGCGCGCGCGGTGGCCGAGGAGCTGACGCGCTTTCTCGACGGCGAGCCGATTCAGGCGCGGCCCGCGAGCATCTTCTATCGCGCGCGCAAGCGCATCGCAAAACACCGCGGGATCGCGGCCATCGCGCTGCTCGCGCTGGCGTTGCTCGCGTTCGCGGGCTGGTCGCAATGGGAGGCGGCGCGGCGCGAGGAGCTCGCGCACCGGTTCGGACTGCAGGTGAAGGAGATCGAGCTGATCACACGCATCGCGAACATGCTCCCGCCCGATCGCGCGACGCCCGCGCGCGGACTGCTCGCGCCGCGCATGGAGCGCATCCGCCGGGAGATGGCCGGCCACGGGCGAATCGCGCGCGGCCCCGGCTCGTATGCCCTCGCGCGCGGCAGTCTCGTTCTGGGCGACCTCGCCGAAGCGCGGCGGCTGATCGACGTCGCCGCATCGTCCGGCTACGACACGCCGGACGTGCGCTACACCCGCGGAGAAATCGAAGGACGGCTGTATCACGAGGCGCTCGCGAAGGCGGCGAACATCGGCGACCGCGATCTGCGCGATGCGGCGATCCGCGCCGCGCAGCAGCGCCATCGCGACGCAGCGCTGCGCGACCTCCGCGGTGCGACCGAGGCGACCGTCGCCAATCCCGCGTTCCTCGAAGCGCAGATCGCGCTGTTCGAGGAGCGTTGGAACGACGCGATCGTCACCGCGCGCCGCGCGTCGCGGGCGGAGCCGTGGATGTACGAAGCGCGGATGTTGGAGGCCGCGGTGCTGCGCGCGCGCGGTCTCGACGAAGGCAATCGCGGACGCACGGACGAGGCGCTGAAGACCTTCGACCAAGCGGGCAGCGTGATGGTCGGCGTGTTGCAGATCGGACGAAGCGACACGCTCGCCTACCTCGAGGAGTGTCGCCGCCGCGCCGTGCGTCTTCGCTTCGTCGAGTTCAAACGCCGCTTTGCCGACGCCGAGGTAGACGACGCGGTCGCGCCGTGCAGGCAGGCCATTGCCCTCGACCCCGCACTCGCGAACGTCTGGGACACGATCGCGACCATCCGCAACACCGCCGCGGAGTCTCGCGCGCGCCACGGCGAAGATCCGTCGGCGCACGCGGCCGCGGCGATCGCCGCCGCGGATCGCGCGGGCGCGCACGAATCGCGCGGCGTCGCGTCGATCGCGCTCGCGCGCTGGTCCTTTCATCACGGCGGCGATCCGCGCCGCGAGCTCGACACCGCCTTCGCAGCGCTGCGCCGCGAGCTGGCCGAGGAGCCGCGCAATACGCCCGCGAACAACGCGCTCGCCAACGCCCTGATCATCCGCTCGAACTACGAGGAGCGCATCGGCAACGACGGCAGCCCCTGGGTCCGCATGGCCATCGAACACTACAAGCGCGCGCTCGAAGCGTCGCCGTCGTTCAAAATCGCGCACTCCAACCTCGGCTCGGCGTACGTCTCGCTCGCCGACCGCGCATTCCGCAACGGACAGGATCCCCAACCGCTGCTCGACCGGGCGATCGAACATCTCACCGAGGGCGTAC
Source organism: Thermoanaerobaculia bacterium (assembly GCA_035999335.1). Lineage (GTDB taxonomy): Bacteria > Acidobacteriota > Thermoanaerobaculia > Gp7-AA8 > Gp7-AA8 > QHVT01. The sequence goes on along the minus strand of DASYGV010000024.1, from coordinate 12,804 downwards.
GCGCGATGCCCGACAACGTCAGCGCGCGCAACAACCTCGGCAACGCGCTGCTCTCCGTCGCCGAGTACGCGCCCCCGAAGGGCCGCGACCCCGCGCCGCACGCGGAGAAAGCGATCGCCAGCTTCCGCCGCGCGACGGAGCTCCGTCCCGACTACGCCCTGCCCCATTACAACGTCGCCTACGCGCTGCGTATCATTGCCGAGGATCGCGTCAACCGCGGGCTGGACGCCGCGCCATCGCTCCGCGACGCAAACGCCTCGCTCGACCGCTACGACGCGATGGCACCGGGCGATCCCGACTCCGCAATCCTCCGCGCAAAAGTCGCGCTCCTCTCGGGTGACTACGAGCGGGGATTGAAGGCACTCGACGGAGTAAATACCCCGGAAGCTTTTGGAGTGCGGCAGCGGCTAGCTGCCGCTTTCAAACGCAACGGCACTGCACGCGCCGCTACTCCGCGCACACATTAGAAAGCGGCGGCCGTGCCGCCGCACTCCACATCAGGCCGCGGCAGGCGCCGCGACGCGCTCCGAACGAACCCGAACGATCGCCCGAAACACTAAGTACACCGCGAGCACGATCAGCGACGCCGAGGTGACCCCGTTCACCATCGCCACCGGATCCAGCTTCGCGCCGGAGAAATTCTGCAGCGTCAACCGCACCAGCGCGTACAGCGTGGTCACCAGCACGAACAGCATCGGCAGCAGCGTGAACGCGATCTTCTGCCTCCGCTGATGCAACCACACCGTGATCGCCAGCAACGTCAGTGCGGCCAGCAACTGGTTCGACGCGCCGAAGAGCGTCCAGAACCGCACCCAACTTCCCGGAGGCGCAAACGCGACGAAGTACAGCGGCAGCGCGATCGTCGCGAGCGTGCCCACCAACGCGCCGAAGCGCGTCGGCCAGCGGAAGAGCTCCTGCACGATGTAGCGTCCGAGGCGCGTGGAGACGTCGACGGTGTCGAACACGAACGTCGAGAACGCCATCGCCCCGAACGTGATCGCGAAGTTGCGGTACTTCTCGCCGATCAGGATCGTCAGGAATCCGCCGATGCCGTTGCCGTAGATCGTGCCGGGCTTCAGTCCCGTCAGGTCCTGCTGCGCGACGATCATCACCGTCACCATCGCGATCAGCGCCACGAACGCCTCGGCGAGCATGCCGCCGTAACCGACCGGGCGGATGTGCGTCTCGCGATCGATCTGCTTCGACGTCGTTCCGGAACAGACCAGACCATGAAATCCGGAACACGCGCCGCAGGCGATGGTCACGAAGAGGAACGGGAACAACATCCCCGTCGCCTTGCCGGTGTCCCATGCCTTGAATGCGGCCTGCTTGATCTCGTAGCCGCCGAAGAACACGCCGATGATGCCGAGGGCCAGGGCGAAGTAGAGAACGAACCCGCCGAGGTAGCCGCGCGGCTGCAGCAGCGACCACACCGGGACCATCGACGCGACGCAGCAATACGCGAGGATCAGGAACGCCCACTGTTTCGCGTCGAGGATGAAGTACATCGAGACCTTCGTGCCGAGCCAGACGACGAACAGCGTCGCGGGAACGAAGATCACGGTAACGAGCCACAGCGGCGGTTTCAGGAATCGCTGGATCACGCCCATCAGCACCGCCAGCGCGAGATAGAAGACACTCGCCGCCGCGACCGCGCCGCCCGCATGGAACGCCCCTCCCGCGCTCGCCAGTTCCTCGGTGCCGGTGACGAAGCTCGACGAGGTGATGTCCGCGAAGGCGACGATGACATACACGAGCGCGAGCCAGATGAACGCCATCATCGCGATCCCCGCGCGCGGCCCGAGGTGCTCGCGGGTGATGTCCGCGATCGAGCGCGCGCCGTGACGCACCGAGGCCGCGAGGGCCATGAAGTCGTGCACCGCGCCGATCAGCACGACGCCGATCCCGATCCACAGCAGACACGGCAGCCATCCGAACTCCTGGCAGGCGATGATCGGCCCCGCGATCGGCCCCGCTGCCGCGATGGCCGCGAAATGCTGGCCGAAGAGGTAGAACGGCTTCGTCGGAACGTAATCGACGCCATCGTTCAACTGATGCGCGGGCGTGATCGCCGCTCCGTCGAGCCCCATGAGTCGCGCGATCCACGAGCCGTACAGGCGATAAGCGAGCGCAATGACGGCGAGGAAGACGACCGCGATGATGGTGAGCTGCATGGTTTTTTAGTTTATCCCGCCCGCGCCGCTCTCCTGCTCCACCTTCTTCGTGTCCGTCTTCTGCCGCAGGTAGTTCTTCAGGCCGAACAGCGACTCCAGCGCGTCTTGCCAGAACGGCGCGCCGAGGCCGAGGAGGAAGGCCATCACGATCCAGCCGACGACCGTCCAGCCGTTGAAGTCGTCCCAGTCCAGCGGCTGAATGCCGAGCGCGGGATACGACTGCGCGGCGTCATCGAGCGCGTTCTCGAGCTTCCGCGTCAGCTGCTGAATTGTCTCCGGCGGCGCGTTCGCGTTCTTCGCGTCGTCGATCTGCTTGAGGTACCGCTGCTGGATGTTCGTGTACTCGGTCTGCACACCCGCCCGCGCGATGCTGTCCGTCGCAAGCCGTTTGTACACGCGGAACACATCCGCGTTCAGCAGAACCGTCACGGCCAGGCTGATCACGAACGTCCAGGTGCGCATGTGCCGCTCGTAGCGCTCCTGGAATCCGAGCATCACCGTGTCGTACCAGCTCTCGATCGCATCCACGCGCTCGCGGAGCGGCGCCACCACGCGCGCGAGGCGGATCTGCACGTTCGCCAGCGCCTGCGCCAGCTCGCGCACCGCACTCAGCGCCTCGGCCAGCGTCTTGTCGCCCGGATTCGCGGCCACGGCCTGCTCGATCTGCGTCTGCACCTCGGCGACGATGTTCTGCGCGTCTGCGAACTGCAGGTCGCGCAGCGTGAGCACGTCGGAGACGATCAGCTTCGGATCGAGATTCGCCACGTGCGCGACCACCGGCGCGAGCTTCGTGCGCAACTCCGCGACCTTCGCCACGGAGTCCGCCGAGAGCTGAATCGTGGATAGCGCGTCGAGCGCCTTCCGTGCATCCTCGAGCGCGGCGAAGAACGCCGCCGCCGCATCCTTCACCTTCTTCGGCACGACGCTCGCGCTCTCGATCGACGTCACGACCTTCGACAGGTCCGCCTTCGAGATCGACTGCACGGCGCACCTGCCGAACAACGTGTGGCGCCCGAGGGAGCGGAAGTGGTCGAGCACTTTCGCGGCGTCCGCCGCCCCCTGTTCCGGCGCGCTGGCCGAAACGTGATCGAAGAGCTGCTCGAGCGACTTCTCGATCTGTTTCGACTTGAAGTTCAGCAGTTTCTTGACGAAGGTCTGCAGAGACTGCACGACCATGCTCAGCAGAAGGATGACGACGACCACGGAGATGATCGTGTCGAGGACTCCCAAATCGATGACCGGCATACGGTCATGGTATCGCGCGCGTTCCCCCGGCTGAAGCCGGGGGCTATGCCGGAGGCTATTGCGATTGCGCCAGCAGGTCTTCGTACTCCGGATGCTTCTTGATGTAGCTCGCGACGTACGGACACTGCGGGACCACGGTTCGGTTCATCGCGCGCGCCTGGTCGAGCGCGTATTTCACGATGGCAGAGGCAATGCCGCGGCCTGCAAGCTCGTCGGGGACGACGGTGTGCGTGAACACGATTCGGTCCGGATCCTCGAGGTCGTACGCCGTGTAGCCGACGTGCCCGTCGACGGTGGTCTCGAATCGCGATGCCTGTTCGTTGTTGCGGATGTCGTAGGTCATGCGCGGCATCGTAACGCCGCGCGCAACCATGTCACGCTGCTACCTCCGCGGCCGCCTCCTTCATCGTGGTTGCGAGGAGCGTGTACGCCGCGGTCCATGCGTCGCGCACGTCGTCTGTGAAGGCATCGCCGAGGCCCTGGCCGAGCGTCCAGAGAAGCGCGGCACCAACGGTGGCATAGTGCTCGTCGCGAACGCCGTAGCCCGAGTGACGCGCGCCAAGGGCGCGGATGCCGGGGACGATCCGGTCGAGTGTCCGCAGGTTCACCACCACCGTGCGGATCATGTCCATCAGCTTCTTGCCCTGCTCCTTCATGTCGCCGCGAAACATCGGACGCAGCGACGGGTCGAGCACGAAGAGCCGCTGATAGAACAAGCCCGCAGCCACATCGGCGATTCGCATTACCTGGTCAAAGCTCGCTTGCACGAGCTCGATCTGTTTCGAATTCATTGGACTCACTTCCTTTCGTGCGCGGAATGTGGGGCCGCGCGGAGGAAGCGAACGTGAGCCGAATCACACGCGAAAGACTCCCAACGCCTGCTCCAGCATCTCCCCCGGAGATCCCTCCGCTATCCCCTCGATCCCGAGGTGGGCGAGCGCGAGGGCGAGCGTCTCGCGCACGCGCGCTTCGTCGAGGGTCGGTAGCGGCAGAGCGCCGTCGCGCTTGCCCAGCTTCGAGCCGTCGGGGTTCACGACCAGCGGGAGGTGCGCGTAGGTCGGCGTTGGATATCTGAGGGCGCGTTGCAGCGCGATCTGCCGGGGCGTCGACGCAAGCAGGTCCGCGCCGCGTACGACCTGCGTCACGCCCTGCAGTCCGTCATCAACAACTACGGCGAGCTGATACGCGAACAGGCCGTCGGCGCGGCGGACGACGAAGTCGCCCGTGCGCTCGGAGACGTTCTCCTGTTGATGTCCGACGATTCGATCGTCGAAGGCGATGATCTCGTCCGGCGCGCGAAAGCGAATCGCGCGCGCGGTCTTGCCTGCCGCAATTCCGTTGCGGCACGTCCCCGGATACACCGGCTCGCTGCCGAGCGGCGCGGACGCCGCGCGCGCGAGATCCGCGCGCGAGCACGCGCAGTCGTATACGAGCCCCTTCGCACGCAGCTCGTTCAATGCGACTTCGTACAACGCCGTGCGTCGCGATTGCCACACGACTTCACCATCCCACTCGAGCGCGTAACGCCGCAGTGCATCGAGAATCTCCTCCGCGGAGCCGGGAACGACGCGCGGCGTGTCGATGTTCTCCATGCGTACGAGCCAGCGCCCGTTCTCCGCGCGCGCGAACAGCCACGAGCCGACGGCGGCGACGAGGCTGCCGAGGTGGAGCGGGCCGGTGGGCGAGGGAGCGAAGCGACCGGTCATCTAGTTGCGAGTGCCCTCCCCACATACTCCGAAAGCGCTCCATCCATCCCCTGCTGCGCCGCGAACTGCGGCTCGCCGCGGTAGAGATTCTTCAGCGAATCGCGGATGCCTTCGTCGCCGCCGGTGAAGGCCTCGATCAGCTCCTTCCAGCGCTTCGCCAGCGCCTGCACCTTCGGATCCTTCGGATCCGTGCCGCGCTGCATCTCCTCGCGCACCGACGCGATCAGGCGCGGCCATTCCTCCTGGAACTCGCGCATCTTCTCCTCGCCGAACATCTCCGCGCGCTTCGCGAGCGTATCCAGCTGCTCCTTCGTGTAGTACTTGTCGAACATCGTCATCACCTCGATTGCCTGAATGAATTCATCGGCCGAAGCCGAGTCGTAGTGCGTCGCGATGGCCTCCAGGCGCGCGCAGAGGTCCTGCTGCGCCGCGATCTGCCGCCGCAGACGCTCGATGTGGTCGTGGACCAGCTCCCGCGCGCTGAAATCGCGCCGCGCCAGCAGCACGCGGATCTCCTCGAGCGGAAATCCCATCTGCCGCAGCGAGAGGACCTGCTGCAGACGAACGACGTCCTCGCGGCCGTACAGACGGTGTCCGGATTCCGTCCTCTGCGACGGCGACACGAGGCCGATGTCGTCGTAGTGATGCAGCGTGCGGATCGAGATCCCGGTGCGCTTGGCCAGCTCGCCGACCTTCATGTCGACGAGCTTAAGACCTCACGTTACGTGAGGTGCAAGCGCTAATTTCGGATCATCTCGCGATCGAACCGCTGCGCCTCGCGGTATTTCTCCGGATTGCGCTGCGGCTCGCCGTGGTTCGTGGTCAGCACCATCGGCTCGCCGCCGCGCAGCTCGCGCCATTGCGGATCGTGGAACGTGACGATCACGCGCTCCTTCCCCCACTGAAAATCGATCGGCCGCAGCTCGTGGCCGCCGACGTAGAGGAACGCTGCCTTCGCCGGAGGCAGCGCTTCGTAATCGGCAACAGCCGCGTCGATCTTCAAAACGAGCGCCTCGCGGTAATCGCCTTTGCGCGACGGCACCGCGCGCTCGAAGCGCTGCACTTCCGCGGAGACGAGCCGGAACGGCAAATCCGTTTTCTCAGTACGCGGTGGCGTTGCCGTCTGCGCGCTCGCGGCACACATCATCGTCGTCAGGGCAAGGAAGCTGATGATCTGTCGCATGGCCATGGTTATCCTCACTTTCCAAACTCCACGTCGTCGATTCCGATTTCCCCGCTCCCCTCGGTGCGAATGGTGATCTTGACGATGTTCGTCAGATCGACCTGCGAGTTGTTGCGGGTGAACAGCCGCAGCGGGATGCGGACGCCTGACATCTGAGCCAGATTCGGGAGCTCGCTGCCGGTGAACGGATGCGGGATGCGGCCGAACTGGCTCGACGACGCGACGACGCCGAAACGTCCCATGTTGTCTTCAATGGTCACGAGGAGGTTCACATCCGGACCGGGCACCACCGCGCCGGTGACTTTCTTCGCAGCGCGCAGCGTCAGGTGGGTGAACATGCTGACGTCGCGATGCGGTCCCGCCGGGATGTTGGCCGTGTACGTCTGCGGCGAGGCCCACGCGAGCTTCAATCCGATCGTGTCGTGACGGAAGGCCGAGTCCGTCGTCCCGGGCGTCATCGTGTAATCGGTCGAGCTGAAGTTCAGCAGCGCCTCGCTCCAGGTCGAGAACATCATTCCGTCATTCGAGCCCATCACTGTGTTCGTGGCCCTCGAGAACGGCGTCTGTTCGAAGTTGTCGATCGCCTTGCGATTCGGATCCTGCAGCGTCCAGAAGATCTTGTCGTTGTCCATCGCCGCGGGCCGCACGATGCCGGTGAAGATCTCGCGATAGGGCTCGATGTTCTGCAACTGCCAGCGGAAGAACGCGGAGATCGTCGTCAATCCGATCTGCCGCTGCGCGGCGCCGGAGATCGGCGTTGCGCAGCCTCCCTGGAAGCAGTCGTCGACCGCGCCCCTCCAGCCGTTCGGCATCCCAAGTTCCGCGGCAGGCGTCCAGATGGTGTTGAACTGGTTGTGGTTCGCGCCGTAAACCCACGCGATCGTCTTCGGCTTGCGGTTCATCACGCCGTCCGGGAACGCACGGTCGTACGTGCGGAAGCCCTGCATGCCGTCGAGATCTCCGTCGCGCGCGCCGATGAGCAGGAAGTAGCTCGACGTCGGAACCCAGGACACCGAATCCTGGTCCGTCGGTGCGATCGCGTTCACCGCAATGATCGAATGCGGCATCGGCCACGTCGCGTTGAGCTGCTGAGCCGACACCACGCCTTCGCCGCCGCGGCTGTGGCCGGAGATGGCGACGCGCGTCATATCGATGTTGCCGTCGAAGATCCCGCCGAACGGATCGACCGGCGCATTCGTCCAGTCGCGCAGCTTGTCGAGGAACTTGAGCACGAGCCGGCCGCGCGAGCTGTAGTCCCAGATGCCGAGGTCAGGCTGGATGTCGTAGGTGTTGATCGAGATGCAGAAGATTCCGTGGCTCGCCAGGCGCTCCATGATGTAGTTGTAGCCCTCATGGCTCGGGATCCGCTGGTTCTGCGGGCAGTCCACCGAGATGTTCGGGCCGGCAGTCCCCGGTCCAGGTCCGTCGTTGTCGCAGCGGGAGTGCCGCCCGTGCAGGAACACCGCGACCGGGAACGGACCACCGCCTGCCACCGGAGTGCCGGTCCCCGCCATCGTCGCGGGATACATGATCCTCGCCCAGCCCAACGTCACTGGCGCCGTCGGACCGGTGATGCCCATCGGATCGCTGATTCCGGAGATGCCGTTTGGATCGAGATACTCGACGGTGCCGACCTCCATCGGCCCGTCCGATCCAGGATCCTCGAAGACCCAGAATCCCACGTTGTCGTAGCCGTCGACGAAGTCCGTGCCCTTGTTGTACGTGTTGTCGTCCATGAAGTCGGTGTGCACGTTCGCGGGCACGGAGCCGAAGTCGACGACGACGTCGTACGCGGCCATCGGCGCGGGCTGCGTCGCCGCGGGCCAGATCTTGAAGCGCGTGCCGTTGATGCAGAAGTACTTCACGCGGGCGATGTTGCGCCCGTCGGACGACACGTCGACGAGCGGAGGCGACACGCCGTCGTAGAACGACGCCGGTTGATCGGCGAGCACCCAGTAGGCCGCATAGTTGCCACCCGGATGCATGGCCGGCACGTCGGACGGATCGACCGCGGCGTACACGTCCTGTCCCTTCTCGAAGGAGTCGGAGAACTCGAAGTACGCGGGCGAGTCTTTCATGCGGCCCGCGGCGTCGATGACGACGTTGCCGTTGATGATGATGTACATCAGCACGCCGGTGTCCTCGCCGAAGGAGACGATGTCGTCGCCCCTCAGCACGGGACGGCCGATCTCGCCGATGCGCGCGACGATGTCGTATGCGCCGGGGACCACGAGGCGTCGGTCCCACACCTGCGTGGTGAAGCTGGTCTCGCTCGCGCCGAGGCGAATCGTCCTCACCGCCCCCTCGGGCACGTCGAACGAATCGCCCTCGCGCCAGCGGAAGCGGTTCGGAACGACGAAGAGATTGACGGTCGCGCCCGCGGGAAAGTTGCGGCCGCTGACGTGGAGGTCTTCGCGGCGCGCGTCGACGGCGTTTTCCAGAACGCCCTTCGCGTTGGACGGATACACGAACGGCGTGCGCCGCGGCTTCGGGCGGAAGGTCTGCCGCGCGAGCTCGCGTCCGTTCTCTTCGCGCACGGTGAGTCGGAGGTCGTTCTCCGCGAAGAAGCGATCCGCTTCCTCGAAGGTCGTGAACGCGGGATCGGGACGGAACTTGATCTGCCGCGTGGTCGTGCCGATGACGCCGGACTGGTACCAGAACAGCGTCGGCTCGACGTTCCCTCTGGCATCGCTGCGCACGCGCATGTACGACCACTCGCGCCCGCGATCATCCTGAAGCAGGAACTCGACCGGTGTGTTCGGCGACGCGCCGGAGACTCCGGCGGATAGCGAGTCGCCGACTTCGAGTTGTTCGAGTGACTTCGACGCGACACCCGCGGGATCGCCGACGGTGAGCTTGACGCCGGACTGGATCCAGGTGGTCTTCTGCTGTGTCGCGCACCGCACGGACACGAGGATCAGCATCGCCAGAGCGATGCGTGGGATCGGACGCATACGTTCCTCCAATACCGATTAGTGACGGCAAGGGCGAAATCGTTACATCGGGGAATGGAGGGCGGGCTTCCAGCCCGCCCTGTCGAGGCTGATAAGATTCGCCCTCTCTCAAAATCACACGGAGGCACACATGAATCGCTTTGCCCTCGTCCTGGTTCTCCTGATCCTCTCCCTCGGCGCCATCGCGCAGGACGCGCCGGACAAGAACATCACCATGCTCGCGAACGACTTGCACGCCCTCGGGCGAGTCACGTCGGTCGCGAAGGACCTCAACGACTCGCGGCAGGTCCTGCTGGCCATCATCGACAGCGACGTCGAGACCCTGCGCATGCCGCGTGGGGACGGCACGTACCAGTGGGCCTCGCTGCAGCGCGAGGAGGGCGGGCGCGTGCGCGATGAGAAGACGATCGAGCAGGTGCACACCGAGAAAGAGCTTCGCTACGTGACCGTCACCGGCGCGAACGGCTATCGCGTCGAGATCACCGTGCCGCGGAAGCGCGGGACGTTCGCAGCCAACAACCGCGTGTGGGTGCGCAACGTCATCGCCGACTCCACCGCCTTCGACGGCAAGACCTCGCATCACGAGATCCCGGTCAACGCGTGGGTGAATCCCGGCGACTCGACGGGCGTGCCGCTGCCGGACATCGGCAAGTCGGTGAAGGCGACCGCGGAGCTGGGCGTCGAGAGCGGCAGCAAGGCCGCGGTAGCCGAGGTGGCGGTCGTGCTGGCGAAGCTGGTCGACGATCCGAACAGCCCGTATTTCCCGGCGGTGAAGAAGCTCCTGGCGATCCGCGATCTCGCGGCCGCGCGCGACATCAATCGCGGCGCGCTGAAGAACACCATCGACGAGGCGTTGCTGGCGCTGCCGGGCGAGCTGGAGAAGCGCACGGCGGAGCAGGAGGAAGCCGCGCGCGTCCGCAAGCAGATGGCGGAAGCCGGCACGACCACCGGTGCGATCAACCTCGGCGACGCGACGCCGGACGTCGTGAACGAGCTGGGCGAGATCGCACGGATGCTCAACGGCACGCTGCAGGAGCAATCCGACGCGCGAGCGCGACTGGACGCGCTGATCGCGAAGTTGAAGCCGGCAGTGCCACCGGCGATGTGACGTAGGACGTTAGAACCAGATGTCGGCGGCGTATTCGCGGATCGTGCGGTCCGCGGAGAAGTAGCCGCTCCGCGCGGTGTTGAGGATCGACATGCGCGTCCATCGCTCCGCGTTCATCCACGCCGCGGCGGCGCGTTGTTGCGTCTCGACGTACGACGCGAAATCCGCGCAGTGGAAGTAGCGGTCGTTGCCGCGGAGGATGTCGGCGAGCGGGCGGAAGATGCCGCCGCTCATCGACGCGATGCGGTCGATCACGGCCACGAGCTCCGCGCTCGGCGGATGCTGGCCCGGCGTCATCGACGCGATCTCCTCGGCCGTGTGGCCGAAGACGAACATGTTCTCCTCGCCGACCTGTTCGCGGATCTCGATGTTTGCGCCATCGAGCGTTCCGATGATCACCGCGCCGTTCAGCACGGCCTTCATGCAGCCCGTCCCCGACGCCTCGGTCCCCGCGGTCGAGATCTGCTCGGAGAGCTCCGTCGCCGGGAACAGCACCTCCGCCGCCGATACGTTGTAGTTCGGGACGAACACGACGTTCAGCCGCTGCGCCACGATCGGGTTCGCGCGTACCAACGCGCCGACGTCGTGAATCAGCTTGATGATCAGCTTCGCGAGGAAGTAGCTCGGCGCGGCCTTGCCGCCGAAGATCACCGTGCGCGGCGGACAGTCCTCTCCCGCGACCAGGCGGTGATACAGCGCGATCGCGTGCATCGCGTTCAGGAGCTGCCGCTTGTACTCGTGCATCCGCTTGATCTGGATGTCGAACAGCGACTCCGCGTCGACGTCGATGCGGTGAGCGCGGCGCAGCCAGCGGTCGAGAGCCTGCTTGCGCACGAGCTTCACCTTCTGCCACCGCTCGCGGAACGACGCGTCGTCCACATGTTTCTCGAGCTCGCGCAGCCGGTCGAGGTCCGCGCCCCAGCCGTCGCCGATCGCTGAGTTGATCAGCTCCGTCAGCTCCGGATTCGCCTGCAGCAGCCAGCGCCGCGGCGTGATGCCGTTGGTCTTGTTGTTGAACTTCTTCGGGAACAGGCGCGCGAAATCGGGGAAGACCCGCGACTTCAGGATCTCCGAATGCAACCGCGCGACTCCGTTCACCGAATGCGATCCGACGATGGCGAGGTTCGCCATCCGCACGTTGTGGCCGTCGAGGATGGCCATGCGCTGCATCTTCGACTCGTCGCCCGGATGGGCGTGCGCGATGACCTCGCGGAAACGCTTGTCGATCTCCTCGATGATCTGCAGATGCCGCGGGAGCAGGCGTCCCATCAGCTCGCGCGACCACTGTTCCAGCGCCTCCGGCAGCACGGTGTGATTCGTGTAGGCGAACACGCGCTCGCACACCCACCACGCCGCGTCCCACTCCAGCGCCTCCTCGTCGACGAGCACGCGCATCATCTCCGGGATCGCGATCGCGGGATGGGTGTCGTTGAGCTGCACGGCCACTTTCTCCGGCAGCAGTTGCCAGTCGTTCGGGTGGTACTTCTTGAAGCGGCGGAGGATGTCCTGGATCGTCGCGGACGTGAAGAAGTACTGCTGCTTGAGGCGCAGCTCGCGGCCGGCGTATTGATCGTCCGGCGGATAGAGCACCTTCGAGATGTTCTCGCTCGAGGTCTTGTCCTCGACGGCGGCCACGTACGCGCCCGTATTGAATTTCTCGAGGTCGAACTCGCGGCTCGACTTCGCGCTCCATAAGCGAAGCGAGTTCACGACGTCGTTGCGATAGCCGGGCGCGGGGATGTCGTACGCCATCGCGTAGACGTCCTGCGTCTCGACCCAGCGCATGCGATTGCGTCCTTCGTCGTCGGCGTAGCTCTCGACGCGCCCGTAAAACTTCACCGGGAACATCACGTCCGGCCGCGCAACCTCCCACGGATTTCCGTAGCGCAGCCAGTTGTCGGGCGCCTCGACCTGCTGTCCGTCGCGGATGCTCTGGCGGAAGATCCCGTACTCGTAGCGGATGCCGTAGCCGTAGAACGGAAGGCCGAGCGTCGACGCGGAGTCGAGGAAACATGCCGCGAGACGTCCGAGGCCGCCGTTGCCGAGGCCGGCGTCGTTCTCGCGCTCGACGAGATGCTCGAGCTCGAGCCCGATGCGCTCCATCGCCGCAGCGTACGCCGGCTCGGCGCCGAGGTTCACGACGGCGTTCAGGAGCATGCGTCCGAGGAGGAACTCGAGCGAGAGGTAATAGACGCGCTTCACGTCTTCGCGGTAGTACCGGTCCTGCGTCTTGAACCAACGGTCCGTGAGCCGGTCGCGCACCGCGTACGCGAGCGCCTGGTATGCGTTCTCGTCGGTGGCGTTGAACTCGTCGCGCGCGACGGAGTACATCATCCGGTGCGCGAAGGCGTCGACGATGGAGTCGGGATCGAGGCCGCCCGGCTTCGGCTTGGGGATGGTGCGGTTAGTCACGGAAGAAGATCGTACTGCGGAC
>DASYGV010000018.1:0-16496 GCA_035999335.1 Thermoanaerobaculia bacterium | reverse complement strand
GGCTCGACGCCACCGCACTCCTAGACTCAACGCGACGCGGTTGCGCTTGCGGTCTTCGTGGCTTCGTCTCGCGCGGCGATGTCGTTCAGGTGCTCGACGAAGTCCGTGAAGATCCGCTCGCTGTCCCGCGGCGACGTCTGGAACTTCCCCAGCTCCTCGACCCACGCGCCGGTCCGAAGCTCGAGCGCCGGATCGCGGATGAGCATCTTGATGAACATCTCGGAGATGGCGAAGCGGGCCGGAAGTTTGATGTCGCGTTCTTTCGCCGCCGCGACGAGCGCTTTACGGGTCGACGGTGCGAGCTCGCGCACCATTCCGACGAGGGTCGTCTCGATCTGGCTCGCGCCGGGAGTGATCACGGTGATGGTGTTGCGTTTGGGGTCGAAGAGGTCGCTGGCGTCAATGATGCCGCGCGTTGCGGGGAGGAAAAGCTCGTCGCCGTTCTCGCGATTCAGCTTCAGGTAGATCTCGGGTCGCAGCAGGCGGCCGGAGTTGCACGCGCTGATGATGACGTGGCGTACGCCGACGGGATCGAGCCACTCCTGCAGCGCGCCAACAGAGATGTAGGAGCGCGCGTCCGATGCTTTCTTGCCCGTCTGCACTTTGAGGCCGTTGCCGTTGGTGCCGTGGGTCTCGAGGATGAGCGTGCGGATGCGGCGGCCGGGGTTCTCGATGTTGTGGGCGTGGATGCCGCTGAGGATCTCCAGCCAGTCGGCGCTGTCGAAGCAGGCGAAGCCGAGGGCCTTGTAGAAGCGGCAGTTGCCGGGGACGCTGAGATCGGGGCTGAAGACGATGCCAACGCCCGTGCCGATGTCCTCGAGCCCGGCATACGGCGCGGCCGGCCACGCTCTGGCGAGCAGGACAGGCGTGCGATCGGCTTGCGCGGCGAGCGCGACGAGGAGAAAGGCGAGGAGAATCAGAGCGCGTTTCATGGGGCTACGCGCATCGCCCATTCAAAACTCAAACCAGCACGCCCTACGCTTCCTTCACCAGCAGCAGCGGGACGTCGACGTGACGCAGCACGTACTCCGCCTTGCTCCCGATCGGGAAGCGTTTGGTGATTCCGACGGCGCCCATCACCACGAGGTCCGCCTCGTGCTCGGTGATGCCTTCGAGGATCTCGCGCTCGACGAGGCCGCGGCGCACGTCGCGGCGCGCCGTGCCGCCGATCTTCGCGAACTGCTCCTCGATCCACTGCTCGACCTGCGCGTGCAACTCTTCGTCGGTGTCGAAGCCGTGCAGTCCGGCCTTCATCGCCGTGCGCAGATCGCTGGCGTCGCGTACGGTCACGAGCACGACTTCCGCGCCGAGGGGAGGCGCGAGCTCGTCCAGTACGTAGCGCGCGGCGCGGTGCGACGCCTCGGAGAAGTCGACAGGTACGACGATGCGACGAATCATCCGCTGGAGCGTATCACTGCCTGCGAGCGGAACGCCGGCGTCCTCGCCGGCTGGCCCGCAGGCGTCCGGCGCCTGCGTTGTGCGGAGGCGGCGAGGACGCCGCCTGGCCAGCCGCCGGGACGGCAGCGTTCCACGATGCGGATCACTGCGCGGAACCGATCACGGCGGTGCCGTCGCCCACTTCGCTCACACCGGCGGGCGGCGAACATCCGTTGCCGAGGGCGGTCACGTCCATGTCCACCGAGAACTGCCCCTCCGCGCGCATCGACGAGATCACCCATGCCTGCGTTGCGTATTCGTCCTGTCCCGGCGTGTGCAGGTTCAGATACGCCCAGCCGCTGACCGCGCCGTTCATGTGCTGCGGATAGCGGTCGATGTCCGCGACCGACGTGAGCGACGTCGGCGGGAAGATGTACGGCGCCGGCTCGAACGTACACGTGCACTGCGGGAGCCCCGTCACCGCGTTCTCCTGCTCGTCGAACATCACCACCTCGCGCGCGTGGAGATCCTTCTCTGGCGTGTGCGCGGCGCACGTTGCGTTCGCGCCGGTCTTTCCTTCGCGCCAGACCTTGAAGAAAGTCTGGAAGTTGCCCGAACCGCCGCTGATCCAGCGCGCGGCGAACGTCGACGGCAGCGGCTGGCGTCCGTCGAGCTTCGGCGTCGATGCCGATTGATAGCGGCTGTAGAAGGTGCGCTCGAATCCGGCGTCGTACGCGGCGGGGTTGTCGCGCCGCTGTTGCGACGTGCCGCCTTCCGGCACCGCGCGGATGTGGACGAGCGGTCCGCCCTCGGCGAAGCGGCTCGCTCGCGTGACCTGCTGGTAGTCGCCGGCGAGCACGTTGTCCCACAGCACCTCGTCGCGCCAGTACTCCGTCTCGTTGCCGATCTTCGTCGAGCAGATGCGGACGACGTCGATCGTCGCGTAGCCAACGGCGTTTTCGTGCACGTTGCCGATGTTCTCGCATCCCGGGATGACGTTGCCGAGCGGGGGGATGCGCCCGTTCGTGAACGCCTCGGTCATGTGCGTCACATACACGTTGTCGATCGCTCCCGGCAATCGATCGCACGACGACAGGTCGAGCGTGGTGTTCGGATCCGAATACCGCCCGCGTTTCTGGATCTGCGTTCCCGTTCCTCTTTCGGGCGCGATGTGCCCGCGCGCGATGACGTCGAAGAGGTTGATGCTCTGCACGTCGTATCCGGTGAGGTAGATGTTGAAGCCGATGACCGGGAAGGCGCGGTCGGTCCAGAGCGTGACGTGGGCGATCTGGTCCCTGGGGCTGACGTTCGTGATCGTGAAGAGCGTCGTGGTGCCGTTCGGATCGTCGAGATCGACTTCGAAATACGGCAAGAGCAACGTCGCCGCGGGCAGCGGGGCGATGTCGCAACTGTCGTCGTTGCGTGTGGTGGCGCCGGTGGCGGTGAGCGTGAGGGAGAGTGTGAGCAAGCTAGGGAGAAGTGTCTTCATGGTCTTGGTCCGATGATCGCGTTGCCGGTGCTCAATTCGCTGATCGGCGCCTGCGGCGAGCATCCGTTGCCGAGCGCCGCGGCGTCCATGTCCACGGAAAAACGTTCTTCGGCCTGCATCGTGGAGACGACCCAGTTCTGACTCGCCCACGGTTGGATGTATTCGGTGGTGCCGAAGGAGCTCGCCTGGTCGTTGTCGAGACTGAGGTACATCCAGCCGGCGATGGCCCCGTTCGGGAGCTGCGGGTAGATGGACGCATCTGCGACGTTTGTACGCGAGGTGGCGGGCAGAGGGTTGACCGATGGTTCATAAGGCATGTTCGTGCCGACTCCGGTCCTTACGAATCCGCGGCCTGTTTCGCCGACTGCATTCTCGCGTTCGTCGAAGCGTACGATCTCGGCGACTGCCAGCACGTTGTCGTCGTGCGTTCCACACGTCACCTCGCGGCCGCGCGATCCTTCGCGCCAGATCTTCAGTTCGGTCGTGAAGCCGGTCACGCCGCCCATGACCCACCGTGCGGCGAACACCGAGGGGAGCGGCTGGCGTCCGTCGAGCTGCGGTGCGTGTGCGGGCTGATAACGCGCGTAGAACGTCCGCGCGAAGCGGGCGTTGTAGTTGTATGGCTGTTCGAGCCGCTCGGCCAGCGTTCCACCTTCCGGCACCGCGCGGATGTGCACCAGCGGCGAGCCTTGGGCGAAGTTGTTGCGGCTGTGGATCTGGTGGTAATCGCCGATCAGGACGTTGTCGTGGGCGAGGTCTTCGGTCCAGTACTCCTCGGAGAACGGGTTGTTCGTGGAGCAGTTCCGCACGAGATCGATCGTGGCGTAGCCGACCGCGTTGTCATGTTCGTTGCCGACGTTGTTGCACCCCGCGAGCGTTCCAAGGTCGGGAACCGTGCCTTCCGTGAAGGCGCTCTGCATTCGGATGACGTACGCCTCCGGGAGCTGCCCCGGAAGTTGCGCGCAGGAGCCGAGGTCGATTTGGCGATTGCGGTTCGAGTAGTTGCCGCGGCTCGTGACCTGCGTTCCGGTTCCCTCGTAGGACGCGATGAATCCGCGCCCGATGACGTCGTAGAGATTGATGCTCTGGACGTCGTAGCCGGTGAGGTAGATGTTGAAGGTGATCGCCGGAAACGCGTAGTCGCTCCAGAGTGTGATGCGTGCGATCTGATCTCTGGGACTGACGTTCGTCACGGTGACGAGCGTCGTATCGCCCTGGGGGTCATCGAGATCGACTTCGAAGTACGGGAGAAGCAACGTCGCCGCGGGAAGGAGGGCGATGTCGCAACTGTCGTCGTTGTTCGTCGACGCAATGCCGTGCACGTTCGACTCGTTCTGTGCAGGGGCGATCGGCATGCCGCCGGCGAGGTTCACCTCGCTCGTTGCCGCCGGAGCGGAGCAGCCGTTGCCGAGGGCGATCGCATCAATGTCGGCGGAGTAGCGTCCCTCGGCGCGCATCGACGAGATGACCCAGCTCTGGCTCGCGACGTCGTCGTTCCTGGCGAGATCGAGGTTGAGGTACACCCAGCCGCTGATCGCGCCGTTCGCGAGCTGCGGATAGATCTGTGCGTCGCCGACGTTCGTGCGGGATGTCGCGGAGAGCTCGATGCTCTGGTTGCCACTTCCGACGGCGTTCTCGCTTTCGTCGAACGTGACGATCTCATGGACGGCGAGATTTTCGTCGGCCGCATAGTCGTCGCACGAGGCGTCGATGCCGACGCGCGCTTCGCGCCACACCTTCAACGAGGTCTGGAACCAGCCCGTGCCGCCCTGAATCCAGCGCACCGCGAACTGCGAAGGGAGCGGCTGGCGTCCGTCGAGCTTTGGCGAGAGTGGCGACTGATAACGCGCGTAGAACGTGCGCGCGAAACCTGCGTCGTGCGTGATGGGTGAGGCGCGCCGATCGGCCGGCGTTCCACCCTCGGGGATTGCGCGGATGTGGACGAGCGGTCCGCCCTGCGCAAAGTTCTCCCTGCTGTTGATCTGCTGGTAGTCGCCGAGGAGGACGTTGTCGTAGCGGATGTCAGAAGTCCAGTACGCTGGATCGGTGGCCTGGTTGGTCGTGCAAGAAGCGACGACGTCGATCGTCGCATAGCCGACGGCGTTGTCGTGCTCGTTGCCGATACCGGCGCAGCCCTTCAGAGCTCCGAGGTCGGACACTGTGCCTTCAGTGAACGCGCTCTGCATCCGGGCTACGTATGCGTTGTCGAGAACTCCTGGCAGCCGGTCGCAGGCCGTGAGATCCAGCGACGGGTTTGCGTCGGAGAACGTGCCGCGCTTCGTGATGGCGGTGCCGGTGCCGGCGTCGGGCGCGATGATGCCGCGCTCGATGATGTCGAAGAGATTCAACGCCTGCACGTCGTAACCGGTGAGGTAGACATTGAAATTGATCACCGGAAAGGCACGATCGGTCCAGAGCGTGACGAGTGCGATCGCGTCGAGGTGGCTCGCGTTCGTGATCGTGAAGATCGTCGTCTCGCCGTTTCGATCGTCGAGATCGACCTCGAAGTAGGGAAGCAGCAGCGTCGCGGCCGGGAGGACCGCGATGTCGCAGCTGTCATCGTTGTGCGTGGTCGCGGCTGATGCAGTCCAGGCGAAGGTGAGAGCGAGCAGAGTGCGCAGAATTGTTTTCATGGTTTCACGTTCGGCCGCGGGCCGATGATCGAACTGCCGGAGGTCGTTTCGCTGATCGGCGCCTGCGACGAGCATCCGTTGCCGAGCGCGGCGGCGTCCATGTCCACCGAATAGCGTCCCTCAGCGCGCATCGAAGAGACGATCCAGTTCTGACTGGCCCACGGTTGGATGAAGTCGATATCGCCGAAGAAGGTCCGCGAGTCGTTGTCGAGATTCACGTACATCCAGCCGGCGACGGCTCCGTTGTTGAGCTGCGGGTAGATAGACGCATCGGCGACGGACGTTCGCGTGGTGGCCGCCAGTGTGGTTTCCGTTGGGAAAAATCCCGGCCTGTTCGTGCCGACTCCGGGCCGGACAAATCCGCGTCCTGTATCGCCGACCGCGTTCTCGGCTTCGTCGAAGCGTACGAACTCGGCGAGCGCCAGCACATTTTCATCATTCGCGGCACACGTCGCGTCACGGCCGTGCAATCCTTCGCGCCAGATCTTCAGTTCAGTCTGGAAATCCGAGGCGCCGCCCTGGATCCAGCGCGCCGCAAATACCGAGGGGAGCGGCTGGCGCCCGTCGAGCTTCGGCCAGAGCGCGGGCTGGTAGCGGGCGTAGAACGTGCGCTCGAATCCCGCGTCATATTTGCGCGGCAGCTCGCGGCGTGCGGCGAGCGTTGCGCCTTCCGGCACCGCGCGGATGTGCACCATCGGCGAGCCCTGCGCGAAGTTGTTGGCGCTGTGGACCTGGTGGTGATCGCCGATCAGTACGTTGTCGTACGCGAGATCCTCGGTCCAGTACTCCTCGGAGAATGGATTGTTCGTCGAGCAATTCCGTACGAGGTCGATCGTTGCGTACCCGACGGCGTTGTCGTGCACGTTGCCGACGTTGTTGCAGCCTGCGAGCGCGCCGAAATCGGGGACCGTGCCAACTGTGAAGGCGCTTTGCATCCGGACGACATACGCGTCCGTGAGCGGCCCCGGAAGTTGCGCACACGCGCTGAGGTCGAGAGAGCGATTGCGATCCGAATACGCGCCGCGATTCGTGACGTGCGTTCCCCTTCCCGCCCCAGGCGCGATGAGGCCACGCTCGATGACGTCGTACAGGTTGATGCTCTGCACGTCGTAACCGGTGAGATAGAGGTTGAACGTGATGGCCGGGAACGCGTAGTCGGTCCAGAGCGTGACGCGCGCGATCTGATCATTCGGACTGACGTTGGTCACGGTGAAGAGCGTGGTCTCGCCTTGTGGATCGTCGAGATCGACTTCGAAATATGGGAGAAGCAGCGTCGCCGCGGGGAGCAGCGCGATGTCGCAACTGTCGTCGTTGTTCGTCGACGCGACGCCGTGCAGAGTCGATTCATTCGGTGCCGGTGCGATCCGCGCGCCGCTCGCGAGATCGACTTCACTCGTCGGTGCCGGTGCCGAGCAGCCATTGCCCATTGCGATCGCGTCGAAGTCGGTCGAGTAGCGTCCCTCGGCACGCATCGACGAGATGACCCAGCTCTGGCTCGCGACGTCATCGTCGTGGCGGCCGCGGTCGAGATTGAGGTACATCCAGCCTGCGCTCGCGCCGTTTGCGAGCTGCGGGTAGACGTCGGCGTCGTCGATGCTCGTGCGCGAGGTCGCGGCAAGCTCGAATCGCTCGTCGCCGCTTCCGACCGCGTTCTCGTTTTCGTCGAACGTGACGATCTCGTGGACGGCAAGGCTCTCGTCGGCCGCGTAATCTTCGCACGAGGCGTCGATGCCGACGCGCGCTTCGCGCCACACCTTCAACGAGGTCTCGAACGAGCCCGTGCCGCCCTGAATCCAGCGCACTGCGAACTGCGAAGGGAGCGGCTGACGTCCGTCGAGCTTCGGCGAGAGCGGAGACTGGTAACGCGCGTAGAACGTGCGTGCGAAACCTGCGTCGTGCGTAATGGGGGAGGCGCGCCGCTGGTCTGGTGTTCCCCCTTCGGGGATCGCGCGGATATGCACGAGCGGCCCACCCTGCGCGAAGTTCTCCCTGCTGTTGATCTGCTGGTAGTCGCCGATGAGGACGTTGTCGTAGCGAATGTCGTTCGTCCAGTACTCAGGCTCGGTGGGAAGGGTGGTCGAGCAGAGACCGACCACGTCGATCGTCAGGTAGCCAACGGCGTTGCCGTGCTCGTCGCCGATGTCAGCGCAGCCCTTCAGAATCCCGAGATCGGGCACGGAGCCCTCGGTGAATGCGCTCTGCATCCGGACCACGTATGCGTCGTCGAGCTGGCCCGGCAGCCGGTCACAGGCCCGGAGGTCCAGCGACGGGTTTGCGTCGGCGAACGTGCCGCGCTTCACGATGGCCGTGCCGGTTCCGGCATCGGGTGCGATGATGCCGCGCTCGATGATGTCGTAGAGATTGAGCGGCTGAACATCGTAACCGGTGAGGTAGATGTTGAAATCGATCACCGGAAAGCCGCGATCGGTCCAAAGCGTGACGTGTGCGATCGCGTCGAGGTTGGTCGTGTTCGTGACTGTGAAGATCGTCGTCTCGCCGGATGGATCGTCGAGGTCGACCTCGAAGTAGGGAAGCAGGAGCGTCGCGGCCGGGAGGACCGCGATATCGCAGCTGTCGTCGTTGTTCGTGGTCGCGCCGAACGCGGCCAGCGCGAGGGTGAGAACGAGCAAAGTGCGCAGAAGTGTTTTCATGGATTCGTGTTCCACAAAGGATTCGTGTTCCACAAAGGCCCGATGATGTGCGTCCCGGTCGTGACTTCGCTGGTAGGTGTCTGCAGCGTGCAGCCGTTTCCGAGCGCGGCGGCGTCGACGTCAATGGAATGGCGGCCCTGGGTCGAGATGGACGAGATCACCCAATTGCTGCTCGACTCGGGGCTGTCCAGAAGCGTGTAGTCGAAGTTGAGATACAGCCAGCCGCGAACGGCGCCGTTGGCGAGCGCCGGATAGATGGAGGAGTCGCGTGTGTCCGTACGCGACGTCATTGGGAGATCCTCATCCAAGGTCAAAATCGGGCACGTCCCGATCCGACTCACCGGGACCTCGCCGACCGCGTTCTCGGCGTCGTCGAAGGTCACGATTTCTCGGAAGTTTGGGCCGCAACTCACGTACAGGTCCACGCACGTGACGTTGCGGCCGGGCCGTCCTTCGCGCCACGTCTTCAAGGTAGTCCGGGTCGATCCGTCGTCGCTCCACCGCGCGGCGAACGCGGTCGGGAGTGGCTGGCGGCCATCGAGTCGTGGCGCGTGAGCCGGTAGATAGCGGCGGTAGAACGTGCGAGCAAACCCGGCGTCGTACTTGCGCGGCAACGCGAGCCGCTCCGCGCTCGTGCCGCCTTCGGGGATCGCGCGAATGTGGACGAGCGGTGCGCCACCGGCGGCGTTGTTGTACGGATCGACGTGTTGATAGTCGCCGATCAGAACGTTGTCCCACGCCAGGTCCTCGGTCCAGTACTCGTCGGAGAACGGTGTGTTCAGCTCGCAGTTCCGCACCACGTCGATCGTGGCGTAGCCGATCGCGTTGTCGTGCTCTTCGCCGACGCTGCGGCAGCCGTTCAGATTTCCCATGTCGGGAACGACTCCGCGGATGAGCGCACTCTGCATCCGCTCTACAGCGGCGCGAGGAAGGGTTCCCGGCAACTGAGCGCACGTGCTTCCGGACAGCGCGCCATTTCGCTCCGACCACTTGCCGCGCCGCGTCACGCGCGTGCCGGTGCCCGCGTCGGGCGCGATGATGCCGTACAGGATGACGTCCGCGAGGTTGATGCTCTGGACGTCGTAGCCCGTGAGATAGATGTTGAAGGTGAGTACGGGAAAGGCGTAGTCGGTCCAGAGCGTCACTCGCGCGATCTGGTCGTTCGGACTCACGTTCGTGATGGTGACGATCGTCGGATCGCGGTTCGCCGGCGGCGGTGGAGGCTCGCCGGGAGGTGGAGGAGGACCGAGCTCGACTTCGAAGTACGGCAGGAGCAGTGTCGCTGCCGGCAGGAGCGCGATGTCGCAACTATCGTCGTTGTCCGTCGATGCGACGCCGTGACGCTCGGACTCGTTCGGAGCGGGCGCGATCACCCCGCCTCCCGCGAGACTGATCGCACTCTTATCCGCCGGAGCGGAACAGCCATTGCCGAGGGCGATGCCGTCGATGTCGGTCGAGTAGAGCGCCTGCGCCTGCATCGACGAGATCACCCAAGCCTGGCTGGCGATGTCGTCGCGCGCGCTGCGGTCGAGGTTCAGATACATCCACCCGGCCGTCGCGCCGTTTGCGAGCTGCGGGAACACTTCCGCATGTTCGACGCCGGTGCGCGAAGCGGAAGCGAGCTCGATCCGCTCGCCGCTTCCGACCGCGTTCTCCTGTTCATCGAAGACGACGATCTCGCGCACCGCCAGGTCATCTTCGGATGCGTATTCGTTGCACGACGCATCGCCTGCAGCGCGTCCTTCGCGCCAGATCTTCAGCGACGTTTCGTACTCGCTGGCGCCGCCCTGAATCCATCGTGTTGCGAACCGCGAGGGAAGCGGCTGGCGTCCGTCGAGATCCGGCGTGCGCGGCGACTGGTATCGCGCGTAGAACGTGCGGCGGAAGCCGGAGTGATCAGCCGACGCTGTCTTTTGCCGCTCGCTCTGCGTGCCTCCCTCGGGGACGGCGCGGATGTGCACGAGCGGGCCGCCGCGCGCGAAGTTGCGCGCGCTGTCGACCTGTTCGTAGTCGCCGATCAGAATGTTGTCGTAGCGGATGTCGGTCGTCCAGTACGACGCATCCGTGGGCGCGGTGAATGAACAGTTGCTGACGACGTCGATCGTCGCGTATCCAACGGCGTTGTCGTGCTCACCGCCGATGTCCACGCATTCGCCGGGGATCGAGCCCGTGGTGAATGCGGACTGCATTCGGGCGACCGTTTCCTCCGCGACGATTCCTCCCACGCGCGCGCAGCCGGTCAGATCGAGGCGTGCGTTGTAGTCGGAGAACATGCCGCGTCTGTAGACGGCCGTACCGGTGCCGGCTTCCGACGCAATCACGCCACGCTTGATGATGTCGTAGAGGTTGAGCGGCTGCACGTCGTAGCCGGTGAGATAAACGTTGAACGTGATCACCGGAAACGCGCGATCGGTCCACAGCGTCACGCGCGCGATCGCGTCGAGATTGCCGACGTTCGTGATCGTGAAGATCGTCGTCTCGCCGGCTGGATCGTCGAGATCGACGTCGAAGTAAGGGAGCAGGAGCGTTGCGGCCGGCATGACCGCGATGTCGCAGCTATCATCGTTATTTCGAGTGGCCGCGGTGGCAGCGAGCGCGACTGCAAGGGAAAGGACCAGAGGCGGAACGAGTCGCAATAACTGCTGAGCCATCGGAACCCTCCGACGGCGAATTTATGCTGTTATCGCATGCAGAGCAAGGGTTATTTGGTCAAATAGCGGAGCGACCGCCTCAAGACGGAAGAGAATTCGGCCTCGGCGCCGAGCTCTTGCCGCGCCTTCTCGACCGCGATTTCCGCCTCTTTTGCGCGATAGCCGAGGTTGACGAGGGCGGATTGGACGTCGTCATCGATCGACAGGCGGGAGGGCGCGGTCGGCGTCGCGGCGGGCGCCGTCACGACGAGCTTGTCGCGGAGCTCGAGGCAGATGCGCTCGGCGGTCTTCTTGCCGACGCCGGGGATGGTGGAGAGCTTGCGCGCGTCGTTGCGGGCGATGGCGTCGGCGAGATCGTTCGCGTCGATGCCGGAGAGGATCTTCTGCGCCAGCGTCGGCCCGATCCCCGAGATCGAGATGAGCTTCTCGAACGCCATCTTTTCGTCGGCCGACGCGAAGCCATACAGCGACAGCGCGTCCTCCCGCACGTGTGTATAGATCTCCATCGCCACCTCCCGCTTTCCTTCGAGGCGGTAGTAGGTGGAGAGAGAGATGTGGACTTCGTAGCCGACGCCGCCGGCGACGACGAGCGCGCGGGTCGCGTCCAACTGGCGCAATGTTCCTTCCAGGTAACCGATCATGAGTTTTTCGGAACCCTGAGCGAGCGATAGCGAGTCGAATGGGTCAGGTGAGCCCTCACGCTGCGCTTGCCTCGTGACTTGCACGTGCGAGTGGAAAGGCCAGCGCAGCGTGAGGGCGCACTTGACCCATTCGACTCGCTGGCGCTCGCTCAGGGTTCACGACGACCTCCTCCAGCGAACACCGCGCGGCGTGTCCTCGAGGAGGATGCCGCGTGACAGCAAGAGATCGCGGATCCGGTCGCTCTCCGCAAAATTGCGCGCCTTGCGCGCAGCGTTGCGTGCGGCGATGAGCGCTTCGATCTCGGCGTCGATCGACTGCTCGATCTCCGGGAAGATGTCGAGCACGGGATCGATCTTGCGCAGCGCGGCGCGCATCCCCTCGGCGTCGCCTGGCGAGATGCGGCCGGCGTCGATGGCGGTGTTCGCGTCGCGGATGAACGTGAAGAGCGCGCCGAGGGCGCCGGCGGTGTTGAGATCGTCGTCCATCGCTTCCTGGAACTCGCCCAGGAGCCTGCCGATCAGCGCGTCGCCCTGGTCGTCCGCGTGCGCGGCATCGCGCGGTCCCGAGCGCGCCACTTCGTCGAGGCGCAGCAGGAACGACTCGATGCGCGCGAGCGCGTGCTTCGCGTCGTCGAGCGACTGCGTCGTGAAGTTGAGCTTCGTGCGATGCGGCACGGAGATCAGCGCGTACCGCAACGCCAGCGGCGAGTAGCCCATCTCCTCGATTTCTTTCAACGTGTAGATGTTGCCCAGCGACTTCGACATCTTCATCTGGTCGATGTTGAGGTGCTCGCCGTGGACCCAGAAGCGGACGAACGGCTTGCCGGTCGCGCCTTCGCTCTGCGCGATCTCGTTCTCGTGGTGCGGGAAGATCAGGTCTACCGCGCCGGTGTGGATGTCGAAGGTGTCGCCGAGGAGGTCCATCGACATCGCCGAGCACTCGAGGTGCCATCCTGGGCGGCCTTCGCCGAGCGGCGTCTCCCATGACGGCTCGCCTTCCTTCTTTGCTTTCCAGAGCACGAAGTCGCGCGCCGATTCCTTTTCGTACTCGTCCGACTCGACGCGGCTGTAGTCGCTGGTCGTGTCGATCTCCACGTGCGCGAGCTTGCCGTAACCGGGCAGCGTCGCCACGCGAAAGTACGTCGAGCCGTCGGCGTCGTACGTGTGTCCGCGCGCGGTCAGTTGTTGCACGAGGCCGACCATCTGCGGGATGTACTCCGTCGCGCGCGGATACGAGTCCGCGCGGCGGATGCGCAGTTTCTCGAGCGAGGCGTAGAACGCGTCGATGTACGGCACCACGTACGTGCGGATGTCCTGGCCCGCCGCGGTGGCGTTGCGGATGATCTTGTCCTCGACGTCGGTGATGTTCATGACCTGCGTCACGCGCAGGCCGCGGTATTCGAGATAGCGACGGAGCACGTCGCTCCAGAGGAACGTCCGCAGGTTGCCGATGTGCGGAGGGCCGTAGACCGTCGGCCCGCACGAGTAGACCCGCGCCTCTCCGGGACGCAAGGGGATGAACGGTTCTTTCTCGCGCGTCAATGTATTGAAGAGCTTCAGGTCCGACATGCGCGCTGGAGTATATAAGGCGAGTGATGAGTGATGAGAGATGAGCGATGAGTGAAGACTTGCTGACACGCGCAGGGCTCGTATCGCGTTTTTCCTCACGGCCGTTTTTCGGGATGGTGCACCTGCGCGCGCTGCCCGGTGCGCCGCTATTCACGTCGATGAGCGACGTGCTCGAGCTCGCGCTGCACGACGTTCGTGCACTCGCCGCGGGAGGCTGCGACGGCTTCGTGATCGAGAACTTCGGCGACCGCCCGTTCACGCGTGGACGGGTCGAAGCGGAGACTGTCGCGGCGATGACGTCCGTGATCGCGGAGCTCCGCCGCGAGGTGCGTCTGCCGTTCGGCGTGAACGTCTTGCGCAATGACGCGCTCTCCGCGATCGCAATCGCCGCGGCCACGGGCGCGGCCTTCATTCGCGTGAACATCCACACCGGCGCTGCGGTGACGGATCAGGGGATCATCGAAGGCGACGCCTACGCGACTCTACGCAAACGCGCCGCGCTCGCACCGGAGGTGCTGATCTTCGCGGATCATCTCGTCAAGCACGCGATACCGATGGGGGAGATGTCGGCGAAGGACCTGCGTCTGCGCGGCCTCGCCGACGCAATCATCGTGACGGGAACGGAGACGGGCGCAGCCGCGGACCCGTCGCGGTTGCGCGAGTTGCGGGAGGTTGTCGACGCGCCGCTGCTCGTCGGCAGCGGCCTCACCGCGGATAACGCGGCGCAGTTCGCGGACGCCGACGGCGCGATCGTCGGGACGTCGATCAAGACGGACGGACGCGTGGACGCCGCGAAGGTGGACGCCGTCGTGCGCGCATTCAAGCGCTAGGAGTCTGCGCGGCAAGAGCCTCGGAGCGACCGTACGTGCCCAAGGCTTTGCCAACCAGCGCAGCCGGCCGTGCCGGCCTACAACACCCGTCGTCCCGTGGCCAACCGGTAGATCACCAGCACGAGCGCGATCACCAGCAGGATGTGAATCAGATTGCCGCCGATGGGGAACGCGACATATCCGAGAAGCCAGAGGATGACGAGAACGACGATGATGATCCAAAGTAAATTGCCCATGCGGACGCGGCAGTGCAAGGAGGCTGCCTGACCATGCTCACCGCCCTCTCCGCCGCCCTCGTGTACGGCCTCACCGGCGGGCTCGCGCCGGGGCCGCTGATGACGCTCGTGATCTCGCAAACGTTGCGGCATGGCGCGAAAGAGGGGATGAAGACCGCGCTCGCGCCGCTGATCACCGACGGCCCGATCATGGTCGTGCTGTTGGTTTTCCTCGGACGCATCGCCGCCATCCGCCCGTTGGTCGGCGCAATCGCGATGGCCGGCGTGGTGTATCTGCTCTATCTCGCGTGGGAGAGCTGGTTCGCGCCGCCGCCGGTCGCGACGGAAACGAGCGCCGCGCCGCGATCGATCGTGCGCGGTGCCATCGTGAACTTCCTGAACCCGAATCCTTACCTGTTCTGGCTCACTGCCGGCACGCCGATGCTCATCAAGGCCTGGCGCCACAGCGCGCTCGCCGCAGCGGCGTTCATCGCCGTCTTTTTCGTCTGCCTCGTCGGCAGCAAGCTCCTGCTCGCTCTCGTGCTGGCGCGATCCCGCGAGCACGTCGTCGGACGCTGGTATCGACCCGTCATGCGCACACTCGCGGCTCTGCTGGTGGTGTTCGCGGTGATCGTGGGTCGCGATGCGGTCGCGTTGATGCGGTAAGGGGAAGCGCTTCCATCAATGTTATGTTGTCCGCGTTCGCATGAAGATCCACATGGTGTCCTTCGAGGACGGCATCACCGCCACGGGCTTCCGCAAGATGGCGGCGTTCATGGAGCGTGTGAATCCCGACACGAAGCTTTTCTACGTCGGGACGAACAGCTACCGGTCGTTCTGGTACTCGATCACGCGCCGCACGGGCACCGCCGTTCATTTCGGCCCCGATCAGATCGATGAGATCGCGCAAGGAATCGCCGGGGCGGACCTGATCGCCGTCTCGTGCATGACCGGCTACGCGGACAACGCAAGGAAGGTCATTGCTCGCGTCCGCCAGCTCAATCCCGACGCATACATCATGTGGGGCGGCATCCATCCGATCATTTATCCCGAGAACGCGATCGAGGCCGAGGTCGATGCGATTTGCACCGGCGAGGGCGAGCTCGCGTTTGCGGAGTGGATCGACCTCTACAGCCGTGGTGCCGATTTCACGAAGCTCCAGAACTTCTGGTTCAAGCAGAAGGACGGCACGATCGTCCGCAACGGCTTCCGCCCGCTCATGAGCGCGGCCGAGCTGGAGACGATGCCGTTCCAGAAGTACGCAGGCGAGGAGTGGATTTACTCGCCAGGAAGCGGCTTCCGCCGCATCGCGCTGTCGGACTATCTGCAGAACAACGGGCTCGCGTATCAGGCCATCTGGTCGATTGGTTGCCCGCTGCATTGCACGTTCTGCGGCAACACCGTCTTCATCGCCAACGATCCGAAGTACAAGCGCATCCGCCATACCTCGCCCGAATACATCGTCAATGAGGTGAAGGCGGCGATGAAGGTGCACCCGCACCTCAATACCGTCCTCTTTCATGACGACAGCTTCATGGCCATCCCGCTGCCCGAGCTCACGGAGTTCGCGAAGCGGTGGCGCGAAGAGATCGGTCTCAACTTCTGCGTCTACGGCGTGATCCCGAGCTACGTCCAGCAGGACAAGCTCGAAGTGCTGACGTGGGCGGGGATGAACCGCGTGCGCATGGGCGTGCAGAGCGGCAGCCAGCGCATCCTGGACTTCTATCGCCGCCCGACGCCGATCGCGCGCGTCGAGCGCGCGGCCGCGGACCTCGCGAAGTTCTCGAAGTACCACATCAATCCGGCTTACGACATCATCGTCGACAACCCGATCGAGACGCGTCAGGACGTCATCGACACGCTCGAGCTGATCTATCGTCTCGAGCGGCCCTTCACGCTGAATCTCTTCTCGCTGCGCGTGATCCCGAACACCGTGCTCGAGAAGCAGATGAAGGAGAACGGGATCGATCTCGAGCAGATCAACGCCAACTACACATCGCTGCGGCCGACGTTCTCGAACGTGCTGCTGTACGTGCTGCTGGTGTGGCGCATTCCGCGGAAGTGGTTCGACAAGCTCCTGCTGCACGTGCGCGCGTTCAGCGAACCGCAGAAGATGAACCCGATCTCGCTGTTCCTGGCGCGCCAGCCGTGGCTGATCAAACAGGGACTGCGGCATCTCCGCTTCGGCGAGTTCTCCGTGATCACCGGCTACAGCGGCTACATCCTCTGGAAGACCGGCCTCCTCGGACTGTGGAAGAAAGTCTTCGGCCGCAGGCTGAAGGTGGACGAGGCCAAGATCGAGTCGTGGCTGCCGATTCCCGACGCCGAGCGCAGCGCAGCGGGGTGATTTGAGAGCCTCAAAGTCGCAGAGTCTCAAAGTCGCAAAGAAGGCAATCGCGCGTTCTAGAAGTGCGGGGGGGGGGTGGGGGGCGGGGGGCAG
>DASYGV010000195.1:0-3689 GCA_035999335.1 Thermoanaerobaculia bacterium | reverse complement strand
GAGCGTGTTCTCGTTCCGATCCTCTTCAATGGTCCGGGTGCCTACGGCTCGCAATGGGAAACGCGGACCGAGATGGTGAACGCGTCCGATGAGCCGATCGCGTTTCTGCCGGAGGTCAGCCGTCCGCTGACGTCGCTCGCGGGCGGCGCGACTGCCTCGCTCTCAGGCTTCGGCACTCGCCCGACGGGCCTTGTTCTCTTCATGCCTCGCGGCGCGGACGTGCGCTTCGGAAGTCTCATCCGCGACGTATCGCGCGAGCAGGACGAGCTCGGAACGGAATTGCGGGTCGTGCGGGAGCGTGATGCGGGAGCGAAGGTGGTGCTGTCGAATGTGCCGTTCGACTCGCGGTACCGCCTGTTGCTGAGGATGTACGATCTCGATGGAATCAGCGACGGTGTGTCGATTTTCATGTTTCGCGAGGGAGCATTCCGCGCGTTCACGCAGACCGTCATGGTCGGACCCTGCGCCGACGACCGCGCGCCCTGTAACAGCAACCTTCCCGCGTACCGCTCGTTCGATCTGAGCAGGGTGTTGGCAATCGCGGAGCCGGGGACCTGGCGCCTTGAGATCACCGCCAACAACACGGCCCGGCGTCTGTGGGCGTTCGTCACCGTGACGAACAACGAGACGCAGCGCGTCACCGTTATCTCGCCGCAGTAGCGCGCGTCAGGCCGTCGCCATCGCGACCATCGGACGCCGCGGCATGGCCCGCAGCGTTCCGTTGGCGCGGAACTGACGCGGCGACATCCCGTAGCGGATCCGGAACTGCTGGCGGAAGTAGTTCTCCGAATCGAATCCGCAGCGGCGCGCGACCTGCGAGACGCGCACGTTGCCGCCCTTGAGCAGCCGCGCCGCTTTCTCCAGACGCTTCTCTTTGAGGAACTGGCTGAGCAGGCGTCCGGTGAGCCTGTGGAAGCGGCCCGAGATGTATTGCCGCGTGTAGCCCAGCTCCTTGGTCACGGCTTCCACCGTGACTTCCTCGTCCGCGCGGAGGCGGCGTCGCACCGTTTTAATGAGCGCTCGCAGCAGGCCGTCCATAAGATCTCCTGGGCCGTTGAATGGTCGGACCACCCCGCGCTACCCGTCCTGAGTCGCGTGGGACTACCGAACCCGTTCTTTTTGGATGGAGAAATTGTAGCTCAAAACAGAGCCTGCCGTTCCAGGAGTGCTGGCCCGTTGGTGTGCGGGAAACCTTACCCGTCCGTCCAGGGCTTCCGCGTCCAGCGGTCGGCGTCGCGCTCGCGATACTTCTTCATCATCGCCCCGAACTTCTCATCGAGATCGATATTCAGCGAGTTCGCGAGACATACGAGCACGAAGATCGCGTCCGCGATCTCCTCCCCGACGTCGCCCGCGTCCTCGCCGGCCTTCGGATTCTTCCCGCCGTAGTGGTGCATGAGCGCCCGCGCGAGCTCACCCACTTCCTCCGTCAAACGGCCCAGCATCGGCAGCGGCGCGAAGTAGCCTTCCTCGAATTGCGAGATCCAATCGTCGACTTCCTTCTGAACAGTTGAGAATGCCATGTTAGGATTTTGGCGCAATGAGGGTCCTCAGTGTTGCGGTGATGGGCGTGATACTGGTAGCGAGTGCGGCCGGTGCCGACGTGCGCCTGACCACGAAGCGTGACGGCACGAAGCTCATCACGAACGACGCCCGCGCCTCGCGCGGCGGAAATTTCGACTGGCTGGCGAAGCAGCACGACCGCCGCTCGAAGTACGACCCGATCATCGAGCGTTACGCCGAGAAGTACCGTCTCGACGCGACGCTCGTCCGCGCGGTGATCCAGGTCGAGTCCGCGTTCAACCCAGCGTGCGTATCGCACAAGGGCGCGCGCGGGCTGATGCAGCTCATGCCCGGCACTGCGCAGCGTTTCGGCGTGAAACGGATCCACGACCCCGACGAGAACATCCGCGGCGGCGTGCAGTACCTCGCGTACCTCACGCGCCTCTTCCCGGACGACCTCCCGCGCGCGCTCGCCGCATACAACGCCGGCGAAAACGCGGTGCTCAAGTACGGCGGAATTCCGCCGTACGACGAAACGCAGACGTACGTGAAGCGCGCGATGACGGTTTATTACGGCCGTCCGTATGGCGGCGGGGCGGTCATGTTCGCGGGCCGGCGCGGCGGCAAGAAGCTGCGCGGCGGCTTCGCCGGCGCGGCTCCCATCGCGGCGCTGATCCCCGGCGCGAAGTACCTCGGCCAGGTATCCGCACGCTAAGAGCTTGCGCGCCGAAACTGTTCCTCAGGCGACAGGCATGCCGAAGCCTTGGCCAAGCAGCGCCGCCGGCCGTGCCGGCTGACGTACAATCGCGCGCGCATGCCTGAGCGTGATCCCGCTGTGGCGCCTCCGTTCGACCAGGGCGTTTTTCTTCTGCACTACAACCGCGGACGGGAAGCGTTTCAGGAAGGACGTTACGGAGAAGCCCGCCGCGAGCTCGAAGCCGCGCAGCGGCTCCGACCCGACGACTCCGACGTGCTGAACCTCCTCGGCCTCGTTTACTTCAAGACGAACGCGTTCCCCGAGGCCGAGGTTATCTATCGAAGACTGATCGGCGAGAATCCCAACGTCTTCATCCTCCACTCCAACCTCGGACTGATCCTCTTCAAACAGGGAAAGCTCGACGAAGCGGAGCAGTGCCTCCTCCGCGCTGTCGACCTGCGTCCGAATTACGCGAAGTCGCACCTATACCTCGGCCTGCTTTACCGGCAGAAGAAGAAGTTCGGACTCGCGCTCGAGCATCTGAAATTTGCGGGTGCGGACAAGCTCGTGCGCGAAGTCGAGCTCGAGATGCGTCCGCCCGCGCCACCGCCACCACCGCCGCCCGCGAAGTCGGGGCAGGCGATCACCGAGCCTCAGCCGAAGATCACGACCCAGAAGGTCCGCGCGTTGAACACGTTGGAAGCGGAGAAGGTGATCGCGACGGCCACGCAGCCCGGCCGCGTCCCGACACCGCCTGTCGCTCCGCCACCGCCTCCGCCTCCCGCGCCGCCCGAACCGGCGATTACCGCCGCGCGCAAGCTCCAGGACGCGGTCGACGAGCCGCAGCACGTCGAGGCGAAGAAGATCGACGTTGCAAGGAAGATCGAAGGGGCGTCGAAGACGTTCACGCTGCACGAGAACGGGTTCCTCGAGATCAACTTCGCGCGCTCGGTGCATGTGAAGCGCGGCACGGTCTCGAGCTACTCCGGCAATCTGAAGTTCGTCGCCGAATCCGGACTTCTCGGTACGACCGCGCAGACGCTCGTCAAAGCCGTGGGGCAGGGGAAGATCTTCGTCTACGAGAAGGGGCGCAAGACCTACCTGCTCGATCTCAACGACGAGTTCATCTACGTCGAAGGGCGAAACCTCCTCGCGCTCGAAGACTCGCTCGCGTATCGCGTGGAGCCGATCTACGACGCGTCGTACCAGCGCAAGATCGACACCGTGAAGATCTTCGGGTTGGGCTCACTCGCGATCTCGACGTCGATCGAGCCGCTGACGCTGCGCGTCACGCGCGAGTACCCGCTGTCGATCTCCTCGAACGCGCTCGTCGCCTGGACCGGCAATCTCATTGCTACCGTCGTGGATGACAAGTCGCTAGAGACGGTGATGATCGAGAATACCGATGTGGGCGGATTCAAGATCCGGTTCGAAGGGGATGGCGTGGTGGTCAGCGAGCAGTAGCCACTCTCCCCGTAAGCCCCGAGCG
>DASYGV010000175.1:0-84182 GCA_035999335.1 Thermoanaerobaculia bacterium | reverse complement strand
CTCGACTCGACGCTCAGGATGACAGGTGGCGCCCTCTCCTCAAGGGAGGGGGCGCCTGTTCGCGTCAACCCTGGAATCGGAACCCGATGAAATAGTACCGGCCGTTGTCATACACGGCCCGCGGGCGGAATCGGTCGGAAGCGAATTGCACGATCTTCTCGTCCGTGAGATTGACACCATCGACCGTGAAGGCGAGGCCCCGGAAAACGTTGAATGCCAGGGACGCGTCCAAAGACTTCAGCGCGTCCTGATTCAACCGCGTCGAGCGGTCGAACGTGACGAAGAACTCCGAGCGGTAGCTGTAGGCGAGACGGGCTGAGAACCGGTTGTTCTCGAAGAAGCCCACCAGATTTCCGGAATGCTCGGAGTTCCCCGGAATCTCGAGCCCGGCGTCGTCGGCTTCAGCATTGGAGTATGTGAAGTTGCCCTGGAAGCCGAACCCTCCGCCGAGCTTCTTCAGCGCGCTGAGCTCCATCCCCTTCACGCTCCCACCACCGCCGTTGACGCGCTGGTTAATTGTGAACTGGCAGCTATGGCGGTTGGGGAACTGCGACGTGAACGCGGGCGTACATAGAGACGTGTTGGGGTTGTCGGTCTGAATCAGATGCGCCTGCTGGACCGGCCTGTCGGTGATGAACGACTGAATGTCCTTGTAGAACAGAGCGCCGGACACGATCTCATCGTCTCCGTGATACCACTCGAGCGAGACGTCGGCCTGGTTCGCGCGGTACGGGTCGATGTCGGGATCCCCACCCTGTCCTGTGAGGGCACCGGGGTTGAGGGTCACGCGCGGGGACACATCCGTGAAGTCCGGGCGCGCCATGGTGCGAGCCGCGGCAATGCGCAGAACCAGTTGAGGGCTGAGATCGCGCGAGAGGTTGAAACTCGGCAACAAGTCCGTGTAGCTCCGGTCCGCCGTCACGTGAGTGAAGTTGCCGAAGGCGTTCTGGATCTCACCCGCGCCGCCGACGATGTTGCCAGTGGACGTTTGCTCAGTGCGCACCGCGCGGAGTCCGACGTTTCCTTTCCAATTGGCGAACTTCAGATTCCCCATGATGAACCCACCCGTGACCCGCTCCTGGACGGAGAAGACCTCGGGCGGGTTGGGGATGCGCGCTCCGTTGAAGCTGTCGAACAAGATGTCCTGGACGCGGCTCCGGTCGACGGACCAATAGCTGGCCAGCGTACCCGGGATGGAAACGCCATCGAGGAAGTCGCCGGGCGTGAGGCCGGCAGCGAAGTCGGCAGCGGTGCAGGTGTGGCCGCCACAACCCGTGGCCAACAGCGGCAGGAAGAAGCCGCCGTAAGTCGTGGCCTGGAAGTCCGTCTCGCGCTCGTGATCCGTGTACTTGAGGCCGAACTTGAGCGACGTCAACGGGCCGGTGGTCTTGAGCACTTTCTCCGCGTCGACGTAGGAGTAGACCTCGCTGTCGTCATTGGTGATGTGGTGCAGCGACGCGAAGTCGAACTCCATGTGCCCGGGGTTTTGGGGGTTGATGTTGAGGAATTGCACCTGCGGCGCCCCTCCCCGCAAGTCATACCGGAACGTAGCCGGCGCTCCAAACTCGACGAAAGGCTGTGCCTCGGTGTCCCCGTCCGCCTGTGTGTAGCCGCCGTCGAAATGCACGATCCACGAGTCGTTCGGAGTGAACGTCGCATCGAAGTCGCCGTACCACGTTTTCGCAAACGCCTTGCGGTCGATGGCGTCGAAGACGACGCCGCGGCCCTGCGTTCCGTTTGCTGCGGAAGAGATCACGCCGGCGACAGCGGTGTTCCCCACGATGGTGGCATCAGTCAAGGTCCCGCCACCACCCAGGGCTTGTGAGCCCCAGGCAAGGTAGTTCTGGTTGATGTTGTCGGCACCGAACCGAGACCAGAAGCCGTTGAGGTTGACCTCGAGGCGCGGGGCGGGCCGGAACTGCAATTCCGCGTTGAAGGCCTTCCGCTCCCGTTCCTGCTGGAAGAGCGCCGAGCCGATGAGGGCGGGGACCAGCAGCCCGGTTCCGCTTTGCGGAAAGTAGCCGAGGACCTCGACGCCATCGCGGCGGATTTCGCGCTTGTCGAAGACGGTGGAGAAGAGAACGCCAAGGTTCCCTTGTGAGTTTTTCCAGCTGATCAGGGCGGAAACATTGGGATCGTAGGAGCCCGACTTGTCGGTGTAGGCGGCTTGAACCGAGCCACTGATGGCGAGAGGCTTCAGGTCGAGCGGCTTACGCGTCTTGACGTCGATCGTGCCGCCGATGCCCCCTTCATTGAGCTCCGCCGTGGGACTCTTGTAGACCGTGAGCAGGCCGATGAGCTCCGAAGGCAGCAGGAGATAGTTGAAGCTGCGGGTGGCCGCCAACTGCTCGAGGACGAACCAGTCCGCTACCGCCACGTTGTGGCCGTTCACCGTGGTGTTGACCAGATTCGGCGCCACGCCCCGCAGAGAGACGCGTTCGCCTTCACCAAACTCACGATTGATGACGACACCCGGGACGCGTTGGACCGCCTCGGCGAGGTTCCTGTCGGGCAGCTTGTCGACGTCCTTCGCTGCGACGACATCGACAATCGCGGCGGACTCGCGCTTGACTTTCACGGCCTCACGCAACGACTCGGCGAGGCCGACGACGGTGATTTCCTCAGTGACCGGTTCGACCTGGTCCGATTGAGGCTGTTGAGTTTCGCCCGCCGGTGGGGGCGTTTGAGCGAACAAGATCGAGGACCCGCACAACAACATTGCAGTGAGCCATGAGAGCATTCTGGGCCGCATTTGCGTCAACCTCCTAAACCGTTTTAGCTCGATTAGTAAATCGTTTTAGCTCATTTGGTTTTCAACGTCAAGATCTAGACTGCGATCCTTCGGTCGTGGTATTAAATCGTTTTAGCTATGATCACCAAGAGACGGACCACCGCCACGCTGCTCTTCGGCGCAGTCGCGCTCCTTTCGCTCTCGTGCCGGTCATCATCGCCAAGTGTCGTGGCCTCAACCAGTTGCGATAACGAGGCGCTCACCGCGTATCCGGCCCTGCTGGTCCTCGCGCCTCATCCGGACGACGAGGCGCTCGGCTTCACCGGATTGGTCGACGCGTACCTCCGAGCCGGCAAGCCGGTGAGCGTGGTCGTGGTCACCGACGGCGACGCCTACTGCGAGGCTTGCCGATTCTGGAAGAGCAGCACCGCCGCGGGTCCGACTTGTACCGCCGAAGAGCTGTCGAACTTCGCCACGCCGGAAATCGACAGCTTCGCCGAGATCCGGCGCACCGAGAGCGCCGCCGCCGCGGGCATTGTCGGTCTCCCGCCTCCGCGGTTTCTCGGCTACCCCGACACCGGCCTCGGCGCCGCGTGGCGCAATCTCGGTGAGTCCAAAACAGCGGAGCCGCTCCGCCGCTCCGACTTCTCCGCCTGCACTTCGTGTGAGACCTGCTCGAGCGGCTACGGCGGCGGGCCTCGGACGACGCTCACCACGGAGACGCTCATGGCCTCGTTGCGCGAGCTGATCGCAGCATCACCCGAGGGAGCTCTCGTCGCAACGACGCACTACCTCGACGGACACGGCGACCATTCAGGGCTGGGGAATTTCGTGCGCCGCCTGAACGAGGAAAATGCGTCTCCCCACCCGATCGCATACGCCGTCATTCACGCGAACACTCCCAAGAACACCGCGCACAGCGACTGCTGGTATCCGACTCCGGCGGCTCCAGTCTGTCCATGCCTGAACGACGAAACAAAGGCTCTCGCGGACGCCGGTTGGATTGCGCAATTGGCCAGCCACCGCTTCCGTCCATCCTCGCCCGCGTCGCTCCCGGATGACGCGGACTACGGGAAGGAAAAGCAATTCTGTCTGGCGGAGCGGCTCTACGTAGGCGACGGCATGGGCAACGACGCCGTGAAATTGAGAGCTGTGCGCTCGTACGCGTCGCAGCTCGGCCGCCTCGCGCGCAAGGGCAGCCATCCTGCTGCTTTGGATGGGATCATGGACTGCAACGGATACCTGATGTCCTTCGTCAGACGCACCGAGGCCTTCGTGCTCGTGGAGCCACACCGATGATGCCCGGAGGACGACCGGGAGCGCCTCCGGCGGGCCGGCACGGCCGGCAGCGCTGCATCATGCCCAAGGCTAACGCACGCCGCTCGCCAGGAGCGCGGGTCTCGTGACCGCACGTGCTTCGACAAGCGCTGCCGCCCGTGGCGGCCCGCCGGAGGCGCTCCCGGTCGTCTCCCAGGCGCACATGGCAGTGAACCACGCGATCATCGGAGTGGACCTCGGTGGAACGCACGTCCGTGTCGGTAGGGTCCGTGACGGAAAAATCGAGTCGAGCCTCTCGCGCCCGATTTCCGGCACCGCCAGCACAAGCGTGGTGCTCGATGAGGTCTTCAGCGCCATCGATGCAGTTCTCGACGGCGGCGTATCGGGCATCGGGTTCTGCGTGCCGAGCGTCGTGGACGTCGATACGGGCGTCGTCCACTCCGTCACGAACATTCCTTCGTGGCGGGAGGTACCGCTCAAGCAGGAGCTCGAGCGTCGATACGGAGTGCGCTCGTTCATCAACAACGATGCAAATGCTTTCGCCGTCGGCGAGCTTCATTTCGGCAAAGGTCGCGGCTACCGGAACCTGGTCGGCATCGTCGTCGGCACGGGCCTGGGAGCGGGAGTCGTCATCAACGGCCGCCTCTACAGCGGCACGAACTGCGGCGCGGGCGAGATCGGGAACATCCCCTACCGCGGGAGTACGATCGAGAGCTGGTGCTCGGGAACGTATCTCCGGCAGGCCGGCGGGATGGACGGCGAGACGCTTTACGATCGCGCGCGCGCCGGCGATCCGTTCGCGCAAGAGCTGCTCGTCAACGTGGGCACGGCATTGGGTGACGCGATCCTCATCGTTCTCTATTCATATGACCCGGAAATCGTCATCCTCGGCGGATCGGTCAGCCGCGCCTATCCGCTTTTCGAGCAAGCGATGCGCGAGCGGCTGCAGACTTATGCGTTTCCGCATGCGCTGCGCCGGCTCCAGATCGCCTGCACCGAGACGAGCGACGTGGCTTTGCTCGGTGCGGCGGCGATCTATCTCGATGGGCTATCTCGACGGGATGAATGAATCGTGAGCGTCCGTAAACGTAAGTCCGCGCAGCGCCCGAAAAAGAGCCGTGAACGGCCGACGCTGAAAGATCTGGCCGGCCATCTGGGCCTCTCGCCGGCCACGATCTCGCTCGTGCTCAACCGCTCTCCGGTCGCCGACGCCATTCCGGAGGAAACCCAGCAACGGGTTTTCGCGGCCGCCCGCAAGTTCGCATACCGTCCGAATTACATCGCCGTCTCACTCCGCAGCCGGCGTACGAATTCCATCGGCGTTCTGGTACCCGAGGTCAGCGACCCGTGGGCCGCGGAGATCGTCAGCGGAATCGAGAGTCACCTGCTCGCCAACGACTACCACTATTTCGTCACCAGCCACCGACGCTCGACGCCGAAGATGCTGCAGGACGATCTGGAGCTCCTGATGCGGCGAGCCGTCGACGGAATGATCCTCCTGGCGACCGAGCTCCACGACCCTCCTCCGCTGCCGGCCGTGGTGATCTCCGGCCATACGCGTGTGAAGGGCCTCTCGAACGTGGTGATCGATCACGATCGCGCCGCGCATCTCGCGCTGACGCATCTGAAAAAGCTCGGGCACCGCCGGATCGCGCTGTTTCGCGGCCAGCCGGGCAGCGCGGACACGGAAGACCGATCGCGCGCGATCTTCGAGGCGGCCGCTTCGCTGGGCGTGGAGATTCCGCCGGAGCTCACGCTCCAGCTCAGCGGCGAAGGCGAAGACGAGGTGTTCGCGCCCGACGCGGCCTACCAGGAGGGCTATGCGTTCGCGAAGAAGCTGCTCGCGCGGCGCGTGGACTTCACGGCGCTGTTCGCGTTCGACGATGCGTCGGCGATCGGTGCGATCCGTGCGTTTCTCGACGCCGGCCTGCGTGTGCCGGAAGACATCTCGGTGATGGGCTTCGACGACATTCAGAACGCCGCATATCACAACCCGCGACTGACGACGGTGCGCCAACCGCTGCGGGACATGGGACGCATTGCCGCGCGCGTCCTGCTCGAGCGCATCCATGCCCCTCTTCAGCGCGGCGCTTCGTCGGAAGACTCGTTTGTGGTCGTCGATCCTGAGCTCATCGTTCGTGACTCCACCGGCCCGGCCCGAGTCACGAAGTCGAGACGAGCGCCCAGAAAATGAACGTGGAGGACAGCCGATGAATCAGCGCCGGCCGTGGATCATTCTGCTCGTCTTTCTGATCTTCTTCGTGATCTCGTTTCTGACGAACATCCTGGGGCCACTGATTCCCGACATCATCAGCGGGTTTCAGCTCAGCCTCGGTCTGGCGGGCTTTCTTCCGTTCGCCTTTTTCGTTGCTTACGGCGTGATGTCCATTCCGGCTGGCATGCTGCTGGAGCGCTTCCGCGAGAAGCCGGTGACGATGGCCGCATTCGCGGCCGCATTCGCCGGGTCATTGTTGTTTGCGTCGGCGCCGCGGTACGAGATCGCGCTGGTGTCGCTGTTCCTCATCGGGATCGGCATGACCATGCTGCAGGTTGCGATCAATCCTTTGCTGCGCGTCGCCGGCGGCGAGGAGCATTTCGCCGCGAATTCCGTAGCCGCGCAACTGGTCTTCGGCGGCGCGTCCTTCCTCAGCCCGTTTGTCTACTCGTATCTGGTGACGCATCCCGCCACGTTTGCGTCTCTGGTTCCGCGCGAGCTTCCGTGGGTCTCTCTTTACTGGGTCTTTGCCGCGGTGACGCTGTTGATGGTGATCCTCATGGGAGTGATCCGGCTGCCGCGTTACGAGCTTGCCGAAGGAGAGCGGATCGGCCCGTGGACCGCGCATCGCGATCTGCTGAGACGCCCGATCGTGCACCTCTATTTCCTGGCCATTTTCTGCTACGTCGGATCGGAGCAGGGCATTGCCAACTGGATCTCGAAGTTCCTCTCCACCTACCACGGCTTCAATCCACAGATCGAGGGCGCGCGCGCCGTGGCGGCGTTCTGGGGACTCATGACGGTAGGTTGTGCTCTCGGGCTGGTGTTGCTGAAGCTGTTCGACGGCCGCAAGGTCCTGATCGGCTTCGCCACGGCGGCGATCCTCACGCTCACGACCGCTCTCGCCGGCGGAGCGACGTTGTCCTATTACTCGTTCATGGCCCTCGGCTTCTTCCTGTCGGTCATGTGGTCGGTGATCTTCTCGCTCGCTCTCAACTCGGTCGAACGTCATCACGGATCGTTCTCGGGAATTCTGTGCACGGGGATCGTCGGCGGCGCCTTCGTCTCTCTCGCCGTCGGCTCGCTGGGTGAGCGCGTCGGGCTGCGCACAGGCATGCTGCTGCTCTACGTGACTCTCGGATACATCTTGAGCATCGGGTTCTGGGCACGGCCGCTTGTGCACAACGCCACCGTGAGCGTGCGCGAACTCGTTCCGTTCCGGCTCCGCCGGCCGCGCGTTTCGTCGACTCTGTAGGAGTTTCTGGCTACGTTCCCAACTTCAGCGCCGCCACTCCGGCCAGCGCCGCGACGAACGCGAGCAGCATCCACACCGACAGCGTCGGGATCCCCGCGCTGGCGCCGATCACTGTGAGCGTCGCTGAAGCCGGGCCGCCCGGGGGAGTACTGGTCGCGGTGACCTGCGACGTGGTGTTGAGATGCGCTCCGATCACAGTCCCCCGGACTCTCACGATGATGGTGCACGACTGTCCCGCGGTCAGAACACTCGACGTGCTCGAAAACGTCTCCGTGCCTGGGTTGATCGTGAACATTCCGCCGCCGGTCGCGGGCGTGCTGCACGTACCGCCGAGTTGCGTGATGAGATCAATCCCTGCCGGCATCGTGTCGCTGAACTGAACGTTGGAGATCGAGAAGGCGTTCGGGTTCGTGACCGTGATGGTCGCATCCGAGTCGCCGTTGAGCAGGACGATCGGCGGGTTGAAGTCCTTGGTGATGGTCGGCGGGAGCGCCTGCGCAAATGCGGGCACGGCAAACGACGTCGTGAAGAGCGCGGCAATCAACAGTCGTTTCATGAGGAAGGCACGATATTGATCAAACCGCGCGCGTGTCAACGATCCTTTTGCAATCACTCCGTCGCCGGCGTAAGACCTTCGAATCCCCCGGTTCGATACTTCTGCTCGTGATGGGCCAACGCGGCGAGAAACTGCGTTGGCGGCATGGGCCTTCCGAACAGAAAGCCCTGCAGCGAATCGCAGCCCATGTCGGTCAGAAACTCCTGCTGGGCCACCGTTTCGACCCCTTCCGCAACGATCTTCAGATCGAGCGTCTGGCCCAGCGCGACGATCGCGGAAACGATCGCCCGGTCCTCGGAGTCGTGCGCAAGGTTGCGAACGAATCCGCGATCGATCTTCAGCTCGCTGGCCGGCAAACGCTTGAGGTAGAGCAGGCTCGAATAGCCGGTGCCGAAATCGTCGATGGCGATGCGGACGCCCATCTCGTGCAACTGCTGGAGGATGACCACGCTGGCGTCGGCATCCCGCATCGCCGTCGATTCCGTGATCTCCAGCGTCAGGCAGCGTGGGATCAGCCTGTGGCGTTCGAGCGTGGCCTGGACGGTCTGCATCAGGGCCGGATGACCGAACTGCACGGGAGAGAGATTGACCGCCATCGTCCAGTGTTCACGGCCGGCGTCGTGCCACTCCCTCATTTGGCGGCAGGCCTCGTCCAGCACCCATTCGCCGATCGGCAGAATGAGCCCCGTCTTTTCGGCCAGGGGAATGAAGTCGTCGGGCTCGATGAGACCGCGCGTGGGGTGCTCCCACCGCACCAACGCTTCCACGCCGATCGCCGGCCCGTTCGGGGCCTCGAACTTCGGTTGGTAATAGAGGATCAGCTCGTGGCGATCGATCGCGCGCCGCAGGTCCTGGATCAACTCCAGGTGCGCGTGCACATGCGCGTTCATCGACGGGTCGAAGAAACAGAACGAATCGCGACCGAGCGACTTCGCGTGATACATGGCGGCATCGGCGTTGGTCAGCAGCTCGTGTTGATTCGCGCCGTTCCCCGGATACATGGCGATGCCGATGCTGACCGACATGCGCAACTCGTGGCCGGGGATCTGAAATGGCTCCCGGATGATGACCAGGAGTTTCTCGGCCAGCGCGGCTGCATCCGTCGCCTCGCCGACGTCCCCCAGAAATACGAACTCATCTCCCCCGACCCTGGCGATCGTGTCCTGGATCCGGATCTTCAACCCGATGCGCTTGGCCGCTTCGACCAGTACCAGATCGCCGACGCTGTGGCCATAGGCGTCGTTGACTTCCTTGAACCCGTCCAGGTCCAGGAACATCAGGGCAAAGCGTCTCTTCTCGCGATCGGCGCCGCCAATCGCCTGCTTGAGGCGCTCTTCCAGCAGGGCGCGATTGGGGAGCTTGGTCAGATTGTCGTGCAACGCCAGGTACGTCAGTTCCTCATTGGCTTCGGCCAGCGAGACCGCCAGCTTCGAGGTCCGCGACTCCAGACGCATATCCAGCACCGAGATGATCAACGCGATGGCCAGGATCGCCATGGTCACGATGATGACCAGCAGCGCCAGCCACCCGGTATTGACTCCTCCCTTGGCCGCGCCGCAAATGCTGCCGAGCGAAAACTGCGCGGCCGCCATCCCCGTGTAGTGCATGCCAACGATGGCGCAGCCCATCACCACGCCCGCGAAGGCACGGTACTGATGAACGCGGGACCCCGGGCGCCGAAGATGAAACGCGATGAACAACGCCGCACCCGAGGCAACGATGGCGATGACGATGGAGAGGATGAACAGGGACGGGATGTAGCGGATCATCGGGAGCATGCGCATCGCCGCCATGCCCGTGTAGTGCATGGAAGCGATCCCGAGTCCCATCAGAATCGCGCCGAACAACAGCCGCGACCACGGCAGGTTCTCCTGACAGACCAGCCACAACGCGAAAACCGAAGAGGCGATGGCGATGAGCAGCGACAGCAGCGTGATGGCCGGGTCGTAGCCGAGCGGAATCGGAAGGCTGAAGGCCAGCATGCCGATGAAGTGCATCGACCAGATGCCGACCCCCATCGCCGACGCTCCGCCCACCAGCCACCAGCGGGCTGCCCGTCCCTGCGCGGTGACGATCCGGCCCGCCATGTCCAGCGCCGTATAAGAGGCGAGGATCGCCACGAACAACGACGCTGCGACGAGCAGGGGGTTGTAACTGCTCACGTACACAATCGATGGCTCCGAATCTCGAGCTTGAAGGGGATCTGCGGATAATACTTCACCGACAGAATGACAGCGCGGCCGGTCGCGAGCGCAGAAAGTCTTGTGAAGAATCCGTCAC
This sequence comes from Thermoanaerobaculia bacterium, assembly GCA_035999335.1. Lineage (GTDB taxonomy): Bacteria > Acidobacteriota > Thermoanaerobaculia > Gp7-AA8 > Gp7-AA8 > QHVT01. The sequence continues at coordinate 73,867 of DASYGV010000175.1, read as the reverse complement.
TGCCATAGTGCGGCGTCCCGTTGCCTCGGCCGCCGCACCTGCGCTATGCTCCGCGTCCCTCGTTCGGAATGGAGTGGAATAACCCTTCAAACCCGTTCTGTTCGTGCGAGTTACCCGCTGTTCGCAGCGACGCAGTCCCCTAGCTCAGCTGGTTAGAGCGCTACCTTGACACGGTAGAGGTCAGCGGTTCGAGTCCGCTGGGGACTACCAAACGCCCCGAGTCCCGCCGCTCGAACGAGCGGCGTTTTTGCATAAGTCGGAACCTTTCGACTCGATGCGAGTCCTACGACCCTGAAAGGAGTTATTCATGTTCTCTCGGAAACAGAAGTTCCCCGTCGCCAAGGTGGCGGTTGCGTTCGGCATCGGCGCCATCGCCGGATCCGTGCTGGCCCTCCTCTTCGCCCCGACGACCGGCAAGAAGATGCAGAAGAAAATCGCCAACGTCACCGGTGATCTCATCGAGAAGGTCGAAGAGAAAGTCGACGACGTCCAGGCGACCGTTCGCCGCATCGCCCGCGCGTAAGCCGCACCATCACCTCGAGGCCGCCGGCACTCGGCGGCCTCAACCTCGCCTTACAATCACTCCTCCCGTGGAACCCACGCGCATCTACCTCGTGCGCCATGGCGCCACCCAGCTCACGGCGGAGAACCGCTTCTCCGGCGCGGTCGGCGTCGACCTATCCGAGGAGGGACGGCGGCAGGCTGCGCGACTCGGCGATCGTCTTCGTCGCGACGGCATCGACGCGATCTACTCGAGCCCCCTGTCGCGCGCGGTCGAGACCGCGACGATCATCGGCGCCCGCTGCGGGCTCGCGCCCGCGATCGTCGACGGCCTGCGCGAGATCGCTCACGGACATTGGGAAGGGCTGACGCGCGCCGAAGTCGAAGAGCGCTTCGCGGCCGAGTACAAAGCGTGGGAGGAAGACCCGTTCACTTACGCGCCCGAGGGCGGCGAATCGGGAGTGGCTGTCTTGGCGCGGGCGCTGCCATGCATTCGCGACATCGTCACGAATCATCACGCACAGAACGTGCTCGTGGTGTCGCACAAGGCCACCATCCGCATCCTCATCAGCAGCCTTCTCGGATTCGACGCCCGTGGATACCGCGACCGACTCGATCAGGCCCCGGCCTGCCTCAACGTGCTCGACTTCCGCGATCCCGTGCACGTGCGGCTCATGCTCTTCAACGACACCTCGCACTATTCCGAGCAGCCGCGCACTCCGACGCAGAACCTCTCGAAGTGGTGGGACGAGAAGCGCTGACGCGGTAACCTCGTCCCCGTTGATCTACATCATCGAATATCGCGACGTCACGGTCGCGGCGCTGCCCGACGTCACCATCCTCGACCGCATCTCGCTTCGCATCGCCGCCGGCGAGCGCGTGGCCTTCCTCGGCCGCAGCGGCGCTGGGAAGACGACCGCGCTGAAGCTCATCAACGCCTTGGTGAAGCCGACCTCCGGCTCGATCGCGATCGAGGGAACCGAGCCCCACGATCTCGTCGCGCTGCGACGCCGCATCGGCTACGTCATGCAGCAACCCGCGCTCTTTCCGCACCGCAGCGTCTTCGACAACATCGCCACTGTGCCGCGTCTCCTCGAATGGGACGAAGCGCGCATCCGCGAGCGCGCCGAGGAGCTCATGCATCAGCTCGATCTTCCGCTCGAGCGCTTCGCGTCGCGCTATCCGCGAATGCTGTCCGGCGGCGAGCAGCAGCGCGTTGCGATTGCGCGCGCGCTCATCGGCGCGCCGAGCATCCTTCTGTGCGATGAGCCGTTCTCCGCGCTCGACCCGCTCATCCGCGTGGAGTTGCAGACGATGCTCATCAGCGCGGCTCGCGACACGACTCTCGTCTTCGTCACGCACGACGTGCGCGAAGCGCTTCGCATCGCGCAACGGATCATCGTGTTCGAAGCCGGACGGATCATCGCCGACGCGACGCCCGAGGGGCTCGCGACGCACGAGCATCCGCTCGTGAGAAGATTCCTGGCCTCGGCAACATGACTCTTCTGCGACTCACCGGCGAACATCTGCTCATCGTCGTCGTGGCGGTGACGATCGCCATCGCCGCGGGCGTTCCGCTCGGCACGCTCGCGTACCGCCGCCGCCGCGCGGGCGGTATCGCACTGCGCGTCACCGACGCCGTGCAGACCATCCCCTCGCTGGCGATGTTCGGTTTTCTCATCCCGCTCCCGTTGATCGGCGGAATCGGTCCGCGCCCCGCGATCGTCGCGCTCGTCCTCTACTCGCTCCTTCCGATCGTGCGCAGCACGCTCGTCGGCCTGCAGCGCGTCGATCCGCACGTGCGCGAAGCCGCGACGGCGATGGGGATGACGGATCGCCAGCTCCTCTGGTCCATCGAATTGCCGCTCGCGACGCCCACGATCGTCGCCGGCATCCGCATCGCCGCGGTGACCGCGATCGGCGTCGCGACGATCGCGGCGGCCGTCGGTGGCGGCGGACTGGGCACACTGATCTTCCGCGGAGTCGCGATGGTCGATACTCGCCTGATCCTTTCCGGCGCGCTTCCCGCGGCGCTGCTCGCGCTCGCGGCGGACTTCGTCCTCACGCGCGTCGAGCGCCACTTTGCGCGTCGCCGAGGTGAAGCATGAAGAAGTCTTCGATCGCGCTGTTGCTGCTCCTCGTCGCGTGCAAAGGTGAAGATCGACCGATCGTCGTCGGCTCGAAGAACTTCACGGAGTCCGTGATCCTCGGCGAGCTGCTCGCACAAAAACTGGAAGCGGCGGGATGCAAGGTCGACCGTCGCCTCAACATGGGCGGGACGTTCGTCTGCGACGCCGCGATCCAGTCAGGCGCGATCGACACGTATGTCGAATACTCCGGCACCGCGCTCACGGCAATCCTCAAACAGCCGTCCATGAACGACCGCGCGCGCGTCGACGCGATCGTGCGCGACGCGTACGCGAAGCGCGGTCTCCGCTGGTCGCCGGCGCTCGGCTTCAACAACACGTTTGCGATGATCGTGCGGAAGACCACCGCGAAACGCAACGGCCTGCGCGCGATCTCCGACCTCGCGAAAATTGCGGCGACAGTGCGTCCCGGATTCGGCTACGAGTTCACCGAGCGTCCCGACGGCTGGAGCGGATTGCAAAAGGCTTACGGTCTGCGAGTGACCAACAACCCCCGCACGATGGACCTCGGCCTGACCTACAAAGCGCTCGCGAGCGGCGAGATCGATTTGATCGCCGGCAACTCCACGGACGGCCTGATCGAGCCGCTCGGCCTGGTCGTGCTCGAAGACGACCGCCGCTACTTCCCGCCGTACGACGCGGTGGTGGTGTCGCGCAACGATCTCGACCAGCGCTGCAAAGGCGCGACGGCCGCACTCGAATCGCTCCGCGGCACGATCGACGACGCGGCCATGCGCCGCCTCAACTACGAGGTCGACGGCCGCAAGCGCGACGTCGCGGAAGTGGTGCGCGGCTTGTTTGGAGTGCGGCAGCCCTAGCCCCCGGCTTCAGCCGGGGGAATGGCGGACGTTCGATTGCGAGCCCGCGTCAGCGGGCGACAGGCCTACGTTCAACGGGTTCTGTCGCCCGCTACGAGGGCTCGATTCTGCTGGACGCCCATGAGCCCCCGGCTGAAGCCGGGGGCTATTTCCTTATGGGACTCCAAACAGTTTTGTCTGAGACCCGTCACCGCCTCTTGACCGCCGCGGGCCCGCCGAGGACTACCCTCATCGAATGCGACGAGTGTTGATGGTCCTGTTGCTTGCGGTGACTCCGATGTTTGCGGAATCGATCTACGTCGTTCCCGAGCCGTGCCGCGACGAAGCGCCTGACACGCCGTATGGCATTCCGCTGTGCGCGGATTACGAGCTGCACTCGGCGTTGATCGCGTCGGCGGAAACGGGGGACGCTTCGGCGATCGAGCTTCTCCGGAAGCGTTATGACCTTGTCGACACACACTCCGAACGCCATCGCATCGCCGCCGCGCTTCTGCGTTACGCGCCGGACGACACCGCGATCTGGAGCGACATCCTCGCCGAGGCGGAGCTCGCCGTGCGTTTCGCGGACGTCGATGGCGATGTCGCGACCGAATTCGAAGAGTGGTGCGCAGCGCGCGGCTTCGAATCATACGAGCACGACGGAGTCCTCCATGACGCGCTGGCCGTCGCGGCGACGGATCCACGAGCGCTCCCTCTCCTCACAAAGGGCCTCGATACCCAGAACTCCAGCATCGCTTACGTCGTCGTCGCGGGACTCGCGGCCCAACGCAATGTCGATTCACTGCCCGCGATCGACAAGTTGATCGAGCGATTCCCCGACGACGCGCGTTGGCTGGCGATGATGCTCAATACGTTCGAGCCCGAACAAGCCGACGCGATCGCATTGAAGTATCTCGACGACGAGGACGACATCCAGAGCTACCACGAGCGCCGTTAGCGCTTATACTGCTCCCGCCTTCGGACTCTTTCGGGTGCGTGTGATGGGAGTGGAGCTCTGATCGACCTCGGCATCTCCGTCAGCGGGCCAATCGCGCTCGCACTTCTCCTCCTTTTTCTCTATCGGCGCATCGTGCGCCTGCTCGAGCAGCGCCGCGCGGAATTCGAGCACCTCGCCTACTACGACACCGTCACCGGACTGCCGAACCGCTCGCTCTTCGCCGACCGCGTGGCCGTCGCCCTCGGACACGCGCAGCGGCATCGCTACAAAGCAGCGGTGCTGTTCCTCGACATCGATCGCTTCAAGCAGATCAACGACTCCCTCGGTCACACGATCGGCGACCGGCTCCTGCACGGCATCGCCTCGCGCATCAGCGGTGCGGTGCGGCAGGAAGATACGGTCGCGCGTTTCGGCGGCGACGAGTTCACGGTGCTGATCCACATGATGGGAAAGATCGAGGACGCCGGTAGAGTCGCTCAAAAGATCCTCGAGTCTCTTCGCGCACCGATCGTCGTCGACGGACGCGAGTTCGTCGTCACCAGCAGCATCGGCATCGCCGTCTATCCGCTCGACGGCACCGATTGCGAGACGCTGATCCGCAACGCCGACACGGCGCTCTATCGCGCGAAGGAGGCGGGACGGAACACGTCTCAGTTCTACGCGCCATCAATGAACATGCGCGCGGTCGAGGCGCTGGAGCTCGAGAACGGTCTCCGCCGCGCGCTCGTGCACGAGGAGTTCGTCGTGCACTACCAGCCGCTCGTCGACGTGCCGACCGGCGGTGTGTTCGGCGTGGAAGCGCTCGTGCGCTGGAATCATCCCGAGCGCGGCCTGCTGCTGCCGGAGCGCTTCATCGCCGGCGCCGAGCATTCGGGATTGATCATTCCCCTCGGACGCTGGGTGCTGCGTGAAGCAACGCGGCAGTGCGCGGACTGGCACCGCCGCGGACATCGTTTCGTCGTCGCCGTGAATCTTTCACCGCGGCAGTTCCAATCGCCCGAGCTGCTGCGCGACATCGCCGAGGCGCTCGACGCGTCGCGCCTGCGTCCGCAGTTCCTCGAGCTCGAGATCACCGAGGCGCAGGCGATGCAGGACGTCGAAGGCGCGATCCGCATCCTGCGCGCGTTGAAGGATCTCGGTGTGCGCGTGGCCATCGACGACTTCGGCACCGGTTACTCGTGTCTCAGCTATCTCAAGCAGTTCCCGATCGACACGCTCAAGCTCGACGGCTCGTTCCTCGAGGACATCCATTCGCCGCACGACCAGCAACTGGCCCTCGGCGTCATCGCGCTCGCGCACAGCCTCAATCTCAAGGTGATCGCCGAAGGCGTCGAGACGATCGCGCAGCTCGCGTTCCTGCGCGAGCACGCGTGCGATCGTCTGCAGGGCTATCTGTTCAGCCGCCCGATTTCGCCGGCTCACTTCGACGGGTTCCTGTTGCAGAAGGATGTGATGAGGATGGTCGCGCACTGACTCTCACCCTGTCATCCTGAGCCGCGCAGACGGCGAAGGACCCCCTGCGGTTGGCGACGCTCGCGCACGAATGAGGAGGTCCTTCGCCGTCTCCGCGGCTCAGGATGACAGAGGGATCGTTTCCGTTTGCTACCATCGCCCGTCCCTCATGCCTCTCAACCATGCCCTCAACAAGGGTGCGCGCCTCGGGCCTTACCGGATCGAAGCCGAGATCGGCGCCGGCGGCATGGGACACGTCTTTCACGCCACGGATACGCGGCTCGATCGCGCGGTCGCGATCAAAGTCCTGCCGCAGCATCGCTGGACCGCCGCGGAAGTGCGCATGCGGTTCGAGCGCGAAGCGCGCGCGCTGTCGTCGCTGAGCCATCCGAATCTCTGCGCGCTGTATGACGTCGGCGAGCTGACCGAGTCCAACGCGAGCGTGCCCTACCTGGTGATGGAGCTGCTCCAGGGTGCGCGACCGCCTCGACGACTCCCGCATCGGCGTACGCAAGGCGTTGCTGTGGGCGGCGCAGATCGCGTCGGGACTCGCGGCCGCGCACCAGAAGGGCGTCATCCACCGCGACCTCAAGCCGGAGAACATCTTCGTCACCGAGGGCGAGTTGCTGAAGATCCTCGACTTCGGACTTGCGACCGCGACGCCCGGCAGTTCGGACGCCGCGACCGCGCTTCACACCGAGCCCGGCATCGTCATGGGCACCGCGCACTACATGTCGCCCGAGCAGGTCCGGGGCACACCGCTCGACGCGCGCTCGGACATCTTTTCGCTCGGCATCGTCTTGTTCGAGATGCTCACCGGCCACGTTCCGTTCCAGGCGCGATCGGCGGTCGAGACGATGAACGCGATCCTCGTCAACGACACACCCGAGTTGACGACGGTGCCGGAGTCCGTCGCGACACTCGTAAATCACTGCCTGGAGAAAGATCCGGCGCAGCGATTCTCATCCGCGCGCGATCTGGCGTTTGCGCTCGAAAGCGCGGCCAAGACCGTCAACACGAGCCAGGGTCCGCTCGTTGTGCGACACGCCGAGATTGAGCGCGCGAAGCCATCGATCAAGATCCGCGTGCTGATCCTTGCGGCGCTTGCGGCGGTCGTGATCGCAGGTGCGTTCCTCGCCCGAGATCGCGATTCGGTCGAGCCTCCGCATCTCACGATGCTCACCTACTCCGGCCGCGACGCATCTCCGGCCGCATCGGCCGACGGTCGTCTCATCGCCTTCGTGTCGACGCGCGACGGCTCGCGGCGCATCTGGATCAAACAACTCGCGGACGGCACGGAGGCTCCCGTGACCGCGGGCCCGGACGACTCGTCGCCGCGCTTCGCGCCCGACGGCGCGACGCTCCTCTTCACGCGTACCGCCGAAGCTGCGAGCGCGCTGTATCGCGTTCCCGTCGTCGGCGGCGAACCGCGTAAGCTCCTCGACAACGCGTTCGACGGCGACTGGTCGCCGGACGGCAAACGGATCGCGTTCGTCCGCAGCCGCATGGCGTCCGAACGTTTCTCGACGCTCTGCATCGCTTCGCTCGACGGCGGCGACGTTCGCGAGGTCGCCGCATCGCACGAGGAGGAGCTCACGACGCCGCGCTGGTCGCCGGACGGATCACGAATCGCCGTGACAGTGAGTCCGCACGGCACACATCCCGGCGCGGTGTTGCTAGTCGACGTGGAATCGGGTCAGCGGCGCAAGCTCGTACGCAAGCAGCCTCACGGCCTCGTCTCCGGCGTCGCCTGGACGCGTGACGGCGACGCCGTGATCTACGCCGAGCTCGAAGCGCTCGCGGGATCGGGACTGCCGCGGCGCCGCGGCAACAGCGCGATCGTGCGTCACGACGTCGACAGCGGACGCGCGCGCGTGCTTCTGCACAATCCTCACAGCGCGGTCGATACCGTCGATGTCGTGGGCGACGGACGGATCGTGTTCACCGAAGACGTGACGCGACAGAGCCTGCAGGAAGTCGCGATCGATGGATCGCGTGCGCCGCGATGGCTCTCGCGCGGCATGAGCGTCGACCGCCAGCCCGCCTACGCGCGCGGCGGCGCGAGCGTCGTCTTCGCCTCGGACCGCGGCGGCAATGTCGATCTGTGGGAGGTGCTGCTCGACAGCGGCCGCCTCCGCCGCATCACCGATCATCGCGCCGTCGATTGGGATCCGCATCCCGCGGGCAACTCGCTCTTCTGGAGCTCGAGCCGCAGCGGCCACTTCGAAATCTGGACCGCGTCGCTCGACGGCGCGAGTCCGCGGCAGGTCACGAGCGACGGCGTCGACGCCGAAAATCCGTCCCTCGCGGCGACGGGCGACTGGGTCTACTACGATTCGAGCAATCCGAAGCGCGACGGGCTGTGGCGGATCTCGCGGCGCGGCGGCACGGCGGATCTCGTGGTCGCGGCGGAGACGATTCATCCCGCGGTCTCCGCCGACGGCGCGTTCGTCGTCTATCAGCGGCCCGAGGAGGGAGGCGCGAGCGCGATCGACGTCGTGCGCGTCGCGGACGGACGCGTGTTCCAACTCGCGAGTGGGATCACGGGCGTCGGCGCCACGCGCGCGCAATGGATCGGCGCGACGCACACGATCGCGTTCCGCGCGCCGGACGCATCGGGGCGCATCACGATTTACGCGCAGCCGTTCGAGCCAGCCGTCGATACCACGTCGTCGCGGCGCGAGTTGCTGCGAATCGACGAGGAGGCGGAGACGTTCGCGATCTCGCCGGATGGGCTGCGCGCGGTGCTTTCGTTGATCGACGAAGCCTCCGGCCTGATGATTGCTGAGTTCTAATGGAACGCTGGCGTCCTCGCCGGCTGGCCCGCAGGCGTCCCGCGCCTGCGTTCTGCGGGGCGGCGAGGACGCCGCCGGGCCAGCCGCCGGGACGGCAGCGTTCCGATACGATATGAACCTTCTCGACCATCTCCAGCAGCTCTTTCCCGATTCGTCGAAGACGACCTTGCGCACGATGCTCAAGAGTGACCGCGTGCGCGTGAACGGCGGGCCGGAGCGCGACGCGAAGCGTGAGATCGCGGACAGTGATCGCGTCGAGGTCGCCTCGCACGCGGCGCGTCTCGACCCGCGCATCCGCATCCTCTACGAAGACGCGGACCTGATCGTCGTCGACAAGGCCGAGCATCTCCTCAGCGTGCCCACCGACGAAGTGCGTCACGAGAACGCGGAGGCGTTTTTGAACGCGTACGCGCCGGTGCTGCACGTCCACCGCCTGGACCGCGACACCTCGGGCGTGCTCGTCTTCGCGAAGAACGCGCACGTTCGCGACCGTCTGCAGGAGCTCTTCGCCGGGCACGACATCGGCCGCACCTACGTCGCGATCGTGTACGGCAAGCTGCGCGAGTCGTCGGGCACGTTCCGCTCGTTCCTGGCCGAGGACCGCGATCTGCGCGTGCGCAGCGTCGCCGATCCCGCGCAGGGAAAGGAAGCGATCACGCACTACCGCACCATCGCCTCTGGCCGCCGCTACTCGATGCTCGAGATCACCCTCGAGACCGGACGCCGAAACCAGATCCGCGTGCACCTCGCCGAGGCCGGACATCCGATCGTCGGCGACACGATGTACGGCAGAGGCCGCGACGAGGAGCTGCGACGCCTCGCGCTGCACGCGCGCGACCTCGGTTTCGTGCATCCGCGGACGGGAAAGAAGGTCACGTTCACGGCCGACATCCCTTCCGCCTTTCGGAACCTGCGCCTTTGACCCACATTTTTTGCCAGAAATAGTGACGGCCATCACATTCCGATGCCTACCGTCGGATTAACCGTACAAGTGTGCTCGCCACGCCCACACTCACGAGTGCACTCCGGTTGTTGATCGTCGAGGATGACCTCCCCTCCGCGCGGCTGCTGCGCGAGTTGCTGGAGTCGAACGGGGAGCGTTTTGCGATCCAGCATGTCACCAGTGCCGCGGCCGCGTGCACCGCGGTCGAGAACGGCGGCATCGACGTCGTGATCCTCGACCTCGGTCTCCCGGACGCCACGGACTTGCAAGCGCTCGGCAAGCTCGAAGAGTGCGTCAGCGAGATCCCGGTGATCGTCCTGACCGGCCGCGGCGACGAGACGCTTGCGATGGACGCTCTCCATCGCGGCGCCGAGGACTATCTGCTGAAAGGGACCGTCGATCACAACTCGCTGCTGCGCGCCATCCGCTACGCCGTCGAGCGTCATCGCAACGTGCGCGATCTCACGCGCATGAAGAAAGAGCTCGAGAGCGCGAACAAACACCTCGAGCGTTTGACGCTCATCGAGCCGCTGACGGAGCTCCTCAACCGCCGCGGACTGCAGCAGGCGCTGACCCGCGAGGTGCAGCACCTCGCGCGCGGCAACAACGCCGCGGCGCTGCTGGTCATCGACCTCGACGACTTCAAGAGCGTCAACGAGTTCCTCGGTCACGCAGTGGGCGACGTGGTGCTGAAGGAGATCGGCCGGCGGCTGCGCATGTCGGTGCGCGCGGTCGACTATGTCGGCCGCCTCGGCGGCGACGAATTCATGCTCATCCTCCCGGAGACCGATCCGGCCGAGGTGAGCCGCGTTGCGGAGCGCATCCGCCTCGCGATCTCGACCGCAATGATCCAGCACAGCACCGGCACCGTGACGGTCACGGCCTCGGTCGCGGCAATGCTGCTCACGCCGGAAATGCCGGCGCTCGACGAGGTGCTCGCGAACGCCCATCTGCTGCTTTCGCGCGCAAAGACCGACGGCAAGAACCGCGTGCTGTTCGAGGCGAACGACTTCGACGACACGGCGCGGCGGCTGCGCCTGCAGGCGGACATGTGCGCGAACCTCACTCGCGGACAGAACATCCTGACGGTGAAGCAGCCGATCTTCCGCCTCGATACCGAGAGTCCGATCGGCTATGAGCTCCTGAGCCGCTATTCGAACGGCTCGTTCGAGATGCCGGACAACTTCTTCCGCCTGTGCTCGGAGCGCAATGTGTTGACGCTCGTCGATCACGCCTGCCTGCGGGCAGCGGTGAACACGGCGATGACGCTGCCGCCGTACGCGCAGTTCCACCTGAACGTTTTCCCGACGACGCTGCTCGCGATTCCGACCGAGCATCTGCTCGAGCTCTTTCCCATGCCGATCCCGGCGGAAACGTTCTGCCTCGAGATCAGCGAGCAGCAGATCATCGGCGACCCGTCGTATCTCCTCGAGGCCGTGCAGGCGCTGCGCGCCGCGGGCATGATGATCGCGATCGACGACGTCGGCTTCGGCAGCAGTTGCTTGGAGAGCCTCGTGCTCCTCGCACCCGACATCATGAAGATCGACAAGCGCGTCGTGATCGGGATCGATCAGGACCCCACGCGCATCGAGCAACTGCGCCGTTACGTGCGCATCGCCACGAGCCTCGGATGCACGGTCGTGGCCGAAGGAATCGAGACCGCGGGCGAGCTGGACGTCGTGCGCAACCTCGGGATCGAGTACGGGCAAGGGTATTTCTGGGGCATGCCGATTTAACGACCCGGGTGTCATCCTGAGCCGCGTAGACGGCGAAGGACCCCCTGATTCGTGCGCTCATCGTGCATCCGGAGGGGGTCCTTCGCCGCGCTCCGCCGGCTCAGGATGACAGCACATCACTCCTTCAGAAAATCCACGATTCCGTACGCCGCGTAGTACCGTGCCGCGAACTCTTGGTAGAACTGGTTCGCGATCGCCGCGTCGTGGATGATCAGCGTGTTCTCGTCATTCGTGTCCTCGCCGTTTGCGCTCCAGTTCATCGAACCGGTGACGACGAACGGATCGCTCTCCGTGTCGTGGTCCACGATCATGTACTTGTGGTGAAGGAGCTTGTCCTCGCCGTCGAATCCGACCAGGCCTTTGTTGTTCCACTTGTTGCTCTGATCGGGATCTCCGTCGCGCGCGGTCATGTCCATCGACGCGGACCAGTACTGATCCCAGTAACCGCTTTCCATCACCCCCTGCAGCGTGAAACCGGTGAGCGTTCCCGTCGACTCGCTGGTCGATCCTTCCCACAGCAGTTTGAGGTTGTCCGTCAACGCCTGATCGGAGAACGCGTAGATGCAGAAGTGCGCGGATTCGTCCGCCTCATTCGCGACCGCTTCGTTGACGCGCGCGAGTGCGCCCTCGGAGGGCGAGAAGTGCACCTCCACGAGCTTGCCGCCCACGTAAATCTCGTGGTCCGTGTTGTCGTCCTTCCGGCTGTGGAAGTTCGAGTCTTCGATGTCCGGCGTGGTCGTCGTGCTGCCCCACATCTCATCGAACTCGCCGGTGTACGCATCCGCCAGGTCGGCGGAACGGATCTCGATGCCGTGGTTCGTGTGGCCTGAGCGGATATTCGCGGTGCGGTTGGCGTCGGAGCCGAACGTGTCGTTCACGGTGAAATTCCAGCTTCCCGTCCACACCCATGTGCCGTCGACGATCACGAACTTGTTGTGCATCTGATCGCCCCAGGAGTAGTAGTTGTTCAACCCACCCGAGGTGTTCTTCAGCTCGCCGTCGGCGAGGAGATAGCCGCTCTTCGTCGCGGTTCCAACCTTCACCGTGACCGACGGCAGATCGCTCGGACTCGAGGGGAGTCCGTGGCCGGTGCGGAAGGTCGAGTCCTCGACCGCGAAGATCACGGAGTCCGCGAAGATGTGTCCGTCGTCCGAGGTGTTGAGCGTGTTGTCCGCGCCGCGAAGGATCTTCTCGTAGAACACGCGCGCGGTCTTGTAGCTCGAATCCTCGGAGAGATCCTCATTCAGCGGGTCCTTCGCGTCGGCGATGAGGCGCACCGTGACGCCGTTGTCGGCGCGGTCGATCAGCTCGTCGACGACGTCCGGCAGCTCGAGCTCGTACGTGGCGACGTCGATCGACGTCGTTGCGGTAGCGATGCGCGCGGTGAGCCGGTCTTCGAGATTCACGTTGTAGTTCGCCACATTCGACGCCGTCGCACCGGCGGGAATCGCTCCGCGGTTGAAGTAGACGTTGATCGCACCGTCGGCGGTGCTGGTCGTGTTGATCGACTCCGCCGCGCCTTCGTCGGTGAGATTGTCGTGATCGTTGTCGATGAGGTCGGAGAGCGAGCCCGGCGAGTCGCTCGACTCCGGATCGGGATCGGCCGTGAGCCACGTGCTCGAGATCGAGCTCCAGGCCGTCTCGAACACCGCGTCGTAGGCCGTGGCCATCGGGCGGTTCTGGATGTAGAGCGTGTTCTCGTCGCTGAGCGTGTTGCCGGAAAGCGTGAAGTTCTGCGAGCCGAGGACGACGACGTAGCCGTCGGCGGAGAACGCCTTGTGGTGCTCCGTCCCGCCCCACGCTTCGACCTTCACCGAGATCCCGTACGAACGCAGATCTTCGTGGAGGCTGTACTCGTTGTGCGCGGAGGTGGCGTCGAGAATGATGCGCACCGTCACGCCGCGATCCTTCGCGCCCTTCAACGTGTCGACGATGGTCTCGCTGGTGAGGAAGAACGTGCGCATGTTGATCTTGATCTGCGCGGCGTCGATGGCGCGCACGATCGCGTTCGTCTCCGCGTCATCGGTCGGCGCGAAGTAGCTCTCGATCACCGTTCCGTCGCTGAGAGTCGGCAACACGTGGGTCGTGTTGTCGGTCTTCTCATCATGGAAATCGCCGCCATACATCTCCTCGAATTCCTCGGTGTAGACGTCGGCCAGCGCCGTCGAGTCGATCAGCACGGAGACGTCGCCGTAGTACTCGGCCTCCATCTCGGGGCGGGAGATGTTCGTCGAGCCGGTCCAGACCCAGCGCCCGTCGATGACGAAGAACTTGTTGTGCATGATGCGGTCGTCCATGTCGGCGACGACGGTGCCGATCTCTTCGACCACGGTCTCGGTGGCGCGGTAGGGATAGAAGCCGCTCTCGTAAGAGTCGACGACACCGCGGACGGTCACGCTGCGATTCTTCGCCGCGACCAGCGCCGCGATGATCTCCTCGTTTCCGTTGAAGCCGTAGACCGCGAAGTCGATGGACGTCGTCGCACCGTCGATGGCGTCGATGAGCGCGTTCGCCATCGTCTTCGGCCCGTAGTCGGGCATGGTCGTGTTGAGGTGATCGGTGAAGTAGAGCGAGAACCAGTCGTCGGAGGTGCCGCCGAGGACGTTTGCGGCGCGGGGCGTGCCGAGGCCGATGGAGTAACTCACGGTCGAGGTGTGCCAGTTCGACGAGGTCGTGCCCGATCCGTTCGAATCGGTGCGGCTCATCGTCGCGCGGTTCGTGGTCGTCCCCGCAAACCACGAGCCGTTCTGGTTGGCAGTGTCGATGACGTTGCTGCTCGCATCGCGTAGCACGAGTTGCTCGCCCCCGTCCACCATCGCCCCGGTGTAGATCTTGTCCGCGGTGATGCCGGGGACGGAGTTGTCGTCGGTTCGCTCGAGCAGGTAGTAGCTGAACGCGCCGATCGATCCGGTCAGGGTGACGCTGGGAGTGCCGTCGACCGCGGTGAGCGTCCAGCTCGTGAGGCTGATCGACGAAGAAGTGTTGTTGTAGAGCTCGATCCACTCGTTCGACGTGCTCCCGGTGGTGCCCATCCAGGCAACCTCGGAAACCACGACGTCGCCGGGCGACGCGGCGTGAAGGGTGGCGGTGAAAACAAACACAACTAGCCTAGAGAGACGGAACAATCGCACGAGAACCTCCTCCGGTCTGACGTCCGGGGTTGCGGGTCCAGGGGTCTGGAGTTCCGGAAGACTCTACAGGACGTAGGGACGGAATTTAGTGCGCCGGATCACGTCGGGCGGTTGCTAACCACTCTTTAACGCCCCGGGACTTTCCGTTCCTTCGCTGAGGATCGACAGGTAACGGTCGTACGCAAAGATGCGATTGCGGCGACGGCCTGTTCGTTCGCTGACGATGTCGAGCTCTCCGAGCAGGTCCATCGATGCGGCGACGGCCGGAAACGACAACCCGCTTCGTGCGACGACGTCCTGTACAGAAGCCAGCGGCCTCGCTTTCAACGCGTCGTGAACGCGCAACGCCGATCCGGCCCGGCGCCCGATTCCAACGATGAGCTCACGATCCTCGGTGAAGACCGTTCCGAGGTGCTCGGTGGTGCTTACGGCGCTGTCGGCGGTCTGTCGCACGCCGTCGATGAAGAACGCAAGCCAGCGTTCCCAATCACCCTCGCGGCGTACGGCATCGAGGAGGTTGTAGTACGTATTGCGACGCTCTTTCAGATACAGACTCAGGTACAACAGCGGCTCGCGCAGCACGCCGGCATTGCAGAGCATGAGCGTGATGAGGAGACGGCCAACGCGCCCATTGCCGTCGAGAAATGGATGGATCGTCTCGAACTGCAGGTGCGCGAGACCGGCTCGCACCAGGATCGGCAGGCCGTCGTCGTCCGCGTGAAGAAAGCGCTCGAGCGCGCCCATGCAATCCGACACCAGATGATGCGGCGGAGGAACGAACGTCGCGTTTCCGGGCTGCGTGCCGCCGATCCAGTTCTGCGACCGCCGGAACTCACCCGGATCCTTGGCACTCCCTCGGCCGCGCGACAACAGAACGCGGTGGATCTCGCGGATCAATCGGTTCGAGAGCGGGAAGCCGCCGCGGATGCGCTTCAGCCCGTGCTCGAGCGCGGCGACGTAGCTCGACACTTCGACGACGTCGTCGAGCGGAACGCCCGGTGCTTCATCGAGCTCGAAGAGGAGCAGATCGGAAAGCGAGGACAGCATCCCTTCGATCTGCGAAGAGAGCACCGCCTCCTTGCGAACATACGAGTAGAGAAAGAGCGAGGTATCGGGCAACAGTGTCGACACGGCGTCGAGACGGCCGAGGGCGAGCACGGCAGACTCCAGCGACTTCTGTAGTTTGCCGTCGAAGACGATCTTCGGACGCGGCGGCAATGGCTTGGGAACGAACGCGCGAACACGCTCTCCGGCGACGCTGGTGATCTCGTCTCGTCCTGTTTTTGCGCGTTTCATCTTTGTTGATGAACTTTGAATAGCGAAAGAACGCTATTCAAAGTTAGCGCCTAAGTTTAAATAAGACCGGGCCGCCTGTACAGGTCCTCCTGTTGATGAACTTTAAATAGCGATTCTCGCTATTAAACGTTAGCGCTTAAGTTTAAATAGCGAAAGAACGCCGGCGTTGGAACGACGCGATCACGTCGAGCGCGCGGCGGACGTCGTCTTCGCTCGTGGCCATGCCGAACGAGGCACGGACGGCCCCGACCGCGCTTTCGGTGCAGGCGGAGAAGCGCTCGACGGAGAAGTCCTCGCCGAGGTCGTCGAGGCAGGATGCGACGCGGGCGCCTTCGAGTTCGAACGCGGCTTCGGATGCGCCGGGGTTGCAGAAGCAGCCGCCGCGCAGCGAGACGCCGGACTCGCGCGCGCGGGTCTCGATGACACCGTACGGCACATCGTGAACGTTGAACGCGACGGTGCCTCCGCGATCGGTCATGTCGCGCGGACCGTATACGCGCACGTGCGGCATCGATGTCAGCTCTTCGAGGAACATCCGCGTGAGTCGCGCGACGTGTGCGCTCAAGCGCGGCAGGCCGACCTCGCTCAGCAGCGCGAAGCCCGCGTCGAGCGCGGCGATGCCGAGGAAGTTCGGGGTGCCGTCTTCGAAGCCTTCGCGGCTGGGGCGCAGGCGATGGCGATCCGCGGCGACGGAGGCGTAGAGAACGGTCCCGCCCGCGAACCACGGGCGCCGCAATCGCGAAAGCGCCTCACGCCGCGCGACGAGTGCGCCGATGCCCGTCGGATAGCCGAACAGTTTGTAGAACGAGAGCGCCGCGAAGTCCGCCGGACATTCGCGCAGACTCACCGCGTGGCTCGGCGCGTATGCGGCGACGTCGATCAGCACGTCGAAACCGCGCGCGTGAGCCGCGTCGACGAGCGAGAGCGGATGGCGTACGCCGGAGAAGTTCGATTGCGCGGGAAACGCGAGCAGACCGCCGTGCTCTTCGTCGAGCACCGAAAGCGGATCGCGCAGACGCAGTTCCTCATCGAGTGGCAACACGCGCACACGCGCGCCGGCGCGTCGCGCGTACTCGCGGATGCCCAGCACGGAGTTGTGGTTGTCGGCCGAGACGACGAATGCCGAGTCGGAACCGAACGGATAGCTTTCCGCGACGAGCTTGATCGCCGCGGTCGTATTCGCGGTGAAGACGACGTCGTGCGTCGACTCGTCCACGTCGAAGAAGTGGAGCACCGTGCGCCGCGCGGCATCGATCGCTTCAGTGCTCGCGCGCGACGGAGCGGAGTCGGAGTGCGGATTGCCGAACACGCCCTCTTCGAGCAGCGCGAGATGCGCGCGCACCTGCGACGCGCCGTACAGCGCGGCGCCGGTGTAATCGAGGTACGCGTGATGCTGCGCGTCGAGCCGCCCGAACTCGCGCCGTCGCAGCTCGCCGAAGCTCAGCATCCGCCCCTCGCGAAGTAACGCGTGACGGGTGTGTGCGCAGGCGGGTTCAGCACCTCGGCGTTCCACTCGGCGATGCCGCCGCGGAGGAAGAAGACGTTGCGATGTCCGAGTGCGCGCAGGAAGACCCAGGCCTGCGCGGCGTGGGCGCCGCCGTCGGAGAGGAGGACGATCGTTTCGTTCGGCGCAAATTGCGTACGCGTGAGCGATTCGAGAGGAATCACCTCCGCACCGGGGAGGCGGGCTGAAGCCCGCCCTACGTTCAAGTCGATGATGCGGAGGCCGGGTTTGCGATCCTTGATCCACTGCGCGAGCTCAAGCGCGGTGACGTGGTCCTCTTCGTTCGCGACCTGCTTCGCGAGCGCGTCGACGTCGATCGATCGCGGAGCTCCCGCGAACGCGCCGAGGAGTCCGAGCAGAGCGGCGGTCGCGGCGAGGAGCTTGCGGGTCATGCGCGCTTCTCGATTCGTTCCGCGACTGCAAACCCCGCGAGTGCAACGACGACGACAGCGCAGACGACGACCCCATACGGCACGTGAAGAACGTCCGGCAGCGTGAGCGCGCCGCGGCTCGTGCTTTCGTAGAAAGCGCGCAGCGGTGCGAACGCGAGTCCGGTCAACAGCACCCCCGCGAACATGCCTAGGACCACCATCGCGCCGTCGCCGCGTCCGGTCGCGGCCGCGACGCAGGATGTACCGGGACACAATCCAGCGATCACGAATCCGACGCCGAAGATCAACCCGCCCGCGAGCTGCGGTAGCAGCCACGTTTCCGGCACGTACACGCGCGACAGATCGACGAGGCCGAGGCGCGAGAGCCAGAACGCGCCGAGCATCGCCGTGACGATCGCGCTGAACATCACCTTGAAGACGGTGAAGTCGGTCCCGTAGAACTGGCCGATCAGCTTTCGTGCGCTGCCAAGCCCAGCGCGCTCGAGCGCGAAGCCGAAGGCGATTCCGATCGCGAACGCGGTGATCATCTCCACGCTCTCCGCAGGAACGGCGCGGCGGCGTATGCGGCCGCGAACGCCGCGAACATGAAGATCCAGCTCCCGGCGCTCAGCAGCGCGCCGCCGGTGAGCGCGAGCCCGCTCGTGCAGCCGCGCGCGAGCACCGCGCCGAGACCCATCGCCGCGCCTCCGGCGAACGCGAGTCCGAGACGCGACGCGCTCGAGAGGCGCGGTCCGCGCTCGACTTCGCGGCGCACGCGCCCGGCGAGCAGAGCGGACGCGAAACCGCCGACGACGACGCCGGCGATCTCGTAGAGGAGCCATGAATCGTTGGCGGTTGGCAGTTGGCGGTTGGCGGGAGAAACGGCCGCCGCGATGCGTGTGAACGCGCCTGAGGCGCCGAGGCCGCGGCCAGCGAACACGAAGGACGCGAGGAGTACGAGACCCAAGCCGACGCCCGCAACGTACGGGTCGGCGTAGGGCTTTTCCTTCACTTCTGCTCCTTCTTCGCTGACGGGTTCTCGACCGGCGCGTCTTCCCTACGGGACCAATCCTCGAACGAGCCGTCATACAGCAGCACCGGATAACCGAGCGATCGCGCGGCGAACAGCGTCGCTGACGCCTGCTGGCCGATGTGGCAATACGCGATCACCGTGTCGCCCGGCTTCACGCCCGCTTTCGCGAACATCGCCTTCAACTCGTCCGCAGCCTTCAACTGATTCTTGTCGTCGACCACCTCGGAGTAAGGCACCGAGCCCGCGCCTGCGATGTGTCC
Source organism: Thermoanaerobaculia bacterium (assembly GCA_035999335.1). Classification (GTDB taxonomy): domain Bacteria; phylum Acidobacteriota; class Thermoanaerobaculia; order Gp7-AA8; family Gp7-AA8; genus QHVT01. Next base: position 54,943 of record DASYGV010000175.1, on the reverse strand, counting down.
CGTCTTGTGCGGATGCTCCGGCATGCCGCCGGTGTCTACGCCGTCGTACAGCGAGGCCGAGCGTCCGTCGATGATCGCGAACCCTTTCTTGCCCATGCGCTCGCGCACCTGATCGCCGGTCACGACGATCGGCTTGAGCTTCAGCGGCGCGAGCGTCCCTTTCTTTTCGGGCGGCACCACGTCCGTGACCTTGTTGCTCGCGGCGATCCACGCGTCCATCCCGCCGTCGAGCAGCGACGCACGGTCGCCGAGGCCGGCGTAGTCGAGCGTGAAGATCACCCGCGTCGTCGGCGAGACCCAATCCTTGCCGTAGTAGACGATCACCCGCGAGTCGTTCGAGATGCCGAGGTTCTCGAGACGCTGGCGGAGGTCGTCCGAGGGCGGCATCTCCAGGAACAGCTCGCCGCGCGTCGAGATGTCGGCGAGCGCGACATGTCGCGCGCCGGGAATGTGCTTCGCAGCGTAATCGGCCTTGTCGCCGACGTGGAGAAGCACGAGGTTGGGATCTTTGAGATGTCTGGCGAGCCAGGCCGCGTCGACGACGAGCGATTCGCGAGGACTGGCCAGGACGCTGCCGGCCATGAGACAGAGGGCGAGGACGATTGAGCGCATGCGGTCTCCTTTTCAGGAGGATACGAACCGCCTTGCGCCCGGTTCGCCTCGATGCAGCGAACGGTCTCCTGGTTGCAGCGAACGGGCAATAATGCGCCGCCGCAAAAAAAGTTTCGGATCGTGTCGATCGGACTGTCGCCCGTTCGACGTGTCAGTGGAGCCCAACTCCGAAAAAGAAAATTAGAAGGAGACACAACAATGCGTTTCATGGTGATCGTCAAAGCTTCCAAGGATTCCGAGGCCGGGGTCATGCCGAGCGAGCAGCTCCTGACCGAGATGGGCCAGTACAACGAAGAGCTCGTGAAGGCGGGCGTGATGCTCGCGGGCGAGGGGCTGCAGCCGAGCTCGAAGGGCGCGCGCGTGCGTTTCTCCGGGAAGAACCGCACCGTCATCGACGGGCCGTTCGCCGAGACCAAGGAGCTGATCGCCGGCTTCTGGCTGTTCCAGTGCCGCTCGATGGAAGAATGCATCGAGTGGGTGAAGCGCTGCCCGAATCCGATGAACGAGGAATCGGACATCGAGATCCGCCAGGTGTTCGAGGCCGAGGACTTCGGCGCCGAGTTCACGCCCGAGCTGCGCGAGCAGGAAGAGCGCATCCGCCAGCAGGCCGAGAAGAATCGCTGATGCTGTCGCTTGCGCGGTGTGGTTGAAGATGGTGTGATCGGCAGCCGTGACGGTTGCCGATACCCATCGCACCATCGACGCGGTCTGGAGGATGGAGTCCCCTCGGCTCATCGCCGGCCTCGCGCGCATCGTGCGCGACGTCGGCGTGGCCGAGGACCTCGCGCAGGACGCGCTCGTGGCGGCGCTCGAGCAGTGGCCGTCGTCGGGCGTTCCGGACAACCCCGGCGCCTGGCTCATGGGCACAGCGAAGCATCGCGCCATCGACACGCTGCGCAGGCGAACGCTGCTCGATCGGAAGCATGAAGAGATCGCACGCGATCTCGAAGAGAAACTCGAGACGCCCGACATGGCCGCAGCGATCGACGACGACATTGGCGACGACCTCCTGCGGCTCGTCTTCACGGCCTGCCATCCAGTGCTGTCGACCGAAGCCCGCGTCGCACTCACGCTCCGCCTCCTCGGCGGGTTGACCACGGAGGAGATTGCACGCGCGTTCCTCGTTCCCGAGCCGACCATCGCGCAGAGGATCGTCCGTGCGAAGCGCACGCTCGCCGACGCGGGCGTTCCATTCGAAGTGCCGCGCGGAAGCGATCGCGCCGCGCGACTCTCTTCGGTGCTCGAGGTGATCTACCTCATCTTCAACGAAGGCTACTCCGCAACCGCGGGCGAAGACTGGGTGCGCCCCGCGTTATGCGATGACGCGCTTCGCCTCGGACGCATCCTCGCGGAGTTGGCGAAACAGGACGCGGAAGTCCACGGGCTGGTCGCGCTGATGGAGATTCAGGCGTCGCGGCTGCGCGCGCGAATCGGTCCGAAGGGTGAGCCGGTGTTGCTGCTCGATCAGGATCGCTCGCGTTGGGATCAACTTCTCATCCGTCGCGGCCTCAACTCCCTGGTACGCGCGGAGAAACTCGGCGGCGCGCCGGGGCCTTACGCGGTGCAGGCCGCGATCGCGGCGTGTCACGGGCGTGCGCGAACCGGAGCGGAGACGGATTGGAAGCGCATCGCATCGCTCTACGACCAGCTCGCGGACCTGATTCCGACGCCCGTCGTAGAGCTCAATCGCGCCGTGGCGGTCGCAATGGCGTACGGACCGGCGGCCGGGCTGGCCATCGTGGACGAGCTGACGTCCGAGCCGACGTTGAAGGCCTATCACCTCCTCCCGAGCGTGCGCGGCGACTTCCTCGCGAAGCTCGGGCGATTCGACGAGGCGCGCGTGGAGCTCGAGCGCGCAGCGGCGCTCACGCGAAATACGAGGGAGCGCGAGTTGCTGCTGGAACGCGCGGCAGGGTTGGGCACATAGCCATGCTCCCCTGGACTCTCATCGACACGGCGATCATCCCCGGCGACGGCACCGAGATGCGGCTGCATCGGCGCGGCAGCGAGTTCTCGATCCGCGTCGAGAACTACGAGTTGATGAACAGCCGCGTGCACGGCTCCGAGGATGCGCTGGCGTCGCTCGTGTGCAAGCGAGTTCCATCCGACGGGCGCGTCGTCATCGGCGGCCTCGGTATGGGCTTCACGCTGATCGCGATGCTCGAATGCCTCGGCAAGCGCGCCGAAGTCGTCGTCGCCGAGCTCGTGCCGGCGGTCGTCGCGTGGCATCGCGGGCCGCTCGCGCACGTCTCCAACGGCGCGCTCGACGATCCTCGCGTGGTCATCCGCGAGGCGGACGTCGCGCGCGTGATCCGCGAGGGCACCTACGACGCGATCGTGCTCGACGTCGACAACGGACCGCGCGCGCTCACGGCGAAGAGCAATGACCAGTTGTACAGCGAGCGCGGACTTCGCACCATCGCCGGGGCGCTGCGTCCGAACGGCGTGCTCGCGATCTGGTCGGCAGGACCGGATTCCGCGTTCACGCGACGCCTGCGAAAGATCGGATTCACGGCCGAAGAATTTCGTGTGCGCGGCTTTCTCATCTGGCTGGCGACGCGATCGGTATGATCGCGGACATGCTTTTTCGATTTGCGCTCGTCACAGTCTTCACCGTCTCCCTCTTCGCGCAGCCGCGCGGGTTGAAGGTCTACATCTCCGCGGACATGGAAGGCGTCGGCGGAGTGGTCACCGCCGAGCAACTCAGTCCGGCCGGCTTCGAATATGCGAAGGCGCGCGAGTACATGACCGAGGAAGTGCTCGCGGCGATCGCCTCGGCGAGAGAGGCCGGCGCGACGGAGATCGTCGTCAGCGACTCGCATGGGAACTTTCAGAACCTTCTGCTCGACAAGCTGCCGAAGGACGTCGCGGTGATCCGCGGCGGTCCGCGGCCGTTGTCGATGATGCAGGGCATCGACGAGACGTTCGACGCCGTGCTGTTCATCGGCTATCACAGCAGCACCACGAACCCCGCGGGCGTGCGCGCGCACACGATCTCCAGCGCGCGGCTCGCGGACGTGCGCATCAACGGCGTGTCGATGCCCGAAGCCGGGATCAACGCCGCGATCGCGGGACACTTCCGCGTCCCGATCGTGATGATCTCCGGCGACGACGTTGCGGTCGCGGAGGCGAAGAAGATCGTCGGCGATCTGGAAGGCGCGGTGGTGAAAGAGGCGTACGGCTTTCACTCCGCGAAGACGCTCACACCCGAAGCCGCGCGCGAGCGCATCCGCGACGCGGTAAAGCGCGCGCTGAAGGACCGGAGCCATTTTCGCCCTGTGCCGACGAAGACACCGGTGACGCTGGAGATCACGTTCAAGAACTACCGGCCCGCGGAGATCCTCGCGTTCCTGCCGAACGTCGAGCGCATCGACGCGCACTCGGTGCGGTTCGTGGGAAAGGACATCCTCGAGGTGGCGCGGTTCCTGTCGTTCGCGACGAACTATGAGCCGGGACTGGAGCCGTGATCGGAACGATGAGCGATGAACGATGAACGATGCATAGATGGGCGAGTTCATCGCTCATCGTTCATCGTTCATCGTTCTTTTGAATCAGTACCGTTCGTATCGGTCGTTGTCGAGGAAATCGATGTCGTACGCGCGGAAGTAGCCGCGCGTGGTCCAGTCGCCGCGAACCGCGACGTAGTCGCCCACGCGCGGCAGCGTCTCACGCTCGTCGCGCAGGACCACCGTGATGAAGTTGCCGGTTTCGTCGTTGCGCACGACGAACGAGTCGCGGCGATGGTCAACGCTCTCCACCACGCCGCGGAAGTCGGCCTCTGATTGCGCGCGGTAGCCGCTGTTGTAGACGCCGTCGCGGTAGCCGTCCCAGTAATCGTAGTAGCCGAGCGGGTTGTAGTAGCCGCCGAGGCCAATGGTCAGGCCGACGCGGAAACGGTTGTGATGCCAGTACGCGAGCGGCACGTAGAACGGATACGCCGCACCGTGGATCCACACGCGATAGCCACCGCCGTAGCGTTCGCAGCGCGAGATGCGGCCGTTCGCGTAGTACGGCTGGCGATTGCCGTAACGCGAGCCTCCTCGATTGCGGTCGTAGCGGCCGTCGTTGCGAAAGCGGCCGTCGTTCTCGAAACGCCCGTCATTGCGATAGCGATCGCTGCTGCGATTGCGCGACTCGTTGCGATAGCGCGAGTCGTTGTTGCGATCAGCGCGGCGCTCGTACGTGCGCCCTTCGGAACGGCGCACGGTCGAGCGACGCTCCACCGTGCGCCCTTGCTGACGACGCTCCGTCGTGCGTCCTTCGCCGCGTCTCTCGACGGAACGGTTTCGCGAACTGTCACCGCGACGCCCTTCCACGGTCACTCGAGAGCCCGACGGAGTGCCTCCTCGGCGAACTGTACCGCGGGCTTCGCCGCGCGACCGTGTCTCATTCGAATGACGGGATTCCGCAAAAGCGGACGTTCCCGCCAGGGTGAACACAGCCAGTGTCAGTGACGCCAACTGCTTGGATTTCCTCACATTAGCCTCCGGGTTCGGTCAACTGCCGTCCTCGCCATTCGCAAACGCGGGACCACCGGACACTTCTATACTTCGCGCCATGGAGTTCAAGCTGTCCCCGCGCTGTCAGGACGCGCTCGATCGCGTCACCGCTTTCGTCGCTTCACACATCGCGCCCGCCGAGGCGTCCATTCTCGGAGAAATGCGCTCCAAAAACCATGGCGGCGAATGGACGAAGTGGAAAGTGCCCACGCGGATCGACGAGCTCAAGGCGAAAGCGCGCGCGGAAGGACTGTGGAACTTGTTCCTGCCGGACGCGACCCTCGGCGCGGGCCTGACGACGCTCGAGTACGCGCCGCTCGCCGAGGCGATGGGCCACAGCGTCATCGCACCCGAGATCTTCAACTGCAACGCGCCGGACACCGGCAACATGGAAGTGCTCTACCACTACGGCAGCCAGCAGCAGAAGGACCAGTGGCTGACGCCGCTGCTCGCGGGTGAGATTCGCTCGGTCTTCTGCATGACCGAGCCGGACGTCGCGTCGAGCGATGCGACGAACATCAGTGCGACGATCGTTGAGGACGGCGACGAGCTCGTGCTGAACGGGCGCAAGTGGTGGTCGACGGGCCTCGGACACCCACGCGCGAAGCTCGCGATCTTCATGGGCCGATCGAATCCGGAGAACGATCGGCATCACCAGCACAGCATGGTGCTCGTTCCACTGAATACGCACGGCGTAAAGATCGAACGGATGCTTCCCGCGTTCGGCGAATACGACGAGCCATACGGACACGGCGAAGTGTCGTACACGAACGTGCGCGTCCCGAAGACGAACCTGATCGCCGGCCTTGGACGCGGCTTCGAGATCGCGCAGGGTCGCCTCGGTCCCGGACGCATCCATCACTGCATGCGCTCGATCGGGGCGTCGGAGCGCGCGCTGAAGCTGATGATCACGCGCGGACTCTCGCGCGTCGCATTCGGCAAGCCGATCATCGACCTCGGCGGCAACCGCGAGCGCGTCGCGGAGCATCGCATCGCGATCGATCAGGCGCGTTTGCTCACGCTGTACGCGGCGTGGCGCATCGATACGGTCGGCGCGGCGAAGGCGATGACGGAAATCTCGGCGATCAAGGTCGTCGCACCGAACTTGCTCCAGCGCATCGTCGATGACGCGGTGCAGATGTACGGCGGCGCCGGCGTTTCGCACGACGTTCCGCTGACCGCGCTCTTCGGCATCGCGCGCTCCCTGCGCATCGCGGACGGACCGGATCAGGTGCATCTGGGAGTGATCGGGAAGCGTGAGGTGGCCAAGTACCGATGAACGAGGGCTCTGTCAGTCCCGGTGAAGAGCTCAACGTCCCCAACGTGGACGCGTGGCTACGAACGCAGATCCCCGATCTTCGCGGCGCGCCGGCCATCACTCAATTTTCCGGCGGCGCGTCGAACTGGACCTATCGGCTGCAGTACGAATCGCACGATCTGATCCTGCGGCGGCCGCCGGCGGGGACGAAGGCGAAGTCGGCGCATGACATGGGACGCGAGTTCCGATTGCAGCGCGCGCTGAAGCCCGTGTTCCCGTACGTGCCGACGATGATCGCGCACTGCGCGGACGAGTCCGTGACCGGCGCTGAGTTCTACGTCATGGAACGTCTCGACGGAATCATTCCGCGGCGCGAGCTCGGCGTGGACCTGCCTCCGGAGAAAGTGCGCGAGCTCTGTCTGAAGTTTCTCGACACGTTCGTCGCGCTGCATCAGGTCGATCACGTCGCGGCGGGTCTCGAGCACCTCGCGAAGGGCGCGGGCTATACGCGGCGGCAGATCGAAGGATGGAGCGACCGCTATCGCAACGCGCGCACATGGAACGTCGCGAAGGGCACGCGCGTGATGCAGTGGCTCGCGGACAACATCCCGCCGGCGGAGAGAATCTGCATCACGCACAACGATTTTCGTTTCGACAACATCGTGCTCGACCGCGACGATCCGACGCGCATCATCGGCGTGCTCGACTGGGAGCTGGCCACGCTCGGCGATCCGTGGATGGACCTCGGCAACGCGCTCGCGTACTGGATTCAGGCCGACGACGACTTCATGGCGCGCTGGACGCGCCGTCAGCCGACGCATACGCCGGGCATGCTCACGCGCGCCGAGGTCGTCGAGTACTACTCGTCGAAGACGGGCTTCACTCCCGAACACTGGACGTTTTACGAGGTCTACGGCCTCTTCCGACTGTCGGTGATCGCGCAGCAGATCTACTACCGCTATCACCACAAGCAGACGCGCAACCCGCGCTTCCGCCGTTTCTGGATCCTCGTGAACTACCTGCACTGGCGTTGCAGGCGACTGATCTAGGAGTGCGGTGGCGAGGCGGGTGGGCGGCGGAGAGCCACCGCTCTGGTACGTTCGGAGCGCCACCACCCACCCTACCAGAGCGGTGGCTTCCCGCCACCCACCACCCTCGCCACCGCACTCCTAGACAAAACGCCATAAACTTTGGCGATGCATCGCCGTGAATTCGTTCGCCTCAGCGCCCTCGGCGCAGCAGCGCTCGCGCTGCCGCGCATCACCTTCGCCGACGACATCCAGCTCGAAGAGCTGACTATCGCGCAGATGCAGCGCTTCTCCGCGCGTGCGCTGACCGAGGCGTATCTGAGGCGCATCGAGGCATTCGATCGGAACCAGATCCGTTCGATGATCGAGCTGAATCCCGACGCGCTCGCGATCGCGGATGCGCTGGATGGCGAGCGCAAGGCCGGACACGTGCGCGGACCGCTGCACGGCATTCCGATCGTCATCAAGGACAACATCGACACCGCGGATCGGATGGCCACTTCCGCGGGATCGCTCGCTCTGGCAGAACACATCGCCGGCAGCGACGCGCACATCGTGCGCCGGCTGCGCGAAGCGGGCGCGGTGCTCCTCGGCAAGACGAACCTGAGCGAGTGGGCGAATTTCCGCTCGACGAAATCGACGTCCGGCTGGAGCGGACGCGGAGGGCTCACGCGCAATCCGTACGCGCTGGACCGCAATTGCTGCGGCTCGAGCTCCGGCACCGGTGCGGCGATTGCGGCGAGCTTCGCGGCTGTTGGCGTCGGTACGGAGACGGACGGCTCGATCGTCTGTCCCTCGTCGTCGTGCGGGCTCGTCGGAGTCAAGCCGATGCTCGGTCTCATCAGCCGCAGCGGCATCATCCCGATCGCGCACAGCCAGGACACGTCCGGCCCGATGACCCGCACCGTCACCGACGCCGCGATCCTCCTCGGCGCGATGACGGGCATCGACTCGCTCGACGCGATCACGTCGACGAGCCGAGGTCACGCGCACGCGGACTACACGCAGTTCCTCGACGCGAACGGTCTGCGCAGTGCGCGCATCGGCGTCGCGCGGCAGTACTTCGACGTCAACGATCACGTGAAGAAGGTCATGGACTCCGCGCTCGACACGCTGCGGCAGCTCGGAGCGACGCTCATCGATCCGGTGGAGATGAAGTCGCACGGCAAGTACAACGACTCCGAGTTCGAGGTGTTGCTGTACGAGTTCAAGACGGACATCAACGTCTACCTCGCGAACACGAAGGTGAAGACGCGCACGCTCGCGGATCTCATCAAGTTCAACGAAGAGAACCGCGAGCGCGAGATGCCGTACTTCGGCCAGGAGATCTTCGTGCAGGCGCAGGAGAAGGGATCGCTCACCGACGCCGCGTACAAGAAGGCGCTGGCGAAGAATCATCGACTCTCGCGCAACGAGGGCATCGACGCGGTGATGAAGCAGCACAAGCTCGACGCGCTCATCGCACCGACGGGATCGCCGGTTTGGACGACGGACCTCGTGAACGGCGATCACTACGTGGGCGGGTATTCGAGCGCGTCCGCGGTCTCGGGCTACCCGCACATCACCGTGCCCGCCGGGTCGGCGTTCGGATTGCCGGTAGGGCTGTCGTTCTTCGCGGACGCGTGGAGCGAGCCGGCGTTGTTGAAGTACGCGTTTGCGTTCGAGCAGGCGACGAAAGCGCGCAAAGCGCCGGAGTTCAGGGCAACGGTGTAGGACGAATAGGACAGATAGGACGAATAGGACAGATAGGACGTCCTATGAGTCCTATGAGTCCTATCCGTCCTATATGTCCTATTACCCCTCCAGATCCTTGAAACTCTCTTTGTCGATCGCCTTGTCGTACGCGGCTCGTGCGCTGATCCGCTTCGCCTCGTATAGCCGCCGGATCGACGTGTCCATGTCCACCATCCCTTCGCGAACACCCGTCTGAATCGCGGACGTGACCTGCGACGTTTTTCCTTCGCGGATCATGTTGCCGATCGCGGGGGAGCTGAAGAGGATCTCCAGCGCGGCCACGCGGCCTCCGCCGATCTGGGGGATGAGCTGCTGCGCGAGCACGGCGCGGATCGTTTCGCCGAGGACGTTGCGGATGCCTTCCTGCTCGCCGGAAGGGAAGACGCTGATGATGCGGTCCATCGTCTTCGCGGCGTTGTTCGTGCGGATCATGTTGGCGATGTTCATCGTCCCCTTGAGGACTTCGAAGCACGCCACCTGCCGGCGTTCTTCCTTCGCCGGAAGGAGCCGTTGCGCGATGACGTACTTCAGCGACTCGGAGAGCGACGCCCGGATCTGTGGCTGTTCGCCGGCTGAAAAGCTGGAGATGAGGCGATCGATTGCTTTCGGCGCGCTCGTTGCGCTGAGCGTACCGAGGACGACGTGGCCGGTCTCGGCGGCGGTGAGCGCGAGCGCAACGCTCTCGTTGTCGCGCAGCTCGCCGATGACGATCACGTCCGGATCTTCGCGCAGTGCTGCGCGGAGCGCCCGCGCGAACGACTCCGTGTGCGTCCCGACCTCGCGCTGATTGATCAGGCAGTTCTTGAACGGATGCACAAACTCGACTGGGTCCTCCATCGTCAGGATGTGATCCGTGCGCGTCTCGTTGAAGAGATTCACGAGCGCGGCGAGAGTGGTCGATTTGCCGGAGCCCGACGGACCGCAGATGAGGATGAGTCCCTGGTGGTAGTCCGCGACTTCCGCGAGATGCGCGGGAAGTCCGAGCTCCTGGATCGTCGGCGACTTCTCCGGGATCACGCGGAACACCGCGTTCATGCCGCTGTGATCGAGGAAGACGTTTGCGCGGTAGCGGCCGGCTTGCGGGATGTAGTGGCAGAAGTCGAGCTGCTGGTCGCGCCGCAGATGTTCCCACTGCGCGTCGGTGAGGATCTCGCGAAGCAGCGCCTCGGTCTGCTCGGCGGTGAACGGCTCGCCTTGCGCGCGGAGCAGGTCGGCGGCCATGCGCACGATCGGCGGCTGTCCGACGGATAGGTGGAAGTCGGACGCGCCGCTGTTGCGCGTGCTGATGAGGAACGCATGCAGCTTCGGCTCACCCGCGCGCGGACGCGCCGCGAGCGCGTCGCTGCGCACGGATGCGTTCTCCCGCTTCTCGATCTCCTCGAGGATGTCGAGCGCGCGCATGCGCACGGCGCGCTCGGGGTCCTTCGTCGCCATCTGCGTGAGCGCGGTGACGACCTGCGGATGATTGAAGTTGCGGAGAGACTGCATCACCTCGATGCGCACGTTCGCCTCGGGGTCACCGAGCATGCGTCCGAGGGCGCTGAGCGCACGCGGATCGGCGAGGTGTCCGAGGGCTTCGACCGCGGCCCACTTCGCCTCGGGCTCGGCGAGCAGGGCGATCAGCGGCTCGACCGCACGCGGGTCCTTGAGTCGCCCGAGCGTCTCCGCGGCCACGATGCGGATCCACCAGTCCGGATCCTTGAGAAGGACGATCGTCGCGGGGACGATGCGCTGGTCTTCGAACGTGCCGGCGACGGCGATGGCCGCGGCGCGCAAGTCGGCATCGGGATCGCCGAGGAGCTCGATGGTCGAGTCGATGACCTGATCGCCGAACGCGCGGATCGACTCGATGGCGCGGTCGCGCACGAACCCGGCGAGCTTCTGCGTGAAGCGGATGTAGCGCTTCACGAGACCCGAGCGGTCGCGCATCCCGAGAAGGATCTTCATCGCGGCGCTGCGGGTGCCGGCATCGCCGGAGGCGACGAGCGGAAGGAGCTGTTCCGCGAACTCGGGCGGCTGTGTCGCCGCGGCGCGCGTGAGCGCCTCGATCAGAACCTGCTGAACGTTGTAGCTGACGAGCGGAAGGTGCTGCACGAAGAGATCGACCGACGACATCGGCGCGCGCGTGGCCAGCACTTCGAGCGCTTTTTCACGGACGCGCGGATCGGCGTCCTGCACGAGCCGCTGCCAGCGCACGATGCCGCGCTCGTCCGGCTCCTGCGCGGCGAGTCTGGCGAGAAACGCGATGCGGTCGTCGATAGAACCAGTCGCCGCGAGTTGCCACAGCAGCGGCTCGAGCGCTCGGCTCGCGGGCGCCTCGGCGATCATGCGTCGCGCGAGGTCCTGGATCTCGAGCGCTTCCTTCGTCTCCTTCGCCGGAGCGAGAAGCTTCGGGAGCTCGCTCTCGACGCCCGGCAATCCGAGGCTGAAGAAGACCCCGGTCGCCGCGCGGAACGCGGCTTCGGGTTTTCCTTTCGCCTCGGTGATGAAGACGCTCAACGTCTCGGGATCGCGAAGACGCTGGAGGAGCTTCGCGCCCGCGTCGCGCATCACGCGGTCGGGACGGAAGAGCGTCCAGACGAGATCCTGCGGGCGCAGGTCTTCCGCCGACGCAAGGCGTGCGAGAAGCGCGTCCCGCTCTTCGGCGGTGTTGAATTCCTTGTTGGCGAGGCGCTTGACGACGTCTCGGGTACCGGATTGGAAAAGCACGACGGGGGAGTATACGAGGGACGCAACCCCCGGCTGAAGCCGGGGGCTAACCCAGGTACGGTAGCTCGGCCGCGGCGACCGGCAGATCGAACGACTCGCGGACGCCGCGGCGGATGCGCAGCTTCGGCGCCGCGATCGCGGCTACCTCGATCCCGACTTCGTGCCACGCGGTCCGCACCGCGTCCTGCGGCGCGCTGCCGGCGCCGTACAACTCCCCCGCGACGCGCCACGTTGCGTCGGCGCATTGCTGGAAGCGCGCGCGGGGACCGAGCTCGCGCGTGAGTGCGCGATACCAGATCCGTCCGGCGTTTTCCCACGCGTATCCGCCGAGGAGCGTGGCCGCGCGGTAGAACGCGTGATTGGGGATGCCGCAGTTGACGTGCACGCCGCGATCGTCGCCGTGTGTCTTCACGTAATCGCGCATGTGCGCGGGCTGCGGGTCGGATCCGAGAACCGCGTCGTCGTACGCGGAGCCGGGCGCCTTCATCGAACGGATCCCCGCGCCGTTCACGCGGCTCGTCAGCAGCTCTGCGCCGATCAGCCAGTCCGACTGCACGACGCGCTGCTTCAGCCAGTACTGCTTCACGAGAATGCCGAAGACGTCGGAAAAGTGCTCGGCCAGCGCGCCGCACTGGCCGCTGAATCCGAGGGCCGCGGAGTACTGCGTGACGCCGTGCGTGAGCTCGTGCGCGACCACATCGAGCGACGACGTGAAGCAGTGAAAGTACTTCCCGTCGCCGTCGCCGTAGATCATCTGCCGTCCGTTCCAATGCGCGTTGCTGAAGCGCTTGCCGTAATGCACCGTCGAGCGGATGCCGAGACCGTGGTCGTCGACGGAACGGCGACCGTGCACGCGGCGGAAGTAGTCGTACGTCTTCCCCGCGCCATCGTAGGCCTCGTTCACGCTCGCGTCGCGCGTGCGGCGCGCGCCTTCCGGACGCACGATGCGTCCGGGCAATGCGCGCCGCTGCTCCGCGTCGAACACGGTGCGGCGCTTCACCCGCGGCGGCAGCACGAGCTTGCCGGCGAGCTGCAGCAGCGCCTGGCGCTCGCGCCGCGGGCCGCTCGACAGCGCCAGCGCCGCCAGCGCGAGCGTGCGGTCCTCGTCATCGCCGTTCGCGGCGATAGCGCGGAGAAGGTACGGCGGCAGAATGCTGCAGAGCCGTGCGGGTCGCATGGAGGGATGCCGTACAGCATAGTGCCGCCAGGTCGCGGATGCACGCCTAGCGCACGGTGCGCCGACGCGGCGATGCGACGTTCTCCCCTACCAAGCGCAACACCGCTCGCGAAGACGCGCCCTCGTTCGGATTCCTCGCCGCGTACGCGAGAACGAAGTCGCCAGACCAGGACGGCGCGATCGACATCGACTCGCCGGGCGCGAGGCGTGCGTGGAACGGCACGCTCTCGACGACGTTCAGATCGGCGTCGAGACGAAGGAACGCGAACCGCGCGCCCTCGTCCACAGCCATGAAGAACTGCCCCTCGAGCCACACGACGTCCTGAAGCGTGCCGGGATGCAGCAGGCGCTCGGCGCCGATCGGCACTCCGGTCGCGCTCACGCGGCGAGCCAGCGTTCCGCGTCGCGGATCGGACCAGAAGACGAAGAAGTCCGTGCCGTTGAAGACCGGGCGCGGCTCGCTGACGTCCGTCGCGGCGATCTCGTTCGTCGAGATCGGCGGATATCCGAAAACCTCCATCGACTTCGCGTGGATGGAGTGCTGCGCCGGAAAACAGAAGCCGGGACACACCGTTTGTGGATGCCGCGGTTCCAGGTGACGAGCACCGAGTTGCCCCATGTCGCCGCGGCGGCGGGATTCGAATCGCCTGGTCCGGGCGACACGTAGAACGGCAAGGGGTCGTAGCCGATGCGCGCAAACATCGACACCCTTACGCCCTTGATGCGCCCCTCGGGAGACTCCCAAAAGAGCACGTGGAAGACGTGGGCGTGGCTGATGCTGACGCGCGATCCCGGCGCGGCATCGGCGACGCGAACGGGGAGATCGACAAACTCCGCAGGAGCCGGACCGGTGAGGGAGAAGGAGGGCGCATAGAACCCCCGCCACCACACCGAGGCCGCGCCGGTCACGGGATCCTCCTCGATCCACGCGATCATCGCGCGACCGAACACGGGACGTCGCTGATGATGCTGGGACTGCGCGGCCGAAATGCCGCGGCCGTCGAGCGGCGCCCCGCTTTGATCGTAGCGTTGCACGTAGACCTTGCTCAGTTGTTCGTCGCCCGTCACCTCGTCCCAGGCGATGGCCCGGTTGATCAGACCCGTGGTGTCGCGGCTGGCGACGACGTTCTGCTGCCATCCCGTGCTCTTCGAGAGCACCCGCGTTGCGGAGGCGTTGCCGCCGCGCGGCACGAGGCTCGACTCGATGCGCGCGGTGCCGGGACGATGCTGGTTCTCCCAAGTTACGAGCGTCGCGGCGTCGTTCGATGCAGCGGCGCTTGCGGTCTGGCGGCCGGATCCGGCGGCGATGTTCGCGATCTCGCCGGAGACTTCGCCGTCCGCGCTCACGGTCACAGCGCGGATATCGCCGGTCGCATCGAACAGCAGATACGGCGCGATCGCGGGCGAGGCGCTGTGCGTGTACGTAACGAGATAGTCCGCGCCGGTCCACGTCGCGTGCGGCTGCCACGCGTCGTCGTTGCCGATCTTCTTCGACAAGGACGCGATCCCCGTCGCGGAGACCCGGCTCGCGCGCAACTCCGTCGTGTACTCGGTGCCGATCACGCCCGTGTTCTGCTGCCACGCGACGAAAAAGTCATCGCCGTTGGACGCAACGGACCACGTGAATGGTCCGGGTCCCAAGGACGGCACCGCGTTCGTGAATCGCTGCTCCAATCCGATGACCGCGCTGTCGGAGACGAGCACGCCTTCGAGATGCGTGTGCGTGCTCCAGAGGACAAAGTATGCGTCTTCGTTCGCGGCCACGGTCGGCGCATAGCCCGAGGTGCCAATCGTGAACGGCTCGCCCGCGAGTACGCCGTCTCCGCGCAGACCACGGCCGCGGACGTCGAAGTTCTGCGCGCCCGACTGATGGATGAGGAGGTATCCGTTTCCGTTCGACGCGAGCGATGGGTTGACGCCGTCCACCGAAGCCGCGTGTGCGACGGCGCCCGTCTCGGCATCGACGCGCGCGACGCAGATGCCGGGATCGGTGGGATGGCAGTTGTACGCGACGAGATAGTCCTCGCCATCGGAAGCGACGGAGAGCGCCGCGCCTGTGTCCGCGCCGACGAGCAAGGACTCGGCGTCGAGCAAGTTGCCGTCGCGATCGACGCGTGTCGCGCGGATCTCCGTTGCGTCGCCGCGACGGTCATGCCATGCGACGAGGAAGTCCGTCCCGTTCGACGCCACCCTCGGCGTCCCGCGCAGATGCGGCGCGGTGTCGATGGTCGTTGTCGCGACCGCCGTCTCCGGCCCGACCTGGACCGCGAAAGCAGAGAGCGCAACGAGCGGGACAAACGCGAACAGTACAAACGGGCGAGGGATCACCCGACTCTTATACCAAATAACAAGCAACAACGGCCGCTACGGCGCGATGGTCAGCGTCAGCGTCTCACGCTGTGATCCGCGACAGGGGTCGTACCAATCGATGTAGATCGGCACCGTTCCCGGCCCGGTCGTGTCGACGAAATACGCGGTGCAGCATTCCTCCGCCTGATGCAATTCGAGCTTGCGCGCTTGCGTGGTGGTCACGCTCACGCCGGGATTCTCGAATAGCTCCCACGTGATCGTGGCCCTCTCACCCGCCTGGATCGTCGACGGCTCGAGCCGGATGTTCTTCACCGTGCGGCGCTGCGCGATGGTGTACGTCACTTTCGGAGTGGTCCAGGGATAGTTGCTGCAGCGGCCGTCGGGATATTTCGTCACGACGGCGAGATCGAACTTCAGCGGCGAATCGACCGTGAACGTGATCGTCGGAGTTCCCTGTCCGGAGATGACACGCGCATTGGTGGAGAACACCCACTCGATCGTTGCTTCCGGCAGCGGCGATCGCGAAAGCGTTGCGGTGAGAGGCTCGCCCGTGCACCCGTTCGTCGTCGGTGGCGTCTGCATCATCGCGGAGGGGCGGTTCAACAGCGTTGTGACGAGGCCAGCGACATCATCGAGCTCACATTCACCAATGGTCGCGCGCACGATCTCGAATGGAGCCGACGCCGCGGTGATCGGTCCCACCGAACGCTGGGGGCTCTGATAGATCGACGTCGAAGTGGCCTTGACGCCATCCGCCCATTCCACGCTGAATGGCCCGATGCGGCCGCCCTTGAAATAGGCCGAGATCCAAGTTTTTGCGAGAGGATCGGTCTGGCAAGCGTAGCCGCCATAGATGAGCGTGGGCGTCTCCGGAATCTCAATGAAGCGGCTGTAGGATCTTTGTGAGCACACGCTGTCAGAGACTGAGGCAAGCCAGCGATTTTGGTGCGAATACTCGAGCCCCTTCACCGTCCGTGAAATGGTCGTATCGCTCGTCGAGATGGGCTCGCCGTCGTACCACGATCCCACGAACGGCGGCACACCTTTGAACGTCGCCACGAGATTCGTACCGTTGCAGCTGTCGGTGGAGTTGAGGAGAACGACCGGCCGGAACTGCTCGACCGCCTTCGCGCCGTTGACCGTCCCGAAGCAGGCGGAGTCGCGGAAGTTGTGAATGGTGAACGTGCCCGGTTTCGTGAAGACGTGACCCGTGTTCGTGCTCGAGCGGAACGGTGTGCCATCCGACCACTCACCGGCGAAAGGTCCGTTGCCGGTAAAGGAGACGTTCATGATCGCCTGATCGCAGTTGACGGACAGATTCGACAGCGTCGCGACGGGAGGAACGGCGCATTGACTCGCGGGGAGAATCAATGCGACCGGTGCCGATGCGGTGGCAAAGCATCCCGCCTTCCGCTCGACGCGGGCAGTCACCGTGGTCACGCCGCTCGTTCCGGCGACGATCGTCGCTTCGTGGAAGAACGGCGAGACCGACTGCACGCTGCCGTTCTCGACGCTCCATTCGACCTTCTGCCCGTCATCGATGTCGACGGCAACCTCGAACGTCGAGCCTGCCGCCGCGTCGAACGGCGCGTCGAGGACCGGCTCCGACTCGACGCAGCCGCGCACTTCGACCTTCGCCGTCGCCAGCGCGGCCGGGCATTCGGATGCGTTGGGCGCGCCGCTGGCGGAGGAGCGGCGACGCTTCTTCGAGCGCGGAGCAACAGTGATGGCGCGCGCGTAGCTCGCGCGCAGCTCGGCCGTGCGCGCGCCGCCGGTCTGTGGGGTGAAGGTGTAGCTCCGTTGACTGGTGTTCAGCGGGACCGGCTGGGGAAAGAGATCGCCAGTGAGGATCTGCGACTGCGGCTCGCGCCCGGGCAGATACGACCAGGTGATGGTCAGCGGCTCGTTCGCGTTCGTCGTCGCCGGAACTTTGAATTCGCGGACCGCGATCGGCTCGCGGATCTGAATGACGCCCGATCCGGTCGTCGCGGCGCACTCGCTCGTTCGAACCGTGCAGCGAAGCTGCACGCTCGTGTCGCCGGTAATCCGCAGTGCCACGCGGTTGGTGTTCGCTCCGCCGAGGATCGCCGCGCCTTCGGCGCTCCACTCGTAGCTCGCGCCTTCCACCGGTGCGACGTACGCGGTGGCGGCGCCGTTTCGACACGCGAAGAGCGGCGCGTACATCGACGGGATCGCGCACGCGGCGTCAGGCTCGAGGGCCGTCTGCCATTCGACGCCGTTCTCCATCGAGGTCTCGAGCGCGACCAGCGGCTGCGATGACGACGCCGACGTGCACGAGTCGACGTCACGCACCTCACGAGCCTCGAGCCGCAACATACGCGACTCGTCGCCACAGCGCAGCGTCGCCTCGAGGGCGACGTCGTTCGGATTCATCAGGCGGAGAGCAACGACGGCAGCGATTAGGGTCATGATTGAAATTTACTTCTCCGCCGAGTTGCAAACGACAAACTCGACGTCCTGAGTCGGTGCGCGGTAGTAACAGAGTCCATCCGGCCACCTCGTTTCGACGGTGAGGTATGCCGTGCCGGGGATCTTGGAGCGGAACGTGATCGCCGTCGTCCGCTCTCCCGACACGATGACAGGTGCGGCAGGTTTGAATCCGGAGCCCCAAACGCCCCAGTTGATTTGAGCGCCGAGCGAGGGCTCCCAGATCGACGGAACGGTAATGTCGGTTTGAGTGCACTCGACGCGGCGGCCGCCGGGGATCGTCGCCGGGTGCCGCCGATGGACCGTGACGACGCGGTTTTCCAACGTCGCCTCACACCCCGCTGCGGTCACGCGCTTCAGCTCATAATTCTGCACATCCGAAGTGTTCCGCACTTCGCGGTACGTCTTCGCGGAATTCGTCGTGAACACAGCGCCATCGGTGAACTCGTACACGTACGGCGCGTTCCCTCCGGCGGTCTCCAGCGGGACATAACCGACGAGCTCGACACTCGGCAGATAGCAGGTCGCGGGCTTCGGGATCCACGCGCGCGGACGCGGCCCAAACGCGACGTTGTTGCTGCTCGCCTTCGCCGTCGAGCACGTGACGTCGGTGAGGTTCTGAACGGACCACGTGCCCTCGCCGACCGTGCGCGTGAGCGTCGCATTCGACGTCGTAAAGCTCTGCCCATCCGACCACGTCCCGCTGAACGGCGGGTTGCCGCTGAACGTCGCGGTCAACGCTCCGCCCGCGCATCCTTCGACGCCGGTGAGCTTCACCGTCGGACGGAGCATCGTGACCTGCGGTGAGCCGGTCGTCCCGCCGAAACAGGCCCCGTCGTGGAATTCCGTCATGCCGTACGTACCGGTCGTACTGAACTCGTGATGCGCATAGTCCGCGGACGTGCGGAATTCTGTGCCATCGGACCACCGGCCCGCGAAGGGAGGTGTGCCGGTGAAGCTCGCGCGAACGAGCGCGCCGTTGCAATTGGTGGAGACGAGTGTCAGCGCCGCAGAGGGAGCGATCGCGCATTGCCCCGCCGGGCGGATGATCCCCACCGCGGCCGAGCCGTTGGCGAAGCAACCTGCCGAACGCTCGACGCGGGCATGAACGTCGGTCTTCCCGCTGATGCCGGCAACGACGAGCGCGCGCTCGCCGAACGGCGAGAGATAGGAGATCGTGCCGTTGTCGACGCTCCACTGGACCTTGTCATCATCGTCCAGGTCGGGAATCAAGGCTTCGAACGTGGAGCCTGCCGCGACGTCGAAGGGAGCCTGGACGACCGGCTCGCGCGAAACGCAGCCGCGCACGTCGATGCGCGCGGTGGCCAGCGCGGACGGACACTCCGTGGCCGTCACGCCTCCGCCGACGGAGCGGCGGCGCTTCTTCGGCAGTGGGGTGACGTGGATCGCGCGCCCGTAGCTCGCGCGCAGCTCGACGCTCCGCGCGCCGCCGTTCTGCGGCGTGGTCGTGTAGCTCCGTTGTTGAGGCGTGAGCGTCACCGGCTGCGCGAAGAGGTCGCCGGTGAGCATCTGCGTCGCCGGCTCGCGGCCGGGCTCATAGCTCCAGGTGATGGTCAGCGGCTGGTTCGCATCGGCGGTCGCGGGAACGGTGAAGTTCTTCACGACGATCGGCTCGCGCACGCCGATGACGCCCGTCGCGCTCTTCGTGCACTCCTCAGTGGTGATGACGCAAGTCAGCTTCGCGGTCGCGGCGTCGCCGAGTTGCACGAGCACGCGACTCGTGTTCGCACCTGCCGTGATGACCGCCCCTTCCGCGTTCCACGCGTACGTGGCGCCATCGACGGGAGCGACGTACGCGGTGGCAACGCCGTTGCGGCACGCGAAGAGCGGCACGGCCATCGAAGCGGTGCCGCACTCGGCATCGGCATCGAGGACGTGCTGCCACTCACGCTCGCCATCGAACGACGTCTCGATCGCCACGAGCGGAACGAACGCCTCGGCGGACGCGCAGCCGTCGACATCGCGGAGCTCGCGTGCCTCGAGACGCACGGCCCACCGCGCGTCTTCGCCACAGCGCAGCGTGGCGTGGACCGCAAGGTCGTTCGGGTTCAGCAGACGGAGTGCGACAACGGTTGCCAGGACGTACATGTGGATAAACCTCGGACCGCGCGCAGAGTAACACGGAGGTTATTAGATGTCTGTACGTGGAATTCGGAACTCTCCCGCCGTGCTATACTCCGCGACCTTTATGAGCCGAACGACGACGACCGCACAGACGCGAACGACGAGCCCGAGCTCGTCGCCCTGCCGCTGATCGTCCGTTTGCAATCCTGACAACATGATCACGAGACAGGGCCCACAAGCCCTGTCTTTTCTGTTTTTACGAGGTCGACATGAACATCCAGCTCCCCGATGGTTCCGTACGAGAGGTCGCCGCGAACGCGACCGTGGCCGACGTCGCCGCGTCGATCGGCAAGCGTCTCGCGAAAGACGCAATCGCCGGCAAGGTCAACGGCAAAGTCGTCGACGTCTACGCGCCCGTGCCCGACGGCGCGAAAGTCGAGATCGTCACGCCGAAGAGCGAGGCGGGCATCGACACCATCCGCCACTCCACCGCTCACCTGATGGCCATGGCCGTCCAGGAGCTCTTCCCCGGCACTCAGGTGACCATCGGTCCGGTGATCGAGAACGGCTTCTTCTACGACTTCGGCACCGATCGCCCATTCACCGACGAAGACCTCCGCCGCATCGAAGAGAAGATGCATGAGATCGTGAAGCGCGACCTGCCCGTGCAGCGCGAGGAGTGGTCGCGCGACGAGGCCATCGCCACCTTCGAGAAGCTCGGCGAGCAGTACAAGGTCGAGATCATCAAGGCCATCCCCGGCGATGAGGCGCTGTCGGTCTATCGCCAGGGCGAATGGTTCGATCTCTGCCGCGGACCGCACGTCCCCTCCACCGGCCGCCTCGGCGCTTTCAAATTGACCAGCGTCGCCGGCGCGTACTGGCGCGGCGACAACCGCAACGCAATGCTGCAGCGCATCTACGGCACCGCGTGGGCGGACAAGGAACAGCTCGAGGCGCACCTCAAGCAGGTCGAGGAAGCGAAGGCGCGCGATCACCGCAAGCTCGGCAAGGAGCTCGACCTCTTCAACTTCCATCCTTTCGCTCCAGGGGCGGCGTTCTGGACCCCGAACGGCACCACCGTCTACCAGACCCTCTCGCAGTACATGCGCGAGATGGCGCGCGCGAACGGGTACGTCGAGATCAAGACCCCGCTCCTCTTCAACAAGGGGCTGTGGGAGATCAGCGGCCACTGGGGCAAGTACCGCGAGAACATGTTCCTCGTGCTGGACAGCGAGACCGGCGAGCACGATTTCTCGCTCAAGCCGATGAACTGCCCTTCGCATTACCTCTACTACGGGATGAAGAAGCACAGCTACCGCGACCTGCCGCTGCGGCTGAGCACCCAGGACGTCCTGCACCGCAACGAAGCGTCGGGAACCCTCGGTGGCCTGACCCGCGTGCGGCAGTTCGCGCAGGACGACGCACACATCATCTGCATGGAGAGCCAGGTCACCGACGAGGTGCGCCGCTTCGTCGCGTTCCTCGACGAGGTCTACTCGACCTTCGGCCTCGAGTACACCGCGAAGTTCTCGACCCGGCCGCCGCAGCGCATCGGCGACGACGCGCTTTGGGATCGCGCCGAGGAGTTCCTTCGCCGCGCGCTCGAGGCCCTCGGCCGGCCGTACGAGGTCAAGGAAGGTGAAGGCGCGTTCTACGGTCCCAAGATCGACTTCGATGTTTCCGACTCCATCGGCCGCAAGTGGCAGCTCGGCACCATCCAGCTCGACTACAACGCGCCGGAGCGGTTCGACCTGACTTACGTCGGCGAGGACAACGCGGAGCATCGCCCGGCCGTCCTGCATCGCGCGATCTACGGCTCGTTCGAGCGACTCATCGCCATCCTCATCGAGCACTTCGCCGGCGCGTTCCCGTTCTGGCTGGCACCGGTGCAGGCGAGCGTGTTGCCGCTGTCGGAGAAGTTCACCGACTACGGGAACGAAGTCGGCGCAAGACTGCGCGCCGCCGGCGTGCGCGTCGAGGTCGACGCGAGCAACGAAAAGCTCGGCGCCAAGATCCGCAACGCCCAGCTCCGCAAGATCCCGTTCATGCTGATCGTCGGGGAAAAAGAAGCGTCGAGCGGCACCGTCAGCCTGCGCAAGCGGACCGGCGGGGACCAGGGGGCTCTGAGCATCGAGGAATTGATCGGGCAGGCGAACGCTTTGATTGCGAGCCGCTCACTGAGTTTCTGAGGAAAATCGTCGGAAATCGAGCGACGACGCGTCGGCTTGACGTCTCGTCGCCTTTATCCGTACATTGTGCGACCCAAATTAGGAGGAACATCGTATTTTTCCGCCGCGCCGTAACCCACGATTCGACCGCCGACCGGTAGAACCCGAAAACCGCATCAATGACCTGATCCGCCACCCCGAGGTGCGCCTGATCGATTCCGAAGGAAAACAGGTCGGAATCGTCCCCATCGCGCAGGCCCAGGAGATGGCGCGCGAGAAGGACCTCGATCTCGTGGAGATCTCGCCGACCGCGACACCGCCGGTCTGCAAGATCATGGATTACGGCAAGTTCCTCTTCGAGAAGAAGAAGAAGGAGAGCGAGGCCCGGAAGAAGCAGAAGGTCATCATCGTCAAGGAGGTGCAGTTCCGCCCCCGCATCGACGAACATGACTTCGACTTCAAGAAGAACCATGTCGTGCGCTTCCTCCAGCACGGCGACAAGGTCAAGGCCATCGTCCGCTTCCGCGGCCGCGAGATGACGCACATGGAGCTCGGCAAGGCCGTGCTCGACCGTCTCCTCGAGGAAGTGAAGGAGTTCGGCGTCTCCGAGAACCAGCACCCCGACTTGCAGGGGAACCGGATGTCGGTGGTCATCGCTCCCGCGAAGTAGGAATGATCAACCGCCTCAGCCGGTTACCAGCCAAGCTTTAGAGGGGATTTCTATGCCTAAGATGAAGACGCACCGCGGAGCCGCCAAACGGTTCAAGAAGACCGGAAGCGGAAAGCTTCAGCGGAATCACGCCTTCCATTCGCACATCCTGACCAAGAAATCGCCGGGCCGGAAGTCGAGGCTCGCCGGCGAGGTCGAGGTCTCGAGCGCGAACGCGAAGACCGTGGCCCGCATGATCCCGTACAAATAGTACGGGGTGCTGAGTGCTGAGTGCACCCAGCACTGAACAACCGAGCGAGACGAGGCACCACTACTCCTGGCCCGTCCGCTCATGAAAGGAAAACGAGGAGAACGCAATGCCGAGAGTCAAACGAGGCCCAAAAAGAAAGAACCGCCGCACTAAAATCCTGAAGCTCGCCAAGGGCTTCTACGGGATGAGGTCGCGCGGGAACCGAATCGCGCAGCAGGCCGTCGACAAGGCGCTCAACGCCGCCTTCACCGGCCGCAAGGACCGCAAGGGTGATTTCCGCACGCTATGGATCGCCCGCATCAACGCTGCCGCCCGCCTCAACGGAATGTCCTACTCGACGTTCATCGCCGGCCTGAAGGCCGCGGGGAACACGCTGGACCGCAAGATCCTGGCCGACATCGCTGTCCGCGACGCCGCCGCCTTCACCGTCCTCGTCGAGAGCGCGAAGGCCGGCCTCGCGAAAACGAAAACCACGTAACGCGGCTCACCGCGATGACAACAGAGGGCGGGCTGAGGCCCGCCCTTCGTTTTTCCAGACGATCAGCTTCCCGTTCTTGTCGACGGCGACAAACTCCTGATCGGCCGCATAACGAATGAGCCGTGGGTCGGTGGACCAGTGCGGCATCGGTCCCCTCACATTCTCGAGCCTCTGCTCGATCGAACCGCTGGCGAGATCGACGACGCACATCGTGCGGCCATGCACGGTGAGGATCAACTTGCCGTTCTCGATCTCGCCGGCAATCCAGACGCTGCGCACGTTCGGAAACGCCACGTCGTGCCGCGGTGCTCCGTCGCGATCGTACGTGCGGAGATGCGGCACGCCGCGACCGTACGAAACCAGCGCGACGCTTCCGTCGAACAGCATCGCTGACGAAGACACGTCCGACGCCGCGATCTCCGCGATCGTCTGGCCGGTACGCCCGTCGGCGATGACGTTCGCCCCGCGGACGAACATCCGCGCGCCGTCTCCGGAGACCGACACCGCCTGCCGCGTCGTCACGAGCATCCGCTCGCCCGTCTTGCGGATCGAGCGCGCGCGAATGTCGAGCTCGAAGATCCGCAGCGGCGTCGGCGTGCGAAGTTGTTGCTGATACTCGAACACGCGAACAACGTCCGGCGTCAGGAAGAAGACCTGATGTCTCGCGCGCGAATCGAGTCCAGCCGCCGACGCGAGGAGCTTGCCCGTCGCCAGCTCGTGGACCGCGAGTAGCTTTCCATTCGTGATCGCAACTCGCGCACCGTCGCCCGACAGGACGATGGAAGACGACAGCGGGATGACGATGCCGGTTGCACCGTTCAGTGTGTGCAACTCCACACCCTGGAGTGAAAACGTCCCCACCGGCTGCAGCCACACGAGCACGCGCCCGTCGTCCGAGAAATGCGCTCCCCACCAAGGCGGCGTGCCCATCCGCTTGGAAGCGCCGCTCGCGCGGTCGATGACGAACGTCGCGTGGTAGTCGACGGCCCGCGGCGCTCGTCCCGTCACGATCGCCGCGGTTCCGCGCGGCGGCTGACCGACATACCGGACCACGATGTCCGCGGGCGACACCTGAATGACCCAGGCCACGATACCGCCCGCGATCAACAGCACGATCGCGATCGACGGCCAGAGAAAACGCATCAGCGCCGCGTGGCTGCGGCGGATGTCGCTCCGCCCGTTCGCGAGCTGCCACACCGGCGCGATCGCGAGCACGAGCACGACCGCGATCCCGATCGCGGTCAACACGATGCGCGCGAGGTCCGTCGCAGCGCCGATGAGCATCGGGCGCGCGATCAGATACAGCGCCGCGACGGCAGCGATCGCAAAGAGGAAGTCGAGCGCGAGCAGCGGCGAACGTGAACGGATGATCGTGCTCATCGTGTGGCTCAGGAAGAACAGCACGACGATCGCGAGCGCGGCAACGGAGAGCGGCTCGATGTCGCCGAGCCACTGCGTGGCCCATGCCTTCCGCGCCGCGAGTGCCGACGGCGTGGCGATGATCGCGAAGCAAGCGAGACTGATGAACAATCCCGCCGCGGCCTTGCCGATCCAGATCGCCGGCGCGCTCACCGGCCTCGTGAAGTAGAACGACATCCGCCGCTCGGCGAGATCGCGAACGATGGTCGACGCACCGAACGTCACAGCGATCCCAAGGCCGAGGATTGCGGAAAGGAATCCGCCGACGATCGCGATTACGTCCGCGCTCTGCCCTCGCGCGCCGGGCAGCAGGGTGGCTGCGAACGGAACGAGCGAGAGCCCCGCGCAGATGACGAATAGCCGCGCCTTTTCCCGCACCTCTCGTGCAGCGATGATCATCGAAGTCTTCACGCTCGCTCCTCCCCTGCCACCGCGACGAAGATCTCCTCGAGCGTCAGCGTCGAAATCTCGGCGGCCGACCGCGCCCGCAATGTCTCGAATGCGTCCTCGTCGAAATTCGTCACGATCGCCTCGGTGCCGCTCCCCCAAGCGCGCGTCGAGGCCGCGTTCATCGCCAGCTCCGACGCCGGCCCCGCGAAGCGGATGCGGCGGAAACGCCCGCGCAATGTCTCGAGCGGCTCGTCGAGCACGAGCTTTCCGTCCTTCAACACGCCGACGTGATCGGCGATCGATTCGATTGCGCCGAGGTCGTGTGTGGTGATGAACACGGTGATCCCGCGGTCGGCCATGTCCGCGATGACTTCCTCGAAGAGCGACTTGCGTGCGACGACGTCCAGTCCGAGGGTCGGGTCGTCGAGCACCAGCAGCTCCGGCGCAGTGGCCAATGCGAGGGCCAGCGCCACCTGCTTCTTCTGCCCCTTCGACAGCTCGCCGAAACGCGCGGCGCGGGCGATGCCGAAGCGCGCGATGCGCTGGTCGAACGAGCCCTGGCCCCAGTTTGCGTACAGCTTCGACGCGAACCAGCCAAGGTCGCGCACGCGCATCTCGGGCGGCGCATCCGCTTCCTCCGCAACGACGCCCACGCGTTGCATCAGGCGCGCGCGGTGGCGCCACACGTCCTCGCCAAAGAGCGCCGCTTTGCCGCGCTTCGGCTGGAGCTGGCCGAGGAGCGCGCGGACGAGCGACGACTTCCCGGCGCCGTTGCGTCCGAGGAGCGCATAGACCGCGCCGGTCGGAACGTTGAGCGTCACGCCGTCGACGGCCGTGCGTCTGCCGTAACGAACGGATACATCTTCAACGGCGATTGCCGTCATGGTTTCCTCCTGTGCTCGCGCAGCACGCGCTCGAACGCGCCGGCCAATTCCTCGGACGCTTCCTCGAGCTCCGCGCCTACGCTGAGCGCGGTACCGGCGTAGCGCGTGGCGGCGTCGCGCAGAGTCTCATTGCGCTGCGCTTTCTTCAGCCGCACCGGCGTTTCGGCGACGAACGTCCCCTCGCCGCGCCGCACCGCGAACACGCCCTGCTCGGTGAGACGCTGATATGCGCGCGCGACGGTGTTCGGATTCACCCGCAACTGCTGCGCGAGCTCGCGCACCGACGGCACCGCGCTCCCAGGCGCCAGCGTGCCGAGGGAGATCATCCGCCGCATGCCTTCCTCGATCTGTCTCCAGATCGGCGCGGCGTCGGAAGGGTTGATGTCGAACACTGTATTAATAGCTTAATACAGCGATGCACCATCTGTCAACTCTAGGAGTGCGGTGGCGGGAAGGCCGGGCGGGTGGAGCCACCGCTCTGGTAGGGTGGGCGGGCGGCGCTGCGGGCGTACCAGAGCGGCGGCTCGACGCCGCACTCCTAGACTTTCGCCAAAGTTTCCGCCACCAGCTCGCGCCGCAATACCTTCCCGACCATCGTCTTCGGCAGTGACTCGCGGAACTCGATGCGCGACGGCACCTTGTACGGCGCAAGCGTCTTGCGGCAGTGCTGCTTGATCGTCTCGGCGTCGACGGTCTCGCCGGGCCGCGGCACGATCCAGGCGGCGACGATCTCGCTCTTCACCGGATCGGGAAGACCGGCCACGCCCACTTCCGCCACGGACGGATGCGCGGCGATGACTTCCTCCACCTCGCGCGGCCAGACCTGAAGGCCGCTCACCTTGATCACGTCTTTCTTACGGTCGATGAGAAAGACGTAACCGTCCTCGTCCATCGTGCCGAGGTCGCCGGTGTAGAGCCAACCGTCGCGGAGGATCTCCGCGGTGGTCTCGGGATGGTTCCAGTAGCCGCGCATGATCTGCGGCGCCTTCATGACGATCTCGCCGTCGACGATCTTCACGAGCACGTCCGGCAGTGGCATCCCCACAGAGCCGATCTTGTTCGGCCCGCGCACCGGGTTGACGCAGCACGCCATCGCCGCCTCGGTGAGCGAATAGCCTTCGACGATGCGTCCGCCGGTCAGCTCCTCGAATCGCTTCTTCGTCTCCGCCATCAACGCCGCCGCGCCGGAGAAGCACGCGCGGATCGAGCGGAAGTCGGCCTTGCCGCTGATCACGTCGCGATGATTCAGGAGAGCGTTGAAGAGCGTCGGCACGCCGCAGAAGAGCGCGGGCTTGTCGCGATGAACGGACGCAACGAGGTCGTCGATGTCGCGCGGGTTGGGAATGAGAATCAGCGGAATGCCGCGCAGAAAGGTGATGCCCTGCGCTCCCGTGCAAGCGTAGGTGTGGAAGAGCGGCAGCGGCAGCATGACCGAGGCGCCCGGGCCTTCGAGCGCTTCACGCAGCCATGCTCCGATCTGCGTCCCCGCGATCACGAGCGCGCGGTGATCGCTCAGCACGCCCTTCGCCGTGCCGGTGGTGCCGCCGCTCATGATGATGACCGCGGGATCGTCCGGCTTCGGCGGCGTGTAGCGCGCCGGCTCATTCGAGAGGGCCTCCCGAAACGAGAAGTCCGACGGATGGAGGGCGACGCGATGTCCTTCCTTCCGCTCCTTGAAGAGCGTGAACATCACGCCCAGCAGCGGCGGAAGATACTCCTTGATGTTCGTCGCGATGACGCGCGTGAGAGTCGTCCGCGGCTGGATGCGTTTGATCTGTTCGTAGAACCGCGTCAGGACGATGGCGAGCCGCGGCGTCGTCTCCTCGAGCGACTCGATGAGCTCGTGATCGGTGTAGATGGGGTTCTCCGACGCGACGATCGCGCCGAGTTTCCAGATCGCGAGCTCGGAGATGACGAACTGCGGGCAGTTGGGCAGGATCAACGCCACGCGGTCACCGGGCTTCACTCCCTCCGCCTGCAGCGCGCCCGCGAGCGCGTCGCTCTGCGCGTCGAGCTCGCGCCACGATAGCGGTCTGCCCTTGAAGATCAGCGCCGGTGCGTCCGGCTTCTCACGCGCGTGGTCGGCGACGAAGTCGACGAGCGTTTTCTCGGGATAGGTCCCGATGGAGTGAGGGACGCCTTCGTCGTAATGCTGAAGCCAGGGTGCGTCCATGCGTGATCAGTTTATCCCGCGCGTAGACGCGGGATCTCTGGTCATATCGGGTCCAACTTCGCCACAGGCGCGATCCGCGCGGTGTCACCGGAGATCCCGCGTCTGTGCGCGGGATAGACTGGAAGGCAACTATTGCTTCAAGATCCACTCGTCCGGATCCAGCACCACCTCCGTCGGCCGCACCTCCGCCTCGAGCTCGAAGCGCTCGGTGCGCTCGTCGATGACGACGTTCTCGCGGTACGCGCCGACGGCGTTGCGCACTTCGAGGACGGCCGGCGTGCGGAAGACCGTTCCCGGCTGCGTCTGCCCAACGTCCACCGTCAGCTTTCCGCGACGCCAGGTCCATTTCGTGGTGAAGACCGGATGCCCGGCCTCGTAGATCCACTGCTGAAAGAACCACTCCAGCGGCTGTTTCGCGTGGCGTTCCATGATCATGCGCAGCTCCGCCGTGCTCGCGTTGCCGTTGCGGTGCGCGGCGTAGTAGTCGCGGATCCCGGCGAAGAACGCGTCGTCGCCGACAACCCCGCGCAACATGTGCAACACCCATGCGGCCTTGTCGTAGCGGAGCGCGTTGAGCAGCTTCGTGAGGTCGGTGACGGCAGGGTCGTAGATCGGCCGCGTGGCGAATGCGGGATCGCGCAGGTAGTCGTCGCGGTTCGCGCGCATCATGCGCCGCATCTCCTCAGTGCCGTTCGCGCGCTCGAAGAAAAGCGCGCCGAAGTACGTCGCGAAGCCCTCGCTCAGCCAGAGGTCGTGCCACTCGCGCTGCGATATGGAATCACCGAACCACTGATGTGCGATCTCGTGCGCGACCAGGCCTTCGAGCGACTCCGTGCCGTGAATGCGTTTCTCGTCGAGGAAGATCGCGCTCGCGTTCTCCATGCCGCCGAAGCGCGTCGACGACTCCACGATCGCGAGCTTGTCGTAGGGATACGACCCGATGATGTCGGAGTAGAAGTCGAGCATCTGCTCGACGCGTCCGAACTGCCGAACGCCGGCGTCGCGGTCGCCGGGATAGAGGTAGTACGAAACTTCGACGCCTTCGTCTTCGCCGGCGCGCACGATCGCGAACTCCGTCGCGCCGATGACCATGCAGTGCACGGGGATCGGCGTGGATTCGCTCCAGTGCCAACGCTTCGAGCCATTCAGCAGGCTCGCGCTCTCGATCAGAGTCCCGTTCGCGATCACGTCGAAGGCCTCGGGCGCGGTCACGCGAAACTCCACCGTTGCTTTGTCCGACGGATGATCGACCGCGGGGAACCACTGGTGCGCGCGGTTCGGCCAGTTGTCGGCGAAGACGCCAAAGTGACCGTGCTTGTTCTGCTGCAACACGAGTCCGTCCGCCGGCTTGCCGTGATAGGCGATGCGCACGCGGAATGGATCGCGCGTCGCGCGTGCGGCGGCGATCGTCAGCCGGTCGCCATCGCGCGTCCACGGCGCGTCTTTCCCTTCGATGCTCACCGCATCGATGACGAGATTGCCGAAGTCGAGCACCACCGATTCCAGCGGCGCCGTTCGCGAAGCGATGGTCAGTTCCGCACTCGCGGTGATCTCCGTGCCGCTGCGCGGCAGCGTGATGTCGATCGCGTAGTGAAGGACGTCGACGGAGGAGTTCTGCGCCGCGACTTCGATCGCGGCGACGCAGAAGAATCCGATGAGAAATCGCTGCATGCGATCGCTCACTTCCAGCAGACGCTGGTGTCGTCCGGTTTCGCGGAGTTTCCGGGCATGTGCTCGAGCGATGTGAAGGTCGCGGGGTTCGCGGACTGATTGCGGAGAGTATCGGAGTACCGGCTCAGTGCGAGATTCATCGCGGATAGGCGCGCGATGGTATTCGTCTGCTGCAGCGGCAGCGTGACGACGCCGGACTGATACACCTCCGCGCGGCTGTACGCGGTGCCGGAGACGATCGCGCCGACGAGCGTGTTCTTCAAATCGGCCGCGCTGGCGCCCCGCGCGCTCTTGCCGCCGACGACGTCGGGCGGCAGCAGATCGGGATTGACGATCCATCCTTCGTGATGTTTCGCGACGTTGTTCCCGAACTCGATCAGCTCGTCGACCGTGAGGTTCAGCGCCGTGTAAACGCGCAGCGGGAGCGGATTGTCGCCGGTGCCGGTCTCCTGAATGTGTCCCGCGAGATGAGGGCTCATCGCACACGAGTTGCCGAAAGAGAGCTTCAAGTTGTTGTCGGAGAGAACCATGAACGTGCCCGGATCGCCGCCATCGGGAGGCGACGGCGATTCGTCGCCGCAGTAGGTCGAGTGCGAACAGGAATCCTGCATCGTGTGGAGATAGTGTCCGAGCCGCGCGATCTGCACGGGCACCGGGATCGGCACCTTCGATTTCCACAGCGTGCCGGTCGTGCGCGACTTGTCGTCGAGCCATGGGCCGAGTTGTTCGTAATAGACCGTCGTCCAGGGATCCGTGCTCGTGTCGAGGTTGAGCACCTTCTTCCCGAGCGGCGCGCTGATGCTGATCGGACTCGGCGCGTTCGGATTGGTGAGCGTCGGTACGACGCCCGACACCGTTCCGCCGCTGAGGCAGGTCGTTCCCGTGGAATCGGTCATGCCGACGACGCAGAGCAGGCCCGGATCGCGCGAGCGCAGCATGCCCCACTGGCGGAGGTTCGCGAGGGTCTTCTGATACGTGTCGTCGATGCGCAGCGGATAGCCGGGACGCGGGTAGTAGAACGGATAGATCGCCTGCACACCCATCGCGCCGTGGACGTCGGTCCCCTGCCCGTTCGGCGAAAACGAGACGAGGTAGTGATCGAGCGGCCCGTCGGTGTTGACGTTCGTCCGCTGGAAGCCGTTGTATTGGGCGGTGATGTACGGCGCGCCCGAGTTTTGCGTGCTCGCCTGCACGCCGCATTGGTCGATGGGGACGTACTGCGTGTAGTCGGTGACTTCGTTGTACGCGGCGATCCAGTAGGCGACGTCCGCGCGGTAGCCGAGGGCCTGGGCGAGGAAGTAGGTGGAGTCCGCGTGGATCATGCTCCGCCCCGCCTTGACGGTGGCGAAGTCGAGGATCTGCTGCGGACAGGCGCGGCTCGGCGCGGGCCGATTCACGCACGTAGGATTGAGGCACCAGGACAGCTTCCCCTGCGCCGGATTGCGCGGCAGGCAGAGGTCTTCGAAGAACGCATGCGCGTCGGGAGCATTCGCGAGAAGGAAGAGCGCGGCAAGAGACACGACCAGCGGCCGAATGTTCATTCGAGTCAAGATTCACCCCTCGTGGTAGGAGTGTCGGAGGAAAGGGAGATCCCTACCCGGAAAAGGACTACGGAACGCCGAGGTGCCTTGAGCGCCTCTGCTAAACTTTCGAAGCGATGAACGTGACTGTCGAGGAGATCAAGCGCGATCCCGAAGGAGTGCTTCATCGCGTGCTGGACGGCGAGACGCTGATTGTCACCGAGCGGGACCGGCCGGTCGCAGAGATTCGGCCGATTGAAGCCGTGCGGCGGCCGCGACCGTTCGGCCTCGCCCGCGGATCCTTCGTCGTGCCGGACGATTTCGACGATCCGCTGCCGGAAGAGATCCTGCGAGACTTTGAGCAATGAGGTTGCTGCTCGATACGCACATCTTCCTTTCGAGCTACCGGAAGGAGCAGACGTGACACTCCTCGAGCTCGACGGTGAAGAGACCTTCAGAGTCGATGAGGAGCTCGAAGCCGTGCTCCTCGAGTCGATCGCCCAGGGAGAACGGGGAGAGACGATCTCCGCCGAAGCGCTCGTGCGCGAGATGCGCAGTCGCGAATGAACGAGCCGCTTCCTCTCAAAATCACTGCGCTCGCGGCACAGCAGATCAGAAGCGCGGAATTGTGGTGCTGCGTCAATCGTATGGCCGCACCCAACGCAGTTCGAAGTGCTTCAGCGCGCGTTCTCATCTATCTCCGCGCAGCGAGAATCGGAAGCTGCACCAACGGGACGCGAGCAGAAAACGCGCGTGCCTGAATACAACAATGAATTTATACGAATCTGTATTTATCGCGCGTTTTCGGGCCGGCGCCCCCGCAACACAGCGACCATCATCCGCGTGAAGACACCAGCAGCGTCTGCAAGGTCTTGGCGAAGTAGAAGTACAAGAACAAGCTGCGCCCATGCCCATCGCCATTAGCGTAAGGACGTTGATCGCAACCACAGTTCCTGACCGGCGTTGCGAACGCACGTGCAGAGAGGCGAATGGAAGGGGCCGGCGCGGAGGATCGACGCCGTGTGCATCAGCACATACGTAATTGGTTTCCGCTAGCATAGAACGGTGTCCGCGAACCCCGGAGACGATCTTGCTGGTCTTCTCGCGCTCTGGCGCGAACACCACGGACGGCGGGCGACCGGCGGCTGGTGGTCACTCTCTGGCTTTTCCTATCAGGCCGCCGCGTTTCTAGCTCGCTTCTTCCAGAGAGTGGAGCAGGAAGCCCTCGAGCCCGGCGGAATGGCGGAGATGGAGAGCATCTCCGACATCGTCTGCCCCACGGATGGTCTTCTGCGATTGATCCAGGTCAAAAGGACGCTCGACCTGAAAGCGATGCGCGCCTTTCTCGAGGAGGCATATCTCCTCACCGAGCTTTGCCGCAAAAAGATTCCGCGGCTTCTCCCCCGCCTTTGCTTTCAGGTCGCTTGTCGGACGCGGGCTACTGCTCACCATCCGGCGGACGTGCCGATGACCGAGGTCTTGGTTGACGGGGATGAAACGTGCTGGCGAGAGATGATCGAGCGGATCGATCCGATCACTCCCGTGCTCCAGGAGCGCGACCCGCTCGACGAGCTGAGTGTCGTGTTCTGGAACGCTGGCATCCGCGACCCGACGACGCTCCTCGACCGCCTCCTCGGGCGGCTCTTGTCCGGTTTTCTTGCCGAGCCGCCAGAGGCGACGCGATCCATCGGCCGCGACCTGTGGAGCATTTACCTCAGCGCGGAACGACGCAGGGAGTGGAGTCCCGTCGGACGCGTCCTGACGTCGGCACACGTCCAGCTCGATCCCGACGCCGCCGACAACCGAAAAGTACTCGCGGGCCAAACACCGAAGATCGAACATCTGCGCAAAGGATTCTTTCGCGACCGCCCGGCGATGCTGAAGGCGGTTCGCACTTCTCTCGAGCATTGGCTTAACCGAGTGGGGAGTGACGAGCTGATTGGCAAAGTACCGGTGTTCTGGATCGCGGGGCGATCGGGCGAAGGGAAGTCCGTGCTCCAGCTTCAGTTGATCTCCGAGCTTCTGCTTTCGGCGACCGGTCCTTCCATCCTTCAAGTGACCCCCGGCGAGGTGGCGGACCTGCTCGCCCTTTCTTCCAAGTGGCCACCTCCCGAAGGATCTGCGGGACGCCCACTCGTGGTGGTGGATGACATCTACGATCAGCACGACCGCGAGGCCTGGGAACAGGCGGTGCGAGAGGCTTGCATGCTGGCGACACCCCCGATCGGTCTCTTGACCTGCGGCCCGACCGAACAACTCGAACAGTTCTCCAGCCGCCTTCCGGAAGTGTTTGAGATCACTTCCTTTGTATTGCCCCCTTTGAATGCGGTCGAGCTGGAGGAGTTCGTTGCTTGGTACGAAGCGCGAAGCGACCGTCCGCTCGATCCGGCCTCGCTTACGCGCGAGAATCCGCTTCTCGTGCAACTCGTCTTCGAGCTTGCGCAAGGTGTGCGAATGCCGGAATTCGCGCTCCGTTTCGGGCGGCGGCTGAAAAGCTTCGGCGTCTATGAAGCGGCGCGCACGATTGTGGCGGGGACGGCGCTGTACCTCGATGCGCCTCTCGGCCTCATCGCCGAGCCAAGTTTGCGCGATGAGCTCGAAAGACTCTGTCGTGAGGATCAGCTCCACTTTCGGATCGATGACAATCCACCAGGAGGCGTGCGCTTGGCGCACCCCCACCTCGCCTGGTTGCTGTTTCAAGAGTGGGTGGGACCGCCGGAGACCCTCGAGAAGGCATTGGCGCGCGAGATTCATCAGATCGTGGAGACGCGTGCTCGCGACGTTGCGGAACCTCTCCCATTCGCGCCAATTCGCACGATCCTGACCTCGACCCACCTTGGCACGATCGCCGATTCGGAGTCGATCCGGATCGCCGATCGTAAGAACGTCATCCGCGAATTCTACCGACTGCATCTGGGGACGCATGGCGGACATCCAGATTCCCGAGCGCTTACGCGATGGCTTGAACTCGAAGCGACAGTCGCGGGCTTGGACCTGATACCGGCACCTTCGTCCGAAGCCGTCCGAGCCATGGAGAACGAGAGCACCGCTCGCATGCTCCATGGTTCCGTTGCCGGGTTGCTGTGGCTTCTCGGCGAGAATGCGCTCGAAAACGGCATTGCCCTCAAGGATGCGGCGGAGAGATTCTTCTTCGCGATGCCTGAGAATCCAGGCTTAGTACAGGCGCTCAAGACACTTCTGGCGCGCTCACGCCAGCCCGAGAAGGCGCGTCGTATTGTCTTTGCCTGGTTGACTGTAAACAGCCGGCGCCCCCCTGCGTACCTTGTCATCGCGCCGTTGGTTGCGAGGAGCCCGGCGAACGCCGATATATTCCTTCGAGCGACGGAGTGGCTGGATTCGAACGCCTTGCATCCCAACGCGTACGATCTACTCGTCAGCCTTGTGGCTGGAAACCCATCGGACGCGGTCTTGCGCGAGCGCGCGATGCAATGGTTGGATACAAACGGGTCGCATCCCAACGCATATTTACTACTCGCCACGCTCGTCGCATGGAATCCGTCGTCCACAGACGTTCACGAGCGCACGACGCAATGGTTGGAGGCAAACGGGTCGCATCCCAACGCGCATTATCCACTCGCCGCATCCGTCGCGGGAAATCCGTCGGACGCAGACATTCGCGCGCTCGCCACGCAATGGTTGGACACAAACGCCTCGCATCCCAACGCACACTATCTACTCGCCGCGCTCGTCGCGGGAAATCGATTAGACCCGGACGTGCGCGAGCGCGCGACGCAATGGTTGGATGCGAACCGATCTCATCTCCAGGCGCACGAGTTACTCAGGACCTTGATCGCTGCGAACCCCTTGGACACGGACCTTCGTAATCGCGCAACGCAATGGTTGGATGCGAATACGTCGCATCCTCAAGCGTACCAGCTACTCGTCTCCTTGATCGCTGCGAACCCGTTGGACACCGACCTCGGCAATCGCGCAACGCAGTGGTTGGATGCGAATACATCGCATCCTCAAGCGTACAAGCTGCTGGCAACCTTGATCACTGCAAACCCGTTGGATGCAGACCTTGGTAATCGCGCAACGCAATGGTTGGATGTGAACACGTCTCATCCACAGGCGCACGACTTGCTCAGATCCTCGATCGCCACAAACCCATTGGACGCCGGCGTGGTGGAACGGGCAAGACAGTGGCTGGACCGCCAAGACGTCACCGCGAGCAGCAGGTACGAACTCCTCCGGACGTTGATCGCGCGCTCGAATGGAGACGCCGAATGGCTCCTGCGAGGCGTCAATTACGTTCGTGCATTCAATGCGCTCCACCCGGAGCAGATCCTTGCGGTGCTCCTGACGGCCGGCAAGGCCGCGGCCCAATATATAGACATGGCCTTAGCTTACGCAGGCAGACCCGAAGCGCGTAGCCATAGGGGCTTCCTCCTCAAAAACCTCGGTAAGGCGGCAGTGGCCAACTCCTCGGCTGCAGCTTCCTATCTCCGAGGGCCAGCCGATGACTATCGCAAAAGGGCCGTCCGTGACTCCATTGTTTATGCCATTAGGCGCGACAGTGATTCGCATGCGACACTGGAATGCCTGCACGTGCTTGCTAAGGAAATCCCAGATCAGATTCATCGCCTTCTGTTGAAATCGATCGAGCTCGACATACAGACTGAAGGAATGGATGCGTTTATCGCAAGATGGCTCGGCGACAATTACCACCGCGCCGGGTACGCACCAGTCCTTCGAAGCATCGTGAGCCGTTCAAACCTGTTGTCGCGCCTCCAGGGGCGTGATGACATAACACCCGCAGTGGCCCACGATCTAAGTGAGCGCTGTTTGAAGCCTCCCGCGCCTTCCACCTCCAGCAAGATTCCCGTCAAGGTACCGACAACGCCTCCCGCAACTCTGCCAAAGGCGGGCGATCTGGTGGTTGCAGAGTTGCTTGCTGAACGGACGAAAAAGGGAGGATGGAGGGCCCGTCATCCGGTGAGCGGACTTGCCGGCCCAATCCAGAACAGTGCCATGGTGCCTTCGGAGCATCAACCGGGCGACCACGTGACCCTCGTTGTCCGAATGGCGACCGAACGGGTGATCGCCTTCGCCTGGGCACCGTAGCTCTCCAAACACGGACGACGTTCAAACGGCCTGTGCTCAACGCGCACACCTTTCAAGAGCCGCGAGAAACACCCTTTACGTAGTCACACCCTCGATCACGACCTCTTCCTCCACCCGCACCTTCCGCCGCCGGCGGAAGAGCTCCTGCACGTCGTCGAAGAGCGAGTAGAGAACCGGCGTCGCGAGCAGCGTCAGCAGGAGCACGAGCGTCTGGCCGCCGATGATCGTCGCGCCGATGGCGCGGTTCGTCGCGGCGCCGGCGCCGCTGGAGACGACCAGCGGGATCATGCCGGCCACGAACGCGATCGTCGTCATCAGGATCGGGCGCAGACGGTCGCGGTTCGCCTCGCGGATCGCTTCGGGGCGGGCCATGCCGCGCTCGCGGAGCTGATTCGTGTGGTCGACCTGCAGGATCGAGTTCTTCTTCACGATCCCGAACAGCACCACGATGCCGAGGGCCGAGAAGATGTTCACCGACTCATTCAGCAGCACCAGCGACAGCAGCGCGAACGGCACGGTCATCGGCAGCGACAACAGGATCGTGATCGGATGCACCCAGCTCTCGAACTGCGCGGCCAGGATCAGGTACATGAAGATGATCGACAGCACGAACGCGAGCATGAAGTTGACGCCCGCTTTCTGCTGCTCCTGCGCGCGCCCGGTGAAACCCGCCGAATACGACGCCGGCATGTTCAGCTCCTTCGCCTTCCGCTGCAGCAGATCCATGACCGCCTGCGACGAATGGCCTGGCTGCATGTTCGCCAGCACCATGACCATGCGCCGGCGGTTGTAGCGATTGACGACCGACGGCCCACTGCCTTCCTCGAGCTTCACGAGATCGTTCAGCTTCACGTTCGCGCCCGTCGACGACGGCACTTCGATCTGCTGAATAGCCGCCACGGTATTGCGCGAGCTCTCCTCGGCGCGCACGTGCACCTCGTACTCCTCGCCGCCTTCGTAGTAGCTCGTCGCCTGCTGTCCGCCGACCAGCACGTTCAGCGTCGCGGCCAGGTCCTGCACGCGGACGCCGAGGTCCGTGGCCTTGTCGCGGTCGATGCGCACGGCCAGCTCCGGCTTGCCGACGATGAAGTTCGTGTCGACGTCCGTCGTGCCGAGCTTCGGGTCCTTGATCGCGTCCGTGAGCTGGCGCGCGTACTTGTCGAGCTGCTCGAGATCGGGACCGCCGATCCAGAACATGACCTCCGCATCCGTTCCGCCGCCGAACTCGTTCACAGGCGCGACGGTCGTGCGTAGATTGAGACGCTGGTACTGTGGGAGGACCTCCGTGCGGACGCGGTCCATGATCTCGTACTGATTCTCGCGCCCGTCTGCCGGCCCGAGCTTGACGTACACCGTTGCGAGATTGAGCGTCTGCTGCGGATCGTCGCCGATCGTGACGACCGTGTTCGTCACGCCCTTCAGCTTGCGCGCGCGAGACGCGATCGACTCCGCGATCGTGGAAGTCGAGGAGACGCTCGCGCCCTCCGGCGCGCGCACCGTGATCGCGAACTGGCCTTCGTCGTCGTACGGAAGGAA
Source organism: Thermoanaerobaculia bacterium (assembly GCA_035999335.1). Lineage (GTDB taxonomy): Bacteria > Acidobacteriota > Thermoanaerobaculia > Gp7-AA8 > Gp7-AA8 > QHVT01. The sequence continues at coordinate 16,839 of DASYGV010000175.1, read as the reverse complement.
CGTTTTATCGACGACCGTGAACAGCGGGCCCGTGGAGAACAGGACCAGCAGCATCATCACGACGATCACCCAGCGATGAGCCATCGACCAGTCGAGCATGGCCATGTAGCCCCGCTCGATGACCGCGTAGAAGCCCTTCTCGCGCGTGCTGCCGCCCTCGTGATTGAGGTCCTCGCGGCGCAGGTAGCGCGCGGCCATCATCGGCGTGAGCGTGAACGACACCAGCAGCGACACCGCGATCGAGAACGCCATGGTTACGCCGAACGAGTACATGAAGCGTCCGACGATGCCGGCCATGAACGCGACCGGGAGAAAGACGATGATCAGCGACATCGAGGTCGCCATGACCGCAAGGCCGACTTCCTTCGTCCCCGCCACCGCCGCCTCGGCGGGACTCATGTTTTTCTCTTCCATGTGCCGGAAGATGTTCTCGAGCACGACCACCGCGTCGTCGATGACGATGCCCACCGCCAACGTCAGCGCGAGCAGAGTGATGACGTTGAGCGTGAAGCCCATGTACTGCATCGCCGCGAACGTGGCGATGAGCGAGCTCGGGATCGCCACCGCGGCGATGAGCGTCGGCCGCGACTTCCTGGCGAAATAGAAGAACATCCCGATGCCGATGATCAACGCCAGCGGCACTGCGATCGCGCGCGGCACCGGCAAGCTGTGTCCCCACAGCAGGAAGTAGAACGCGAGCGTCGATGCCAGCATCGCGATCACGGTGAGAAAGCGAGGCGACGAGAGGAACAGCCAAACCACCAGCGCCGCGAAGATCGATCCGAGGATCAGATGTTCCTTCACCGCTCCGACCGCGGCGAGGACGAACTCCGACTGATCGCGGATGACGTCGAGCTTGTAGCCGGCCGGCAGCGTCGGACGCACTTCCTCGACGCGTCCCTTGATGCCTTCGACGACCTGGATCGCGTTCGTGCCCGACTGCTTGCGGACCATCAACACGACCGCCGACTTCCCGCTCACCGTCGCCGCCGACTCCACCTCGGACATGCTGTCCTCGATGCGCGCGACATCGCGGACCCGGATCGCCGTGCCGCCCACGTTCGCGATCGGGATGTTGCCGAACGACTCCGGCGAGCTGACGCGCCCGTACGTGCGCAGCGTCAGGTCGCGCACGCCCTGCTCGACCTTGCCGCCCGGGATCTGAATGTTCTGCGACTGCAGCGCGCTGACGACTTGCGCGGCGGTGAGTCCTTGCGCGGCGAGCTTCGCGTTGTCGACGACGACGTTGATCTGCCGCGGACGCGCGCCGATGACCAGCACCTGGCCGACGCCGTACACGGTCTCGAGACGGCGGCGGAGGTTCTTGTCGACGTATTCGGAGATGTCGCGCTGCGAGCCGGGACCGGAGACGGCGATGGTCACGACCGGAATCGCGCCCGGGTCGAAGCTCTGGATGATGGGCGGCTCGGCGTCTTGCGGGAGATCGCCGAGGATGGTCGAGACCTTGTCGCGCACTTCCTGCGCGGCGACGTCGCGGTTCTTCTCCAGCGTGAAGCTGATCATGACCACCGACACGTTCTCGGACGAGAACGACGTCAGCTCGTCGATGCCGCTGATGGTATTGACCGATTCCTCGATCTTGTCGGTCAGCTCGGTCTCGATTTCCTCAGGCGCCGCGCCCGGCAGCACTGTCGTGACGATGACGAACGGGAATTCGACGTTGGGAAAACGATCGACGCCCAGCTTGAAGTACGAGAACGCGCCGACCACCACGAGGGCGAGGATGATCACTGTCGCGAAGACGGGGCGGCGGACGCAGATTTCGGCAAGTTTTTGCATGATGAGCTCCGGTACGTCGCAGTGCTGGGTGCTGAGTGCTGAGTCGCTCTTGGCAAGACTCACTCAGCACTCAGCACGCAGCACTCAGCACCTCTCCGTCAGTCCAGCTTCGCCTCCACACGCGCGAACAGTCCCGGCCGCAAGCGCCCATCGCGATTCGCGAACTCCGCTTCCGCGAACATCGTTCGCGTCTTCGGGTCGATCACGCCGCCGATGGTCTTGACCTTGCCTTCGAACTTCTCGTTCGGGTACGGGTCGACCGTCGCGGTCACGCGGTCACCGGCGTTGATGCGTCCGAGGAAACGCTCGGGAACGGAGAAGCGCAGCTTGAGCGGGGAGAGCTGCACGACCACGAAGGCCACGCCGCCGTCGCCGAGGCGCGCGCCGACGTCGGTGCGCTTCTCGGCCACGATGCCGTCGACGGGTGAGCGCAGCGTCGAGTCGCCGACCTGCTGGCGCAACAACGCGGCCTGCGCGATCGCGGCCTGATGCGCGGCGCTGGCCTGATCGAACATTGCCTGCGAGCGGTCGAACGTCGCCTTCGGGATCGAGTCCTTCGCGACCAGCCCTTTCTTGCGCTCGAGATCGCGCGACGCCTCGTCGAGCGCCGCCTTCGCGCGCGCCACCTCGGCGTTCGCGGACTGCAGGTTGAGCCGCGTGTAATCGCTCTCGAGCTCGAGCACCGGCTGTCCGCGACGCACGCGCGAGCCTTCCTCGACGTACATCTTCGCGACGCGGCCCGGGAGCTTCGGAGACAGCTCCGAGCGCACCGGCGAGACGAACTCGCCCGTCGCGGAGTAGATGCTCGAGTCGATCTGCGCCTCGGACGCGGCGGTGGTAGCCGCCATGCCCGTGCTCACGGCCTGTACGTCTTCAGGCAGCGGCGGCGCTTCCGCTGTCGCGGTGGTTTCAGTTTGTGCGGCTTTCGACTCGTCTCCGCCGCACGCAAACAGCGCGAGCGAGAGCGTGAGAATCATCAGAAGAATCAGAGAACGCTTCATTCACTTACTCCAACGGCAGTCTTGATTTGTCCCGCGGCGAACCAGACACGCAGCTCGGCGAGATCGCGGTTGAGGGTTTCTTCGGCGACCGCGCGGCGCGCGTCGGCGAGTGATTGTTCGGACGATGCGACGTCGAGCGACGTCGCTTCCTGCGCCCGATAGAGGTCGAACGCCTGCTCGTACTCGGCCTGCGCCGCTTCGAGCTGCTCGCCCGCGAGCTGCAGCCCCGTCTCCGCGGAACGGAGATCGGCGAGCGCGCGGCGGACGTCCTCGCGCGCGTTGATCTTCGCTTCGTCGAGCGCGATCTCGGCCTGCTTCTCGAGGCTCTTCGCCCCGGCCACGCGTGCGACCACCTCGCCCGACTGGAAGATTGGGACCGTGAAGCGCAGCGCACCGTACGAATATTGGTTCGCCGGGAAGGGCGTTCTCTGCTGCACGAACCCGCCGTCGAACGTGACCGTCGGCAGCCAGAACCCGCGCTGCTTCTGGATCTCGAGCTTCGCGATGCGGACGTTGTTCTCGGCGATGTCGATGTCGCTCCGCGACGATTCCGCGCGTACGAGCAGTTCGCTCTCCGCGGGCAGCGGCGGCAACTTGCGGTCGGGCGGCGCGACTTCGATCGCGCCGTCGAGATCGAGCTCGGTGCGAAGCGCGGCGACCGCGTGCTCGCGCTGCTGTGCGGCGACCGCGAGCAGACGCTGCGCGGCCTTCATCGCCGTCTCGGCGCGGAACACGTCGACCTTCGTCACTTCGCCGGCCTCGTAGAAGGCCTGGGCCTGCCCGAGGCGGCGCTGCGCGAGCGCGATGTTGCCTTTCTCGACCTCGACGCGCCGGTCGGCATTGACGACCGCGAGATAGCTCGAGGCGACGCGCACCAGCGCGGCGTCTTCCGAGCCGAGCGCCCCTTCGCGCGCGTTCTCGACGTTCAACTTCGCCTGCGAATACGCGCGCAGCTCGCGGCGTCCGGCGAAGACCGGCTGCTCGAGGATGACGCGGTAGGCCCAGTCATTGCGCGGGAGGATCGCGATCGAATCGTCGCCCTCGCCGAAACGCTGTTCGATCGAGTTGCGCGTGAGATCGCCCTTCAGCGTGATGCGCGGCAGCACCGCGGACACGAGCTCATCGCGCTGCGCCGAGGCGAAGGCGATCTGCTCGCGCGTCCGCTCGACGCTGTTGTTGACCTCCATCGCGCGCTGCAGCGCGCCGTCGAACGTCAATCGTGTTTGTGCGGATACGGTCATCGCGCTGAGCGCGATGAGAATGACCGGAATGATTCGTCTCAACCCCTACTCCCGTTTTCGAATCCCGTCGAGCACGAGGCCGGCCATGAGCTCCACGTCCGCAGCATCGGCGGGCGAGGAATCTTCGGTGAGGCGCTCGAGGATGACGGCGGTACTTCCTTCCATGATGAAAAGCGCGAGGCGGTACGGATCGACTTCGCGGATCTCGCCGCGATCCATCGCCTGCTTCAGAACGCCCGCGAGCTTCTTCGCCCGCGCGCGATATTGCGGATGACAGGTCTGTTTCCGCCGCTGTCGCGATGCCGGTCCTTCCGGCATGCGCAGCGTGAGATAGAGGCGGAAGAACTCGCGGTTGTCGCTGAAGAACGCGAGCTTCGCCGCGATGGTCTCGCGGATCTTTTGGTCGAACGGCAGGTCCTGATCGAGGACGGCATCGACCCGCGCCATGAGCTGCGCCATTGCGCCTTCGAAGGTCTTCTCGATCAGCTCATCGCGGTCGCGGAAGTAGAGGTAGATCGTGCCCTTGGCGACTCCCGCCTCGTCGGCGATCTCCTGGACCGTGGCCGCGGCCATTCCCTTGCGCGCGATCACGCGCATGGTCGCATCCTGGATCGACTGGATCCGGAACTCCTGGACGACTTCTTCCTTCGATCTGAGTGGAAGCATATTCAGCTCACTGAACGGCTGGTCAGTGAACCAGAATTTCGGGTCAGTGGCAAGGACGATAGGGTCAGTTGTGACGAGAGCGTGACAGTAGCGCGAAGTGCTGGGTGCTGAATGTTGAGTCCCTCCCGCCCCCTACTCAGCACTCAGCACTCAGCACTAGAATGGCTCCCCTTGCTCCAACCCGGATCGAAGCTCGGCCGTTACGAGATCCGCTCGCTCCTCGGAGTCGGCGGCATGGGCGAGGTGTATCTCGCGCACGATCCTCACCTGCACCGGCCGGTGGCGCTGAAGGTGCTGGGGGAAGCGGCTCGAACGGACGAGGACCTGCGCAAGCGCCTCGAGCATGAGGCGCGCGCGGCCTCGGCGCTCAATCACCCGAACATCCTCACCGTCTACGACATCGGCCAGCTCGGCGAGGAGCGTTTCATCGCCACCGAATACGTCGACGGCGTGACGCTGCGCCAGCGCATGACCCGTGGCGACCCGTCCCTGCGCGACGTCCTCGACCTCGGCATCCAGGTCGCGTCCGCGATCGCGGCGGCCGAGGCCGCGGGACTCGTGCATCGCGACATCAAGCCCGACAACATCATGGTGCGGCGCGATGGATACGTGAAGCTGCTCGACTTCGGACTCGCGCGCTTGATCGCCGCGCCCGAGCCTGACCGGCGCACCGACCCGAACATCGTGCGCGGCACCGTGTTCTACATGTCGCCGGAACAGCTGCGCGGAATCACGCTCGACTCGCGCAGCGACGTCTGGAGCACTGGCGTGCTGCTGTACGAATTGATCAGCGGACGTCTGCCGTTCGAAGGCGACAGCTCGTCCGAGGTTGCGGCCACCATCCTCCGCAGCGAGCCGCCTCCGCTGCTGCAGCGCGACGGCAAGCCCGCACCGCCGCGTCTCACCATGATCATCATGCTGGCGCTGACGAAGGATCGCGCGCGCCGCTATCAGACCGCGCAGGATCTGCTTTGGGATCTGCGGGAGCTGCAGGCCGATCTCACGCACGATGCGGCGCTCGTCGAGGGCTCCGACGAATCGCGCATGGCCACGACGGAGACCGTGAGCGCGTCCGAGCCGCCGCCGTCGAACCTTCCCCACATGCTCACGCCCATGGTCGGACGCGACCCGGAGCGCGACGACGTGTTGTCCCTGTTGCGCCGCGACGACGTGCGCATGGTCACGCTCACCGGACCGGGCGGCACGGGGAAGACGCGCCTCAGCCTCGACGTCGGCGCCGCGCTTCTCCGCGAGATGGAGGACGGCGTGTGGTGGGTATCGCTCGCACCGATCCGCGACCCGCGCCTCGTGCTTTTCGAGATCGCGAGCACGCTCGACGTACACGAGGGCGGCACGCCCCTTCCGGAGGCGATCGCGGGCGCCTTGCGCGAGAAAACGCTCCTGCTGATCCTGGACAACTTCGAACAGGTGCTCGACGCCGCCCCATTGATCGGGCAGATCCTTGCCGGGGCGCCGCGCGTAAAGGCGCTCGCGACGTCGCGCTCACCGCTGCGCATCGCGGGCGAGCGCGAGTACGCGGTGCCGCCGCTGATCACTCCCCCACTCGATCTCCCGCTCGCGCCGGAAGCGCTGGCCGCGTATCCCTCGGTCGCGTTGTTCCTCGAGCGCGCGACGGCGGTGAAGAGCGATTTCGCGCTGACGGCGGAGAACGCGGGCGCGATCGCCGAGATCTGCGTCCGCCTCGACGGACTCCCGCTCGCCATCGAGCTCGCCGCCGCGCGCGTGAAAGTTCTCCCGCCGCAAGCGATGCTGAGCCGCGTCGACAATCGACTGAAGCTGCTCATGGGCGGCTCGCGCGATCTGCCCGAACGGCAGCAGACGATGCGCGCCGCGATCTCGTGGGGATACAACCTGCTGGATGACGCGGACAAGAAGCTGTTCGCGATGCTGTCCGTGTTCCGTGGAGGATTCACGCTCGACGCCGCCGAGCGTCTCTGCGAATCGGACGTGCTCGATGGCGTCTCCTCGCTCCTCGACAAAGCATTCCTTCGCCGCGATCCTGCATCGTCGGACGAACAGCCGCGTTTCACGATCCTCGAGACGATCCGCGAATACGGTCTCGAGGTGCTGAACGAGCACGGGATCGAAGCGGACGTTCGCCGCGCGCACGCGCAGCTCATGGTGTCGCTGGCCGAAGAGAACGAGCTCGATCTCGATCGCCTCCACGCCGACGACGACAACTTCCGCACGGCGATCGAATGGGCGGCCTCGGCAAACGACGCGGAGCTCGCCCTGCGCCTCGGCGCGTCGCTCTGGTGGATGTGGCACGTGCGCGGGCGGTACAGCGAGGGCCGGCGCGCGATGGAAACGATCCTCGCGGTGCCGGACGGCGAGAACGTGCCCGTGCGGGCAAAGGCGCAGACCGGCGCGGGCGCGATGGCGTTTTTTCAGTGCGACTACGAGCGCGCGATCACGCTGCTCGAGTCGTCGATCGGGCTGGCGCGCCTGCACGGCGATCCGATGAGCCTCGCGCAATCGCTCCAATACCGCGGCTCGATCGCGCGCGAGCGCGGCGACTACGAACATGCCATCGATCTGCATCTGCTGTCCCGCACGATCTGGGCAGAGCTCGAGGATCGCAGGAACGTCGCGCGGTCGCTGAACTACGTCGGGTTCGCATCATGGTTGAACGGCGACGTGGCGCGGACGAACGAGCTGTGCGCTGGAACGCTGCTGATCTTTCGCGAGCGCCGCGACACCGAGGGAGCGGCCTGGTCGCTCTTGAATCTCGCCGCGGCCGCGCTGTACGGCGGCGATCTCACGCGCGCGGAACAACGGCTCGAGGAGTGCCTGTCGTGGTCGCGCGCGGGCGGATACCAGGAAGGGATCGCGTGGTCGCTGAATCTCTTCGGCTACGTATTGCGCGCGCGCGGCGAGGCGGACCGCGCGGAGACATTCCAACACGACAGCTTGCAACTGAACTGGGAGCTGGGCGATCGCTGGCGCACCGCGAGCGTCCTCGAAGCGCTGGGCGGACTACGTCGCGACCCGCGGTTGCTCGGCGCGGCGTCCGCGCTGCGCACACGCCTCGGCACGCCGGTGCCACCCGTCGAACGCGCACAGGTGGAAGCGGACGTGGCAGCGGTGGGAACTGAGAAATGCGATGTCGCCGATGCGATCAGCTTTTTAGGCGTTCGGTAGCGAAAAGCTCATCATCCGCGAAGCCGTGCTACCGCTTGCCAGCGCGGATCGCTTCGAGCGTCGGCGTGTGGCGGAGCAGCGGCTGCATCTCGTCGACGGGGAACTGCTGCGGGTAGAGACGCGCGAGCGCGGATGCGATCGTGATCCCGGCTTCGACGGAGCGTAGCGCGCGGCGATCGGTGATCGTGATGCGCACGCCGCCGCATTCCTGATCCTTGTGCGTGCTCGCCGTCGGCGTGAAGCGCACCGGCTCGAGCGACAGGCCCGACAGCGGGCCGGCTTCGCGGATCAGCGCCGCGCCGTCGATGTACGGCGCGCCGAGGATCTCGAACGGCGTTGGCGTGCCGCGGCCGACCGAAAGCGCGCGCTCCATCAGACCGATCCCTGGATACAGCGCGGCCGCGTTCAGCGAGCGCATGTTCGGCGACGTATTGATCCACGGCAGTCCCGCCTCGTCCTGCCAATGCTCGCGCGACCATCCCTTCACCGGCACGACCGTGAGCTCGACGTCGATGCCGCGCTCTTCGCGGAACTGCTGCGCCAGCTCGCCGACGGTCTTGCCGTGGCGGATCGGCAGCGGATGCCAGCCAACGAAGTTCGTCTTCCCTTCGAGCAGCGGACCTTCGACCACCACGCCGCCGATCGGATTGACGCGATCGAGCACGACGAACTTCACCTTCGCGTCGGCCGCGGCCTCCATCGCCATGCCCATCGTCGAGATGTACGTGTAGAACCGCGTTCCGATGTCCTGGATGTCGAAGACCAGCGCGTCGAGTCCCGCAAGCTGCTCGCGCGTCGGCGTGCGTCGCTCGCCGTAGAGGCTGAACACCGGGATGCCGCGATACTCCTCGTCGTCGACGTCTTCATCGTCCTCCGTGCCGCGCAGTCCGTGCTCGGGCGTGAAGATCGCCGCGAGCGTCACGCCGGGCGCGCCGCGGAGAAGATCGACGGTCGGATTGCCGGTGCGATCAATGCCGGTCTGGTTCGTGATCAGTCCGACCCGCATGCCGCGCAGCGCCTCGTACCCGCTCGCGTGCAGGACGTCGATGCCGTTCTGCGCCTCGGCGCCGCCGGCGACGTAGCCCACGCGGCGAGGCACGGGCGTCGTCAAGCCGAACGATCTCGCGATGAGCGTGCCGAGGCGGCGCTGCAGCGCGGTGACGCTTCCTTTGCCGTCAGGATGCACGCGGTTGGAGAGAAAGATGTAGAACGTGCGCGATGACGGATCCATCCAGAGGAAGCCACCCGTCCATCCCGTGTGACCGAACGATCCCTGCGGGAAGAAATCGCCGCGCGGACGCGAATACGCGGAATCGATGTCGAAGCCGAACGCACGCCGGATCGCGACCTCGGGAGGCGTGATGTCTCTTCCGAGCTCGCTGTTCATTCCCTTCGACATGGCCCAACGCGCGAACTTCGCGAGATCCGCGGCGGTGGTGAAGAGACCCGCGTGTCCCGCGACGCCGCCCATGCGGCGCGCGGTGGGATCGTGCACTTCGCCGCGCAGGCCGAACTCAGTCGGCGCGATACGCGCATTTTTCTCAGGACGAAATCCCGTGTCCCGCATGTCCAGCGGCTCGAACACGTTCTTCCGCGCGAACACGTCCAGCGGCTCGCCGGAAACGCGGCGCACGATCTCGCCGAGGAGGATGTAGTTCACGTCGGAGTAGCGGAAGATCGTGCCGGGAGCGTTCAGCGGACGTTGCACGAGTGCGCGGCGCACACCCTCGTCGTAGCCGCTCCAGTCCTCGCGGAGATCGAGACTCGGACGGATCCCCGACGTGTGCGTGACGAGGTGGCGCACGGTCACTGTGTCATTGGCAAACTCCGCGAGATACGTGCGGACCGGCGCGTCGAGCGACACCTTCCCGAGCTCGACCAATTTCGCGATGGCCGGCGCCGTCGCGACCACCTTCGTGATCGACGCGGCGTCGAAGATCGTGTCCGCCGTCATCGCCTCGACCGCCGGCTCCAGCGCGCGGTTGCCGTACGCGCGCTGATAGACCTCGCCGTCGCGCTCGATCCAAAGCACCGCGCCCGGAAGGCGTTTCTCTTCGATCGCGTCGAAGATCGCGGTGTCGATCTCCGAACGCGGAGCGAAGGTGGCACATCCAGCGAGCAGAAGTGCGGCGAAGAGGATTTTTTTCATAAGGTGACGGGCAATCGTCCCGTGCATTCTGCCTTTCCGAGGATCGCGTTCATCGCTGCAATCTGCAACACCGGTTGAATGCCCCACGCGCAGACGAACGTGCTGACGTCGCCGAGCTCGCGGAGAATGTAGGGACTCCCGAAGGACACCGCAACGGTCTTCCGCGCGTGACGCTCCGCGAGTTGCCTCGCCTCCTCGGGGACGACGATGCGTCCCGCGCCGGATTTGGGTCGCATGGCGAGGAGGAGCAGGAGAACGTCCGCGGAGTCGGGTTCGGCGTTGCCGGTGAGAACGTGAGCAAGCGGCTCGTCGGTAAAGGTGCGAACGGCGATGCGGTTCGCGCGCAACGGGAGGAGGCCGCGTTGGTCGCGGACCAGGGTGATCGACCGCTGCGCGATCTCCAGGGCAATCCAGTTTATCCCGCGCGTAGACGCGGGATCTCTCCGTGCCCTCACGCTACTCGTGCCAATGTAGCGCCTTCGTGAGGGCACCGGAGATCCCGCGTCTACGCGCGGGATAAACTGATTGCCAGCAGCCCTCCGCACGCGTTCGTAGGCCTCATCAATGCGCTCGCGCGACAACCTCCCACTGAGCACCGCCACCCTTACCGCCGCGATTGCGGCGTCCGTGTCCGCGGAGTAGAGGATCTGGTCCTCGCCCGCTTCCAGCGCACGCACCGCGGCTTCGCCGGGATCGAAATGTGCGGCGAGACCGCCCATGTCGAACGCGTCGCTGACGATCAGTCCTTCGAAGCCCATCCCCCGCAACAGCGAGACCACCGGTGCGGAAAGCGTCGCCGGCATCGTGCCGCCGTGCGTGACCTCGTGATGCTCCGTGCCCCACACATTCTCGAACGACACGCGCACCGGCACTGGAGTCGGATCGAGCGAAGGCACGGCGAGATGTCCGATCATCACCGACTTCACGCCCGCGTCGATCGCGGCGCGGAACGGCACGAGCTCGACGCGCTCCAGACGCTCGCGCGACGCGTCCAGCACTGGTAGCGCGCGGTGCGAGTCGACGTGCGTGTCGCCGTGTCCCGGGAAATGCTTCGCCGTCGCGAGACAGCCTTCGCTCTGAATCCCGCGCACCATCGCCGCGGCGTAGCGCGCGACGTCGTGCGGGTCCTCGCCGAAGCTGCGCGTGTTGATCACCGGATTCGCGGGATCGACGTTCACATCGCACACCGGCGCGAGGATGTGATTGACGCCGACCTCCAACGCCTCGTGTGCGGTCACGCGCGCCTGTTCCTCCGCGAACGCCGGATCGCCCGTCGCCGCGAGCGCCATCGCCGGCGGCCACCACACCGCGTCCGTGAAGCGCATGCCCATCCCCGACTCCAGGTCCGCGCTGATCAAGAGCGGCTCGCCCGCAATCGCCTGCAGTTCCTCATTCGCGCGTGCGACGACATCGGTCGTCGATTGAAACCAGATCACGCCGCCGACATGGTTGTCGCGCACGTGCCGGATGACGTCGTCGGTCAGAGCGCGCGCGGGGACGGAGAAGAGCCGGCCGATTTGTTTGTCGAGATTCACTCGGGCCTGAAGTTTATCCCGCGCGTAGACGCGGGATCTCCGGTGCGACCGCGCGGATTGCGCCTGAAGTTCGTGTGCGTCGGGATCACCCGAGATCCCGCGTCTGCGCGCGGGATAAACTGAATACGCTGGCGAGCATACCAACGCCGAACGTCACCAGCGACCCGACCACCGCATACCACGGCCACGCCACCTTCGTCGCGAACGCGACGATGCCGACCGCGATGATTCCCGCGGTCATTCCGACGAGAGCGGACGTCGTGCCCGCGCGTTTCGTCGCGCCGAGAAAAAAGACGCCAAGGATCGGGCCGTTGATGAGCGAGGCGACCGCGAGCGCGGTGCCCAGCGCGGAACGCGTCGTCTGCTGCAGCGCGACGCCGACGGCGATCTGCGCGATTCCCGCGATCACGATGATCACGCGCGAGAGACGCATGGCCCGGCGATCGTCGCGCGGGCGGAAGAGGTCGGAGACGACGGTCGACGCGATCGCGCTGAGCGAGGACGACATCGCCGCAGCGAGGATCGCGGCGACGACGAGTCCCGAGAGTCCCGTCGGCAGATGGTTGGCGATGAAGTGCGGGAAGACCTGATCGGGCGCGCTCACCGGTGCGTTGCTTCCATAAAACGCGAACAGCAAAACGCCGATGAAGAGGAAGAACGAAAACTGTACGAGCACGACCAGCCCCGAGGCGATCACCGCTTTCGCCGCGCTACGCGGGCGGTCGGTGCACAGGTAGCGCTGCACCATGTACTGATCGGTGCCGTGCGTGGAGAGCGTGAGGAACGTGCCGCCGATGAGGCCCGACCAGAAGGTGTAGGTCTTCGTCAGATCGAACGAGAAATCGAACAGGCGGAACTTCTGCTGGGCCGCGCCGAGCGCGATGGCGTGCTCGAAACCGACGTCGCCGAGGAGCACGACCGCGGCGGCGATCGCGCCGCCGACGTAGATCGCAAGTTGCACGACCTCGATCCAGACGATCGCCTCGATGCCGCCGGTCAGAGTGAAGATGGTCATGATCACGCCGAGACCGATGATTGCGCCTGTGACGCCGAGGTTGTCGATCAGCGCGGAAAGGACATATGCGGTCAGCAACAGACGCACGCCGTCCGCGATCGTGCGCATGACCACGAACAGCGTCGCTGCGAGCGCCTTCACGCTCGGCGCGAAACGCGTCTGCAGCAGCTCGTACACGGTCACGAGCTCGCCGCGGAAGTACCACGGCATGAACACGGCCGCGATGATCAGCCGCGCGACGACGTATCCGAAGACAACTTGCAGGAAGCGGAAGTCACCGCCTTTCGCCCATGCGATCCCCGGCACGGAGATGAACGTGATGGTCGACGTCTCGGTCGCGACGATCGACGCCGCGATCGCCCACCACGGCACGGCGTGCGACGCGAGAAAGAAGCGCCGGGTCGTCTTCTGGCGTCTCGCGAAGACGACACCGGCGAGCAGCACCGCGGCGAGGTAAGCGATGATGATGATCGTGTCGATGCGAGGAGTTTAAACTGAGCGCGATGAACACCATCCTCTGGCTTCACGGGTTCCCCCTCACCAACGCCATCTTCGTGAAGCAGCTCGCGATCGCCGGAGTCGAACACGTGATGCCCGAGCTGCCGCCGCTGGAGTCGATGGACGACTACGCGCGCTTCGCCATCGGGCAGCTCGACTTGCGCGGAATCGAGAAGGCGACATTCGCTGGCTTGTCGATGGGCGGCTACATCTGCTTCGCGGCGCTGCGGCTGTTTCCCGAGCGCGTGTCGGGGTTGATTCTCGTCGACACGCGCGAGACCGCGGACACGGCCGATGGCCGCAAGGGCCGCTTCGAGATGATCGAGAAAGCGGAGAAGGAAGGCGTCGCGCCGATCGCCGAGGCGATGCTGCCGAAGATGCTCACACCCGCCGCGCCGCCGGAGCTGCGGCAATTCGTGCGCGACGTGATGATGTCGACGTCGCGCGAATTCGTCATTGCCGCGCTGCGGGCGATGGCCGCGCGTCCCGATTCGTCCTCGCTGCTGCCGACGATTCGCGTGCCGACGCTGGTGGTCGTCGGCGAGGAGGACCCGATCACGCCGCCGAAAGACGCGGAGCGGATGGCGAGCACGATCCCGAACGCGAAGCTGGTGAAGCTAGCAAGGGCAGCGCATCTGTCGAACGTGGAGCGGGCGACGGAGTTCAACGCCGCGGTCACACAGTTCCAAACGTAGGACGTGACCGGCTTTCGCACAGAGCCGGAGGGAGTGTTTTAGACCCAACAGGCAGCAACTTGACGAGCAACGCCAGCAATTTGATGGCGCCTGCCATCAAATTGACGGCGATCGAGTGTGTCGCACCCTCGGCGGTCCGTGCGGCAGTCGCACCGAACGCTCGGCAGCCGGGACGGCGCGTTCCAGATACGCGAGGAACAGTGGCGCGATGGATCGCACCACTACGCCACGCGACGCGACATCTCGCGCGTTGCGATGGCTGTTCGTCACACCGATCGCCTCGACAACGCAGACCCTGGATCCGTTCGAGCGCACCCTCAGCGTCCCCGCCGCCCGCCCGGACGAGGACGCTCGGGGCGCCGGGGGCGGCGCCTGCTCAGCCGGCGGGATGCCGGCGTTCCGCGGCGACTGCCCACCGGTAGTGCCCCGTGACCGTGTACGCGAACAACACGTCCTCGATCTGCGTCCCCGCGCCGATGTTGTGCACGACGAGGTACCGGTCGATGTTGCGCTCGTCCGCCGAACTCCCGCTCAGCCGCGCGGGCACCTGCATGCGTTGCCTCGGCATAGGGACGAGATGTGTACTTCTTTGACTGTTGAAAGTGCAGCGTCCATAACTTTGACGAATCAGTCGAAGAGGTCTTCGAGCCAGTCCAGCCATCCTTTCGGATCCGCCTGCATATACCGCCCCACCCTGATCGGTACCATCGGAAGATGGCGATTTCTCTTCTTGCACTGCACTTACGCACGACCTTGCTCTCACTCTGTCATTGGGCGGCGTTGCAGTTCAATTGCATCGATAATGAGCCGAATCGGTCTTTGTGAAGACTGTTTGATCTCTCGCGCTATTGGTGCATAGCGCGATGATTCGATAGTCAGTGTGTGGGTCCCTTCGCTAACATACAGCCTTGTAACAGTGGCGTCCTGAGGCGTTCCTGCCGGAATACTGGGTTGGTAGTGATGATCAACTCCAGAGAACTGAAGGTGTTTGATCGACCAAAGATACCCAACCTGGGCACCATCCAAAGAGACCGTCGCGTCGAGTAGTTCCTTTGGAGCAATTACTAGGACGTTTTCATTGCCGTCAAATGCCTGACCACGTTTCGGCTTGTGCTTTGGCTCCTGCATATCGTTACACGCTATTGTGACAGCCGCAAAGAGTATCGCAACTGCAGTGAAACCGCCTCGTTTCATTGCCAGCACATCCAATTGCCAAATGCAGGAATCCCGTCATAAGGATCGCCTGCGGTATCGAAGAAGCAAGATCGCAAACAAGGTCGACACTTGTTCTTCTTCGGGTCCATTCCTGGCCGCCATTTCGGGTTGTTCGGAGCTGTTGTGTCGTCCTCCAGCACCTTAGTACGAACGTCGATTGGAGGGCAGCATACGCATACGGCTCGACCGACCTAGGCGCTCCCCGGCCTTTCCCACCCAGAGCCGATATTAGATGTAGGCTTGCGAGGATAGGATCCACCTGCGTATACCGCCCCCACCCTGCCCGATACCACCGGAAGATGTTGTAACTTCGTTCGGTGGCTCCGTTGGGCCGAGGTTGAATTGTTCTGCTTCCTGGCCTGGGAGGCGTAGCGGTTGGTGTTCGTCGTTGCCGCGGAGGGCGAACACCTTTCCGTAGGGTTCGTGTTCGGCGCGCCAAAAGGTGCTGGTGTCGGTTCTGGTCAGCAGAAGGGGCGTGCCGAGGGAATCGGTGAACGTGTAGTACGTGGTGTTGGCCACGGGCTCGACCTGGGCGACGGGGTGGTTGTTCATCGAGCGATTCACGTCCGTTCGCGGTGAACTACTGAAGTGAGATATGTGATTGCAAGCTACTTTGCAACCACCGTCGTCTCCCAGACATGCTCACCGACTCCGCTGGCGCGATACCGCGCGCCTGACTTGAAGAAGAACGGAGACGCGACTTGTCCGAAGGTGATGTCGTACGCCGCCGGAATCTTACTCAAGTCGATCTCGGCGAGTTCTGGGAATGCCTCGCTTAAACGCGCCATCATTGCCATCGAGTCGAATGCATTCGTGTCTGATCTACCGCAGGCAGCCGTCATCGAAACGGGAACCGGTATTCTACTAACGAGGCTCAGGCCTTTTATCTCTGCTCCGCCAGCTGGGAACATCCGCAAACACAATCCATGCTCATCACTGATCACTTCCAGCAAAAGCAGGCGCTGCGGTGGTTCGAGCTTGATCGTCTGCTGCGATAACTCAACGCTTGTCATTTTGTTGAAAGTAGAGGCGGAAAAAACCATGTCCACGACGGCGGCGTGTCGAAGCAGACGCTAGGTCCGATTGGGATACCAGTCGCGTAGTCGATATTCAGCAAACAAAAATCTCTACACTTGCAACCTGGCACCACATCAGGATCGTTATAAATCGAGAAAAGATTATTAGGACCGCATTTGCCGATGTATTGGCAGCCTTTCAGAGTCTGACCCTTTGGTCCAATCCACGTGTAATCCGCCTTGGGTGTGACCGTCATTGTCAAACATGGCGCGAGACCTAACGCGTCGGTGAACATCAGCGGCGAACCCGCAGCGTATGCGTAGAGATTCGTCGCGTCGCTGAGCCCCTTTGGCTCTCGCCTGCTGCCGGAACTCGTCCCGAGAAGAGCCGGGTGGGATATTCCCGAGTTCTCGCGCAGGAATTGTTCACGCGCAGCAACGTCTGGCGGCATGAATCGCGACAAACCTCCGCGCTCGAAATGCCCAGCTCCTCCCGGCCCAATCGGATCCGCCTGCGTATACCGCCCCCACCCTGCCCGATACCACCGGAAGATGTTGTAACTTCGTTCAGTGGCTCCGTTGGGACCGAGGTTGAATTGTTCTGCTTCCTGTCCTGGGAGGCGTAGGGGTTGGTGTTCGTCGTTGCCGCGGAGGGCGAACACCTTTCCATAGGGTTCGTGTTCGGCGCGCCAGAAGGTGCTGGTATCGGTTCTGGTCAGCAGAAGGGGCGTGCCGAGGGAATCGGTGAACGTGCAGTACGTGGTGTTAGTCACGGGCTCGACCTGGGCGACGGGGTGGTTGTTCATCCAGACGTATTCGTATAGCACGGCCGGAGAGGGATTGGTT
>DASYGV010000143.1:0-48244 GCA_035999335.1 Thermoanaerobaculia bacterium | reverse complement strand
TGTGGTGGCCGCGGACGTGGTGAACGAGGAAAACGATCAGCGGCAGCTCGGACCGATGCTCGAGCAGGTGATCGAGAACGCCGGCCGGGCGGCCGACGAGACGCTGGCCGACAGCGGCTACGACACGGCCGAATCTCTGGCCAAAGCCGAGCAGCTCGGAGCCGCAGTGCTGGTGGTAGCGAAGGTCAATCCCGACCAGGTCGGTCCATTTCACCTGGCCCGCTTCGTGCCGCCGCTTTCGAATGCGCGGCAAGAACCGCTAACGTTGCGCACTCGGCGCGGCATTGGAAAGCGGAGGCCTTGCCTCCGCACTCCACATCAGCAGGTGCGCGCTCTCGTTGCCGTAAGCGATCAGGTCCGCAATCACATCGAACGCTCCTGCAAGCTCGGGTGCAAATTCCAGCAGGTCGAAATCGTAGAGCGCGAGGAGGTCCTCGAACTCGAAGCCGAGGTAGCGGAAGTAGCGTGTGTTCGTCGCGATGAGAAATCCGAACGTCAGCGACGTGCGATCGAACAGCGGAAGCAGCTCGTCGACCCGCTCATGTTCGATACCGAAGCGCTTCAGCGCTTCCCCCAGAAACTCGGCGTCGATCGACTCGGCGAGAAGGTTCCTGAACAGGTAGAACAGCGCCACGATCTGCAACCCGGCCTTCAGGCCCGCCCTCGCGATCAGCTCCGCGTATGGCTCGCACTCCTCGGCCGGCTTGTAGACGAGGTTGTTCATGACGAACAGCGCGCGCCCCTCTTCCCCGCAGCGATGGGCATCGATGTTGGCGAGGAGATCGATCGCGTTTCCGAAAGACTCACAGATCAGAACGCGCAGGACCGCAAGTGTGCCCCGCCCGAGCGCGTCCCACGAACCGATCATCTCCTCCGTCACGCGATCCGCGACGCAATGCACGCTGTGGTGCAGGATGTGGTTGATCGGATACGCGAGCGACGAGTCGAATGAGAGATCGTCGAAGACCGCCTCCGGAAAACGCCGCGTGAGATCGCGAAGCGGCGAGACCGTATCGCGGACCGGCATCCGGCGCGCCTCGAGAATCCGGTCGAGCGAGAAGAGCGGCAGCTCGAAGAGGTAACAGAAATCCTGGGTGTCGAATCGATAGCCGAGGGCCCAGTAGCAGTCGCGGAGGTTCCGGTAGATCGGATGATGCCGGTAGAGGAACGCATCCCCGACGTTCAGGTCGTTGATGATGCGTTCGTTGCGGGGGAGCGTTTCGTCCTCGTGAGCTGCGAGGATCGTGGAGATCAACATCAGGCGTACACAGAGAAACGCCTCGGGCGAGGAGAGATTCTCGCCCGAGGCGTTCCGCCGAGGGACGTTATCGCCAGGGACCCGGGTGCTTGCTCTTCTGCGACAGGGTCTTCAGCTGTTCCTTGGAAATCTTCTTCATGGACGCTACCTCTTCTCGACTCGAAATTTTTATTCTGCCGGAACCGTAAGCATTGTCTCACGGATGGCATTCCGGATAGAAGGGAATGATGACTCGGGTATCCGCAGTACACTCCCGGTGGTCCATGCGAGTCTCGTCCGTCCCGCGGTATGTCGCCCAGGTAGTTGCACTGGCAACGATCCTGGCGTTGCTGGGCCTGGCCGCGGCGTCGCTCCAGCAAAGACCGGGCGTCAGCCTCGTCTACCCCGCCACCGGTCTTGGCGCGGCGCTGCTGTGGGGCTTCGGATTTCGATGGTGGCCGGTGGTTTTCATCGCGCAATTCACCCTCAGCTATTACCGGAACGGACTCACGTGGGTGCCGTTCTTCGTCGGGGCAAACGAGCTGATGGTCACGGCCCTGTTCTGCTGGACGATGAAGCGCCTCCGCGTTTCGCCGGCGCTCGAACGACTGCGTGACCTCGGCATCTTCATCCTCGGCACACTCCTGACCACCGCCGCCGGCGGCCTGACGACCGTCGCCGGCGAGTACCTCTTCCACTCGCGGGTCCTCTCCAGAGTCGTCTCCGACGGCGTGTCCATCTGGAGCTCGGACTTCGTCAGCATTCTGATCTTCGTGCCGCTGGTCCTCGGATGGCGGAGATGGCCCTTTCACTCGCGCGTTCATTTCTACCGCTGGCTCGCGCTGACGCTGTTCCTGATCGTCATCGGCGCGGCGATCGCGCGCAGCCCGGCGTCGTCCGCGACGCTCTTCCTGCTTCTGCCGATCGTCGTCTTCACCGCGATCGTTGCCGGGATCCCCGGCGCCGCCACGTCCGCCGCCGTGCTCCTCTTCATCCTGCTCGGCATGCACCTCGGCGACTCGCCGAGCAGAATCGAAGGCATCATTCGCGTGATCTTCGTCGGCACGGCCGCCGGAACGGGATACGTGCTGGCCGTGGTGTGGGGCGAGCGGGAGCAGAACGCGCGGCGTCTCTACGAGCTTGCGCATCACGATCCGCTCACCGGCATGTACAACCGCCATGAGCTCGAGTTGCGCCTCGATGCCGCCGTCTCCGCGGGACCGCCGTCCGCGCACGCGCTGCTGTATCTCGACCTCGATCAGTTCAAGCTCGTGAACGACACCTGCGGCCACATCGCCGGCGACAACATGCTGCAGGAGCTCGCCGGGGAACTGCAGCGCGCCGTCCCGAAAGGCGCGAAGCTCGCCCGCCTCGGCGGCGATGAGTTCGCGTGCATCGTCCTCGACGCGTCGAAAGACGGCGCGGTCGCCGTCGCGAACGCAATCCACGATGCGATGAGCCGCTACCGCTTCCGCTTCGGCTCCATGAGCTTCGCCGTCGGCGTGAGCATCGGCATCACGTTTTTTCCCGCCGAGGATGGCGACACGGCCGACGCGGTCCTCGGACGCGCGGACATCGCCTGCTACGTCGCGAAGGAAAACGGCCGCCACCGCTCGCACGTCTACCTGCCGCGAGACGAGGTGATGTTGCGCTGGCACTCGTCCATTCAGCAGGTCTCGCAGCTCGAGATGGCGATGGAGAACGGCGGACTGCAGCTCTGGAGTCAGTCCATCATCGACATCGCCGGCGGCGCTCCCGCGAACTTCTGCGAAGTCCTGCTGCGCCTCAACGAGAACGGCGTCATCCGCACGAGCTCGGAGTTCCTGCCGGTCGCGCAGCGCTTCGGCCTCATGGACCGCATCGACCGCTGGGTGCTGGAGATCACGTCGCGCTATCTCGCGGAGACGAGCGACCGCGAGGTTCGCCTCAGCGTCAACGTCTCCGGCTCGACGCTGAACGACCCGTCGTTCTATGAGACCGTGATCGCGCTGCCGGAACGCTTCGGCTTCGATCCGCGGCGGCTCTGCCTCGAGGTCACCGAAGGCGTGATGATCCACCGCCTGCGCCAGGCCGTGGAGGCGATGAAGGGACTGCGCGCGCGCGGATTCGATCTCGCGCTCGACGACTTCGGCGCCGGCGTTGCGAGCTTCGCGTACTTGCAGGAGCTGCCGGTGACGTACGTGAAGATCGACGGCCGCATCGTGCAGCAGTTGCCCACCGATCCCGCGAGCGAGGTGATCGTCGGCGCGCTGGTGCGTTTGGCGCGGCTGCGCAACATCGAGTGCATCGCCGAATGGGTCGAGTCGCAAGAGACGCTCGAGCGTCTGCGTGCGCTCGGCGTGCGCTACGCGCAGGGGTTCCATCTCCACAGGCCGGCGCCGCTGCACGGCTCCGGCAGCGAGGTCGGGCGGATCGATCTTGCCAGCCGCACGCGCAGCGCGTAGAGTGCCGGGCGGTCCGCACCGTCATGAAAATCACCCGAATCCTCTTCTTCCTCTTCGCCATTGCTGCGTCCGCCGTATTCGCCCAGGAAGCCGATCTCGCCGTCGCGAAACTCGGCCCTGCCGACGCCCCGCCGAACAGCGACGTGACGTACGACGTCACGATCACCAACGTGGGGCCGGACGACTCCGAGTTCGTGACCCTCGAGGACCTCGTGCCGGCGGGCATGTCGTTCGTCTCCGCGACGCAGAACACCGGACCAACCTTCACCTGCGACTCGTCGGTCTCGTGCGGGATCACGACGCTGCCCGCCGGCGCGTCCGCGAACTTCACGTTCGTCTTCCACATCGACTCCGGCACGGAGTTCACCAATATCGCGACGGCTTCGTCGGAGACGCCCGATCCGAACGACCAGAACAATGAAAGCACCGTGATCACCACGGTCGCCCAGGGAGCCGATCTCGCCGTCGAGAAACTCGGCCCTGCCGAAGCCCCGCCGAACAGCGACGTGACGTACAGCGTCACGATCACGAACGTGGGGCCGGAAGACGCCGAGTTCGTGACGCTCGACGACCTCGTGCCGGCGGGCATGTCGTTCGTTTCCGCGACGCAGAACAGCGGCCCGGTCTTCACCTGCGACTCGTCGGTCTCGTGCGGGATCACGACGCTGCCCGCCGGAGCGTCCGCGGACTTCACCTTCGTCTTCCACATCGACTCCGGCACGGAGTTCACCAATATCGCGACGGCTTCGTCGGAGACGCCCGATCCGAACGACGAGAACAATGAAAGCATCGCGATCACCACGGTCGGACCGCCGCCGCAGGGCGATCTATTTCTCCAGAAGAGCGCGCCGGCCTCGGCCGCGCCCGACACCGACGTCGCGTTCACGATCACCCTCGGCAATGCCGGCCCGAGTGCGGCCGAAAACGTGCTACTCACCGACAACCTGCCGGGCGGGCTGACGTTCGTCTCGTTCGTGCAGGACAGCGGCCCGCCGATGACGTGCGGCCCGTCGACCTGCACCATCGCCAGCTTCCCCGCGGGTTCGACCGCGACGTTCACCCTCACCGGTCACGTGCCCCCCGGCACTCCGGGCGGAACGACTTACAACAACACCGCGACGGTGGAATCGGACAATGATCCGCTCGACGAGAACAACAGCGCGTCGACGACGGTGACCGTGTCGTCGGCCGACGTGAGCGTCGTGAAAACCGGACCGCCGACGGCCGTCGCGGGAACGACGATCTCGTACACGATCACGGTCACGAACAACGGTCCCGACGCTGCGCAGAATGTCATCCTCTCCGAGCCGTCGCTCTGCGCCTCCCAGAACTGCAGCCTCGGCACGCTCGCGCCGGGCGCGCCGGTGGTGTTCATGTTCGATGTGGACATCCCCTCCGGTGTGACCTCGTGGTCGAACACCGCTACCGTCACGACCGACAGCGTCGACCCGAACGACTCCAACAACAGCTCGACGGTGAACACGACCATCACGCAAAGCGCGGACGTCGCGATCGTGAAGAGCGGTCCCGGCACGGTCATCGCGGGCACGAACGCCACGTACTCCGTGACGGTCACGAACAACGGTCCCTCGGATGCGTCGAATGTGTCGGTCACCGAGTCGCTGCCGGCGGGAACGACGTTCGTTTCTTCGACGTGCGGCTCGGCGACATGCAACCTCGGAACGCTCGCCGCCGGCGCGTCCGTCGATCTCACGTTCGTCGTTCACGTCGATGACAACGCGACCGGTCCTCTCGTCAACACGGCCACCGCCACGACGACGACGATCGATCCAGACCCAAACAACAACGAGTCGTCGGCAACCACTGCGGTCACGCCCGCGACGGCGGACCTCGCGATCGTGAAGAGCGGCCCAGGCACGGTCGTCGCCGGCACGAACGCGACGTACTCCGTCACTGTGACGAACAACGGCCCCTCGGATGCGTCGAACGTGTCGGTCACCGAGTCGCTGCCCGCGGGGACGACGTTCGTTTCCTCGACGTGCGGCTCGACCACCTGCAACTTCCCAACACTCACCGCGGGCGCGTCCACCAATCTCACGTTCGTCGTGCACGTGGACGTCGATGCGACGGGTCCGCTCGTGAATACGGCCAGCGTGACAGCGTCGACTGCCGATTCGAATGCGAACAACAACGAGTCGTCGGCGACGACCGCGGTCACGCCGGCGCCGGTCGGTCTGACGGTCTCGAAGACGGCCGATCCCCCGCAGGCGCTCATCGGCTCGGAAGCGACCTACACGATCGTCGTGACGAACAACGGTCCCGGCACCGCGATGAACGTCGTCGTCACCGACGAGCTCCCCGCCGGCACGACCCTCGTCTCGGCCCCCGGCAACTGCACCGGCACGACGACGATCACGTGCACGATCGGAACGCTGACCGCCGGAAACTCGTCGACCATCGACCTCGTCGTCACTCTGCCGTCGACACCGGGAACGGTGTCGAACACGGCACAAGTCGAGCCCGGGGACGCCGAAAGCACCGCGGCGATCACGGTGTTCGCCGCGACGCCGGGGATTCCGACGCTCTCTCCGCTAGCGCTTGCGCTATTCGCACTCGCCCTCGCGTCGATCGTTCTCGTCGGGCTGAGGAAGATGTAGGACAAATAGGACGGATAGGACCCATAGGACATATGAGTCCTATAAGTCCCATTCGTCCTATAAGTCCTATCTCGCCAAGTATAGGAACCGCACCACCGTGAACACCACGAGCGCCGCCAACGTCGCGAAGGTGATCGCACGTCCGATCACGAATGACTCCGGCCAGTACACCAACCGCACGGAATGGTTCCCTGCCGGCACGTGCACCGAAAGGAACGACGCGTTCGCGTTCTGCGTCTCCACGCGCCGCCCGTCGACGTACGCGCGCCAGCCCTTCCACGCCGTCTCCGAGATCACGATCCAGCCGTCGCGCTCCATCATCGCGTCCAGAAGATAGCGTCCGCCCGGGCTGTACTCGCGGATGCTCACGCGTCCGGGACCGTTCTCGCGCTCGTACGGCGCGACCGGCGCGGTGAGCCAGACCCGATCGCCGTAGTCCGATTGCCCTCCCATCTCGGCGACCTGATCGTCCACCGACAATCCGAGCTTCACGCGGCGCGGCACGAACGCGCGGTCGAGCGCGCGGGTGTTCTCGAGCAGCGCGGCGCCGCGTTGCCGCGCGAGCATGCGCCAGCCCTCCGGCACCGGCGCGGTGTCCGACACGACCGCGTATCGCACGTTGAGGAACGAGAGGAACGGCCGGCCGATGTCGTCGACGCGGTTGAACCAGATCGGCTGGAACGTGCACCAGAGCGGCCACAGTTTGATCGACGGCGAATAGTGCAACGCGTCGAACCCGCGCACGTCCTCGAGTCCGTAGAACGCATTCGTTCCCGGCAGCAACGCGTAGGACTGCCCCACGAAGCGGAACGGCTCGCGCACGTGCTTCAGTGGCTCGAAGATCGCGATCGGCGGATAAGCCGCTTCCGCGGGAAAGGTCTTGAACGTCCCGCCCTCGGACATCACCCGCTGCGCGACGAGCAGCGCGAGCAACACCGGCACGAAAACGCGCAAAGGCGGACGAAACGCGAACACCAGCGCCGCTGCGCCGAGGAAGAAGAGCTCCGCGAAGATCTTGAAGTCGCCCCAGTCGGTGAAGGTGATCGCGAGCACGACGTTGCGCGTCAGCCACCACGTTCCCGCCGCGAGCGCGATCAGAACGACGGTGAGCGTCAGCGCGGCGGCGCGGAAATCGCGGCGGCGGAAGATCTCGTCGATGCCGAGCGCGGCGAGGATCGCCAGCGAGAGCGCGGCCGTGAACGCGAGCCGCTCCTCGTACGTGATCCCCATCAGCGGCAGCTTCTTCACCGCGACGACCGCAGGCTCCCAGCGACTCTCGACCGCGATGCACACGAGCGCGAGCGCGAAGAAAAACCACGTCTCAGCGGAGCGCCGCCGCCACACTGCGTACACCGCGAGCGCGAGGATGATGCTGCCGCACGCCGCGGTCTCCGCCTGGGTCAGTCCCAACGGCGGCTCGACCCATCGCCGCACGTGGAGGTGCGGAAAGAGATCCGTTGCGAGGATGGAGAGGACCCGCTCCATCGGCACGTCGCGCGATGCGGTCGTGAAGTACTTCTGCTTGATCTCGTACTCCGCCGACTGCGGCACCGCCTCCAGGAACGGGAGGAGGTGGATCGCGGAGAGCAATAGCGCGATCACGCCGCCGGCGAGGGCCGTCCCGATCGCGCGCCACGGCGAAACGCGCGCGCGCACGAGCTCGAAGATGCCGTACGACGCGCCGGCGAGCACCGCGAGAAACAACGTCTCCGGATGTCCGGCGAACACCATCAACGTGAGCACGATCGCAAGCAGCATCGCCGGCGCGACTCCCGGCCGGCGTGCCGCGCGGCCCGCGGCCATCAGCAGCAACGGCTCGTACACGAGCGTTCCGCCCATCGCGGTGTGGATGTAGAGCACCGTGGATGCGGCGTACGTCCACCCCGCCGCCGCGACGAGCGCCGCTGCCTCGCTGCAATCGAGCTCGCGCGCCAGCAGAAACGCTCCGAGCGACGCGATCAGCAACCAGATCGAGCACGTGTAGGTGAAGCTCACCGCGGCCGGCAGCAGGCAGACGATGAGCGTGAACGGACTGTACGGCGCTGCTTGCGCCGTCGCGGCGAACACGTTCCCGCTCAACATATACGCATTCCACAGCGGCCACTCCCCTCTCTCGAGCGACGCCTGCAACGTGCGCCGGAACGGGAACATCGTGCCGTAGACGTCCGTCGCCGCGGCATTGTGCGGCGTCCCGATCCCGTACAGCGGCTTGAGCGCGGACAGCGGCTCGCTCGCATACGGATAGTCCATCGGTCCATACACGCCGCCGGTAATCACCGCAGGGCCGGTGATCGCGAGCGGCATTACGAACAGCACCAGCGCCGCCGCCCACGAGAGCTTCCGCACGAAGCGATGGACGAGCCAGAGAAGAAGGATCGCCGTGGCGGCGTAGAGGACGAAGACCATCCGCGGACGTACTGTAGCGTTTCGGAACGCCGGCGTCCTCGCCGGCTGTCGTGGCGGCGTCCCGCGCCGCCACTTGGTGGTGCGGGGGCGTTAGTCCTCGCGGCGCAGGCGAGACGCCTGCGCGTCAGCCGGCGGGACGCCGGCGGTCCGACTCGCGCGCACTCACAGCCGCATCGCCGCGAGCTTCGCGCCCGCGGCGATGATGCACGCGCCGGCGAGGCGCTCGAACAGCGCCGCGTGCCGGCCGTAGCGCGCGCGGCCGCGGTCCGCGGCGAAGCCGTACAGCAGCAGCACCGGGAGCTCCACGACGATCGAGATCGCGCCGAGGATCACGAACTGCATCGTCATCGGTTGCGTGGGGTCGACGAACTGCGGCAGCAACGCGGTGAAGAAGACGATCGCCTTCGGATTCGCGAGCTGCGTCAGGAGTCCTTGCATGAACGAACCGGCATCGAGTGATCGAGTCGTCGGGTCGTCGAGTCGTCGAGGAGAACCTTGAAGACTCGTCGACTCGTCGGCTCGACGACTCCAAAGCAGCATCTTCACTCCCAACAACACGAGATACGCCGCACCGGCGATCTGCAGCACGTCGAATACGCGCTTCGACGCGACCAGCAGCGCGCCGAGTCCGGCCGCGGAGAGCGCGAAGTAGATCGCGTTGCCGGTGAGGATTCCCGCGGCGCCGCGGCGCGAGCTGCGGAATCCGCGACGCATCCCCTGCGACACGACCAGCAGCACCGCCGGTCCTGGCGTCATCGAAAGCAGGAGCTCCGTGGCGGCGAAGAGAAGGAGGTTGCTCGGCGACATCGAGCATTTCAGTTTATCCCGCGCGTAGACGCGGGATCTCAGCGTGCACAGGCAGCGCACGAGCCATGTTCCGCGAGAGGGCACCGGGAGATCCCGCGTCTACGCGCGGGATAAATCGGCGCGCGATGCGGCGAGACGCGCGACGTCGTTGGCAAGATCGATCGGATCGATAGGCTTCTGACGGAGGACGTCGAATCCCGCGGCGATGATGCGGGCATGCTCGTCCGAGCGGCCGAGCACCGTCAGCGCGAGGGCAGACATCGCAGGTGCGTGGCCCGGCAGGAGCGAACGCAATCGTGCGAGCAGCGAGCACCCATCGAGATCCGGCAGCGCGATATCGCTGATGAGAACCATCGGCGTCCAATCGCCAATGAGGCCGAGCGCCGCCGCCGCGGTGTCCGTACTCCGCACGTCCCCGCCGCATTGTCGGATCGCCGCCGCGAGAACGTTCCGGTTGTCGGAGTCGTCTTCAACGATCAGGACGCGGATCCCGTCCAGGCGAGGGAGGGCGCTCAAACGGCTCGTCCGATCCCGGCCTACAAAATCGCTCGCCTCCACCGCGGCTTCGCGCACGGGCAGGCGCACGGTAAACGTCGAGCCCCTCCCGTCCCCATCGCTGGCAGCGTGAATGCTGCCGCCATGCATCTCGACGAGCTCACGCGCGATCGCCAGGCCGAGGCCCAACCCGCCCTGTCGATCGTCAGCGGGTCTCGAGGCCTGGCGGAAACGATCGAACACGTAGGGAAGAAGCGAGGATGAGATCCCACGGCCGGTATCGCTGATCTCGATGAGCGCGGCAGATCCGTCGCGCCGCAATTGCACGACGATCCGGCCACTTCGGGGAGTGAACTTGATCGCGTTTCCAACGATATTGCTGATGACCTGCTGGATGCGCACCGGATCGCCTTCTGCGTCGTATCGATCGGGTGTGACATCGATCGAGAGCGTGATTCGTTTCGTCTCCGCCAACGGCCGGATCAGCAACATGGCCTCCGCGACGATCGCGGCCAGATCGATCGTACGACGGTCGAGTTGCAGCTTCCCCGAGGCGATCCTGGCGTCGTCGAGCAGGTCTTCGATGAGCTTTGCCTGAGCGCGGATGCTTCGCTCGATCGAATCGAGCGCTTCGCGCTGCAGGCTCTCATCCAACCCGCCCAGTGCGAGCATGCGCGCCCATCCGAGAATCGACGTCATCGGGGTGCGAAGTTCGTGGGATACGACGGCGATGAATTCGTCTTTGCCGCGAATGGCATCCCGAAGGATTTCCGCGCTGGCGCGCAGGTCGTCTTCACGCTGTCCCAGAAGGACGAAATCCGTCACGTCCTCGACGCGATGAATCATGTGGGTCAGCCGGCCGCCCGCGAGAACCGGCGCGTTCATCGCGCTCCAATACCGTTCCTCGAACTCCCCGCCCCCGGACGCCGGCCGCCTGATGTCGTATTTCTGCACCGCCATCGCGTGCGGCTTCCCCGTTCGCAGGACCGTCTCGAGCGAGGCGCGCAGATTCCGCGTGCCGGTCGCTTCGGGGTCGCCGGGGTTGTCGGGAAACACCTCGAACAGACCTCGGCCCACGATGGCGTCGCGCTGGGTCATGGTCGCGGCAAGATAGGCGTCGCTGACGGCGACGATCTGAAAGTCGC
The DNA here is from genome assembly GCA_035999335.1 of Thermoanaerobaculia bacterium. Classification (GTDB taxonomy): domain Bacteria; phylum Acidobacteriota; class Thermoanaerobaculia; order Gp7-AA8; family Gp7-AA8; genus QHVT01. The sequence goes on along the minus strand of DASYGV010000143.1, from coordinate 37,092 downwards.
AATCGAGCACGAGATAGAGTCCGGGCGCCGACTCGAACAGCAGTCGAAAGTCGGGCAGCGTCATCCCGCGATCTTCAGATCACAGGATGGGCTGTCCTGCACGCACTCGCGCGCCATGAGCACGAGCTCGTTGATATCGAAGGGCTTCTCCAGAATCTTGCAGATGCGCTGGAGGAATTCGCAACTGAGCTGTCGCGGTGATGCCGTCATCACGATCACTCTTCGGAGCGTGTGCGGTTGGGTCGCCTCCAGGAACGTCATCACTTCCTCCCCGCTCACGAGGGGCAGGACGAGATCCAGGATGAGGAGGTCATAGGCGACGTCCTTCAGAAGCTGGATCGCCGCCACCCCGCTCTTGACGCACTCGACGCTGAACTCTTCCCGTTCGAGCACGCGACGCACGAGCTGGACGATCGCATCGTCATCTTCGACCACCAGCGCCCGAAAGGATCGGCGGCGCTCCCCGGACGAATCGGACTCGAGGGTCGCAACCTCGCCATGTAGAGCCATTTTCGGGTTACTCCTCCCCGCGGTTCCGCGGATGAATCGCATCGATTGCGGATGCACTCACGGAGGAGTGCGCCGTTGCTTCGGACTGTCAGGTGCCAGTGAGTGTCAACGGCGCTGTACTACTAATAAATTTCAGGCAGCCGTCCCGCACGGTCATGATGTCGACACAGTCCGAGATCCATGGAGGTTCAGCGCGCCGCCGCGACGGCCGCAACGTACTGCCGCGCCTTTTCCGTGATCGACGCGGCGTCGCCGCGCCTCAATGCGGCGAGGTCGACGAGGTCGGCGCCGACTCCCAACGCGAACGCGCCTGCGGCGATGAAATCGGCGGCGGTTTTGAGCGAGACGCCGCCGGTCGGCAGGAATTCGATCTGCGGCAGCGGCGCCTTCAATGATTTGAGGTAGGTCGCGCCGCCGACGGCGTTGGCGGGAAAGATCTTGACGGCGTTTGCGCCTGCTTTCCAGGCGGTGACGATCTCCGTCGGCGTCAATGCGCCGGCGAAGATGGGGACGACGAGGCGGCGGCACAATTGGATCGTCGGAATGTCGAGCGCGGGACTGACGATGAACTTCGCGCCGGCGTCGACGCACTCCTGCGCGGTGTCGGCATCGAGCACGGTGCCGGCGCCGATCAGTGCTTCATCGCCGAGGCGCTTCGTGAGCTCGGCGATGATCTGCACCGCGCCGGGCACGGTGAGGGTGATCTCGAGGATCGGGATGCCGCCGGCGCGGATAGCCTCGACGGCCGCGAATGCCTCGTCGGCCGAGGCCGCGCGGACGACGGGAACGAGCCCGACCTCGCGGATGCGCTCCATGATGTCGACGGTCGTCATCAGCGACTCACGCGGGCTGTGCCGCCCTTCATCACGCGCTCGACTTCCGCGAGTGTGGCCATGCTCGTGTCGCCGGGCGTCGCCATCGCCAGCGCGCCGTGCGCGGCGCCGCATTCGACGGCCCATTGTGGGCCTTTGCCGGCGAGGAATCCGTAAATGAGTCCGGACGCAAACGAATCGCCGCCGCCGACGCGGTCCATGATCTCGAGATCGGGACGCGGCGTGGCTTCGTAGAACTGACCTTCGCTCCAAGTGATGGCGCCCCAGTCATTGCGCGTCGCGGTATGCGCGATGCGCAGTGTCGTCGCAATCACCTGCAAGCCGGGATAGTCCGTACGCACGCGACCGATCATCTGCTGGAATGCCTCCTTCGGCAGCTCGCCGAGGTGCTCGTCGACGCCTTCGACTTCGAAGCCGAGGGCGACGCTGAAATCCTCTTCGTTGCCGAAGAGCACATCGACGAGACCGACCAGCTCGCGATTGACGGCGCGCGCTTTCTCCGCGCCACCGATGCCTTTCCAGAGCGACGGGCGGTAATTCAGGTCATAAGAGACAATCACACCGCGCCTGCGCGCGGCCTCCATCGCCTCACGCGCGACGCCGGGCGTCGTTTCGGACAGTGCGGCGAAGATGCCGCCGGTGTGGAACCAACGCGCGCCGGTAAAGACCTGATCCCAATCGACGTCGCCCGCTTTGAGTTGCGACACCGCGGTATGTCCGCGGTCGGAACATCCGAGGGCGGCGCGGACGCCGAAGCCGCGCTCGGTGAAATTCAGGCCATTGCGCGCGCGGCGGCCGACGCCGTCGTCGCCGACCCAGCGAACGAACGACAAATCCGTGCCGCCCTGCAGCATCAGGTCTTCAATGAGGCGGCCGACCGGATTGTCGACCAGCGCGGTCACAATGGCCGTGCGCTGTCCGAAACAGCGCCGCAATCCGCGCGCGACGTTGTATTCGCCGCCGCCTTCCCACGCCTGGAACGTGCGCGTCGTCGCGATGCGGCCGTCGCCGGGATCGAGGCGCAGCATCACCTCGCCGAGGGAGACCAGGTCGAAGCGCGCGCTCTGTGCACTCCGGATCTTCATCGGATTCTCCAAAGATCTCGCGGCGAAGCCTCTCTGCGTATGGAGTGCGGAGGCAGCGCCTCCGCTTTCCAATCACGTCGCAAGACCGACACGTTCTCGTGCTTGCCACGGAATTGGAAAGCGGAGGCGCTGCCTCCGCACTCCATAGACTTCGCCGCGAGAGGAACGTTCATTTCCGCGAGGCCTCGAGTCCCGAACCGCCTTGCGCGTAGTCGGGATGCACGTTCACGACGCCGAACTGCCGGTCGACGGTCTCGCGATTCGCGGCCATCATCCAGAGGAAGTTGATCGTGCCGCCGGGCGCGGAGACGTTCGGGTGATAGCCGCGGGGCATGATCACGACGTCGTCTTCCTTGACGACCGCGACCAGCTCGGGATTGCGCGGATCGGTATAGACGAGCTGCAATCCCCACCCCGGCTCGGGCATGTCGATATACAGATAAGCCTCCTCGGCGAGGTTCGCATGTTCGTGCGGCGGCCAGGACGTCCAGTTGCCGGGCTTGCTGAACGTGACGCCGGCGAGGATGCGTCCGGCCTGCACGTTTTTGCCGATGAGGACATTGAGCGTGCGTTGCGACGACGCGCCGCCGGTATCGAAATGCAACGCGGGATCGTTCTGTACGTCGGCGAAGCGGACGAGTTGTTGCGGATACTGATGCTCGACCGGCGCCGCGACTTCGGCGAGATCGCAGCCGTTCGATCCGGGCGTGATCGTGACCTCGGTGTCGCGCGGCACATAGAGCGCGTCGTACTGAGTGAGAGTTTCGCCAGCGACCGTCGCACTCCCCTTCAGGCAGATGAACGCGGTCTCCCGATCTTTGGTCGAAAACGCGATCGGTTCATTGTCGAGCACAATTCGGCCGTAATGCAGATGCCGCGCGGCGGTGGTCCCCGGTTTCACGGAGATGCGCCGGCCGCGGTGGTTTGCGGTATCGCGGACGACGCATGTCTGCGCGTCGATCGCTGCGAGCTCACTCATTTCGGTTTCTCCTTTGGCGGCGCGGCCTCGGTGATCACGCGCTCCAGCGTCAGCTCGACGGCGCCTTCGATGACGTGCCCCTGTGCGACGCCGCGGAATTCGCTGTCGCGAATGACGATGTTCCGCACCGGCGCCTGTTCCAGGCCGCGGATGTAGAGAGCGTGTTTGCTCTGCTTCGACCGCATCCGCTCGACGAGCACGTTGCGCACCTCGGGGATGAACGGTCCGGAATCGCGCGGCTCGTAGCGAAGGTCGATCTCGATCGGCGCGAGGTTGACGGTGCCGATCTCGATGTCGCGGACGAAGACGTTCTCGATGACGCCGCCGCGCAGGGTGTTGGTCTTGAAGCGCAACGCGCGCTCGAGGTGCTCGCTGTCGAGACGGCATTTCTCCGCGAACACATTGCGCGCGCCGCCGCTGATCTCGCTGCCGACGGTGATCCCGCCGTGGCCGTCTTTCATCTCGCAATTGCGAATGATCACGTTTTCCACGGGCGTGCTCAATCGGCGCCCGTCCGCGTTGCGTCCCGACTTCAAGGCGATGCAATCGTCGCCGGTGTCGAAGACGCAGTCTTCGATGAGCACGTCGCGGCACGACTCGGGATCGCAGCCGTCGTTGTTCGGGCCGTGTGAGTCGACTTTGATCCCGCGGACGGTGACGTTCGTGCAGAGCGTCGGATGCGTGACCCAGAACGGCGCATTGCGGATGGTCACGCCTTCGATGAGCACGTTTGTACAGCGATACGGCTCGATGAACGAGGGGCGGAGAAAGTGTCCCGGTCCGTAGACCCGCTGCGCGACCGACACGCCGTCCTCGGCCTGCTGAAAGAGCTGGTTGCGGTCGGCTAGCTGCGGGGCCGGCCCTTCGTTGTTCTTCGTGACGTCGGCGCGCTTGCCGGTGGTGACGCCCTTCCACGGCCACCAGTGCTCATCGTCCGCCTGACCGTCAAGCGTCCCCTCGCCGGTCACGGCCACGTCTTCACATTCGAAGGCGTAGATGAGCGGCGAGTAGTTCATCAGCTCGACGCCTTCCCATCTCGACAAAACGAGCGGGTACTTGGAGGTGTCGCGGCTGAAGCGCAACGTCGCACCGGCGGCGACGTGCAACTCGACGCGGCTCTTCAAGTGGATCGCCCCGGTCTCGTAGTCGCCCTCGGGGACGACGACGCGTCCGCCGCCGGCCTTGTGGGCCGCGTCGATCGCCTTGTGGATCGTTTTGTATTTCGTGATCAAGAAGTCGCGGCGCGGGATCCTCGGCGAAGTGATGCGCGCGAGGAGATCCGGAAGCGACGCCCACGGATTCTTCAGGTCGACGTTCAGCGGCGGCGCCGATTGCGACCACGCGATGCGCGGCGCGAGCGCGAGGCCGGCGCCGGCGACGAGAACGTTGCGAACGATCTCTCGGCGATCGATCACAGCTTCACGAGCTCCCCGATCTTCACGGTGCGCTTCTCTTCGCAACTGCGCCGCGCGGCGATGCCGGTGAGACAGGACAGCGCACCGGCGCGCGAGTCGGGAAGCTTAAGGTGCGCGGGACGCTCGGCACCGGCGAAGATCGTGTCGAGCAGGATCGGATCGCCGCCGCCGTGGCCGCCGACAAGGATCGGCGCCGGGAGCTCGCGCCGCTGGCCGAAGCTGGTCGTGACGTGGAACTCGACCGATTCCTCTTTCTGCCACGGCTGCATGTCGAAGTGGCGCATCTCGACCCGCCCGCGCTCGCAGTTGAAGGCGATGCGATGTCCTTCGAAGGGCATGAACGCGTTGAGCGAATAGGTCATCGAGACGCCGTTCGAATACGTGATCAGCGCCGACATCGTGTCATAGATGTCGACGTCCTCGCGGAAGACGCAGCCGTCGCGGTGATAGCCGTCGGCCGACTCGGCGTCGACGTACAGCTTGGTCTTGCGCTCGTCTTTGGTGATGTCGGTGTAGAACGCGCACTGCGTCTTGTGGGGACACGGCCGGCAGTGCGTGTGGCGGAACGGCCCGTTGCGGCCGTACTTCTCGAGCGAGCCGCGCGCGGTGACTTCCACCGGCTCGGCGTCGAGCCACCATGCCGCGAGGTCGAAGTGATGGGTGGCCTTGTGCACCCACAGCGAGCCGCCATGGCTCTTCAACCGGTGCCAACGGCGGAAGTAGTCGGCGCCGTGGCCGACGTCGAGGTACCAGTTGAAGTCGACGGAGGTGACCTTTCCCAGCTCGCCGGAGAGGAGGACGTCTTTGACGACGCCGTGAATCGGCGCGTAGCGGTAGTTGAACGCGACGACGATCTTCCGGCCGGTGCGCTTCTCCGCATCGAGGACCTGCTGGCACTGCCGTTCGTCGGTCACCATCGGTTTTTCGGTGATGACGCGGATGCCGCGGTCGAGCGCGCGCACGATGTAGTCGGCGTGCGTGGAGTCGACGGTGGTGACGGCCACGACCTCGGGCCGCGCTTCGTCGCACATGCGATCGAAGTCGGTGAAGGTCGGACTGGAAACACCGAGCATCGCCTTCGCGATCTCCACGCGCCTCGGATTGCGGTCGCAAAGTCCGACCAGTTCGACGCGGTCGGCGTGGCGGCTCAGGACTTCCGCGCCCCACATGCCCGTGCCGCGATGGCCGGTGCCGAGAATGGCGTAGCGAAGCTTCGGCGCGTCGGCGAGCGCAGGCACGATCGCCGCGCCGGCCGCGGCGACACCGGCGGCTTTGACGAATTCACGGCGAGTGAGGGTCATGGCGTGCTCCTGCGCCGGAGGCGCTCCAGAGGGTAGCCGGTGGCGAGCGCAACGCGCCGCCACCGGGAATATGGGCCGTGAGAGATCCGCCCCAGCGGGGCGGTAGACGTTTCTCTGCCGCCCCTCTGGGGCGGGATTGTTGTGCGCGACATCCTCACCGGTGGCAGCGCATTCGCGCTTCGCCACCGGCTACCCTCTGGAGCGCCTCCGGCGCGTGTCCTGACCTCAACCTTCAACGGCGACCGCACGCGTTGCGTCCAGCGGTCGATCTCGCGATCGAAGTCCGCGACTCCGGCGAAGTCGCCGCCGCGGTCCCATCCTGAGCCGACCCAGTACACCACCGGCATCCGAGCGACGACGAGTTGATTTCCCTCGGCCTCCACCACATCGACGATCGCAGCGGGATCGAGCACGACGGCGCATCCGAACTCGCCGGCGTTGTCTTTCACCGGTCCCCATGCGCGGACCCACCCGGCGGCACGCTCGACGCGAAATTGCGTCTTCGGCTCCTTCTTCATGCCAGCCGCGTACGTGGCGTCAGCGGAACTGTCATAGCGGCTCTCGAAGCGATTGAAGTTCTGTCCGGCGTCGAGCGTGATCCGCTTGGTCTCCCCGAAATCGGGATAGCGCAATTCGAAGACGAGCCGGATCGGTCCGTTGGCGAGCACACGCGACTCGCGGAAGTTCTTCGATACGACGAGCTTTCCGTCGCGCCACAAACCATTGCCGCCGCAGCCGCGGCTCTTGCCGGCGGAGTAGAAATCCGCGCCTTCACCGTTGTCGCGGTGATAGTCGTCGGCCATGTACCAGTCATTGAGCACGAGCCGGCGCGTGCGCTTGAGCCAGACATCGACGGTGCTCGACGTCAGCGGCTCCTTCTCCCACGTCTCCAGCGCCGCGCCGTACATGCGATGCGCGACGCGGTCGTTCTCCCACGCGAAATCGTCGAAGCGCTCGCGATTGAAACGTCCATAGACGCGAAAGTCGGACGGCTTGTAGGTGCGTTTCTCGCCGACGCGCAACTCGAACGTGCGCTCGCCGCGCGAGGGCAAGTCGGTCTGAAAGATCAGGCTCTCCGGCAGCGCCTGCGCGAGCACTTCGCGGTTCGTGCCGCTTTCGAACACGTGGATCTTCGTCAGATCGCTGCCGAGCGGCGCGAGCTGCGCCGCCGTCAGCTCGACGGTCTCCGACGGTCGCGCAAAGGGGAGCTCGTTGTGGACGGTGATGGTGAGAGATTGCGCGAAGAGACTGCCGGCGGCCAGGAAGGCCGCCGGCAGGACGAGCATGTTCTTCATCAGAAGGTCAGTTTCGCACCGACCTGGATGTCGCGGGGATTGTTGCGGTCCTGGTTGATGAAGCCGAAGTTCGCGTTGGTGGGATCCTGGTTCGGATTCCACAGGACCGTGTAGTTCAAAGCATTGATGGCCTCGAGCCGGATCTGCAGGTCCATCCCGCTCATCAATCCGAAGGTCTTGTAGATGCCGAAGTCCACCAACTGCACGTCGTCCGTGCGGACATGCGGGAGAGTCGACGGGAAATAGCGGACGTTGTTCGCGAGCACGATGCGCTGATCGGTGCGGCCCGTACCGCCGGGGATGTAGAAGCCCGAGATGTCCCAGGCCGCGCAATCGAGTCCGGCCGTTCCGCCGTCCGGGCAATGCCCGCCGATGTGCGCGCGGAGATCGCGCGGATCTCGGGTCGGGTCGTAATACAGGCTCGTGTTCCACACCAGCGGCGCGCCGGTCTGATACTGATACGTCGCGCTGACGGTCCATCCGCCGAGGATGGCGTCAGTGATCGCGTTCCAGTTCGAGCCGAAGCGCTCGTTGCGGCCGAAGGGAAGCTGAACGGTCGTACCGAGCGAAGCGCGGTGCGGGCGATCGTTGGGCGAGACCCGATCTTCGAGCACGCCCGAGGAGTGATTGAGGTAGTTCACCTTGTCGCGCGCTTCCGAGCGCGTGTAGCTGGCCACGATCGAGTTGCCGCGGCTGAACCGTTTCTCGATGCGGACCGACCCCGCCTGGTACTCATCGGACCCGACGTACTCCTCGGTGCCAACGCTCGCCGTGCCGCCGATCGCGCCATTGGCCGCGCCGACCAGGTATTGCGGATAGGGCCGCAGGAGCTGGTTCCGCGTAATCGTCGCGCCATTGATGCCGCTTCCCGGAAGGAGACCCTGGAAGGGATTGGGGCCCGACTGGCTGAGGAACGTCTCGTGCGCCGTGTCGCGCATCGGCGACGTCGACAGGTACTGCATCGGCAGCGCGTTGAGATCGCGCAAGACCGGCAGATTACGGCCTCGCGAATTTACGTAATAGATCTCCGTCGACCATCCCGCGCCGAGATCGCGCTGCGCGCCGATCTGCCAGCGGGTGTAATACGGGATCTTCCGTTCCGAGGGCACGATCGTGCCGAGCGTGAATCCGAGTCCCGTCGCCGCGCCGAGCGAAGAGCCCGTCGGCTGTGTCAGCTGGCCGCCGGGAATCGGATGGTCCAGATCGGCAATGAACGTCGCGCCGTTGTTCGTCGTGGTGATGATTCCCGTCGGCTGCGAGAAGCCCAGCTGATTGCCGGCGTCGAAGTAGTAGTCGTAGCTGAACAGTCCCACGCCGCCGCGCACGACGGTCTTGTTGTCGATCATGTACGAAGCCGCGACGCGCGGCAGCACTTTGAACAGATCCTCGTAGATCGCGCCGTCGGCGAACTGCAGGCCGCCATTGACATGGAAGTTGTTCGCCGCGATCTCCGGAATCGGAGCCGCCGCGTACTTGGCCTTTGCCGCGGCAGCGATCGGGCTCTCCATATTCAAGTCGAAGCCGCCGATGTTCCGGCCTTCCGACTCGCTCATCGCCTGATGCAACTCGACGCGGACGCCGACGTTGATCGTCAGCTTGTGGTTGAAGCTCCAATCGTCCTGCGCGAAGAGCGAATGCGAGATCTGGCGATAGTCGGCGTCGGCCGCGATCTCGAACTGGCTCGCGGTGCTGCCGGCGCTGGCCACGGTGCTGGTGCCCGTCGTCGGCAGTCCGAGGAGGAACTGCGCCCACGATTGCGCGAGGACGTTCAACGCCGCGGAGTTGTTCGCGCGCGTGTAGGCGCCGTTGAAGTGATACCGGCCGGCGCCGTATTCGGCGTTGTCGATCTCCCAGCGCTGATGGCGCAGCTCGTAGCCGGTGCGGATCGAATGTCCGCTCATGACCCAGCTCGCTGTCGGTGTGAGAGAGATGTTGGTAAAGGGACGATCGAAGCCCGTGCCGAAATCGGAGCGCTGCGATCCGAGGCTGGCGATGCGCGAGTTGGAGTTCGTCGTGCTGAAGCCGCCGAAGGTGAAGAACGGCAGGTAGTTGTAGCCGTTCATCAGTGCCACGACGGCTGGGGAGTATCCGAGCTCCGCGGGGTCGAACTCGTCGCCCGGCTTGCGCCACTCGCCGAACTGCGACCACGCGCCGACGACGTCGACCATGAACGCGTTACCGATCATCGTCGTGTAGCCGAGGGTCGTGCCGGCGTTGCTGCGATAGTCGAATCCCTTCGTGACCAGGAAGCCGCCGATCTCCCCTTCTCCGGTCGCGTTGGACGCGCCTTTGGCCCAGTTGTAGCGATCCTCTTCACGCTTGTTCCAATAGGCATTGAGGAACAGTTTGTTCGAGCCGTTGAAATTGTGATCGCCGCGCAGGAGGAACGCGTTGTAGTCGTACGGGCGAAGCATGTTGGTGAAGTAGTTGTCTTCGAGCCCTTCGCGGTTCGGCTCCGGATAGAGGTTCGCGTACGCGCGGGCGATGGGACTGATGCGATTCGCGGGGATGAGGTTGCCGGCGAACGCCGTGCGCGCATTAGTGCTGCCGGTGGCGGTCGCCGGGTCGAAGATCGGTACGCCCACCCATTCGGAGAGATCGCCGCCGCGCATCTTCATCGTCGGGACGGTGAATGTCGACGCCTCGGGTTGAATGTCCTTGAGGCGCTCGATCGCGAACATGAAGAACGTGCGGTCGCGGATGACCGGGCCGGAGAGCGTGGCGGTGTAGCGGTCGTACTCGCGCGTCGGCTTCTCGCCGCCGGCCCGCTCCGTCAGGAGCGGCGTCGCGGAGCGGCTGTCGCTGCGATTGAAGTAAGCGACCGCTCCGTTCCAGGCGTTCGTACCGGTCTTGAGCGCGAGGTTCACGCTGGCGCCGGCCGTATGCCCGGACTGCGCGTCGAACGCGTTCGTCTGGACCTTGAACTGCGAGATGGCGTCCGAGGGAGGCGAGAACCCGACGACTCCGCTGTTGTTGCCGGGACTCGTACTGTTCGGCGAGACGCGGTTCGGCGCGCCGTCCAGCGTGAAGTCGTTTCCGCCCATCGCTCCGTTCGCGACGATGCCGGCGAGGTTGCCGTTGTCCATCGGACGCGAGAAGTGGAGGTCGGAGGAATCGGAGACACCGGGCGCGAGGCGCGTCAGCATGTACGCGGTGCCGTCGCCGAGCGGGAGCTGCTGGATCTGATTGCTGTCGATGACCGCGCCGGTGACGCCGGTGGTGGTATCGATGATCGGCGCGCTCGCCGTCACGACCATCACCTCGGACACCGAGCCCTGCTCCAGCTTGAAGTTGACGGGGACCGTGTCACCGACCCGGACGTCGACTCCTTTCTGCTGCACGGTCTGCAGTCCTTCGAGCTGCGCCTGCACGTTGTACGTGCCGGCGTTGAGATAGCGGACCTGAAACGCTCCGCGCTCGTCGGTGAGAGTGGTGTTCGCGATGTTCGTCTCCGAGTTCGTGACCGTGACGGTCACGCCGGGCAAGACTGCGCCGGTTGCGTCGGTGACGGTTCCGGTGATCGCGCCGCGGAAATCCTGTGCGGCCACCGGGGTGGGAAGGATCAGGAGTAGGACGGTGAGCGCCGCACACAGGAAGCCGATTCGTTGCCTCATTGCATCTCCTCCGGGCACTGGCTTAGGTGGATGTGTTATATGACCACTGCAACCTTCTAGTCAAGTGTTGTATGACCACTATGCACAAATTCGATCGCATTCCAAGCCTGTTCGCATTCCTTTTTCCGGCATTTGTGGCCTGTTTTCCCTCAGACAGCTCCACGAAACCGGTTTCGGTTGATACGCGAGTGGTCAGACCATTCGCTTCAACGTCGAGCCATCCGGCGCATCCAACCGAAGCCTTTGGTGCTGAAACGGACGGCGGCATCGATGGCGAGGTGATGCGCGTCACGACGCTCGCTGCCGACGGGCCGGGCTCGCTGCGACGCGCGCTGCTGGCGAAGGGGCCGCGGCTCGTGGTGTTCGAGGTCGGCGGCGTGATCGATCTCGCGGGACTCACGCTGGTCGTGCGCAATCCGCATCTCACGATCGCGGGACAGACGGCGCCGGACCCGGGGATCACTCTCATCCGCGGTGGGCTGATCGTGGAGACGCACGACGTGGTGATCCAGCATCTCGCAGTGCGGCCGGGCGATGCCGGTCCCGCGGGGAAGGAGTGGGCGCCGGACGCGATGGGCGTGCGCCGCGGTCACGATGTGATCTTCGAGCATTGTTCGGCCACGTGGGCGGTCGACGAGAACTTGTCGACGTCGGGACCGGGCGATGTCGAAGACCCGAGTCTCACGGCGCACGACATCACGCTGAAGAACTGTCTCATCGCCGAGGCGCTGTCGAAGTCGACCCATCCGAAAGGAGAACATTCGAAGGGTACGCTCGTGCACGACGGCGTGCGCAACGTTTTGATCGAAGGATGTCTCTACGCGCACAACCGCGAGCGCAATCCGCGTGTGAAGGGAGGCGCATCGGCGGTCGTGCGGAGCTCGGTGATGTACAACTGGGGCTCGGCATGTGTGGGCGTCGGCGCGCGTGGAAATCAGAAGATGCTCGCACCGGCTGAGGTGGTGCTCGAAGGAAATGTAGCGATCGCAGGTCCCGACACGCGCGGCCGCGTGTTCGTGAAGAGTGTGGACCCGGGCGGGCGGGTGTGGCTGCGGGACAACGCTGTCATTGGCGCGGACCTGACCGATGAGCGGGTCGTGGTCGTGGAGAATGTCTCGAATCGCGTTCCATCCCCCGAACGCGTCCTTCGCTCCGCAGGGTCGCGCCCTGCGCGACGCGATCCGATCGACGCACGAATCGTGCAGTCGGTGATCGACCGCACGGGAAAGATCATCGACAGTCAGGAAGAAGTGGGGGGATATCCGGTACGCGCAGCGACGACACGCGCGCTCATGATTCCGAAGGATCGGAGCGCGTGGTTAGAGAAGTTATCGCAGGAAATGACAATAGGACGATAGGACAAATAGGACTCATAGGACGAATAGGACCTATACGTCCTATACGTCCTATTCGTCCCATTTGTCCTATCCGTCCTATCTCTCCATCTCCAAACTCGCGAAGATGAACGGCCCCACTGCCTTCGGGTCGTTGCTGCGGATCTTTTCGGTCACGTAGTACTCGTACGTTCCCGAGCGGTAGCGCTCCCCTTTTTCCGGATCGCCGCCCAGTCCCGCGACTTCGCAGACGTGGTGGATGTTCACGACGCCGTCTTTATCGACTTCGATGAACTCCTTCAACACGCCGCGGTACGCGCGGCGTCCCACGTCGCCGTACTTCTTGTCGATGTAGCCGAATCGCGATCCTTTCAATAGCGCGTAGCTGAACATCACCGAGACCGAGGCTTCGCGGTAGTTCCCTTCGCGGCCGGGCTGGTCGACCACCTGCCACCAGACGCCGCTCTTCGGGTCCTGCACCTTCGTGATCGCTTTGGAGAGGCGCTGCAGGATTCCGATCAATTCCTTGCGGCGCGGATGTTCGAGCGGGATGAAGTCCAGCGTATCGACGAGGCCCATCGCGTACCAGCCCATGGCGCGGCCCCACAACGCGGGCGAGCGTCCCGTTTGCGGATCGGACCACTTCTGCTGACGGCTCTCGTCCCAGCCGTGGTACAGCAGACCGCTCTTCTCATCGCGCGCGTGGCTTTCCATCCAGACGAACTGATTGATCACCTCGTCGAACAGCGCCGGCTCGTTGAACGTTTTCCCGTACTGCGCGAGGAACGGCGCGCCCATGTACAGGCCGTCGAGCCACATCTGATACGGGTACCGCTTCTTGTGCCAGAAGCCGCCCTCCTTCGTGCGCGGATGCTCGCGCATCTGCTGGCGCAGGAGCTCGATGGCCTTGCGGTACTTCTCTTCTTTCGTTTTTTCGTAGAGCAGGAACAGCGGCTTGCCGGGATTGATGCGGTCGATGTTGTATTCGTCCTTGTTGTACGCGCGGATCGACCCGTCGGCGTTCACGAACGCGTCGTAATACGCGTGTGCGTACTTCCAGTAGCGGTCGTCGCCGGTGCGCTGCCAGACTTCGAACATCGCTTTGAGCACCAGACCGGGCGTGTACTCCCAGCGTGGAGCTTCGCGGGCGTCGAGCCAAAGCGGATCGGGCGTGCGCTTCATGACCGAGTCCGCCATTCTTGCGGACCAGTTGGCGGTTGGCGGTTGGCGGTTGGCGGTTGGCTTCCGCACGAGCTCTGACGCGAGCTCCTCCGCCACCATCGCACCGAACAATGCGCTGCCCTGTTCGTTCAAGTGCGTTTTGTCGGGGCCGAGGGCTGCGCGCGTTGCTTGCGTGAGCTCATCGAGAAGTGCGGTGCTCTTCGCGTGCAGGTCGATGAGCTGAACGTTTTTCTCTTGCGCGACCTCGCGCGTTGCATTTGCGTAACTGCCGAGGTGCGGATCGGTCGTGCGGCGTGCGAGCGATGTGACGAGGATCGGCTTCGCGCCGATTGCGCGCGCGTCGTCGATGTAGCGAGCCATGTTCGCGCGGAAGGCCGGCAGGTCCGTTTCACGCTCGAGTCCTTTTCCCGGCTCGTCGTTGTGGCCGAACTGCAGAAGAACGTGCGTCGGCTTGCGGCGGAGGACGTCGTCCCAATGGCCTTCGCTGCGATACGACTTCGAGCTTCGCCCGCCGCGCGCGAGGTTCATGACGGCCGCGCTGTCCTTCACGTTCGATTTGAATCCGCGGCCCCAACCTTGTTTCTCCGTGACCGTCGAGTCGCCGACGAGCGCGATCCGTGTCGTGCGCGGATCGACGCGGAACGACCAGGTCGGGCCGTCGTCCACGCGCCAGGAGTAGGTCTTGCCTGGCTCGAGCGGGCCGGTTTGGAACGCCGTCGTCTCGCCGGCTGGCCCGGCGGCGTCCTCGCCGCCGTCCCCCGGAGCGCAGGCGCGGGACGCCCGCGGGCCAGCCGGCGAGGACGCCGGCGCTCCACTGAAGTACACACGCTGTTCCCGCGCGTTGCGCGCCGGCGTCCAGCGCAGCGTCACGCCGGCGGGATCGACCCACTTCCATCCATTCTCCGGCCGCGGAATCGACGCGTGCGGCAGCACCGCCGGCAACGACGCAGGATCCCACCGCCCGCCGAACGTCCACTCCGCCGTGACGTCCTCATCGCGCGGCGAGCCCTCGGCGGTATGCAGGTTGTCCGCGTACCACGCGAAGTCGCCGGCGTCGCGGCGCGCGTTTGCGTAGTAATACCGCTCGCCCCACTGCCGCGGATCAGGCGCGTTCGCCGGATAGATCGCGCGGTCGGCCATGTTCGAGGAAAAAGAAACGTCGACCAGATAGAACTGCGCGTCGCGGTGATTGCGTCCGAGGGGGAAGTTCGGGACGCCGTCGAACTTCGAGTGGCGGATGACGAACTTCTGGTCGGGGTCGCGACTGCCGTCGTGCCAGATCGACGCGCTCGAGTTGTGGCCGAAGAAGCGGCTGTTCGTGATGTACGACCAGCCGCGCGGGCAGACGAAGTCGACGTGGCCTTCGAAATACGAGTCAGTCGCGTACGACAATCCGGACTCGCTGTTCCACGGACTGAACGTGTCGCCGCCGTCGGCGATCACGTTGGCGTGCAGCACGGCGATGCGATTGGATTGATCCATCGCCCGGATCGCGAACTGATGATCGTGGTCGCCGTGTTTGCGGCCATAGTCGTTGAGCACCGTCAGATTCGCGATGACGATGTCCGTCGCGCCGTCGGCGATGTTGATCACCGCCGCGCCGTAGTCGTCGGGATGACTCGCGCGCCAGTTGCGGCGCAGCTCCGCAAACTCGATGCGCGTCTTCTCGCGGTCCTCGCCGACGAGCGCGACGTAGCTCTTCGCGATCCTCACCTTCTCGCGATATGTGCCGTTGCGGATGAGGACCGTCTGGTTGTCCTCGTTGCTTTGCGGGATCGCGTCGATCGCTTCCTGGATCGTGCGGAAGTCGCCGCTGCCGTCCTGCGCGACGACGAGGCTCGCGTTCTCCGCGGGCTCGAACGGCTCGACGCGGAACCAGTCGAAGTCGGCGCGGCCGAAGAGGCCGACCTTCGCGCCGATCCAGCGGCCGGGACGCGCGACGAATGCGGTGCCCAACGGTTGGAACGCGCCGCCGGTGCTGTAGCTGAAACGCGCGACGGCTTCCGGTGAGACGGTGACGCGCAGCTGCACGGGACCGCGGATCGCAACGCTGCCGAGCTCTGTCTCCACACCGCCCTGATCTGCATTGCGGGCGGTGACGCGTTTGATCGTGTTCCTTTCAACGATGAGGGCGCTGTAGTCGGCGCCCATGACCACGAGCCCCGCGCGCTCGCCTTCCTTTAATACAGACGCGTCGACGAGCGTGGTGGCGTGAAACGCGGGAGCGGAGAATTTCTGGAGGAGGAGGTTGGTGGCGTTCCAGAGGTTCTTGTCCGCGGGACTGAGGCGGAGCTTGCCGTTGCGGAGGGAGTACCAGTTCTTCTGCGGATTGCCGTGCCACTGCCACTGGAGACCGAAGCGCGATAAGTTGAAGTCATCGGAGGTTTGGAGCGCCGCCTTCCAGGCGGCCGCTCCGCCGGCATCCTGCCGGCCACCCTCGGGCCGCCTGGAAGGCGGCGGACCGGCCGCCTGGAAGGCGGCGCTCCGATCCATCTCCGGCCAGTCGTTGATCCATCGCACCGGCTGGCGGTGCACGATCCTTCCGTATGCGCCGCGATCTTGAAAATGCACGAACCACTCGTCGACGAGCGCGCCCTGGTGCAGCCCGCCCTCGAGCACGATCTTGTCCTCGTACGGACCGTACACGTGCTTCGAGCGCAGCACCGTCTGCCATCCGCGCTTCACTCCGCCCGCGGGCGCGAAGATGTAGTACCAGCCGTTGCGCTTGTAGAACTTCGGGCCCTCGATCGTCGGATGTCGCTCGCGCCCGTCGAACACCATCACCCCGTCGTCGACGACGCGCCGCCCGTCGGGCGAAAGACGATTCACGTGCAGGACGCCGTTGAACCCCGCGCGGCTCTTCGCCCACGCGTGCACGAGGTACATCGATCCATCGTCGTCCCACAAGGGACACGGATCGATCCACCCTTTCGCCTCCTTCACGAGCGTGAGCGGTTCCCACGGACCTCGCGCGTCGCGCGCGCGGGTCATGTAAATCCCGCGATCGGGATCGCCGACGTAGATCCAGAACCAGCCATCGTGATGGCGCAGACTCGGCGCCCACATCCCGTTGCCGTGCTGCGGCCGATCGAAGTCCGGCGACGGCAGCCGATCCACCGCATGGCCGACGATCGTCCAGTTCACGAGATCGCGCGAATGCAGGATCGGCAGCCCCGGCACGGCCTGAAAGCTCGACGAGACGAGGTAATAGTCATCGCCGACGCGGATCACATCCGGATCGGAGTAGTCGGCGAAGAGGATGACGGATAGAAGCAACAGGACATGCATAAGGTCAGACCAATTTCACTAAATGCGAAGAACGGCTGCGGCGAGTTGCCGCAAATCCTATCGTGCGGTTGCGAAATTGGTCAATCCAGTGTTGACAACTCAGCCGAGGTGTAGAGAATTGGTCAAGCCAATGCCAGACAACAAGACGAGAGACGAAGCGCCTTTGCTGGAGATCCAGTCCGCCGACCAGGTCGTGCGGCACATCGCCCTGCTCATCGAGCGCGGCGAGCTCGGTCCCGGCGACCGCCTCGTGCCCGAGCGCGAGCTCGCAACGGAACTGGGCGTCAGCCGCCCCACCGTCCGCGCCGGACTGCACGCGCTGGCCGCGATGGGCGTCACCGAATCACGCCAGGGCGCCGGCACGTTCATCACCGGCGGCCCTCCCCGCCTCGGCGCAGGTCCGCTGAGTTTCCTCGCCGCGTTGCACGGCTTCACACGCGATCAGATTTTCGAGGCGCGCAAAGTCCTCGAAGTCGGCGCGGCCGGACTCGCCGCGGAGCGCGGACTCGCGGATCGCCTCGCGCCGATGGCGGAAGAAGTGACGGGGATGTTCGCGACGCTCACGGACCCGCAAACGTTCCTCGTGCACGACGTCCGCTTCCACCGCGCCATCGCCGCCGCCTCGGACAACCCGGTGCTGCTCGCGCTCGTGGAGATGGTGTCGTCGCTCGTCTACGAGCAACGGCGCATGACCGTCGAGCACGCGATCGATCTCAAGGAATCGGCGGAGATGCATCGCCGCATCTATCAGGCCATTCGCGACCGCGATCCCGAGCGTGCGCGCGCCGAAATGTCGATACACCTCGAGCTCGCGCGCGCCGCGCAAGCCTCGGAACAGTTGGACCTGCCCGCGGGAGTGTTTCCCTCGAAAGTGGTGGGCGCGTCTTGAACGGACATCCGCTCGCGGGCCGCGTCGCCGTCGTCACCGGCGGCACGTCAGGCATCGGCCTCGCGCTCGTATGCGGACTGGCCGAAGCGGGCGCGGACGTCGTTCCGATGTCGCGCCGCCAGGAACACGTCGACGCCGCCGCGAGCGAAGTCGAAAGCCGCGGACGCCGCGCGGTGCGCGTGACGGCCGACGTCAGCGACCGCGCGTCGCTCGAAGGCGCGCTCGCGCAAACGCTCGCGCAGCTCGGGCATGTCGACATCCTCGTCAACTGCGCGGGGATCACCAAACGGAGACCGACGCTCGACGTCACGGACGAAGAGTGGGGTGCAATCCTGGAGACGAATCTCACAGGAACGCTGCGCGCGTGCCAGGTCTTCGGCCGGCACATGCTCGAGCGCGGATCGGGACGGATCATCAACATCGCCTCGCTCGCGTCGTTCGTCGGTCTCTTCGAAGTCGCGGCCTACACCGCCAGCAAAGCCGGCGTGGCCGGGCTGACTCGCGCGCTCGCGGTGGAGTGGGGAGGGCGCGGCGTGAACGTGAACGCGATCGCGCCGGGCGTCTTCCGCACCGCGCTCAACTCGGCGCTGCTGGACGGCACCGAGCGCGGACAGGAGTTCCTGCTACGCACGCCGATGCGGCGCTTCGGCAAAGTCGAGGAGCTCGCCGGCGCGTGCGTGTTTCTCGCCTCGGATGCGTCGAGCTTCGTGAATGGAGAAGTCCTCACCGTGGATGGAGGATTTCTGGCCAGTGGAGTGAACCAATGAAGCGATGAACGATGAGAGATGAACGATGAGCAACTGCTGTTCATCGCTCATCGCTCATCACTCATCGCTCGCTTTACGGGAGGCCCTTTGAAGATCACCGAAGTGCACGTACGGGACATCCGCTTCCCCACTTCGCTCGACATGGACGGATCGGACGCCCTGAACCTCGGCGACTACTCCGCGACCTACGTCACCGTCGTGACCGACTCCGGCCTCACCGGCGACGGCCTGACCTTCACCAACGGCCGCGGCAACGAGATCGTCGTCGCCGCCGTGCGCGCGCTCGAGCATCACGTCATCGGACGCCGCCTCTCCGAGATCACGGGCAACTTCCGCGGCTTCTACCGCGACCTCACCGTCGACAAGCAGCTCCGCTGGCTCGGACCGGAGAAGGGCATCCTGCACATGGCCACCGGCGCGCTGATCAACGCCGTTTGGGACCTCTGGGCGAAGCGCGAAGGGAAGCCGATGTGGAAACACCTGGCCGACCTCTCGCCCGAACAGATCGTGAACGCGATCGACTTCACCTACATCACCGACGTCCTCACTCCGGACGACGCGCTGGAGATCCTCCGCTCGAAACAGTCCGGCCGCGACGAACGCGAAGCGGAAATGCTCCGCGACGGCTTCCCCGCCTACACCACTTCGACCGGCTGGCTGGGATACCCGGACGAGAAAGTACGCCGCCTCTGCCGCGAGGCGATGTCCGATGGCTGGACCGCATTCAAGATGAAGGTGGGACAGAGCCTCGAGGACAACATCCGCCGCGCCG
This sequence comes from Thermoanaerobaculia bacterium, assembly GCA_035999335.1. Lineage (GTDB taxonomy): Bacteria > Acidobacteriota > Thermoanaerobaculia > Gp7-AA8 > Gp7-AA8 > QHVT01. The sequence goes on along the minus strand of DASYGV010000143.1, from coordinate 17,828 downwards.
CGCTCATGCGCGAAGAGATCGGCAGCGAGCGCCTCCTGATGATGGATGCGAACCAGTGCTGGGACGTCGACGAGGCGATCCGGCAGATGAAAGAGCTGGCCCGATTTGACCCTTACTGGATCGAGGAACCGACCAGTCCAGACGACGTGCTCGGCCACGCAACGATCCAGCGCGCGATCGATCCGATCCGTGTTGCAACGGGCGAGGTCGTGCAGAACCGGGTCATCTTCAAACAGCTCCTGCAGGCGAAGGCGATCCGCTTCCTGCAGGTCGACAGTTGCCGCATGGGCGGCGTCAACGAAGTCCTCGCCGTCCTGCTGATGGCCGCGAAGTTCGGCGTGCCGGTCTGCCCGCACGCGGGCGGCGTCGGCCTCTGCGAATACGTGCAGCACATTTCGATCTTCGACTACATCGCCGTCGGCGGCAGCCTCGAGGACCGCGTGTGCGAATACGTCGATCACCTGCACGAGCACTTCGTCGATCCGTGCATCGTCCGCGACGCGCGCTACGTCGCGCCGTCGCGGCCGGGCTACAGCATCACCATGAAGCCCGAGTCGCTCGCCGCGTACGAGTTCCCCGCGGGTCGCGTATGGCAGAAGCTGAGAGGAGTGGCCTGAAATGACCGCCGAGCCGGTGACGCCCACCGCAGTTCCGCAGGATGCCGCCGCCAAGCGCGGAAACGTCCGCTGGACGGTCTGCGCGCTCCTCTTCTTCGCTACGACGATCAACTACGTCGATCGCGCCGTCATGGGACTGCTCGCGCCCACGCTCCGGACGGAGATCGGGTGGACGGACAGCGACTACGGCATGATCAGCGCCGCATTCACGCTCGCGTATGCCATCGGCTTTCTCTTTGCCGGCTGGTTCATCGATCGTGTCGGCACGCGGATCGGATACGGGGTCTACCTCATCGCGTGGTCTCTCGCCGCCGCGGGACACGCGCTCGCGGGCTCGGCGCTGGGCTTCATGATCGCCCGCTTCGCTCTCGGACTCGGAGAATCAGGCAACTTCCCCGCCGCGGTGAAGACCGTGGCGGAATGGTTCCCTCGTCGTGAGCGAGCGCTCGCGACCGGGATCTTCAACGCCGGTTCGAATGTCGGCGCCATCCTCGCCCCGCTCATGGTGCCGTGGATCACCCTCACGTGGGGCTGGCGCGCGGCGTTCGCTGTGACCGGCCTCATGGGGCTCATCTGGGTCTTCTTCTGGTGGCCGCTCTATCGCAAGCCCGCGGAGCATCCGCGTCTCGGCGCAGCAGAGCGCGCGCACATCGAGAGTGACCCGCCGGAGCAGCAGGTCGTCGTCAAATGGCCTGAGCTGCTGCGTCACCGGCAGACCTGGGCATTCGCCGTGGGCAAGTTCCTCACCGACGCGATCTGGTGGTTCTACCTCTTCTGGTTTCCGCTGTTCATGGCCGACCAGTTCGGCTTCGATCTGCGGACCATCGGCCTGCCGATGATCACGGTGTACCTGGTTGCCGATGTCGGCTCGGTCGGCGGCGGCTGGCTCAGCTCGCATCTGCTCAAACGCGGATGGTCTCCGAATGCGGCACGCAAGACGGCCATGCTCCTCTGCGCGCTTCTGATTCTTCCCGTCGCGATGGCGCCGCGTGTCGAGAACGCGTGGATCGCGGTCTGGCTCGTGGCCATCGCCGCGGCATCGCATCAGGGGTTCTCGGCGAACATCTTCACCATCACGTCCGACATGTTCCCGAAATCCGCGGTCGGTTCCGTCGTCGGCATCGGTGGTTTCGCAGGAGCGATGGGAGGCTTCTTCATGAACCTCGGCGCCGGCTGGTTTCGCGAGAATCAGGGCAGCTATGCGACGATGTTCACCATCGCCGGGTTCGTTTATCTGATCGCTCTCGCCGCAATTCACACGCTCGCACCCCGTCTCGAGCCGGTGCGTCTTCGCACCGCATCATGAGCCTCATGTTCAGACTATGACTTTCATAAGTGACGACTTCCTCCTCGAGACCGACCTCGCGCGCGAGCTGTATCACCGCTACGTCGCCGATCTCCCGATCATCGACTACCACTGCCACCTGCCGGTCTCCCAGATCGCGAGCGATCATCAGTTCCGCTCTCTCACCGAGATCTGGCTCGACGGCGATCACTACAAGTGGCGGGCGATGCGCGCGAACGGGATCGACGAGCGCTTCTGCACCGGCGATGCGAGCGACTGGGAGAAGTTCGAAGCGTGGGCGCGCACGGTGCCGGCCACGCTGCGCAATCCGCTCTATCACTGGACACATCTCGAGCTGAAGAAACCGTTCGGCATCACCTCGCTGCTCGACTCTTCGACGGCGCGCGCGATCTTCGACCGCTGCAACGAGCAACTGCGGCAGCCCGAGCTCTCGACGCAGGGGCTGCTGCGGCAGTTCAACGTCGCCGTGGTCTGCACGACCGACGATCCCGCGGATGCTCTCGACGACCATCGCGCTCTCGCCCAACGACGAGATCCCGATACGCGCGTCGTGCCGACCTGGCGTCCCGACGCGGCGCTCGCGGTCGAAGACGTCGACGCGTTCAACGCGTGGGTCAATCGCCTTCAGGCCGCGGCCAACACGTCGATCGTGAGCTTCACGCAGTTCATGGACGCGCTCGATCGCCGGCACGCGGAGTTCCACGAAGCGGGATGCCGCGCATCCGATCACGGCCTCGAACAGATCTACGCCGATCCGGCGAGCGACGCGGAGGTCGCGAACACGTTCGCGAAGCTGCGCTCGCGCAAGAATGTGAGTGCCGATGAGGCGCGCGGGTACAAAGCCGCGCTGCTGCATCTGTTCGCGCTGATGGATCACGCCCGCGGCTGGGTCCAGCAATATCACCTCGGCGCGCTGCGCAACACGAACTCGCGCATGCGGCGCAAGCTCGGCGCGGACTCCGGACTCGACTCGATCGGAGACTTCGAGCATGCGCGCCCGCTGGCGCGCTTTCTCGACCGCCTCGACGCGACGAACCATCTCGCGAAGACGATCCTCTACAACCTCAACCCGCGCGACAACGAGCTGTTCGCCACGATGATCGGCAATTTCCAGGACGGCTCGGTGCCGGGGAAGATGCAGTACGGATCGGCGTGGTGGTTCCTCGACCAGAAGGACGGGATGGAGGCGCAGATCCGCGCGCTGTCAAACATGGGCATGTTCGCGCGATTCGTCGGCATGGTCACGGACTCGCGCAGCTTCCTCTCCTACTCGCGCCACGAATACTTCCGCCGCGTGGTCTGCAATCTCCTCGGCAACGACGTCCGCGACGGACTCGTGCCGGATGACCGCGAGCTGCTGGGACGGCTCGCGCAGGACGTGTCGTTCTTCAACGCCCGCGAGTACCTCGGCCTCGACCTCGGCCGCCTCGGCCAGGACGTGCAGCGCGCCGCATGATCCTCGACCTTTTCCGTCTCGACGGACAGACCGCAATCGTCACCGGCGCCTCGCGCGGCCTCGGCGCGGCGATGGCCGATGCGCTCGAGGAAGCGGGTGCGCGCGTCGTGCGCACTTCGAGCACCGACGCGGATCTCCGCGACCGCGTTGCCGTCGCGTCGCTTCTCGACCGCGCGGGCGACGCCGAAATCCTCGTCAACAACGCCGGCATCATTCGCCGCGCCGACCTCGTCGACTACAGCGACGAAGACTGGGACGACGTGATCGAAGTGAACCTACGATCCGTGTTCGCGCTGTCGCGCGACTTCGCGCGCCGCCTCGTCGCGCGCAAAGCCAAAGGCCGCATCATCAACATCGCATCGATGCTCTCGTTCCAGGGCGGCATCCGCGTCGTCGCCTACACCGCCGCAAAGAGCGGAATTCTCGGACTCACGCGTGCACTCGCGAACGAGCTCGCGCCCCACGGCATCAACGTGAACGCGATCGCGCCCGGCTACATGGCCACCGACAACACCCAGGCCTTGCGCGATGACCCCGCGCGCAGCCGCGACATCCTCGCGCGCATCCCGGCCGGTCGTTGGGGCACACCGCAGGATCTCGCGGGCGCAGTCGTGTTCCTTGCGTCGCCGGCGGCGGCGTATGTTCACGCGACGACGCTGACCGTCGACGGCGGCTGGCTCGCTCGATAGGAGCGCCGGCGTCCTCGCCGGCTGGTCCGCAGGCGTCCCGCGCCTGCGTTCTGCGGGGCGGCGAGGACGCCGCCCGGCCAGCCGGCGGGACGCCAGCGTTCCTTGGTGGCAGAATGGCTCCATTCGTCCGCAGTGGTCCATTCGCAAGTGGTACCTCGACTGCGTCGCCCGCGACCGCGGTGTACTCGATCCTCGCCGGTCTCTTCATCGGCGCGCTGCTTCTTCGTCTCTGGATCGCCGGCGCACCGGTCGCGTTCATCGCCGGCGTATTTTTCATCCTCTCCAGCCTCGCGCGCTTCGTCGAGGAGCACTACCGCGGCGAGCCGCAAACGCGCGTGATCGGCGGACTGCGGCTCTATCAGTGGATGTCGATCGCCGGCGTCGTCGCGGGAGCGGTGCTGACGATCATCCCGTCCGCGCCCGCGCCGCCGATCGGCGATCTCTCGTGGACGACTCTCGCGACCGCGTACGCGTTGGGCATCGCCGCGTATTTCGCGTACGGCGTGGACCTGCCAGAGTCGAATCGGCGGTTTGCGAGATTGTCGTGAGTATGGAGCGCCGGCGCTCCGAGGGGCACGCATGTAAGAACTCGCGAACCTGTGCGTCAGTCCCGCGCGCCGAGCCGTGCGCGAGCCCCAGCGCGGCGGTAGCATGTATTTCGGATGAGACTCGCCCTTCTCTTGGCAAGCCTGCTCGCGATCGGAGCGGGCGCTGAGCCCGTTCCCGGGTGGCTGTCCAAAGTGTCGCTGCATGGGTACGTCAACCAGGCCTACGCCGTCAGCGAAGACCATCAGATCTTCGGCATCCCCACTAACGGCACGACCGACTATCGCGACGTCGCGCTCCAGTTCCGTTACGACCAGGACCGCAAGAACAGCGTCGTCGTGCAGTTCCGCCACGAGCGTCTCGGAGAGCTCCGCAGCGACGACGACGTGAAGCTGGACTGGGCCTTCTACCAGCGCAACTTCTCCGACCGGCTGAGCCTCAAGGCCGGCCGCGTTCCACTGCCCCTCGGCATCTTCAACGAGGCCGGCGGCGCGGCGACCACCTCTCCTTTTTTTCGGCCGCCTCACGAGTTCTACGACCGGCATTACACGAGCAAGACCGTCGAGGGCGTCCTGACCTCTGTGTCTCTCGGGAAACCCGGCGGGTGGAGCTTCGACATCGACGGGTACTTCGGTCAATGGGTGCTGGACCAATGGGAACGCGAAGAACAAGCCGATGCGAAAAATGCGTGGGGCGGTCAAATCTGGGCCAACACCCCGTGGTCCGGCGTGCGCGTCGGCGGCGGAGCCTATCGCTGCGACGTCGAGCCGACCGACGGATACGAGACCGACTATCTGGCGCTATACGCCTCCGTTGATGCAGACTTCGACCGATGGCGCCTCGCCACGGAAATCTTCAGCGGCAACCTCGGAGTGTACGGCCGCTACCGCGCCTGGTACGGTCAGGTCGGATTCGACGTGACGCCGCGCGTCAGCGTGCATGCCCGCGGGACCGTTGCACGCATCCAGGTCCCGATCAACGGACACGATTTGAAGGCGCCGATCAGCGACGACATCGGCCTGGCCGTGAACTACGCTGTCCATCCCTCCCTTCTCCTCAAGGTCGAGGGCCACACGAACGAGGGCCTGCTGCGCGAGGACGTGCCTAGAAACCTCTATGACCGTCCGTCGAAAACGCGCTACTGGATCGCCAGCGTCGTCGCCTCTTTCTAGCCGGCACGGCCGGCACCGCTGGTTGGCCAAGCCTTCGGCATGCCTGTCGTCTGAGGAACGGTTTCTGCCGCGGAATCTCTTTCTAGTACCCTGATCGTGGCGGCGCCGAATGCTGTCTGAGCTCGCTCTCGTCGCGATGATTCTTTTCTCGGCTGCCGATCCTTCGCCAGCCCGGGCGGACGTCCGCTTCCAGGTTGTCGTCCATCGCGCGAATCCCGTCACCTCGCTCAGTCGCGCGCAGCTTTCCGCGTTGTTCATGCGCAGAACGCGGCGCTGGCCCGACGGCACGGACGTGCGTCCGGTCGAACCCGCAAGAGCGCGCGTGCGTGAGGACTTCTCGCGCGCGATCCATGGAAAGAGCCTCGCCTACGTCACGCGCTACTGGCACCGGGTGATCTTCTCCGGACGCGGCGTTCCTCCCGACGAGCTCGCGTCCGACGCCGCGGTGATCGAATTCGTGAAGAGCCAACGTGGCGGGATCGGATACATCGACGCCGGCACGCCGCCCGGCGACGACGTGAAGGTCATCGCGGTGACGCCATGAAACCACTCTCGTTCCGCGGGCGCGTGGCCTTGGCCATGGGCGCACTCATCCTCGTCATCGCCGCGGTGATCTCCATCTACCTCCCGCGGAAATTCGAGCAGGAGGCGATCGCGATCATCGGCCACAAGGCCGAGACGCTTGCGGAGCTCACCGCGTTCACGATCCATCCGTCGATCTACTTCGGAGACCGCGCGGCGCTTGCGGAGGCGCTCAGCGGAACGCGCCGCGACAAGGACGTCGCGTACGTCGTCGTCACCGACCCCGCGGGCACGCGGCTCGCGGAGTTCCATCCCGAGCGCGCGACGCCCGAAGCGCTGGCGCGGCGCACGGGCGGAGGCATGTCCCGCGACGGCTCGCTCTACGAAGTGATGCTGCCGATCCAGGAACAGGGACGCGAGCTCGCGCGCCTCTACATCGGAATGTCGCTGGCCCGCCTCAATCGCGAAGTCCTGCAGATGCGCGTGGCCATCGGCGCGCTCACCGCGTTCATCCTCGCCGCAGGATTGCTCGCCGTCATCCTGATCAGCAACGTCCTCACGCGCCCGCTCCGCGACGTTGCCGCCGGCGCGCAACGCATCGCCGCGGGCGACCTCGGACATCGCGTCGCGGAGGGTCGTGAAGACGAGATCGGGCAACTGGCGACGTCGTTCAACGACATGGCCGCGCGAGTTGCCGAGCGCGATGCATCGCTGCGGCAATTGTCGAAACGCATGCTCTCGGTCCAGGAGAAGGAGCGCGTGCGCATCGCGCGCGAAGTGCACGACGAGCTCGGGCAGGCGCTGACGGCGATGAAAATCGACCTGCAGCAACTCGGGATCCGTCACCCCGCAGTCATCGAATCGCTCGTTCCGATCTCGCGCGCGATCGACGAGACCGTCGACCTCGTGCGCCGCATCGCCACCGATCTCCGCCCCGCGGTCCTCGACGACCTCGGCGTGACGGCCGCGCTCGAACAGCAGCTCCGCCGCCTGCGCGAGAGCAGCGGGCTGAAAACGACGCTGACCGTTTCCGAGGAGCCGGAGCTGGACATGCTCACCGGGGTGACGCTCTATCGGATCGCGCAGGAGGGACTCGCAAACGTGATCCGGCACGCGCAAGCGTCCGAGGTCGAGGTCTCGTTGTCGATCGAGGAAGGAGCGGCCGTGCTCGAGATCAGAGACAATGGCAAAGGTATGAGCCGGGAACAGATCACCAGCTCGCGATCGCTGGGGCTGCTGGGAATGCGCGAACGGGCCGAGCTGCTCGGCGGCCACGTCGCGATCGAATCGCGACCCGGTGAAGGCACCGTCGTGCGGGCAACACTCCCCCTGTCAAAGGACGATCGAAAGGACGACCCCAATCGTGCGAGCACTGTGCGTTGACGACCACGCGATTTTCAGGCAGGGCGTGAAGCAGATCCTGGTTCAGTACGACCGCCAGGTGAAGATCGGCGAAGCCGCGACCGCGGAGGCGGCCATGCAGCTTGCGCGCGAGTCGCGCTGGGACGTGGTGCTGCTCGATCTCTCCCTTCCCGATCGCAGCGGCCTGCAGGTGCTGACGGACCTCAAGCGCGAACAGCCCGATCTTCCGGTGATCGTCCTGAGCATGCACGCGGACGACGAATACGCCGTCCGCGCGCTACGCATCGGCGCGTCGGGCTACGTGACCAAGGAGAGCGCGCCGGAGGAACTGGTCGCGGCGCTGCAAAAGGTCATGCGCGGCGGCCGCTACATGACGCCCGCGCTCGCGGAGAAGATCGCGTTCGCCTACGCGTCGCCGACCACGGCGGAGAAGCCGCATCACACGCTGTCCGAACGCGAGCTGGAAGTCCTGCAGCTCATCGGAGCCGGCAGGAGTCTCAAGGAGATCGCGGCGATGCTGTCGCTCAGCGTCAAGAGCGTCGGCACGTACCGCGCGCGCGTGCTCGAGAAGATGACCATGAGCACGAACGCGGATTTGATCCGCTACGTGATCGAGAACAACCTGCGGCCGTAAACGTGGCAAAAACGTACGTCATCCTGAACTTCAGCGACTATCTCGCCGCGGGATCCTCCACGCAGCGCTCTGAGGCCATCAAGGATCTCGCCGAGGCTTTCGAAACGCGCGTCATGACGAAAGGTGGCACGTACTACGTCCATCACATGGCCGATCTCTTTGGAAACCTGCGCGCCGAACGTCATGGGCCGGCGCCAGGCCACGAGGTCCAGGGCTTACTGGACGAGGGATGGGTCCGCTCGCTCTCCATCGAAGCCGCGGTCTTTCGCCGGAGCGCATGGGCGGCGATGATCAACCATTGTCGCGAGGCCGACAAAATCATCCTCTCCGTACACGGCGAGAAGGACGACGTCGACAATGTCTATTGCGAATCACAGGCGGCGACGATCCGCTGCGGCACCGTCGATGGAGTGGTCTGTTTTCTCGAATCGATTCTGAACGTGGTCGAGCGGCCCGATCCGACCATCACACTTTCGGTCTGTTATTCGGCGAGATCGGCTGCGTATCTCAAACACCACGGCCAGGACCTGTCCGACGGCGATCTCCGCTCCTCCCTTGCGTTCCAGATCTTCTGCCGCTTGTCGGCAATTCGTCCCCATCTCCGGCTCACCGCGCGGACCGGCGCCGTGTCCCCGGACGTCACCACCGGACGGCTGAGAGTGGAGACTGAGGAGACGATCATCGCAAACGAAACCCTGCCGCGCGAGTTTTCCGATTGGGAGCGCGACCTTCTCGTGGATGACGCGACCAACGCCTATCGCCAGCTGGACGCTGCGTTAGAGAAAAGCGGCATCCCGAAAGAACAGCAGAAGCGGATCCAGGATCGTCTCGATGACTGGGGCAGGCATTTCGATCCGAACGAGCTCGATGCGATCATCGACAGCATCGACCGTCTCGACTCGTCGACCCGGTCGATGCTGACCTCTTTCTTGTCTGCCATCAGCGCGGTCGCCAGCCCGAAATGGAGCGAGAGATTCGCGCAACAGGTCCTGACCGCGAAAGGCATCGCACCGCGGCGTCACGAGCTGTACACGCTGATCCAGGCGTCGGAGAGCCCGCCGCTCGAGAAATACGGGAAGTTCATCTACCAGCGCGATCACAAGAATCGCGTGGTCGTAACGCGATGGTCGGGCAACACGCTCACACGACTCGCGCGCCTGCACGCGTGAGTGTGCGGACCGCCGGCAACGTTGGGCGTTGGCTTCAGCCCGCCCCTCCCGGGGAGGCGGGCTGAAGCCGCGCCCTACGTTCTACGAGTCTGCGCGGCAGAAAGCTTGCCTCGGAGCGACCGCACATGCCGAAGGCTAGGCCAACAAGCGGTGCCGGCCGTGCCGGCTTCAATGCGATCGGAACGAGCCCGTCACCGTTCTGCGCGGTGGCTCCTTCTTCACCAGCTCATTCACGGCCTTCGTGCGCGCGGCGGCGGACTCCGTGAGCTTCACCGTCCGCGCTTTCAGGTCGAGCATCTCGTCCTCGGGCAGCTTGATTCCCGCGCGGCCGAGCTCCGCCACGAGCGCTCTGTCGCGCTCCACGAGAATGCGCTCTCGCTCTTCGAGAAGCTGCTCGCGCAACTTCGCGTCATCCTCCGGCGGCTCGACGTCGATCTCCGCGCTTCTGCGCTCGAGATCCTCCAGCTTCCCGGCGAACTGCTCCTGAATGCGTTTCTCGATCTCGAACGCGCGCACGCGCAGTTCCGGCGCGAGGAAGATGAAACGGGGTATGCACGTGCAGCGCGGCGCGTTGAGTTGTCCGAGGAGGAAGTTCTTCCGATCGGGGAGGAAGAAGTCGAGCAGCGCCGGCGAGATGATCTGACCCAGCCCTGGGCCGAACGCGGCAGGATTCGCGGCGAGCTCCGGGCGGACGTTCGGAATGTTCGTATCGACGTGCACGAAGTTCGCGGCGTTCGGCCAGCGATCCGTCGTCGGACCCGCAGGACTGCCGACCGGCGTGTTCACCGTACCGATGCTGCCCGGGATGTTCAGGCCGAACGTCGACGGCTGATGGCAACCGTGGCAGCTCTGCGTCAGCGCGCGGTTCGCGATCTGATTCGCGGAGAGCGCGCCGCTGCCGAGGAGCGCGCGGAATCCCACCGCGGCCGCGGCGTTCATCTGATCGCGGTAGTTCTCGTTGAAGCCCGGCGCGAACTGCGAAATGCTCTCGCCGTCGTCGTGCTTCAGATCAACGTCGTAGCCGATCTTCATCAGCTCCCCGCTCGACAATCGCGCCAGCTGCGCGACCGTGTCCGCGCGGAAGTCCGGACCATTGACGTGCGGGTCGTCTTCGTTCCACAGAGTGCCGAACGGATTCACCTTCACCATGATCGGCACGAGGTTGAACACGCACGGTCCGCCGCCGCAGTCGATGACGGTCTTGAACTCCTTCAGCGTCCACGGACCCTGCAGGAACTGATTCGTGCGGATCTGACCGCTGCCTGACGAGCCGTAGCCGCCGCTCACGCCGGTCGCGCTGTAGTGATCGACGTGCACGACCGGACGAAATCCCGGGAGTCCGTTGTAATAGAAATTCTCGAGCATCTGCGCCCGCGTGAGGCCGTTGTTGATCGCCGACAGCGATCTCCAGAACTGCGCGACCGGCAGGCAGCCCTCGCGGCAGCCCGGCTTCGGATTCGGCAGGACGGCTTCGAAGATGATGAGGTTCTTCGCAGGTCCCACGCCGCGCTTCCCGTAGATGATCCGGTGCTCGCCGCAGTTGCGCCAACCGGAGTGCGCGAGGTCGAGGCGGTTCACCAATGCGAGCACTCGGTACTGGTCGATGCGTTGATTGACGAGCGGCGGCGGACCCAGCGCCTCCTGTCCCTCGGCGCGAGGGCACTGGATCGGATATCCGTTGATCGTGCTCCCGTTGTCCGTGCAGTGTGGACTCGATGCGACCACGCCCGGCGCGGCGTTCTGCGTGTCCCACAGCTGACGGAAGATCGACAGCGCGTTCGTGCCCGGGACCGCCGGCACAACCTGGCCTGCGATCTGACTCAGCGTGCGGCGCAGCGAGAAGTCGGGACCGGCGTCGAGCGTGGCCCGATCATGCACGAACAGCGAGCGATGCGGGTCGATCGCCGCCGCGGGCGTCGCCGGCGGGAGGAGGCAAAGCTGCGGGATCGGGAACGGCCGCGGCGACATCCGCGGCGAAAACTCGAGAGTGTTCTCGATCTGGAGGCGCCGCTGCTCCTGCTCCGTGAGGAATGCCTGGCGCGCGACCACTCTCTGCGCCAGTGACGCGGTGCTGACCTTCGTCGTGGTCGCGGTCGTCGTTTTCTTCGCGGTCTGCGCGTAGATCAACGTTCCGGCAAGGATCAACAGCGCAATGAGAGAGATCGCCATCCACCGTGGCTTGCTCATCGTTCACCTCCTGTGTGAGGAGTAGTGACGCGGCGGGCGGAAACGTTTCAGGAATTCCTCTACTATGTACTTCTCCCGCCATGACTGAGCCCGACTGCCACGTCTATCCCGGTGGCCGCGTCGACGAGCGCGATCCCCGCTACTCGACCCTCGTGCGCGGGTTCAATCTGCGCTGGGTCGGCCATCCTTCGTACATCCAGGTCTGCGGCGACACGAAGCAGGTCGTGCGTACGGTGCAGGACGCGGTCGACCGCGGGCTCCGCATCACCGTCCGCAGCGGCGGCCATTGCTACGAAAATTTCGCCGTCGGCAACGACGGCGGCGTGATCGTCGACATGGCTCCGATGAACCGCGTCTATTACGACGACGCGCGCGGTGCGTATTGCATCGAAGCCGGCGCGACGCTCTGGAACGTCTACTGGAACCTGTACAAGGAATACGGACGCGCCATCCCCGGCGGCTCGTGCTATTCCGTGGGCGCCGGCGGGCACATCACCGGCGGCGGATACGGCCTGCTATCGCGCAAGCACGGGCTGGTGATCGACTGGCTCACGGCGGTGGAGATCGTCCACGTCGACGAAGCGCATCGCGCCGCCGCGCGGATCGTGGACGCCCACGGCAGCGAGTCCGAGCGCGATCTGTTGTGGGCGAACCAGGGCGGAGGCGGCGGGAACTTCGGCATCGTCACGCGCTTCTGGTTCGATTCCCTCCCCGAGGCGCCGCCGAGCGCGTGGATCGTGAACCTCGCCTGGAACTGGGACGGCATGGACCAGCATCAGTTCACGGCGCTCGTCGAGCGTTATGGACAATTCTTCGCCGAGAACAGTCAACCCGGCAGCGCGTATGAAGGACTTTTCGCGCTGTTCCACCTGACGCACAAAGCCGCGTCGCAGATCGTGCTCACCGCGCAGTACGTCGGGAACGAGCCGCGTCGCCTGAACGAATTCGTCGACTTCATGCACGGCGATCCGCGGGTGACGCGCGCCGTCGCGCAGACGCACGCCATCGGGCGTCATTATTTTCCGCTGAACACGACCGAGATCCGGGAGCTCCCGTGGCTCTATGCCACGCAGACCTTCGACGGCTCCGGCGCAAATCAGCGCGGTAAGTACAAGTCGGCGTACATGATCAAGCCGTTCCCGCAATCCCAGATCGACGTGATGTGGAAATACCTCACCGACGGATTCACGAACGCACAAGCGCTCCTGCAGGTCGACTCCTACGGCTGCGAGATCAATCGCGTTGCATCCGACGCGACCGCGATTCCACAGCGTTCGTCGATCCTGAAGCCGCAATACCAGACGTACTGGACGACCGAAGCGGAGACCGAGGAGAACCTGCGCTGGATCAATGATTTCTATGTCGCGATGTACGGCGACGCCGGCCCTCGCCCCGACGGCACGATGGACGGGTGCTACGTCAACTATCCGGACTGCGATCTGAAGGACTGGCAGTTCCTCTATTACCTCGGGAACTACCCGCGATTGAGAAAGGCGAAGCGCGAGTGGGACCCGCACGACGTTTTCCACCACGCACAATCGATTACGTGACGGCTGCGAGCTCACGCTCGCGCGTAGCGACTCGGAGGCTGGCCTACGTGCCGGCTGAACGCCGTGCTGAAGGTGCTCGCCGAGCCGTAGCCGACGCGCTCAGCGACCTCGGCGATCCCGAAGTCGTGGCGGCGGAGGAGATCCTTCGCGACGGCGATGCGCCAGGCGAGCAGGTATTCCATCGGCGGCAGGCCCACAGTGCGCGTGAAGCGCTCGAAGAACGCCGAGCGCGAGAGCGCGGCTGTCTTCGCGAGCTGGGCGACGGTCCACGAACGCGCGATCTGGCCGTGCATCTGACGGATCGCCGGCGCGAGTTGCGCATCGGCCAAGCCGCGCAGCAGCCCCGGAGGTGCGGTTTCACCCGACGTCGACCGCAGCGCTTCGATGAGCAGCACTTCCACGAGGCGCGTGAGCACGAGGTCGCGGCCGGACCTCCGTTCGCTCGATTCCTCGCCGACGAGCCGAACCAGCGTCGCGAGACGCTCATCGCCGCGCACGTGCACCATCGCAGGCAGAAGCGACACCAGCAACGCCGCATCGGGCGAGTCGAAGACGAAATAGCCGCCGAGCATCAATACGTCCGGGCGTCCACCGCGCCGGCCGTGGCGCACTTCCTCCGCCCGCGAGGCCGCGGCTACCTTCGGGTCGATGCGCTGGGGCGTCACCGGCTCGAAGCCCGTCATGGTGAAACCGGGCGTCGCCGGCAGGAGGACGAAGTCCCCTGCCTCGAGGGTGAGAGCGCGCTGGCCGTCGACGGCGAGACGACACCGGCCCTCCAGCACGATGCAGAAGCTCGGATGACCGAAGTCCGAGTAGCGGACACCCCAGCGGCCGGCGCCGCTGATGCGCCTCGAGAGCACGGTGCGTGGCTGAAGCAGCGCGATGACTTCCGCGAGTGGATCGTTCATGTCTGGACGCTCACAAATGAAATATGGACGCTTCATGGTAGCGAGTCCGGCGCACAGCCGCCATATTGGCTGGCGAAAGGAAACACCAATGAAAACCGTGCTCATTACTGGTTGCTCCTCCGGCTATGGCCTCGAGACTGCGCGCCATTTCCACACGCAGGGCTGGAACGTGGTCGCTACCATGCGAACGCCGCGTGTAGACGTTCTGCCCACATCCGAACGGCTCCGCGTGCTGGCGCTCGACGTGACGAAGCCCGAGACGATCGCCGCCGTGCTCGACGCGAGCGGACCCATTGACGTGCTGGTCAACAACGCGGGCATCGGAGTCATCGGCGCCTTCGAGGTCACGCCGATGGCCACGGCACGAGAGGTGTTCGAGACCAACACCTTCGGCGTGATGGCGATGACGCAGGCGCTGCTGCCGCAGTTCCGCGCACGGAGGTCGGGCGTGGTGGTGAACGTGACCTCGAGCGTGACGCTGGCGCGCATGCCGTTGGTCGCCGTGTACACGGCGAGCAAGATGGCCATCGAAGGCTTCACCGCGTCGCTCGCGCTGGAGCTCGACGCCTTCAACGTGCGCGCGAAGCTGGTCGAGCCGGGCTATGGTCCGACCACCGCCTTTACGAGGAATACCGGATCGCGTCTGGAAGGGCTGATCCCCGAGGCGTACGAGCCTTTCGCGCAGCGCGCCTTCGCTTCATTGACGCAGCCGGCCGCGGTGACGACCGAGTCCGATGTGGCCGAGGTGGTGTGGCGTGCCGCAAACGATACGACTGGCCAGCTCCGATTTCCAGCGGGCCCCGACGCGTTGGCGCTGGCTCAGGCGAGATGAGAGTGCTCTTCGACCCAACGCGCCTGCCGCGTGATTTCACTCTTCAACTGCGTCGGCAGTTGCGTCACCATCCACGGCAGTCGTCCTGTTACGATAACGAGCTTCGTGAGACCGGCCGCGCTCCGTCTTGCCGCGATCCTTCTGGCCGCCGCCAACGCCGCGGCGCAGATCGATACGGCGATCCTCCGCCCGGTCGGCTATCACCCGAGCCACGTCGCCTACTACAACGCTCCGTTCTTCGCCAACGCTCTGCACCAGGGCGGCGAGTGGTTCGAGTTCTCCGGGTTCGAGCACGGCACCCAGATCGACTTCAACGCGCGGCCGACGCAGTTCATCAACGGCTATCCGCAGTTCCTCCAGACGAACCTGAAACTCCGCGCCGTCCTGTTCGGCCTGAACATCGAGAGCTCTCACCGGCCCGCCGTGTGGCCGTCACGAGGCACGCTCGCGAAGGGACGGATCGTCATGACCTGGCAGGGCAACGCCGACGTCCGGCTCGCGAACTGCGCGTTCAACGCCGCGGACTCGAACGGCGGCCAGACGGGTCTCATCAACAACGGCCGCCGCGTCTACCTCTGCACCGATCCGCTGCGTACGCTCGAGGTCCATGAAATTCAAACCCCGATCACCGATCTGAAGGTGTGGCTCGCTCACAACAACGGATCCCTCGAAGGCCAGCTCTTTCATCCGCTGTTCCTCCAGCGCATCGCGGACGCCGACTGGGGCTTCCTCCGCTTCATGGACTGGGGCGCGACGAACGCCAGCCCGCAGCAGAACTGGAGCGACCGCCGCAAGCCCTCGCACATCTTCATGAACGGCATCATCACCGCGCGGGCGCCGGCCGCGGGCTCCGATCCGAATCGCGAGACCGGCGTCGCTTACGAGCACATGGTCGCGCTCTGCAACGCCACCGGGCGGAACCTCTGGATCAACATTCCGCATCTCGCGACCGAGGAGTACATCACCAAGCTCGCGCAACTGATCCGGTTCGGCAGCAACGGCTCGGAGCCTTACACGGGCGCAAATCCGAATGCGGAGTTTCCGCCGCTCAATTCGAACCTGAAGGTCTACGTCGAGTTCTCGAACGAGATCTGGTCGAACGGATTCGCTTTCCCGCAGGGAAACTGGGCGCAGGACCAGGCCATCGCCGCGGGCCTGGCCGCGAACCAGAACGACTTCGCGGGAAGGGCGCGGTTCACCGCGCGCAAGTTCTGCGACGCGTGGGAGATCTTTCAGACTGTCTTCGGCGGCACGTCGCGACTCGTGCGCGTCGCGGCGATCTTCACCGCAAACACGACGTACTCCGAGGCGTTCCTCAGGGAGCTCGGCACCTACGGAACCGGACAGACGCCGGCGGTGCGGCCGGACGTCCTCGCCGTCACGACCTACTTCGGCAACGGCATTCAGGATTACGTCGAAGACGCGGGCTTCACGACGGGGAAGTTGTTCAACGACGCCTACTGGACCAGCGCGAGTTTCGAGAACGATCGGGCGACGACCTTCAAGGAGTGGACGCGCCGGATCCTGGCAGGCGACGCCACGACCGGAGCCGGCCCGGACGCCACCGCCATCGGCGGCGGTTTCTCCTCTTCCCTCCGCGACCTCCCCCAATCCACCCTCGGATACCCGCTGCCGATCATCGCCTACGAGGGCGGCCCGTCGCTCTTCACCGACAACATCGACCAGGGCGCGCAGAACGGCTCGGGCGTGCCGACCGACGATCACGTCACCACGTTCATCGAGGCGATGAATCGCGACCCGCGGATCGCCAGCGTCTACCGCATCCACCTCGAGATCGCGAAGAGCAAGGGCCTCTGGACGCACACGCCGTACACGGACACCAGTACGTGGGGCCGCTTCGGTCAGTGGGGACATCTGGAAACGCTCGACGCCGATCCCGCCCATTCCGCGAAGTACGCGTTGATGCTCGAGCACTTCACGACGTACACGAGCACGATCCGGCACATCGACGCGCCGGTCGGCGCCGCGCCGTCGTTCACGACGTCCGCTTCACTGCCGGTGGGGATCTACGGACAGTCGTACACGCAGGACATCGTCACGTCGGGAGGCAACGGCGCCCGCACGATCGCGGTAATCGGAACGTTTCTCGATCCGGGCTTGTCGGTCGGCGCCGCACCGGCCGCGGGGAATCTGCGCATCACCGGCACACCGACCGGAAGCGGGAAGAACTTCCTCCTCGCGCGCGTGCACGACGCGGACGGCGATGCAGCGTGGCGCATCTTCACGCTCGAAACGTTCGGCGGACCGGGCACGCTGGTGCAGAGCGATTTCCGCGGAACGAATCCCGCGCAGAACCGGCCGTGGACGCATACTTTCGCGCGCTCGCCGAGCGTGGCGTGGAGCGGATGGAACATCGGATCAGGAATCGTTCCGCAAAACGGCAATGATGCGTTTTTCTTCAGCGTCAGCGGCACGCAAATCGATCCCGGCTCGACGCTGGCCGGCGCGATCGCCGATCGCGAGTACCTGACTGCGATCGTCACTCCTGCAGCGGGACCGCTCGACCTCCGCGGCGCGGAATTCCGCTTCCGCATCCGGAGAGTCGGCGATCACTCGCCGAGGGCGTACGCGGTGTTCGCCGGAGCGAACGAGCTCTATGTCAGTAACGCCGTCGACGCGTTCGACAAAGACGAGACCGAACATGTGATGACGCTTCCCAACACGGCGGCGTTTTCTGCAATCACCACCGCGATCGAGTTCCGCATCTACGCATTCGGCGCGAAGTTCGACGGCCACGCGACGAGCCTCACCGCGTTCAAGCTGACCGTCGATGAACCGACCCCGAAGTGGCCGCGCCGACGGATCGTGCGGCACTGACAAAGGGGCGCGGGCTTCCAGCCCGCGCATGTCCAGAGCG
>DASYGV010000123.1:0-22518 GCA_035999335.1 Thermoanaerobaculia bacterium | reverse complement strand
CGGCTCACGCTACCAGAGCGGTGGCTTCCTCCCCCATACCCCCTCGCCACCGCACTCCTAGATTTCGCCGCCTTCACTTTTCCTCAATTCCGCCTGCGGCCCTCCACACCCTCCAGTTACTTTGATCGAAAAAGCACTTGGAGAGTGTCATGACACGAAACGTGTTCGCCATCTTTGCCATCTTCGTCTGCACCTCCCTCGGCTGGGCGATCCTCGGCACCACGATCATGAACCGCACCTTCTCGGCGGGCACCGAGCTCGGTCCGCGCGTCGCGTCCAGCTGGGGAGCTCCTCAACAGCAGACGCCGCCCGTGGCCACGAGCGATCAGGTCGTGCAGAAGCAGGTGCGGGAAGTGATCAACGGACAGAACGTCGCCAGCGTCGTCGAGGAGACGTTGACCAAGCCCCTCCCGCTGGAGCGAAGCCGCATCCGCGTCGGGCTCGACCTCGAACAGCGGAAAAAAGGACTGCTCTGGTTCCCCACCTACCGCGTCGCGTTTCAAGGCGACTACGTGTTTCGCAACACCACCGCATCCGACGACGTCACGTTGAAGCTCGCGTTCCCCGCGGTCGATGCGATCTATGACGACCTGACGTTCGTCGTCGACGGACGTCCGGTGCCGACGACTGCCGCGAACGGCGCAGTCACCGCGTCCGTTCGCGTTCCCGTCGGCGCGGCCGTCCGATTGCAGACCGGCTATCGCTCGCAGGGTTTGTCGACGTGGCAATACGTCTTCGGCGAAAACGTCACGCAGGTGCGCGATTTCGAGCTCGCGATGCAAACGGACTTCGTCAAGATCGATTTTCCGCAAGGCACGCTCTCGCCGACCGCGAAGAGCAGGACGCCGAACGGCTGGGGGTTGGTCTGGAGGTACAAGAACCTCGTCACCGGCTCGCGCATCGGGATGGAACTGCCGGAGAAGACCCAACCCGGTCCTCTCGCGGGGCGGATCAGTTACTTCGCGCCGGTGTCGTTGCTGTTCTTCTTCTTCCTGATGCTGGTCATCACCACGCTGCGGCGCATCCATCTCCACCCGATGCACTACTTCTTCCTCGCGGCGTCGTTCTTTTCCTTTCACCTGCTGCTCGCGTATCTGGTCGACCACATCTCCATTCATCTC
Source organism: Thermoanaerobaculia bacterium (assembly GCA_035999335.1). Classification (GTDB taxonomy): domain Bacteria; phylum Acidobacteriota; class Thermoanaerobaculia; order Gp7-AA8; family Gp7-AA8; genus QHVT01. The sequence continues at coordinate 21,397 of DASYGV010000123.1, read as the reverse complement.
GCGCTGGTCATCTGCTCAGTCGTCTCGGTGTTTCTCGTCGTGAGCTATCTGCGTCTCGTGATCGGTCCGCGTTTCGCGTTCCTCGAGGCGGGGATCACGCAGCTCGTGTATCTCGTCGGCTTCTCGTACGCGTTCTTCCTCGACGGGTTCACCGGACTGGCGATCACCATCGGCGCGATCGTGACGCTGTTCATCGTGATGCAGATGACGGCGCGAGTCGATTGGAGAGGAAACGAGGAGGCGGGCGCTGACGACCTGACGGCTGGATTGCCTTCCCTGCGTACGTGACGCATATTGATGCCGAAGGAGGCGAGTGATGAACCGCGCCTACCTGTTTCCCTTCGGCGTCGACGCCGACCGCGATCACACGCACGTTGCGACGCCGGTGACGACCGAGTACGACTACGACACGGTCGTGCAGGCCTCGCGAAATCATCGTCTGCGCTGTTCCTACGCGTACTGTCTGGAGCGGGTGAAGCCGGTCCGCCAAAGCATTGACGCGGACGTTCTGCGCTGCTTCGCCCATCTGCCCGCGACCTCGGAATCGCCGCGGTGTCCATACAGGACGGAAACGTGGGGCGAGTCGGGAACGTCCGGATCGGCGCACTCGCGCGAGCACAACTTGCGCAAGATGATCGAGAGCGCGCTGCAAGTCGAGCTGCAACGCAACTTGACGCTGCAGGGCCGCAAGGTGCGCATTGAAGGAAGCTCGTTCCGCGATCCCGAGCCGTTGATTCGCATCAGCGGTCTCGATGTGCCGCTCGAGATTCGCTGTCTCGCACCCGGCAGCGAGCCGTTGTGGTCACGGCCGTTCGACGGCACCGTCGACGGGGCGGAAGTGCTGTTCTTCGTCGTTACGCCGGACGAAGCACGGCTGAAGAAGAGCTTCTTCGACGAGCACCTGCTCGCCCGGAGGCCGGCCATCGTCGTCGCGCCCGGCGAGAAGGACGAAGAGCATCACTGGACCGCCACGTCGACACTGAACAGCCGCCCGCGTGCGACGCGTCCGTTCGCGAGCGTCGATCTGATGCGCGTCGATTACCGGCAACTCTTCCATCTCGATCGCCCGGCCGAGACCCTCTTCATCCCGACGCAGCACCGGCTCGCGATTCTGAGGATCGCCGAGCGCCTGAAGAGCGGATCGCTGATCGCGCCGCAGATCGCGCTGTTACGCGGGCTTGCCGCGCGCGTGTTGGCCGACGGCGCGGCCGTTCCACCGTTGGAACTGGAGAAGATCAGCGGCCGCGACCTCGGCTTGCTGCTCGGCGCCCGAGAGCTGCAGCGCTTCGTCAGTGAGGATCCTCTGGTCGCCCCGCTGTGGGAACCGTTCTTCGCCGACGCGTTCGTGGATTTGGATCGCGAGCGCATCGAGGTCCGCGCGCGGTTGGCCAAAGCGGAGGCTGAGCGCGCGAGCGCCGTCGCGGCGGCTGGCGCGTTGAGAGACGAGCTAAAGTCCGCGCGCGCGGATCGGACCAGTCTCGGCGAGCAACTCGAGAAAGCGCGCAAGGTGTTGAGCGACGAACAGCAGAAGCGGAAGGACCTCGAGCGCGACCGCGATCAGGTGCATCGTCACTGGCTGGGCCGTCTCGCCCTGCGGCTCATCGATTAGGGCGGTATGCGCGAGCTGAATCTGCTTTAGGAACGCCCCCTCATCCGCCCTTCGGGCGCCTTCTCCCTGTGCGTAGGGGAGAAGGCTCTCGAGGGGAAGTGTGCGTCGAGAGCCTTCTCCCCGCTCGGCGGGGAGAAGGTTCCGAAGGCGGATGAGGGGCCGCGTTTGCGCTGCCTGTTCCGAAAAATACGCCATTCGGCGAATGCCGATACGCCGCGCCCGTACCTACCTTGCGCGGCATGAAGATCGTCACCGCCGCCCTCCTCCTCCTGATCCCCGTCGTCGCCGCCGAGGCCCGCCCGAAAGTGGGCGTGGCCCTCGGCGGGGGCGGTGCCCGCGGCGCCCGCTCTGGTACGCACGAGCGCTGCTCATCGCACAGTACCAGAGCGGCGGCTCCCAGCCACCCACCGCACCCCGCCGCCGCACTCCTAGAAAACTCCTAGAAATACGCCGTTTGGCGAATGCGACTACGCCGCCTTCGCACCTAACTTGAGCATCGATTGAATGAAGGGGAATCACTGATGTCCAACGTCCACAAATTCGAGATCCGCGTGAGTGGCTGGCTCGCCGATCACTGGGCCGCCCACTTCGAGGGGATGCACTTCCAGAAAACGGCCGACGGCCACACCACCATTCAGGGAGAGGTCCCCGACGAGTCGGCGCTCTTCGGAGTCCTGCGGTCGATCGAAGACCTCGGCCTGACGCTCATTTCCATCAACGCATTTCCAAAAGGAGGCTCGCGATGAAGCGCCTTGCAGCACTGCTCCTGTTCGCGACGTCCGCGATCGCGGGCGAGACGCTCACGCTCGATCAGGCCGTCTCGATCGCGATTGACCAGAACGCGAACGTTCGCAACGCCCAGCTCGAAGTCGAGAAGGGACAGACTCGGATCGACGCGACGCGGACGAAGCGGCTTCCGTCGATGACCTTCGCGATCGTCGGCGGCGAGGCGCTGAACAACATCTCGATCGAGGTCGACGGCCGCGACGAGCGCATCGACCTCGGACGCACGTTCAGCATGTACGGGATCGCACGCATCAGCCAGCCGATCACGCAACAGCATGCGATCGGCCTCGGCGTTCGTCTCAACGAAGCGTCGCTCGCGATCGACAAGGAGAACGAGCGCGCGGCCCGTCTGGCGATCACCCGCGAGGTGAAGAGCGCGTACTTCGCGGTGCTCAGCGCGCGCGGTTACGCGGACGCGCTGCGGGAAGCAGTGACCGCGTGGGAGGAAGTCGATCGCGAGATGAACGTGCGCGTTGCCGCGAAGACCGCGCTCGAGGCCGATCGTCTCGACGCGGCGGCGCGCCTCGCGTCGACGCGTGTGGCCGCGCTGTCCGCGGCGAATTCGCTCGCGACGGCGAAGGATCGACTCAATTACCTCGTGGGGAAAGAGGTCGATGTCGAGATGGCGTCGGCCACGATGGCCGACGCGAGCGGGCTGGAAGCCCGCTCCCCTGAGCAGAGCAATCGGCCGGATGTGAAGGAGGCGGAGTTGCGGCTCGAGCAGGCCAAGCTCGATCTGCGGTTGAAACATGCGGACCGCATCCCGGAAGTCGCGCTGACCATCTCCAGCGCCATGCCGTTCAACAACGACAACCTCCCGCGCAACATGACCAGCGCGGGGATCACGATGAGCTACGAGCCGTTCACGTGGGGACGGCGCAAGGCGGAGATGAGCGAGAAGCGCCACGCGGTCGAGCAGGCGGAGAACGCACTGCGCGACAAGCAGTCCGCCGCCGCGGTGGAGATTGCAGTGCGCGGACGCAAGGTCGAAGAAGCCGCGGCGCAGATCGCCGTGCGCCGCCTCGAAGTCGAGGCCGCGCGCGAGCGGCTCCGCGTGACGAAAACGAAGTTTCAGCAACAGGCGGTGCGGCCGGACGAGATGTTCAACGCCAGCGCATCGCTGACACAGGCCGCCGCGCGCGAGCAGGAGGCGATCTCCGCCTACTGGACCGCGCGGGCCGACTACGAACAAGCAACCGGAGAAGAATCATGAAGCGAACGATCCCCATCACACTCCTGGCCACGGCGCTGTTTCTCGGCGCGTGCGCGAAACACGAATCTGAGGAACAGGTGCTGACCGCCGTCGAGGTCGCGGCGGTGAGCGAAACACCCGGCGGCGCCGACGTCCGCTACTCGGCGACGGTCGAGCCCGACGCGCAGGTCGCCGTTGCGTTCCGCGTCAGCGGGTATGTCGAGGACGTCGCGGTCGAAGAAGGCGATCGCGTGTCGAAGGGCACCGTGCTCGCGCGCGTCCGCAGCAGCGACTACGCGGAGAAGCTCGGCCAGGCTTCGGCCTCGCAGCACGAGGCTCAGGCCGCGCTCGCGCAGGCGAAGAACGATCTCGCCCGCGCGCAGACGTTGTTCGCCGCGAACGCGCTGACGAAGCCGGAGCTCGACGCGGCGATCGCAAACGTCGACGTCAACCAGGCTCGCGTGAACCGCGGACGCGCCGCGGCAGGGGAAGCGGGTCTCGCTCTGCGCGATACCGCTCTCGTTGCGCCGATCGACGGCGTGATCCTGCGCCGCAACATCGAGCGCGGCGACCTCGGAGCCCCGGGCGCGACGGCGTTCGTTCTCGCGAACACGCGCACGGTGAAAGTCATGTTCGGCGCGCCCGACACGATGATCTCCGCGCTGAAGACCGGCCAGTCGATCGAGGTCACGACCGAGTCGATGGCGGACAAGGGATTCGACGGCAAGATCGCGCGCATTGCCCCTGCCGCCGATCCGAAGACGCGCAGCTTCGACGTGGAGATCCACATCGACAACGCGTCGAACGAGCTCAAGCCGGGCATGGTCGCCTCGCTCCAGATCGCGCGCGGATCGGCACCGCTGCTCGCGGTTCCGCTCGACGCGGTCGTGCGTCCGGCGAAATCGAAAGAGGGCTACGCCGTCTACGTCGTCAACAGCGGAAAAGTACAGATGCGCAACGTTGATCTCGGCGAGCCGATGGGCAATCTCGTGGCCCTGCACGGCGGACTGGGGAAGGGCGAGCAGATCGTGGTCAGTGGCCCGGCGCTGCTCGTCGATGGTCAGGCCGTCCGGGTCCTGAACGGAGGAGCTCATGCACAGCAATGACGATCAGATGATCGCGAAAACAAAAAACACCGCCCGGTTTTTCACCGAGCAGCGGCACATCTCCTGGGTCCTGCTCATCGGCGTTGTGCTGTGGGGCATCTACGGCTACATGAAGATGCCGAAGCGCAAGGATCCCGAGGTGCCCGTGCGCCTCGCGGTGGCGCTCACGCCGTGGCCCGGCGCGAGTGCGGAGAAAGTCGAAGACCTCGTCACGCGCAAGCTCGAAGCGAAGATGGCCGAGAACGCGAAGGTGAAGAAGATCGAGTCGATCTCGCGCACCGGCCTCTCGGTGGTTTACGTCGAGCTCGTGGAGGGGCTGAAGGACACGTCGCGGGAGCTGGACGACATCCGACTCAAGCTCGACGAGGCCGGACGCACGCTCCCCGAAGGCGCGGGTCCCGTTCAGTTCGTGAAGGACTTCGGCGACACTGAGGCGCTCATGCTCACGGTGGCGAGCCCGAAGGCCGATGACATCGAGATCAGCCTGCGTGCGAAACAGATTCAGGCGGCGATCGAGAAGACGCGTGCGGGTGCCGCGGGCAGAGTCACCGTCCTGGCCTGCGTTCCGCAGTCCGTCGACATCCGCGCCACCGCGCGCACGCTCGAGAAATACGCGCGCACGATCGAACAGAACGGCATCGGACGCGACGTGCGCCCCATCAACGGCAGCGGATTCGCGGCTCTCGACTTCGAGACTTCGCTCGACGAAGCGAAAGTGCTGCAGCTCGCGAAAGACATCAACGACCGCCACCTTCCGGAGGCCGAGCGCCATCCCGATCTGTGGGAGCCGATCGTCGTCCGCGATCCCGCGCAGACGCGCGAGCGTCTCGCCGCGGTGGCGGGGGACAAGTACAGCTATCGCGATCTCGAGAAGTACACCGAGCTGATTCAGCGCACGCTGCAAACGGTGCCGCAGGTTTCGAAGGTCTCGCGGTCGGGAATCCTCCCGGAGCGCGTGTTCGTCGACTACTCGCAGGAAAAGTTGGCCGGCTTCGGCGTGCAGGGCCCGTCGATCGAGCAGCTTCTCGGGGCCCGCAACATCATGATGCCCGGCGGCGTGCTCCAGGTCGGCGACAAGAACCTCGTGCTCGACCCCTCGGGTGAATTCAAGAGTGAAAAGGAGATCGGCAACGTCATCGTCGGCAACTCGGAGAAGGGCGCGCCGGTCTATCTGCGCGACCTCGTCGACATCCATCGCAGCTACCAGACGCCGGCGCGCTACCTCAACTATTTCACCTGGCGCGACGATAAAGGCAACTGGCACCGGTCGCGCGCCATCACCATCGCCGTGCAGATGCGCTCCGGCGAGCAGATCGCGGGGTTCGGCAAGGCCGTGGACGCGTCGCTGAATGATGTACGTCACCGCCTTCCGAAGGATCTCGTCGTCGCACGCACGTCCGACCAGCCGCTGCAGGTCGAGGAGAGTCTCGACCTCTTCATGAAGAGCCTCTACGAGGCGATCTTCCTCGTCGTACTCGTGGCACTGATCGGTTTCTGGGAGTGGCGCTCGGCGCTGCTGATGGCGCTGTCGATCCCGATCACGCTGGCGATGACGTTCGGGATGATGATGGTCCTCGGCGTCGATCTGCAGCAGGTCTCGGTCGCGTCGCTGATCATCGCCCTCGGACTGCTCGTCGATGACCCGGTCGTGGCCGGCGATGCCATCAAACGCGCACTGAACGAAGGGAAGTCACCGCTCGTTGCAGCGTGGCTCGGACCCACGAAGCTGGCGACGGCCATCCTGTTCGCCACGATCACCAACATCGTTGCGTACCTGCCGCTGCTGATGATCGAGGGAGACACCGGCAAGTTCATCTACACGCTTCCGGTCGTGCTCACCTGCGCGCTCGTCGCGTCGCGCCTCGTCTCGATGGCCTTCATTCCGCTGCTCGGCTACTACCTGTTGCGCCGCAACGCGAAGCAAGAAGTCTCGCGCGCCGAACTGCGCACGCGCGGCTTCTTCGGCTGGTACTCGCGCCTCGGGTCCTGGGCCATCGACCATCGCTGGCGGGTCCTGGCCATGTCGCTGGTGTTCATCGCCGGCGGCGCGTTCCTCGCGACGAAGCTGAAGTCGAGCTTCTTCCCGAAGGACTATTCATACCTTTCCTATGTCGACATCTGGCTGCCGGAAGACGCGCCGCTCGCGGCCACCAACCGCGCCGCCCGGAAAAGTGAGGAGGTGATTCGCCGTGTGGCCGCCGAATACGGCAAGGAGCACGAGAAAACCGATGTGCTCGAGCGCCTGACGACGTTCGTCGGCGGCGGAGGACCGCGGTTCTGGTTTACCGTAGCTCCCGAGCTACAGCAGCTGAACTACGCGCAGATCGTCGTGCAGGTCAAAGACAAGCATGACACCGGGGAGCTCGTGCCCCGCCTGCAGAAGGCGCTCTCCGCCGAAGTCCCGGGCGCGCGCATCGACGCCCGCCAGCTCGACATGGCCGCGGTCGGGATCCCCGTCGCGGTGCGCGTGAGCGGAAACGACATCGCCGTGCTGCGGCAGAACGCGGAGGAGCTGAAGAAAATCTTCCGCTCGATTCCGCAGGCCCAGCGCGTGCGCGACGACTGGGGTGACGAGAGCATGATGCTGCGGCTCGACATCGACAGTGATCGCGCGAACTTCGCCGGCATCACCAACTACGACGTTGCGGCTTCGTCGTCCTCGGCCATCAACGGCCGCGCGGTCACGCAGCTTCGCGACGGCAACGACCTGATTCCGGTCGTGGTCCGCCTTCGCCCCGAGGAGCGGGCGCGCATGAGCGACGTGCAGGGTCTGTACGTCGTGTCGGAGAAAGGAACCCGTGTCCCCCTCGGGCAAGTCTCGAAGATCGACTACGGCATGGAGACCGAGAAGCTGCGGCGCAGAAACCAGTTCCGCACCATCACCGTCTCTGCGTTCCCCGCCGAAGGCGTGCTTCCCTCGGAAGTGATGAACGCTGCTCGCGCGCGGATCGAGGCGCTGCAGAAGAATCTGCCGCCGGGGTATCGCCTCGAGATCGGCGGCGAGGAGGAGGAGCAGAAGAAGGGCTTCGCGAACATGACCATGGTCATGCTGATCTCGATCCTGATGATCTACCTCGCCCTCGTGCTTCAGTTCAGAAACGCCATCAAGCCGGTGATCGTCTTCGCGGCCATTCCGTACGGCATCATCGGCGCGTTGATTTGTCTCGTGATCGTCGGAGTGCCATTCGGCTTCATGGCCTTCCTCGGCGTGGCCAGTCTCATCGGCGTCATCGTCAGTCACGTGATCGTGCTGTTCGACTTCATCGAAGAGATGCAAGCCGAGGGGGCGCCGTTGCGCGAGGCGTTGATCGATGCGGGCATCGTGCGGCTGCGGCCCGTGCTCATCACCGTCGGCGCGACCGTGCTCGGTCTGTTCCCGCTCGCGTCGCACGGCGGCCCGTTGTGGGAACCGCTTTGCTACGCGCAGATCGGTGGACTCATCATCGCCACAGCCATCACACTGCTCATGGTCCCGGTCATCTACGCGATTTGCGTTCTCGACCTGCGCATCGTGAAATGGCCGGGAGTGGAGAAGAAGGAAGAGACATGCGACAGCCCGACGTCGATGCCATTGGTACAGCAGACGTCCGCGTGACCGAGGCGGAGCTCGCGAGCGAGCTCCGCTTCGACACGGCCGACGAATTCCCGGCGGTCTACGCGACCTCGCGGATGATCGGGCTCATGGAGGTGGCCGCGTCGCGCGTGCTGCGTCCGCATCTCGAGGGCGATGAGTTGTCCGTGGGCGTTGCGGTGGATGTGCTCCACACCGCCGCAACGCCTCCGGGCGCCCGCGTCACCGCGACCGCGCGCTATGTCGGGCAGGAGGGGAAATTGTTCGTATTCGAAGTCAGCGCGTCCGATGACGCCGGCGAGATCGGCCGCGGCACGCACAAACGCGCGGTCATCTCGACCGCGCGCCTGGTCGCAGGAGCGGCGAAACGCGTGTCATCCTGAGCAAGGCGAAGGATCAATGGAGCCCCCGCGATGACCGTGCGATGCGCGTTACACGTGAGGGCACCGTTGATCCTTCGCCGTCTGCGCGGCTTCAGGATGACAATGGCACGCAAATGAAGACCATTGGATTGATCGGCGGCATGAGCTGGCAATCGACGATTCCCTACTACCGGATCATCAACGAGACCGTGCGCGACACCGCCGGCGGCTTTCACTCCGCGAAGATCATTCTCTTCAGCGTCGACTTCGCGGAGATCGAGGAGCTACAGCGCGCGGGACGTTGGGAAGAGTCCGGCGCGCAACTCGCCGCCGCCGCAAGAACGCTCGAGCAGGCCGGTGCGGATTTCCTCGTCATCGGCACGAACACGATGCACATCGTCGCCGACCAGATCGCCGCGGCCATCGGCATCCCGATCCTGCACATCGCTGACGCGACGGCCACGGAAGTCCTCGCCGCCGGCGCGCAAACGGTCGGCCTGTTGGGGACGCGCTTCACGATGGAGAAAGACTTCTACCGCCGCAAGCTCGAGGACCGCGGCTTAACCGTGCTCGTCCCGGAGAAAGTCGATCGCGACGAAGTCCACCGCGTGATCTACGACGAGCTCGTCCTCGGCCGGATCGAGGACACCTCACGCACGACCTACCGCCGCATCGTCCGCGACCTCGTCGACCGCGGCGCGCAGGCGATCATCTTCGGCTGCACCGAGATCGGCCTGCTGATCGACCAAAGCGACTCACCGGTACCGGCCTTCGACACGGCGGCGATTCACGCGCAAGCGGCCGCGCGGTTCGCGATGACTTGATGCGGAGCGCTGGCGTCCTCGCCGGCTGATGTGGCGGCGTCCCGCGCCGCCACCCCCGGGTTCCAAGGCAGCAGCTCGACAGATCACCGTGGAGTTAGTTTCAGGCGCCGCGGTACTACGATGCTTTGCGATGAGTTTTGATCGGCGGGCGCGGTTCGCGCGTCACGAGACGGTCTGCAAGTTCGATCTCCAGCTGCCGAAGATGTTCTGCGTACCCTTCGGAGCCGCCGTATTTCTTGAGAAGCCGCGCGCGCGTTTGATGTACCTCTTCGACAATCGGATCTTCAAACTTGGTCGTCATCGTTCTCTCCCAGGAGCTCGTGCGGCGTGCAGATGAGTGGAGGCTCGTAGCCTTCTGCGCGGCAAACATCGTAAACCAGCGGCAACGTCACGGCATTCGCGATGTGTTTGCAGTTCCACGTCGCCAAGAACTCTATGCCGTGCACAGCCGCAACGGCTATGTGCAACGCATCATTCTCCGCTCTCGCCGGAATCTGCGTCCGCCGGAGCAACTCGAGTTTCAACCTGTGAGCATTCTCGGGCACTCGGAGCAAGGTGACGTCCTTCAAGAAGCGGAGACGTTCAGCCGCGAGGTCCGGATCACCGTCGGACGCCTCGTCGACCACAACACTCGAAGCGAAGAGATCGAAATCAGAACGCCTATTCGACCACCAGCGACGTGTAAGTTCTTGATGTGCCGCCACTTGAAGATCGTTTCTGTTCAGCCATCCGACAAGGTAGCTGATGATTGTGGTCTCGACATACACGCTCGGCTTCACAAGCGCAGCTTACCTCCGTTTCGGCCTGATCCCGCTCCGTCGGCACTGTTTCGTGACCTTTCACGGCTCGGTATTCTGTCGCTAATCTCGCTCAGGAGCCTTGACTGTTAGGTGCTCGGGCCAAACGGCGATCACAGGTCCGCGCACGGCCGCTCGGAGTTGCTCCGCCCACGCGGCCGTGAAATCGAGGGCTAGCAGAAGTGCCGAAAGCAATTCGTCGTCGGGCCAGTCGCGTACCGCAATTGATCCGATCCACTCTTTCACAAAACAGCTATACCATTTCCCGCGAAAGATGGTTCCGGACCGGCCCGTTGCATATCGGCGCTCAACGAGTCGTACGAGTGTCTGATGCAGCGCATCAAACTCCTGCCGAGGACGATCAGCGCGGGTGCGCAACACACGCAGGCGCTGTCGGACAGCTGTGGGATTTACAGGGCCGAGCACCGAAGCATTGACTTGTGATCGCACGCTGTAGTTCGCGTCGCAGGAAACACGCAACACCTGTGAAAGCAGGCACAGCACAACCCACTCTTGCCATGCTCTTGCAGCTTGTGCGCACCAATCCGCCGGCAGGATGCGACGGACCGTTGCCGCGTTAACGCGCGCCACAACTGCGATTGGAGTAACAGCGTCCGAGGCCTCGTAGAGATAATTCTCGATTTCAAATGATTCGGTATAGACCACATGCGTGGAACGTCTGCGCTTCCGTAGAACGTCATCAACGTCTTTGTCCATCACAAAGATAACAACGGTTGTCTTACCCTCAAGTGTCGTAACCAACGCTCGGCGTTGTCTGAGCTCGTCATAGAACTGTAGTAGACCCGGCTTACCACCCGTAGTGACCGATGGCAGTTCGCGAGCTTGCCGTATCGAGAATTCGTGCTCTGGAATCGCGACGAGACAAAGTCGTTCGTAGAATACAACGTCTAACGCACCTTCGACGAGCACAACAACGGGGGCGGAGGAGATCTGTAATAGGCGCGTGAATCCGCCTGCGGAGTGGCGAAGCCGATCCGTCATAGCCGGAAAATCTTGTCGTCATCGACGTCGGCCATGATCTCCGGTGAATGCGTGGCGACGACGATTTGGCAGCCGGAGTTTAGCGTCTGCATGGCGTTCAGTAGCCGTCGCTGCCATTCGACATGCATCGAAATCTCTGGCTCATCGACTATGATGCTGTTCTTTTCAGCTGTGAGCGCTTCAAGGAGAATGCGAAGCAACTGCTTCTCGCCGGAGGACAGACTTGCGAGGGGGATGCTCTTTTCGCCAGGAGCGCGAATTTCGATTCCGTTATCGCTGAACCGCACTTCCTTGGGGCCGGAGAACATCTCGCGTATCAATAGCTGCAGGCGGGTTCGTGGGATGGTCATTTGTTCGACCCGCTCCTGAATCTCTGAGATATGCGCAATCACGTTTTGCATGTGGGTGTCACTAGTGAAGCGTTGTCTAAAGTCTGACTGCGTACCGAGGAGCCGGACCGCCGTTCCGCCGAGAAATATCGTTGCTCGACGATATGCTTCATCGGCGTCGATGACCCGCGCAACGCGCTCCGGCCGTTTTGACAACACGGATCGAAGGATTCGATTGAGCCCGTCCTCCTGTACGCGTTTCGCATTCCCTAACACTTCTGCCGAATAGCTTGCCCAAAGGTGTCCCAGCAGTTCGGCTAAGACACTCTCAAGGGCCTCCTCTGACGCCGTGACGTCGTAGGCATCGCGCGCTCGCCACGTTGCGTCGGTTCTGCCGAAGAGACGTGAAGTCGGAAGGTAACGATGTGCCCAGCGACCAGCAGCATCTTTCGGGCGAGGCGGCGAAATCGTCCATCCCGGGTCGGGGCTGGGGAGTTGAAACCGCGTGACTGCGACTGCCCATTCAGCGGCTACGTTTGGAATGTCAGCTTTCGATGGAAGTGGGTCCGTACGTTTGTCGTATGTATACTCGAACTCCTGCTGATAATCATTCGAATAAATACAAACGCGCGCAGAAGCGAATGGAACGGCCGCAAGAGACCTAATCTCATTCGCCATAGCACCGTGGAGGATCTTCAGTAATGACGTCTTACCGCTGCCGTTTACGCCAAAGAAAACGTTTACATCGCGGTTGAGCCGTCTTGAGTAACCGTCAGAACGTCCGACGAGACCTTGCACCTCAAACTCGGTGATATGCGCCATGCCAGCCGAGTTTAGCAGAGTGCCCTACTTTTGGTCGGCCCTAAGCTAAGTCAAACCTGCTGCGACGAGTTGCTTGGCGCACTGGTCGAGGCCCCAGGCCATCCGCATCGTGGCGACGGAGCTGCTCAACAGCATCGCGTGCGGCGCGCCGGTGTCGCTCGGCCTCGACAACTATCACATCATCGAGTCGCGGGCGGCGCACCGACGTCGTTCAGTTTGTCGTCGATCATTTTCCGCCGAACCTCCGCCTGGTCATCGCCACGGTCAAGGAGACCGGCGAGTCAAGTCGTGCCTGCCAACCGCTGCGCCCTCTCGTCGTATTTTGATGTCATGACAAGGCTCGCCAACTTCGCGCTTGCGTTCTCTTTCGCTCTCACTCTCACCGCTGCACCCGTTCGCCTGCAGCTCGACCCGAGCGAAGCGGAACTAGTGCTCGACTCAGACGCCTCACGGAACGAGCCCGCGAAGATCGAATCCGGTCAACAGAAGGGCAGCGGTGAGCGCCGCCGCCACGACATCGACGACCAGACAGAACGGAGGCCACCAACGCGTGTTCGCGACGAACTGCGTGCGGTGCTGCCACAGATCCTTCAGGCCGTGCGCCACGAGCCCGATCACGATCAGCCATGGAAACGAAGCCATGGCGACCGTTGCGCAGATGACGAACACAAAGGCAACCATGACCTCGACGACGATCACAGCCTTGCGTCCGTCGGCAACCGCGAAACCGACGTACACCGAGGCGATCATGGCCAGCGCGACACCCCATACGTCTGCTGCGTCGAGCCACCACAGTACGATCGGGGAGATCGCCTGGAAGATTCCGACAGCGACCGCCGAGAGGATCACCGCGGGCGTAAACGCGCGCTTCTCAACCATTCGATACCCAGTATCCAGCAATCTCGTCACCGTACGACCTCGAAGTGCCCCATCATTCCGGCTTCGTGGTGCTCGAGTATGTGGCAGTGATACATCCAGCTCCCGGGCCGATCTTCGGGCATCCAGGCGATGCGCACGGTGCTTCGCGGCGGGAGGTTGACGACATCTTCCCAGCTTCGGAAGGCCGGCGCCTTTCCGTTGATCGAGAGTACCTGGAAGAAGAAGCCGTGCAGGTGGAACGGGTGATCCATCAGCGATGCGTTCACGACATCCCACACCTGCAGTTCGCCAACCTTCACCGGTTGGTCGTTGTGGTGCATCTCGCCGTTGACCAGGAAATCGAGGCCGCGGCGCAAGCTCATGCCCACCTTGAACGTGACGGTCCGGTTCGGCGTCGCGTCGCCGTCGACGAGCGGCGCGATCGTGCGAAGCCTGGCAGGGATCGAAGTGCGCGAGTCTTTTGACGCTCCAACGACCAGACTGCCGAAGGACTCTTTGCCGCGCGTCTTGAAGGTGCTGCGGAGGTATCGGAGAGAATCGATCGAAAGAGTCTGGCCCTCTTCGAACGGTCCGACGAGAATCTCGACTCGGTCCGCCGCGGGCAAGAGCACCTCGGTGGCGTCAACTGGTGCTTCGATCAAACCGCCATCCGTCCCGATGATGCGGAACGTCGCACCACCCAGCGAGAATCGAATATAGCGAGCACTCGATGCATTGATGATCCGCCAGCGTTCGATCTGCCCGGCTGCGATCGTCAGTTGAGGCTCGGCTTTACCGTTGATGAGACGGATGTCGCCTTCGCGCCCGTCGTGCCGCTCGCGGAACCCACCGAACTTTGCGAGCCGTCCCTGCTTGTCCGCATTGACGTCGTCGAGAATGAGCGTTTGCTCGCGATCGACGACCGGCTCGTCGGCTCCCCGTACGATGAACGCGCCATAGAGACCTTTCTCGAGCTGTTCGGTTTCGTTCGCGTGGGGGTGGTACCAAAACGTGCCGGCGTCAGGGGGCGTGAAGCGGTAGGTGAACGTTTCGCCGGGTTGGACAGGTTTCTGCGTCGAATCGGTTCCGTCCATCGCTGCCGGAATCCGCAGTCCGTGCCAGTGGATGAGCGTCGGTTCCGAAAGGCGGTTCGTGAACTGGATCTCCACCGGCACACTCTGGGTCAGCTCGATGGTTGGCCCCGGAACCTGACCGTTGTAGCCGAAGCCTGTGATCGAGACTCCAGGAGCGACCTCCCAGTTTGTTTGACGAGCCTCGAGAGAGATGCGCACCGTACGAGGATCGCTCGCGGGCTGTTCCACTGCCGTCGTCTCACTTGCCGATGCGATCGGATGGTGGGCATGATGATGATGGTGACCTTTCATGTTTTCTCCTGTCTTGCGGTCGCCGGTCGTTCGACGATGAGCGCAAGATCGGTCTCAGTTCGCCAGGACGGTTGAATGGACCGGTCGGAGTTCTTGAATAAACCGGCTATCCTCATCGCCGTGACCCCTGAAGACGGCGTCAGGAGCGATCCTTCGTGGACTGCTCCACCACGGTGGTACTTGTGGGAAGGCGGTTTCCTCCTCATCGCCGGCAGCGTCGGAGTGGTTCCCGCGCACTCTCACCACGCCATTCAGGTCGTCGTCACGATGCATGGCGAGGCGGGAGTCGCCGACGAGAACGACCAGTGGCGTTCCGGTCGCGGGATCATCGTTCCGCCGAACCTCGTGCACAGCTATTCGGGTCAGGGCTCGTTCGGCGCGATGCTGTTCGTCGACCCCGATTCCATCGAGGGAATCTGGTTGCGGTCGACGATCGCGAACAAGATCACGATTGTCCCCGACTCGAGAGTGACGCCGGCGGCGACGGCCCTCCAAGCATTCTGCGAACGGCCTCTCGAGAGCATGGATGTCGGATCACTGATTCGGTACATCGTCGAATCGCTGAGCGCCGGAGCCCCGCCCGCCCGTCGTCCCGATCCCAGGATCACGAAAGTGCTAGATTTGATCGCGTCCTCTGCGGACCTGCGACTCTCACTCGAACGAGTCGCTGCCAGCGTTTTTCTCTCGCCGAGCCGGTTCCAGCATCTATTCAAGCAACAGGTTGGCCTCGCCTTCCGCCGTTACATTCTCTGGCGCAAGGTGACGCGGGCGATGATCACCATCGCGCGAGAACGCACGCTGTCGGCCGCTGCTCAGGAATCTGACTTCGCTGACGCTGGACATCTCACTCGTACTTTTCAACAGATGTTCGGTCTACCGCCGTCCGTACTGATGCAAGGCGAGCTGTTTGTCATTCCGTCGCCATTCGACCTCGCCGCGAAAGCCGCCTGATGGAGGCTACGCACGGAAGGGCTCAAGCCGGTGTTCCACGGCGGGCCGGAAATCCTGACTCTCAGGACTGACATCGATCCCAGACACTTGGGCATCGATGTACAGCCGGCGCTGCCAGCGATCTCAGAGCGACGGCGCATCTATACCGGACCGCACGGGCGTCGATCCCAGACGCTGTTAGCATCGTCCCTCACGCGAAGGCATCGATTCCCGGTGCCGCGGGCATCCGTCCCCGACTCGAGGGCATCGATCCCTTACCCAAGGGCATCGATCCCTGGTGCTGAGGGGATCGATCCCTGACGCGAAGGCATCGATCCCCCGGTCCGAGGGTATCGATCCCTGGCGCGTAGGGGATCGATCTCTGGTGGCGAGGGGATCGATCCCAGAAACGACGACATCGATCCCTGGTGCCGAACGCATCGATCCCTGGTGCCGAAGGCATCGATCCCTGACCGGAGGGCATCGATCCCTGGCGCGGAGGGGATCGATCCCTGGTGGCGAGGGGATCGATCCCAGAACCGACGAAATCGATCCCCGATGTCGAGGGCATCGATCCCCTGGCGAAAGGGATCCGATCGCCTCCGGCGGCGTTCATTCCATCAGTCCCGGGCACCGAAATATCCGGTTTCCCGCACGATTTCTCACGCTACCGCGGAACCATCCCTTGAAATATGCGTAAATAGCATAAACGTTGAGGTTGACGTGACCGGGCTGAACCACGCTCGGGCGCCGAAAGGCGCCAACGGCAATTGCCGGAACCGCCGCCGCCCGGAGGGCGCGCGGCGGCCGGCGTGGGTCCGTCCGTTCATCCGTGCCAATCGCGCCATCAGCTCCTCGGCCCGACTGATCGGCACGACCCTGCTCGAGGTCTCCGCCTCCGAGCGCCATGTGCACCGGCGGCCGGTCCGCACCTCAAAGAACCTCCTCGAGGCGTCGGACCGGCTGGTTCAAGCTTCCGCGCGCCTCTACCGCGCGGCGCGCGACCTCGCCAGAACGAACGAGTGCATCGCCCGCGACCCCGAAAACGCGGCCGACTTGCCCGAGCGCCTGCTCGAGACCACCGAGTCCTGGGTCTACGTCGCCGAATGGCTGGGCGAAGTCGCCGGCGACGTCTTCACCTTCCACCAGGACGTGCTCGACGGTCTCAAGGACGGCACGCTCGTCCCCGAACGCCCGGCCGACCGCCGCCCGCGGATCGTCCTCGCTCCGCGCCCCGTTCCCGTCCGCGCGTTCCTGCTCCTCAGGCAGCCGCGCGTCATCGACCGCATCGCATCCATCCTGCGCCGGCGCCGGCGGACGCCCCGCCCGTCGGCAGTCCACGTTCCACCCGACACTCACCAGGGGCGTGCTCCTCCTCTTTCTTCGATCTGCCTGCTCTGACCATCCGCACAGATCGAGAAATGAAAGGAAGCTTTTATGAGCACGATTGAGAATGGTGTATCCAAAGCAGTGGATGTCTCCGTAGTTCCGAATCCGCACGCCGAGGCGGCGCAGCAACGCGTGAACGAGCTCCGACAGATGCGGGAGCTGATCCCGCATTTCACGGTCCCGGCGTCCACAAAAGAGACGGCTCGGCTGCACAGCGCCGCGTCCGTGTCGCCCGAGTTCGTCGAGCTGACGGCCATGGCGGTCG
Source organism: Thermoanaerobaculia bacterium (assembly GCA_035999335.1). Taxonomy (GTDB): domain Bacteria; phylum Acidobacteriota; class Thermoanaerobaculia; order Gp7-AA8; family Gp7-AA8; genus QHVT01. Next base: position 4,170 of record DASYGV010000123.1, on the reverse strand, counting down.
CGAACGAGAATGCGCTCGTGCGCGGCAACGCCCCCACCCCGGCCGAGGTCCGCGATCTGATGAGCTATGCCGATGCCTACAGTCCCTTCGCGGACGAGCTGGAGGCACTCGCGCAGTTCGTCCGGCACAGCGTCACCGCCGCGCGCAACAGGGCCGGCACCGACGCGCTGACGACCTACTCCCTGGCGCGCCGTCTGGCGAAGCTCCCGGAGAACGCCGGCCTCGCCACGTACGTCGCGGACATGCGCCGTGCATTGGGTCGCGGCCGGAAGGCGTCGCCCGAGGCGATCGCGAAGAAGGCGGCGGAGACAGCGGCCAGGGCGGCGGAGAAGGCTGCCAAGGCTGCGGCGAAGGCCGTCCGGACGCCGGCAAAGCCGGCGCCGGCGGTCCCGCCGACGCAGCAGCCCTCGTGACGTCCGGCCGTTTGCAGTAAACCCCGAGCGGGCGCGTCGCAAGGCGCGCCCGCTTTTTGTCGCCCTCTGTCATCCGAGCGGAGTCGAGGGACCCGGGTGCCGGCTAGTCCACGGGCTCCAACAGCTCGATGCGATTGCCGAAAGGATCCGAAACGTAAACCCGGTCGTATCCTGGAAGAGGCGCGTCACTTGTAACCGTGAATCCCGCGGCGGTGCAATTGGCGGAAAGCGCGGACAGATCGCGTACGAGTAACGCGGGATGGGCCTTTCTCGCCGGCCGGAATTCTTCCTCGACTCCCAGGTGCACTTCCGCGGAGCCGGCGCGGAACCACGCTCCACCACGCGCGGCAAGGTCCACTGGTTTTGGGCGTTCAACGAAGCCGAGAACGCCGACATAGAAGGCGCGAGCCTCATCCTCTCGTCCGCGTGGCATTGCGAGCTGAACATGGTGGAGTGCCACGATCGCCATCGGCGCACATTCTACCGCCGCGCAGCATTGAAGGATCGAGATCCGATCGTATGCTACCTTGACCAGAATCATGATCTTGTTCCGTTCCGCAGCTTTAATAGCGATGCTGGCTTCAGCTTCGGCTGCGGTGGCCCTCACATGTGCGGAGCTCGACGAACAGCTGAAGCGCACGTACGGCTTTCGGCCCTCACAACTCGGCCCGGAAGCTCGAGAGCTCAAGAGTGAGCAGATGGACGCCGTGTGGGATGTGGTGCAGGCGGACCCGGGCACGTTGGCGCCTTGCCTGAAAGCCGCACTCGCGCGGACTACGGACGACACCTGGTTCTTGTTCGACGGGAGTCAACTTCTCGCATCGGTCGAGCAGTCGCGTGAAGCGAAGACATTCCTTCTCGATGCGCTGTCCCGGGTATCCCTGGACGACGTCGATCTTCGGGCGTGGGTGGCCGCCGCGTCGGCCCTCGGCATGGACGGATTGGATACGTCGAAGTTGGGCAGGCAATGGCTGTCGTATCCGCGCGCCGAGTACTTCCTGCCGGAGCATGGCGATTATCGAGTCGACCGTGGAAACGCCGCCATGTTCATTTTCGGAACGCTCGATGAGCGATATGCCACGCCGATGCTGACGGAGATCGCGCGCGACGGCGACGGCGAGGCGAAGGCGATCGCCACGTGGTTGCTCATGAGCCAGGCGACCCCCGAGGCTCTCCGTGCGCTGCGGAGTTTGAACACGCGCGGTTTGTCCGCGGGCGCGGCGGCGAGCGTCAAAGCGCTCCGTACTCAGCCAACTCTCATCATCCCGCGTCACCCGCCAAAGACATCGCGCGAAGAGTTTCTTTCCGCCTTCGCCGCACTATTGGCGGGGGATGAAACGCCCTTCAATCGCCTCGTTGAAACCGTTCCCGACGGTGAGCGGGACCTGGTGGCGGTTGCCACACCTGCGGATCTCGACGTCATCCGGAAGGTGCGGCGCTACTACATAGCCAGGAACACCCAGCACGCCATCGAGTACTACAACCAGTTCTCACAGATCCTGATGACGCTCGTGTGGACGCCGACGCTCGTGAAGGACGCACGGCCTGATAGCCGGTGACGCTATCCCTCATCGACGAGTTACGAAAGTGGCCGTCGTGTGGCGACCACGATCCGGTGCAAACGAACCAAAGACCGCCGAGAATCGCCAATCCCAGACAGATCAACGCCAGGAACGTTGCCATCTCGCGGAACGACGCATACGTAAGAGATCTTGATGACCATCCTTCACACCGCTCGCAAGCGCGGGCTCGACGCCATCGCTCTCACTACTCAAGCGCTTCGCAACCCGACTTCACTCGACTCGATTCTGTAGTCACGGTAAACAGACACGACAACCATTAAGGTCATCGCGACAGAGCACTGTGAAGCCTCCGCAGGAGGATGGTCCCACTTCTTGACACCCTGTGCAAACTGTGCCCGTGGCAGTACTTGCACAACCGTTACAACAGAACTGTCGGACCGCGAGTGCGCGTGGCGGCTCTGGAATCACAACAAAATCGGGATTGCTAATGATTCGTTGGTCTCCGAAGATATTCTTGTTTGAGAGCGAGGTTGAGGTGCACGACACGCAAAGCAACCCAAGGGTAATAATGGTGACAGGGACGAGTCTATTCACGCCGGTACTCCCTTGCCCGATACGATCCGAGCGTTGGTTGCGGCATCATGCCAGTAGTCGACGCTCACGAAATGCTTTAGGCACTACGCCGTTGTTTGTAGCATGCGCGGTTACAGGCGTCACTGTACCGCGATACAATCAGTAAGGGTGTAAGTAAATATCGTATCGCGGCGGCAAAATGTCAAGCTCGAATAATGGTAGCGACGCTAAGCAACTCGGCGATCGCACGTCGGAGACGCTATCGACAATCAATAGATACTCAAGGACAACGCCTGACGCTTCAGAGCCGGGCGCCGTGCGCTTTCGCTCAGGAGATTGTGGGTAGCTGTAAGACACCGTTGATATTGGCAACCAGCCAAAGCAGCTGGAGGAGAATGAAAAGCGCGACGCAGGCGAGGACCAGGATGAGTATGGGTCGGAGACAGAATCGCTCCACAGAAGGCGACGTCCTGACCAGAAGGACAACAGCAGCAGCAAGGGCAACGTACGTCGCTATGTGGTTCAACGGGCACAACGGGCAGAAGTACGACAGGTGAAAGAGAAGCCAGAAGAAGCGGAACGTCATCACCGTAGCTACCGCCAGCCAGAACACGAGTGTCCGAACGAGGTGGCGTCGATACTTCGGCCCGAGACGTTTGCCCCAATGCCACCACACGAGACAGCCAAGATAGAAGGCCAGACCCAGGAGCGCATTGGGAACGAAGAACGCGTTTGCTTGTGGAGTGAGAAGGACGCGATCGCAATCGACTAACGAGGACCACGAACAGATGCTTGTTCCAGGGGTCACGAGCGCAAGCCGCAGCGCCATGTACCGCCATGTGAGATAGGCCGAATCCAGCGCGGCGAAACCGAGAGCCGCGATCATCACGCGTTCGGTCAGCTTCGAGTCAGCCGCGCCATGGCACTCTGCCCCTTGTACCATGTCGCTGTATGGACATCGACTCAACGATTCGCGAGATGTACGCGTCGATGAGCTTTGAGACGGGAGCCCACCCTGACTGGGAGCGGCAGGCTGCGCTCTTCGCCCCTGACGCCCGGTTGGTGCGCGTGAATGACGGCGGTGTGTTCGAGTTTGATCTTCGAACGTTCCGCGGCGATTTCGAGACGATGATCTCGTCCGGCGTGCTTTCCAGCTTCTGGGAACACGAGCTTTGGCGCGAGACTCGCGTGTTTGGGGACTTCGCGCACGTGCTCAGCATTTACGAGATGCGCTCGTCGCGTGCCGGCGATGTCGTCGCGCGTGCGGTGAAGAGCATTCAGCTCTTCCGAAGAGGGGATCGCTGGTTGATCAGCGCGATGCTTTGGCGGCGAGAAGGGCAGAACGTGCGGATTCAGATGCCTTTCGCCGAGTAGTCGCCGCGATATGGAGTGCGGCGGCAAGGGCCGCCGCTTTCGAATGCGCGGCTGGATCGCAGCCGTAGCGTTCTTGGCACGTTGTTGAAAAGCGGAGGCGCTGCCTCCGCACTCCAAACGCCTCCGCATGCGGCGCTAAAATAGCGCCATGGTGCGTCGTGAAGAAGCAGAGGGGACGTCGGAAGACGCGAGCAAAGCTTCATGCTGCACTTCTCCAACGGGTGAGAGTCCCGTCCCGGTAGGTGCCGGAGCGCCGGGTAGCAGGTCCGCAGCGCGGGTAGAGATGC
>DASYGV010000084.1:0-1877 GCA_035999335.1 Thermoanaerobaculia bacterium | reverse complement strand
AATGTCGCTGCAGCAGCGTACTTGCCACGGCCTTTGAAAGCGGCGGCCTTGCCGCCGCACTCCAAACGCGCCGCCAGCACCGACTCGTACACGCGCTCGATCTCGGCGGCGTGAACGTCTGTGCTCTTCGGTTTCGGCAGTTGCGCCGACCAGCGATCGAGGATCGCCGGCTCGTCGACGATGCGACGAAGGATGCGCCGTAGTGCATCGACGTCGCCCGCGGGAAAAAACTCGCCGCAGACGCCGGGCGCGAACATCTCCGAGAGCGCGCCGCCCTCCGTCGCAATCACCGGCACACCGCAGACCATTGCCTCGCGCGCGGCGAGGCCGAACGACTCCAGTCCGATCGACGGCACGAGCAGGACATCCATCGACGCGAACACGCGCGGCTTTTCCTCTTCGCGAAATCTCCCTTCGAAGCTCGCACCCTTCAGGCGCGCGACGTAGTCGGGAAACGCAGTATCGTCGCCCCACATGTGCAGCGTGGCCTCGCTCGGATCGAAGCCGCGCATCGCCTCGACCGCCGTGTGCACGCCCTTGTGCGGCGCGATCGATCCGACGTAGCCGAAGCGGATCGGCCGAATGGCGGACGCACGCGGCTCCCGCGGAGCGACGATGTCGACGCCGTACGGAATGACATGGACTGGCTTCGATGGAGGGATCACACCGGCGCGTACATAGTCATCGCGAATGGCATTCGATCCGACCACGTACGCATCGCACGCGGCGATCGCCGCGCGTGCGGCCGACTTGCGCAGGACGTGCAGCATCCGGTTCGATACCGCGACCGAAGCGACGCGTGTGAGCGTTGCGCAGCGTGCGCACTTCGCGAGGCCCGGACCTGTGCAGCGGTTCCCGTCGCGATCGCAGAGATTCACGCGTGCGCAGAGGAACCACCAGTCCTGAATCTGCAGCACGATCGGGATGCCAAGCCGCCGCGCGACGTGCACCAGCGAAAACGCGTGTCCCGCGAGGTGATGCACGTGTAGCAGCTGCGGGCGCTCCTCACGCAGGAAGCGCTCGAAATCGCGCTCGAGCGACCGATCGCGAAGCGCATTCCGACGGAACGGATTGCGGGCGGTGACGCTGTTCGTCACCAATCGCACGCGCACGCCGTCATCGAGCAACTCCACCGCCTCGCCATCGGCGCGCGACGGATCGACGGAACGGGCATAGACCGAGACGTTTCTTTGCCGGACGTTTCTTTGCCGACAGACGAGCCACGATGCGTACAGCTCCGTCCCCGCCTGCTGAAACGGCGGCCAGCCGTGGACAAGATGGACGATGCGTCGCCTGGTGTCATCCTGAGCCGCGTAGACGGCGAAGGACCTCCTGCGGTTCGCGCCGACCGCGCCTGAATCAGGGGGTCCTTCGCCGTCTTCGCGGCTCAGGATGACACGCAGGATGTTCGCCCGCACCGCCGCCAGCGGATCGCGTTTCATGAAATCCGCGATCGTAGCCATGTAGCGCGGATGAAGCCGGCGCAGCGTCGCGCGCGCGCGTCTTTGCAGACGCGCTCTCGATTTCCCGAAGCTAGCGTGACCGGCGTGGTAGATAAACGTCGCGTCGTCGGCGACGTGAAGCCATCCGCGGTCCAGCGCGCGCATGCAGAAGTCGTTCTCTTCTCCGTAGCCGAGGCCGAAGCGGGCGGCGTCGAAGAGCCCGATGTCGTTGAGGAGCGCGCGGCGGATGTAAAGACAGACGCCGACGCCGGTCGGGATGCGCGGGTAGCTGCGCGTCGAGCGTTCCGTCACGAGTGCCGCGAACGAAGCCACGTCGAATCCGGTCGGCAGGAGGTTCTCCTCGAACGCTCGCGGAACGGAGCAGAGCGTGGCGTGATTCGACAGCGGCGTCACCGTTCCGACGTCACCCGCCGA
>DASYGV010000081.1:0-43247 GCA_035999335.1 Thermoanaerobaculia bacterium | reverse complement strand
CGCCCGCCCGGGTGGCGGCGCGGGACGCCGCCACGACAGCCGGCGAGGACGCCAGCGCTCCACTGCGTGTTCAATACGCCAGCAACAACCGCGCGGCGCGTTCGACCTGCTCCTCGCTCGACAGGAACACCTCTTCGAGCGGAGGTGAATACGGCACCGGAGTATCGAGCGCGCCGAGGATGCGAACCGGCGCGTCGAGATACTCGAACGCCTCTTCTTGAATGATCGACGCGATTGATTCTCCAATGGAGCCGGTGCGCGTGTCCTCGTGCACGATCAGCACGCGGTTGCAGTGACGCGCGACCGCGAGGATCGTCGCGCGATCGAGCGGCGCGAGCGTGCGCAGGTCGAGTACCGCGCACTCGACGCCCTCGTGCGACAACTTCTCCGCGACGCGCATCGCGACGTACACGTACGCGCCGTACGACACGATTGCCAGCGCATCGCCCGCGCGCCGAAGCGCGGCCTTTCCGATCGGCAGGGGCGCGGGTGCGTCGTCGCTGAGGAGCTGCTTGATCTTCGGATCGCGATAGAGCGCGATGTGCTCGAAGTAGAGGACCGGATCGGGATCGGCGACCGCGGCACTCATCAGCGCGCGCGCATCGTGCGGCGTCGAGGGTACGACCAATTTCAGTCCCGGGGTGCGATAGAACCACGCCTCGGTGTTCTGCGAGTGATACGGCCCCGCGTGTCGCAGTCCGCCCCACGGCATGCGCAGAACGAACGGCAGCTCCGCGCCCCAGCGATACCGCAGCTTTGCCGCGTTGTTCACGAGCTGATTGAATCCCGTTGCGACGAAGTCGTTGAACTGCATCTCGCCGATCGGCCGCATCCCCGCGAGCGAAGCGCCGACGCACACGCCGATCGTCGCCGCCTCGGACAGTACGGAGTTGATGATGCGATCACCGTACTCCTGCAGCAACGGGCGAAGGAGCAGAAACGCATTGCCGTACTTGCCGCCGACGTCCTCGCCGTAGACGAACGTGCGCTCGTCCCCGCGCAGCGCGTCGCCGATGCCGAGCATCACCGCCTCGAGCAACGTCTTTCCCTTCGGATCGAACGGCGGCGCGTCTTCGACGGCGGGCAGTCCGATGTTCTTCGACGTCTCCTGCCGCCACGCCTCGTCGAGCACTTCGACATGCGCGCGGCGCGACTCGTTCGCCAGCACACCGTCGCCCGCGCCCGCACCGTCGGGCCACGGCGCATCGATGACCTTCCGCGCCTCCGCCTCCACGAGCTCTTCGGTCTCGCGCCTCCAGAGATTCACGTCGCCTGACTGAATGACTCCCTCGGCGACGAGCTTCGCCGCGTACGTCACGAGCGGATCGCGCTCGCGCCAGTAGTCGTACAGCTCGCGATCCGCGTAGCCTGCCTCGGTGAGCGCGGGATAAGACCACGACGGCTGCGGGTCCTTGCCGAGGTAGAGCATGTCGTCGTGATGCGCGTGGCCGCACATGCGCATGGCCACGAGCTCGATCAGCGCGGGACCGTGTCCGCCGCGCGCTCTCTCTGCCGCCCACGCAAACGCCGCCGCGATCGCCTCGGGATCCGTGCCGTCGATGGTGATCGACGGGACGCCGTATCCTGATCCCTTGTCCGCGAAAACGCGCAGCGCCGCGTTGTCGCGCACCGGCGTCGAGAGCGCGGTCTGGTTGTTCTGCACGCAGAAGATCGCCGGGAGCTTGCGCGCCGCGCAGGCGTTGATCGCCTCGTGCCATTCGCCGAGGGACGTCGTTCCTTCGCCGACGAACGACACCGCGACGCGCGGTTCGTTGCGCAGCTTGAACGCCATCGCGATACCCGCGATCGTCAGCGCGGGACTGCCGAGGGGCGCCATTGCGGGAAGCACGCCGCGGTCCCAGTCGCCGACGTGAAGGTCGCGCCCGTTCATCGGCGGACCAGCCTTGCCCATCTGCGCGCTGAGGACCATGCGCACGGTGTCGGGCGAGTTGTTCATGCCGAGGACCGCGCCGAGATCGCGGATCATCGGCGAGACCACGTCGCCCAACGGTTCTCGTCGCAGACGGATCACCGCCGCGTAAATCGCTTCCTGTCCGAGGGAGCGGAAGCCTTTTCCCTGGAACGACGTGTTGCCCCAGCGCACCTCGCCGCCGGTGAAGAACTGCTTGAGGCGATTGTCGGTCGCGCGCGTCAGCATCATCCCTCGGAGCATCTCGCGCTTCTCGTCATGCGTGAGCGAGGCCGTGATCTCCTCGCGGCGGAGAAAGCCCTCGCACGCGTCGAGCACTTCGCCGATCGCTTGCTGCACGCGCGCGCTCGCAGGAATGCGGGGCGTCGTCTCCGGCAGACCGGCAACGTCGATTCGCAACGCCGCCTCGAGCGCGCCGCGCAACGCTTTCGCGTCGCCGTGCGCCTCTTCGAATGCGCGCATCGCGGCCGGAAGCGCGAATGGATATTTCTCGGCAACGAACGCACCGAAACGCGCGGCGGACGTGGGGCTCATGCGGCGCGGATGCTACTGCAAAGTTGCGATGCGCGTGGAGCGGCCAGTGACTCGTTGCCGGTCGAACCGATGCTAATCTGCCCTCCCTTGAGACTGCTCGTCATCGCCGACGTCGGCGGGGAAGAAACGCGCCACATTGGCGACGAGGCGATGTTGGAGGCGAACCTCGATGCCTTCCGGAAGTTGATTCCCAACGTTGCCTTCACCATCGTCTCGCGCGATCCGGCGTGGACCGAGGCGCGGTATGGCGTCGAGGCGGTCGCTCCGTTTGGATTCTCGCGACAGGCTATCGCGGAGGCTGAGCGCCGGGCGATGCTCGAGCGGCTTCTCGCGGGGCAGCAGCACGCCACGGCTGACGCCGTGGCCGGCGCGGACGGTGTCGTCGTGTCGGGCGGCGGAAACCTCTCATCCACCTGGCCGGACCTGCTCTTCGAACGCGTGGCGCTTCTGCAACTCGCCTGCAAGCTCGGAAAACCATCGGTCGTTCTCGGCCAGACGATTGGGCCGCGGCTTGGCGATGACGAGCGTCGTCTGCTCGGCGAGGCTCTCTACTCCGCTCGGTTCGTCGGCCTTCGCGAGCTTCCCTCTGCCGCGCTGGCGTTGGAGTTGGGGGTTCCGATGGAACGCCTCTGGTACCAGGCGGACGATGCGCTGTTTCTCGAGGCGGAATCGACCTCGCCGGAATCGACAACGATCGCTGTAACCATCGATCCACTCGTGCGACACAACGAAGCGGTCTTCGGGCCTCTGGTCACGCAACTCCGCGAGCTTTCGCGAACGACCGGCGCGCGTCTCGTGCTGATCCCGCACGCCTTCGGCGACGACTCGAGGTCCTCGGACCTCACAGTGGCGCTGGCTCTCGCCGAACGACTCGCGCTTCCGCACACCACGATCGCCGCGGGACTCGACGCACGCAAGGCGCGGCGGATCACCGGTTCGGCCGCGCTGATCGTCAGCAGCCGTTATCACCCGATCGTCTTCGGCCTCGCCGCGGGCGTCCCGTCGATCGGGATCTACGGCGACGAGTACTGCCGGATCAAGCTGCAGGGCGCGCTGGCGCACGCGCGGCTCGAGCGGTGGACGCTCACGTACGACGACGTCGCTCGGGGAGAGCTGCTGACGAACGCGCTCGAGCTCTGGCACGCGCGCGACGAGGTGCGGCGCGCGCTCGAATCATGTCGCGAAGGATGGCGCGACGAGTCTCGCGAGCGGTGGGCAGCCGTGCTTCGTGCGCTCGATCCGAGACAGACCATCCCGACGCCCGGAACGTCGACGATGTTCGGTCGCCCGATCGAGGCCGTCGCACCGGCACTCGTCTCCGCGCTCGAAGCGCGACGCAAAGCATGGGAGTGGGAACAAGAGTCCCTCGAACGCGAAATGGGACTGCGCCGAACGATCAGGCTTTATGCGTCGGCACTGCGGGCCAAGGTGCGGACCTTGTTCGCCACGCGACCCAGCCAGCGCCGCAAGGGACCGGCGTCATAGTCGTGCAGCGGCGTGCGGTCTCCCGGAGGCCACATCGTGCTCACCGAGCCGGGATGATAGAAAGTCGCGGTCAGACTCCGCCGCGAGAGACGACAACTCTTCACCACCGCGGACACGGCGTGCCACGAGTCGGCCGAGCGCACCAGCACCGCGGAATTGCCGACAACTGGCGAGATTGTCCTGACCGCATCCCTCTCATCCGACGAGCGGAGAATCCTCAGGCAACCGCCGTCTTCCACGTTCCACGCCTCGTTGAAGTAGAGGACATGCGTCACGATCTTGTCGCTCAGGTCGGGATGTGCGCCAAGGGAGCCGCCCGCCGGATAGTGGAACACGTTCACTTCCAGCGGCGCCGTGCTTAGATCGAAACCGGTCAGCGAGGACATCGCGGCACGGTACGCCGGCGACAGAAAGTCGTTCGCCAGCGCGCGCCAGGCGTCGCTCAGCTCTTCCGCTCGGAAGATGGACTGCTCCATGCTGATCAACGCCCGCGCCTCGTACTCGAAGTCCTTCTCGCCGCCGTAGTCCTTCAACCGCTTGAAGTGATCACGCGGAAAAGTCGCGGCCAGCGCGGCGGCGTCATTCGGCGAGAACAGGCTGTCGATGACTGCCCATCGATAGGGGTCGGTTTCGAGTTGATGCTGTGCGATTCGGTTCAGATCGATCATCGTTCTTCGGACGTTGCCTCCCGGCGGCCCACCATCAAGTTTCGCAGCGCGCCGCGGACGGGGCCGGGAAGCCAGTGGGTGATCGGGCGGACGCGCAGCAGCATTCTGAATGTACGTGGGCCGATCCGCTTCACCAGAGGGTCGCGGATTCCGCGGAAAAGCTCCGGATGCGCGAAGGGATCGGATCCGGCTGCGGCTTGCAGCTCGGTCGAATTGAGATACGCGATGCGTGCGGCATCGGGCACGCGCGTGCCGTCGGCGAAAACGCCGAAGCCGTAGCGGGCTTTTTTGAACGAGTCGTAGCCGGCCGCGCGCAGCGCGACACGATATTCCTCGATCAGCATGCGGGCATGACCGATGTCGGCGAGCCGCAGCCTCCGGTCGTGGACCGAGACCATTTCGGGAAGGGTCGGGTCGAGTCCGCTGAAGTGGAAGAAACGGAGGGGCTGGCCGTTCACCGTCGTCGCGCCGTTGGCCGCGACAACCGAACGCTGGCGCAGGTTCCAGTAGGCAACGTTGTAGCCCTCATGGCGGAGGATCGAGACGTCCGGAAAGAGGCCCGGTGCGAGATCCATCCACTTCTGATCGACGAAGAGCCCGCGCGCCGGATCGAAGAGGCATTGAAACTCGAGCTTTCCCTTCCACCACGCCAGAAATCGGCTGAGCGCCGGCTGTCGCGTGACGGCCAGAAATCCGAGGTTGTACGTACCGGCCTGCAGGATCGTGCGTTCGCTTGGGTGCTCGTCTCCCGCGATGGAGCCCGTCAAGTGCGGCGTCAGCGTGATGAATGTCTGCGGCGGCGCCGCATCGAGCTCCGCAAGGGGGCTGTAGATGAAGATGTCGGGATCGAAATAGATCACCCGGTCATAGCCGCGCGCGAAAAGATGCTCGAACATCCACGGCTTGACCGCAGTGTTGAGCTCCAAGAGTGTGTAGCGAAAGCAGAACTGGCGCGGATTGGGGAGCGGCAATGTGTCGAGCGGTACCGCCGTGAACGGCTCTGCGTCGCCGCTTGGCGCGGATGGGTCACCGACGCAGAGAACGAACCGGTCCCAGTCGGGATGGTTTCGCTGCATCGAATCCATGAGGACGCGCGCGTAGTGCCGATAGTTCGGCGAAATGATCGAGAAAACGGCTGTATTCATGGCGGATGGATGGCCGAACCGCCGCAGAGTACCGGATCTTCGGCGGGCCCGAAAGACTGTGCGGATCGGACCGGGCTCACTTCCTCCGTCGGAACGCCACTCGGATGGGTCGCTGTCTTGATCAGTATGGTAGTATGGGCCACTGTGAAAACGACCGTCGAGATCGCCGACGCATTGCTCGAAGAGGCCAAGCGCGTCGCCGCCCGCGAGTCGACCACTCTTCGTGAATTGATGGAGGAAGGCCTTCGACGGTCTCTGGACGATCGTCGAAAGAGAAAAGGCTTCCGTTTGCGACGGGCCTCCTTTCGCGGGAAGGGTCTCCAGCCAGGGGTCTCGGAAGATTGGGAGCGGATTCGGGAGGCGGCCTACGAGGGTCGCGGCGCTTGATCGCGGTCGACACCAACCTCCTCGTCTACGCTCATCGTGAGGATTCGCCTTGGCACGAGGAAGCGCGCGAGGCCGTTCGCGAGCTCGCCGAGGGTGCGTCGCCCTGGGCCATCCCATGGCCGTGCATCCATGAGTTCCTTGCAATCGCAACGCATCCACGGATTTTTTCGCCGCCGACTCCACTTGCGAAGGCCCTCGACCAGGTCGAGGCATGGCTCGAATCCCCGAGCCTGCATCTCCTGTCGGAGCAGCCCCGAGCCTGGGAATCACTGCGCACGCTTCTCATCGCTTCGAAGATGACCGGCCCCGCCATCCACGACGCGCGAATCGCGAACCTTTGCCTTCAACACGGCATCCGGGAGCTTTGGACGGCGGATCGAGACTTCAGCCGCTTTCGTACGCTTCGCGTGCGAAATCCGCTGGCGTGAGGCCGCTCACGCAGCGCGAAAGAGGATCGAGGCCAGGCCGACGACGGCGATGACGACCGGCTCGGGCACGCGCTTCAACCAGACGAGGCACGCGAGCGTCGCGGCGAAAATGAGAATCGTCGGAATGTCGATGATTGCCCGGCGCGCGAGGACGTAGACCGCGCCGGCGATCGCTCCCGTCGCGGCTGCGGTGACGCCGGCCACGAAAGCTTTGAGCCGGGGGTTGTCGGCGAAGCGGGAGTAGAACGGCGCCGGGATGACGACGAACAGATAGCACGGCAGGAAGACGCCGAGCGCCGCGAGCGCCGCGCCGCTGAAGCCTTGCACCAGATACCCGATGAACGCGACGGTGATGACCACCGGGCCGGGAGTGATCATGGCCACGGCGACGGCATCGAGGAACTGCTGATCGGTGAGCCAATGGTGCTCGCGCACCACTCCGCCGTAAAGGAACGGTACGATGGCGAGGCCGCTGCCGAAGACGAAGGCGCCCGCTTTCGTGAAGAACCAGAGCAGCGTCGTGCCGGTCGCCGCGCTTCCGCCGCCGATGGCAGCGAGCGCGATCGGAGGAACGATCGCGAGCGGCGTCGTGACGCGCGAGCGACCCATCTGCATCACGAGCGTCGCGACGCCGCAGCCGAGAATCAAGGAGACGATTTCCGCTTCCATGACCGCGGTCGCGATCGCGTTCGCAGCGAAGATCACCCACAGCAGCCATTGCCGGCCGAGGGTCAGCCGCACGAGCTTGTACGCACTCCGCAGAATGATCGCGATGACCGCCGCGCCGATGCCGTAGAACGCCGACTGCATCCAGGCGAGACCGCCGAAGCGGACGTACGCGATCGAGATGCCGATGACCATCAGGAACGACGGCAGCACGAACGCAATCGCCACCAGCGTCGCGCCGAAGATGCCCGCCTTCGCCCATCCGAGATAGATCGCGAGCTGCGCGGCGAGCGGCCCTGGTGCGAGCTGCGCGAGTGCAAGGCCCTTCACGTATTCGTCCTTCGTCACCCATCCGCGATCCTCGACGAGATCGCGTTGCATGTATCCGGCTAGCGCGATCGGTCCGCCGAATCCGAACGTCCCGAGCCGCACGAAATAGGCGACGAACGCCGCGAGGGACGGAGCGCGTACGGTCGTTGCCTCGGCGTCAGCGATCGCCATCGAGATCCTCGGCCAGGACTTCCACATGCCGGCGAATGGCGGCGACCGAGCGTTCGAGATCTTCGCTCGCCTGCGGCACGTCATCCCAACGCTCGCTGAGGACAGCTCCTCCTTCGGCGCCTGAGAGGTTGCATCCGATGGTGATGATCCTCGCCGCCGTTGCGATCTCGGCGGGCGCGACGTGATGCGGCTCGAGCTCGCGAACGTCGAAGCCTTCGCGCTGGAGATAGTCGGCGACCGGTGTGGGAACCGCGTCGTAAGGGTCTTCCGCAGCCGCCGCGGTTGCGACGAACGGCAGGCCGCGCTCGGCCGCCAGCCGGTTGAAGTGAGAGGCCGCGACGACGCTCTTCGCGCCGCCGTGTTGACAGAGAAACAGGATTTCTTTCATCGGCTCGAACTCTAGCAGTTGCTATATGTCATATGCAACTGCTAGTATCCCAACATGCCCCGCTGGCTGATCCTCGTGCATCGCATCCCGCCCCGTCCGCTCTATCTGCGCGCGAAGATGCGTCAGCGACTCGCGGATATCGGTGCCGTGGCGGTGAAGAACTCCGTCTACCTGCTGCCGCACGGCGCCGATGCGCTCGAGGACCTGCAATGGATCGCGCAGGAGATCGTGACCGGCGGCGGCGACGCGCATCTGTTCGCCGGTGATTTCGTCGACGGCGTGGCGAGCGATGCGGCCGTGGGCCAGTTCAGCGAAGCGCGAAACTTCGACTACGACGCGCTCGCGGCAGATGCGCACGCGGCGATGAAAGCAGCGCGAAGCGCGGCGGCCGTGGCCGAGCTTGCGGCCGCACACACACGCCTGCTGCGCCGCCTCGAGGAGATCCGGCGAATCGACTTCTTCGACGCCGAGCGGCGCGCGGCCGCCGAAGAAGCGCTCGCCGCAATCGAAACACGCCTGCAGAAAGACCGGAAAGAGGAGACGCGGATGTTGAAAGCAAAGCCGGAGCTGCGGGGAAAGACGTGGGTTACGCGCCCCGGTGTGAAGATCGACCGGATGGCGTCGGCGTGGTTCATCCGCCGCTTCGTCGATCCGAAGGCGCGGTTCCGATTCGCCGATCCCGGCACGGCGAAGAAAGAAGGCGAGCTTCGCTTCGACATGGTCGGCGGCGACTTCACGCACGAAGAGGACCGCTGCACGTTCGAGACGTTGATCGGGCGCGTCGGGTTGCCGGATAAGGGCGTGCGCGCGATCGCGGAGATCGTGCACGACCTCGATCTCAAAGACGGCAAGTACGGACGCGCCGAAGCCGCCGGCGTACGCATGATGCTCGACGGGTTGATGTCGCGCACCGAGAACGATGAGGAGCGGATCGAGCGCGCGCTCGTCATCTTCGACGATCTCCACGAAGCCCTCGGCACGCGCAAGCGGGGCAGCAAATGAACATCGATTTTTCTCGCGCCCAGCGCACGCTCGAACAGCTCGTGGCCATTCCCGGCATCTCTGCGAAAGCGTTTCCGGCCGCGGAAGTGCGCCGTTCCGCGGAGGCCGTCGCGGAGACGCTGATCGAATACGGACTGCACGCCGTGCGCTTGCTCGAGACCGAAGGCCATCCCGCGGTCCATCCCGCAGTCTATGGAGAGCTGCGCGTTTCGAGCGACGCACCGACGGTGCTGGTCTACGGTCATCACGACGTGCAGCCGCCGGGACGGATGGAACAATGGCTGTCACCGCCGTTCGAGGCCACCTTGCGCGACGGCCGCATCTACGGCCGCGGCACCGCGGATGACAAGGGCGGCTTTCTCGCGTATCTCGCCGCGGCGCGCACCTCGCCCTGCAATCTGAAGTTCCTCATCGAGGGAGAGGAGGAGATCGGCTCGCCGCATCTGGCCGCGCTGCTGAACGAGCACCGCGCGCTCTTCGCCTGCGACTTCATCGTTCTTTGCGACACGCCGAACTTCGCGCGCGGCGTTCCCGCTCTCACCTACCGGTTGCGTGGGAACTGCATCGTCGATGTCGAAGTGCGTTGCCTGGAGCGTCCTGTGCACAGCGGCCAGGGCGGCGGCCTCGTTCCCGACGCAATCATGGTTCTCTGCGCCCTGCTCGCGCGATTGCAGCGCGACGACGGGACGCTCGCCATTCCCGGTCTCGACGAACGCGTTCATGTCGACGAGCCGCAACTCTCTGCGATGCGGGCATTGCCGTTCGATCGCGAACAGGTTCGCCGGGACTTCGGCCTTCGCGACGGCGTTCTCCTCAAAGAGCAGTCGTGGCATTCCGTTTGGGCGCGGCCCTCGCTGACGATCACGGCAATCGAAGCGATTCCGATCGCGCAGGCGGCGAACCAGATTGCTGACGCGGCACGCGCGCGTCTCTCGTTACGAACGGTACGCGATGTCGGAACGCGCGAGGCCGGAGAAATCCTCGCCCGCGCGCTGCAGACGAAGGTGCCCCACGGCGCGGAGCTGATCACGACGATCATCGGTGGGCCATCGTGGTGGGACGCCGATCCGCGGCATCCGATCTTCGCCGCCGCGCGGCGCGCGCTTTCCCGCGGATACGGCGCGGATGCGGTGATGATCGGCAGCGGCGGCTCGATCGGATTCGTGAAGCCGTTCGCCGATCTCGCCGGCGACGTTCCGCCGCTTCTCACCGGCGTGCAGGATCCTCGATCGAACGCCCACTCCGAAAACGAGTCTCTCGATCTGGACGATTGGCGGAAGGCGATGACGAGCGCCGCCTACCTCTTCGAAGAGCTGGCCGCGTATTCGAAGGAAGTTGCAGCATGACGCGCCTCCTGACCCGCGCCGACGTCGCCGCCGTTCTCACACCTGCCGATTGCCTGCAGGCTGTAGAAGATGCGTTTCGCAGCTACGGCGAAGGACGCGCTGCGGCGCCGAAGAGCGTCGGCTTCCACGCATCGCGAGGAACGTTTCACATCAAAGCGGCGATGGCGGACGTACTCGCCACGAAGATCAATGCGAACTTTCCCGAAAATCCGTCATGCCATCAGTTGCCGACGATTCAGGGCGTGATCGTGGTGATGGACTGCGAGCGCGGCACGACGCTCGCGATTCTCGATTCGGCGCTGATCACGTCATTGCGCACTGCAGCGGCAACGGCGGTGGCTGCGAAGTATCTCGCGCGCGCGGATGCGAAGAAGCTCACGGTGATCGGTTGCGGGACGCAGGGACGCGCAACCGTGGAGGCTCTCTGTCGAGTACGGCCGATCGATGAGGTCGTCGCGTACGACATCGACGCTGCCTGCGCGGAGCGCTTCGCCGTCGAAGTCACCGAACGGCATCGAATGAACGTCCGAGCGGTCGGGTCGGTCGACGAAGCGGTCCGCGCGGCAGACATCATCGTCACCTGCACCACTGCGCGCGCAGCGATTCTCGACTTCCATCACCTCCATCCCGGTCTCTTCATTGGCGCCGTCGGCGCGGACAACCCGGAGAAACAGGAGCTGACGCCGGCGCTCCTCAGCAAAACGAGAGTCGTGGCAGACATCCTCGAACAGGCCGCGACGATGGGGGATCTGCATCACGCGCTGGATAGCGGCGCGATGCGTCGGGAAGACGTCCATGGCGAGCTAGCCGAGGTGATCTGCGGACGCGTTCGCGGCCGCATCAGCGACGACGAGACCTTCGTCTTCGACTCGACCGGGACCGCGCTGCAGGACGTGGCCGTGGCATCGATCGCCGTCCAGCGCGCGATGGAGCACGGCGCGGGGATCGAGCTCGCGTTTGCGTGAGCACCGGATCACTTCCTCCGCCAGAACGCCACCTCTCCCTCTTCGAAGTCGGGCTCGAAGTGCTCGAGGATGTACTGGTGGACGAGCGGAGCGCGCCAGGCGTTGGGGATGTCGACGCTGAAGCGGCCGTGCGGCGTGGTCGCGACGAGCGCGGCGCGCACTTTCGGGTTGGCCTCGATGCGCCGGATGACTTCGCGTTGCTGCTCCTCGGTCTCGTAGAACGCGACCTCGTACTCGCGGATCGGGCAGTCGCGGCGGAAGAGGAAGTACATCGCGCCGTTGTTGCTGAAGTCGAAAAACGTCTCGTCCGGCGCGAGGGAGAGCTCGAGGTACTTCTTCACGCTCGCGACGGAGACGGCGTCGCTGGTGTGCCAGTACGCGCCGCGCGCGCGAGGCACGTCGCGGATCTCGACCCAATCCCGCGGCGGCGCGCGCTTCGCGCGGTTCGTGCCGACGACGGCGAGGTGGGTCGTGGGAGTTGCGAGGATGAACGCGACCGCGATCATCGCGATGGCGATGGGATTGCGCCGCCGCAGCAGACGCAGCGCGATCGCCACGAAGATCACGATGACAGCCATGCCGAAGTAGCGGTGCTGCCGCTCCGCGTACGAGATTCCTGTGAGGACGGTCCAGAGCGCGAGCAGCACGAGCGGCTCGAGCCTCCGCGGCCAACGGCGCGTGATCGCGACGCCGGTGAAGATCGCGAGAAGCGGCCACGCGACGTAGAGCATCACCCGCGGCTCGAGCGCGACGGCGAGCGCCTCGGGGAAGAAGCGCTTCTCCGCCAGCGGCTCCGGCGCGGTGAAGAAGCCGGTCGTGTACGCGGGCGCGACGCCGAGGACTTCGACGAACGTGCCGCGCAGGAAATCGTCGAAAATGCCGAGGATCGCGAAGGTGAGGAAGAGGGGAATGACACCGGCGAGAAGGCCGATCAACGCGTACTTGGTGTCATCCTGAGCCGCGAAGACGGCGAAGGACCTCCTGCCGGTAGCACGTGAAGCGTTCGAATCAGGGGGTCCTTCGCCGTCTGCGCGGCTCAGGATGACACGGCTTCTAATCACCGCCACCACCAGCGTCGCAAACGTGTACGCCCCGAAATCGAGACTCGTGGCGCCGCACACCACCGTCCCGAACGCCGCGTACGCAAACCAGCGCGGCCTTCGCCATCGCACCGCCGCGGCGATCATCGCGAGTGTCGCGATCGGCGGCAGCATCCGGATCGTCGGCGCGAACAATCCGGTCATGATGCTCAACAGCACGCTCAGCAGCGCCGCCTCCGCAGATCCCGTGACCGCCCACGCGAGCGCGTACAGCGCGATCGCGTTCAACGTCCCGATCACCTCGCGCGCCTTCGTGCGCCGCCCCGCCGTCACGTCTCCGGTCTGAAAGACGAGATAGTCGAAGAAGCCGTCCTCGATGAGGCCGTGCGCGGGGAGGATGTCGCGATACGGACGCTCTCCGCGCAGGTATTCCGAGGCGGGGAGCAGCGAGTGCCCGTCCTCGAAGAAATTCATGCGCGGCTTGCCTTCCGCGGTGCTGGTGCTCATCGCGTTCCAGTACGCGAACAGCGCGAGCGGAAAGACGATCATCGTCAGCGCCTTCATCGCGCGCCGGCGGTTCTTCAGAAACAGGCGCACGAGAAACGGCGAGACCACGACGACCGCGAGCGCGTGCCAGCCGAAGTAGCGCTGGTCGCGCGCGAAGAAGCCGGTCTGCAGCGCGAGCGCCAGCGGCGCGACGAGAAACGCAAATGCCGGCGGCAGCGGTGAAGGGATGAACGTCACCGCGACGCGCAGCGCGAGGATGAGGATCGCCGCGATCGGAACGCAATCGAAGATCGACAGCGTTCGCGTGACGTCGACCGTCGCGAGAAGCGTCGTGAGGAACACCGGCACGAGCACGACGTCGATGCGCGTGAACCGCAGCTCGCGGCGACGCAGCAATGCGCAGAAGAGCACGACAATCGCGCACGGCGCGATCGCGCGCATCACGCTCGTCTGCGCTGTGACGAGCCACAGCGTCACGACCGGCGCGAGCATCGCCGTGTTGCGCGCCCATGCCTCGCCATCAGCAAGCATCCTCGTGATGGGTCGCAACAGGAGCGGCACGATCAACGGCAGGAGCATCAGGCCGAGCATCCAGCGCATCGGTCCGTCCGCGTCGAAGCCCATCACCTTCGCGAGACCCATCATCTGGTCCGGCGGCGCGGGCTTGCGCCACACGGTGATCATCGCGATCGCGATCGCGAGTCCCCAGACGGCAAACGCAAACGAGAGGAGGAGCTCACGTCGGTCGAGCCTCAACGCGACTCCGCCTTCTCGATCAACCACCGCACGACCAGCTCCTCGGCCCAGTACTCCGCGCGCCACGGCGCGTTGCCGCCGATGAAGCCGACGTGTCCGCCTGCGGGCGTGGTCCGGAGATCGACGGCGGCGGACGCGACCTCTTTCACGCGCGGCAGGACGTCCGTCGGCAGGAACGGATCATCCTCGGCGTTCAGCGCAAGAGTCGGCGTGGTGATCCTACCGACGAAGTGGATCGAGCTCGAGCGCGTGTAGTAGTCGTCCGCATCGGCGAATCCGTGCAGCAGCGCGGTGGCGGCGTCGTCGAACTCGCGGAACGTTCGCGAGCGCTGCGTCCGCTCGACGTCGATCCGCGCCGCGACCTCGGGACGCTCACACTTCCGTTTCAGCGTACGGAGGAAGCGCAGGACGTAGAAGCGTCCGGCGGCGCTTCGCTGAAGAAAATCGGAGCCCGCGCCGAGGTCGTACGGAACGGAAAGCGTCGCGGCGGCGGTGACGATGCTTTGCGAGGGGTTCTCGCCCAGCCACTTCAGCAGCACGTTCCCGCCGAGGGAGGCGCCGAAGGCCACGATACGCTTCTGCGGCAGGCGTGCGGCGAGGGTGCGCGCGACGAAATCGAAGTCTGTGGTCTCGCCGGAGTGATACAGGCGCGCCCGGCGGTTCGGGATCATCTTCACGATCCGATGCTCCTCGCGCGCGCAGGAGCGGAAGTTCATTGCCGTCGCGGAATGGCCGAGCCGCGCGATGATAGCCAGCGCGCCCTGCATGTACACCGAGTACGAGCTCCCCTCGAGGCCGTGCAGGAGGACGAAGTGCAGATCGCTTTCGCCGTCGAGATGATCGAGCAGCAGTTCGTCGCCGTCGGGTGTCTCGAGCGACTCGCGGCGGAGATGGACCAGACGCCGCGGCCGCGCGATGCGGCCCCAAATCGTCTGGAAATGCGGGCCTGGCAAGAACCAGGCAGGAGAGAATTCAGTCATGCTTGCCGCGCTCATTCTCGCTCAGGTCGTCGATACGATCACCGTCACGGCCACACGGACCGAGACGCGCGTCGCGGACACGCCCGCGAGCGTGGTCGTGTTGTCGTCCGACGCGTTGCGCGCGAGCGCGGCGCCGACGGTCGATGACGCGCTGCGACAGGTCGCGGGATTCACGTTGTTCCGGCGCTCGGGAAGCCGCGTCGCAAACCCGACGGCGCAGGGCGTGACGCTGCGCGGCGTCGGCGCAAGCGGCGCGTCGCGCGCACTCGTGCTCGACGACGGCGTGCCGTTGAACGATCCGTTCGGCGGCTGGATTTACTGGGGCCGCGTGCCACGCGTCGCGCTCGATCGCGCGGAAGTGCTGCGCGGCGGCGCGTCCGATCTCTACGGCAGCTCCGCGATGGGCGGCGTCATTCAATTCATCCGCCGCAAATCGCCGGCGCTGACGTTCGAGGCGTCCGCGGGATCGCAGGAGACGGGCACCGCGTCGCTGTTCGCATCCGGCGAGCATGCGAGCGTTGCGGTCGATCTGATGAAGACCGGCGGCTACGTGCTCGTGCGTCCTTCGCAGCGCGGCGCGGTGGATGTCGCCGCGGACTCAGAGCACGCCGCGATCGACGGCACGCTCCGCAGCGAGCATACGTTCCTGCGCGCCTCGTATTACGACGAGTCGCGGCACAACGGAACGCCGCTGCAGGTCAACGACACGACCATCCGCCAGCTCGCGGGCGGTTTCAATCGCGGCTCGCTCGCGTTGCGCGCATACGCGAGCGATCAGGATTATTACCAGACCTTCTCCGCGGTCGACGGGGATCGCAACGGCGAGCGGTTGACCGTCGAGCAGCGCGTGCCGTCGCGCGGCGCGGGGGCGAGCGCGCAGTGGACGCGCACGTTCGGCTCGCGACACGTGCTGGTCGCGGGGACGGACTACCGCTACGCGAAAGGCCGCAGCGACGAACAGCGCGGCGCGGTGTTCGTGACCGCAGGCGGAACGCAGAATCACTCTGCGGCGTTTGTCGAAGACCTGTTCGCGGTGACGCCGACGCTGAGCATCGCCGCCGGCGTGCGCGCGGACCGCTGGCGCGAGACCGAGGTGAGTCCGCGCCTGTCCGTGCTCTGGCATGCGAACGACGTCGTGGCGCTCTCCGCGTCCGCGTACTCCGCGTTTCGTGCGCCGACGCTCAACGAGCTCCATCGCGGCTTCCGCGTCGGCAACGTGAACACGCTCCCGAATCCGGACCTCCGCTCGGAGAAGCTCACGGGCTACGAGCTCGGCGCGCGCTTTCGCAACGCCAGGATCACGCTCTTCTCGATGCACGTCGACGACACGATCGCGAACGTGACGATCGCGCAGACGCCCTCGCTCATCACGCGCCAGCGCCAGAACCTCGGCGAAACGCGCTCGCGCGGCGCGGAGCTCGACGCGGAGTGGCAACGGCGCGACTGGCGCGCGTCCGCATCGTGGCTGTTTGTCGACGCGCGCGTGATTGATGGAAAACGCATCCCACAGGTGCCTCGCCACCAGGCCACTGCCCAACTTTCTTGGCGCCGCCTCGGCGCACAGGCACGTTGGTCGGCGATGCAGTTCGACGACGACCTGAATCAGTTTCCGCTCGCCTCGTACTTTGTCGCGGACGCGTTCGTTGCATATCCGTTGCGCGGAGGGTTCGAGGTAAACGCGGCGCTCGAGAACGTGTTCGATCGCGAAGTCGAGGTAAGCGCGACGCCGGTGGTCACCCTCGGGCAGCCGCGCGCGTTCCGCCTCGGACTGCGCTACGCTCGCTGACGCTCATGGCCTGGCGCATCGAAAGGCAATCCAACGGCCGCTTCGCAATCTTCTCCACGCGGCTGAAGGACTACGTCGTCATCGATGCGGATGCCGAGGAGATCGAGCGCGTTTACGCGGAGAAGGGCGTGAAGGTCTACCTCGCCAGCGCGCGCGCGCAGATGGCCAAGGAGTTCGTGGTGCCGCCCGAGGGCGAAGCGCTCATCGACGCGAGCCGCAGGCGAGGGGAGACGCCGAAAGAGCCGCCCGAGCCGATCGGCGCAACGGGGTTCGTTCTCCCGTAGCCCCGAGCGAAGTCGAGGGGCCAGGTTAGCACCGACGCATCGTGTGCACGGAGCGCGGTTGCACGTGCGGTCGCCTGTGGGATCGAGCAGCGTTGTTGCTAAGTTGGCCCCTCGACTTCGCTCGGGGCTAACGAGAAAAGGCTACAGCCTGCGCCGTTCGCGGCTCGGTTTTTTCTCCATCTCTTCCCACGCCTCCACGCCGGGCACCGAACAGCGCGCGATCTTTTCGCCGAGGGTCTCTTCGATCTTGCGAATCATCGGCACTTCCTGCCAGGTGGCGATCGTCGAGACGATGCCGAGCGCCTTGCCGCGGGCTGTGCGGCCGGCGCGGTGGACGTAGTCGTCCACGTTCTCGGGGATGTCGAAGTTGATGATGTGCTCGATGCCGGGGATGTCGATGCCGCGGCCGGCGATGTCGGTGGCGACGAGGATGCGGTGCTGTCCCTCGCGGAACGTCTGCAGCGCGCTCACGCGCTTGTTCTGCGACTGATCGGCGTGGATGCGCGCGACCGGATGTCCCTTGCGCTCGAGCACCGAATACAGCCACTCCGCGTCGATCTTGCGGCGCGTGAAGACGAGCGTCGAGCCGAGCTCCTGATCGAGCAGCGCCAGCAGCGCCGCGCGCTTGTCCTCGAGCTTCACGAGGTAAAGCCGATGCGTGATTCCCTCGGCCGCGCCTCCGGCCGGCATGATGTCGATGCGGTCCGGCGAGCGCATGAAGTCGCGGGCGATCATCTCGATGGAGTCCGGCATCGTCGCGGAGAACATCATCGTCTGGCGCTCGCGCGGGAGGCGGCGCAGGACCTCGCGCATCTGCGGGAGGAACCCGAGGTCGAGCATGTGATCCGCTTCGTCGAGGACGAGCACCTCGATCTTGTCGAGAGACGCAGTGCGGCGCTTCACGTGATCGAGCAGGCGTCCCGGCGTGGCCACGATGATGTCCGGCTTCTCGCGGAGCGCGTCGAGCTGCGGCTTCATCTTCACGCCGCCGATGAGACACGCGGTGTGCAGGTCGTGGTGCTTGCCGAAAAGATCGAGGAACGCTTTCGTCTGCAGCGCGATCTCGCGCGTCGGCGAGAGGATCAGTCCGCGCACGCCCTGGCCGTGCACGAGCTTCTCGGCCATCGGCAGGACGAACGCCGCGGTCTTGCCCGAGCCGGTCTGCGCGAGGCCGATCACGTCTTTGCCGGTCATTGCGGTTGGAATGACCGCGGCCTGGATGGGGGTGGGATGCACGAAGCCGAAGTTCTCGATCGTGCGAATGATCTCCGGGCTCAGTCCGAGCGCGGAGAAGGATTTGTCGGTCGTCTGAACCGGATGCTGCGGAATCCCTACTGTGACCATCTATCGAAACACCCTCACGTAAACGCTGACGTTGATGATCAGCAGGACGACACCGATCGCAATTTCCATCTCCCGGGTCAGCCCCGAAGGATAAATGACGGGCATGATGTAGTGATCCACGAACCCGCCCTGGTATCCGGCGCCTCCCGCCTTACGCAGGAAATGGTTCTCCCATTTCGTGAGCGGACACCACCAGCCGAAAAACTCGATGAGCACTCCCCATACCGCCGCCGGCAAATGCACCCACGCCAACTTCGGCCATTTCAGCACGAGCAGCCCGCCGAAGAGGACGAACAGGATGAAGGCGAGATGGAGGATTGCGATTGCGGCGAAACTGTACGCCATACGTCACATCCGTACCGGGCGCCGAGAGTGTAACCGCGGATGGGCACTCTATAATCGCCGCCTGTGAAACGGTCCTTCCCCCTGGTTCTCTTCCTGCTGGCCTCGGCCTGCACATCGATTCCCCCGAAACCTGCGGAACCGGTGCATGTGGTTCTGGTCGGCACGACCGACGTCCACGGCTGGTTTGCCGGGCATGTCGAGACGCCGCAGGGGGGCGGCGAGGGCGTGCTCTGGGGCGGACTTCCGGCCTTCGCGAGCTATGTCGAGGCGCTGCGCGAGAAGGATCCCGGCAACGTGATCGTCCTGGACTCGGGCGACATGTGGCAGGGCACGCTGGAGTCGAACATGTCCGAGGGCGAGGCCATGGTCCGCGGGTACAACGCCATCGGCTACGCCGCGGTGGCCGTCGGCAATCACGAGTTCGACTACGGCCCGTCGGGACCGGACGCCATTGCGCGCATGGACGGTCAGGACGAGCTCGGGGCATTGAAGCGCAACGCGACGATCGCGATGTTCCCCTTCCTCTCAGCGAACATGTCCGAGAAGCCCACCGGCCGCACGCCGGCGTGGGCGAAAAAGTACACGATCGTCCGCGCGGGCAACGCGCGCATCGGCATCATCGGCCTCTCCACGCCGGACACGCCGAACGTGACCATGGCCTCGAACGTCCTGAACCTCTCCTTCACCGATCCGGTGCAGGCGACCATCATCGCCGCGGCCCAGTTGCGCGGGCAGGGCGTCGATGCGGTCGTGGTCGTCGCGCACATGGGCGGCCGCTGCGCGGAGACGCACGACCCGGACGATCTGTCGAGCTGCCAGCCGGACAACGAGGCGAACCAGTTTCTCGAGAAACTCCCTGCGGGCACGATCGACGCGTACTTCGCGGGACACACGCACGCGGAGATGCGCCACTACGTCAACGGCGTCGCGGCGGTGCAGGCCCTGCCGTACAGCCGCGAGTTCTCGACGATCGATCTCTGGATCGATCCGGCGGCGAACAAGGTCACGAAGAGCGAGATGCGTCCGCACACGATGATCTGCACGTTCGTCTACGAGGGCACGGAGCGCTGCGATCCACGCAACGCGCCCGCGGGCGCGCGCCTCGTGCCGCGAGTTTTCGGCGGCGAGACGATCATTGCCGACGCACACGTTTCGCGGACGATCGAGCCCTATCTCCGCCGCGTGGCCGCGAAGCGCGACGAGAAAGTCGGCATCACCACCGCCGCCCCTTTCTCCCGCGCATCCACCGGCGAGTCTCCCCTCGGCGTCCTCCTGTCCGACACGCTCCGCGAGTACGCCGGGAGCGACTTCGCGTTCGTGAACTCCGGCGGCATCCGCGCGGAGCTGCCGGCCAAGGAGCTGACCTACGCCGAGATTTTCGCCGTGAGTCCGTTCGACAACTTCCCCGCCACGGTGTTGATGACCGGCGCGGAGATCGTCGAGGCGCTGCGCCTGACGTCGACCGGCCTGCGCGGCCTGCTGCAGGTCAGCGGCCTGCGCTACACGATCGACGCGGCGAAGGACGACGAAAAGGCGCCCGCGGAACGGAACCGCATCGTCAACGTCACGCGCGACGACGGGACACCGCTCGAGCCGGACCGACTCTACACCGTCGCGATGCCGGACTTCCTCGCCGCGGGCGGCGACGGCACGCAACCGGTGATGAGCGCGATCCCGCGAAACCGCATCAGCATCGCCTACGCGTTCCCGATCCGCGACGTCCTGATCCAGGTGTTGAGCAAAAAGCCGCAGCCGCTCGCGCCGCGCGTCGAGGGGCGGATCACGGTGTTGAACCTGCCCCCGGCGTGAAGGGGGTGCGGGCTTCCAGCCCGCACCCGTCAAGAGGCGCCGGGCTGGAAGCCCGGGCCCCCTCGAATGCGCTTCATCAGCCGGTACAGCGCGAACACGAGCAGCGCCAGCGCGACCGGGACCAGGAGCGGCAGGAAGATCGCGATCACCGAGAGGGTGAACGAGATCACGTCTTCGATGATCGAGATGACGGGATTCGCGCAGCCGAACGTCGTCGCCGTCGAGGCGACGCGCGTGCCTGCCTTCAGCGTGTGCAGGCCGAGGGACGTCGGTGCGCCGACGATGATTCCGACGACCGCCGCGACGATCGGATCGACGCCGGTCAGCACTGACGCGCTCGCAAGCGCGCCTGCGAGCGGGCGGACGATCGTGCCGGCCGAGTCGAGGAAATGATCGACTGCCGGGATCTTGTCCGCGATCAGCTCGAGGATGCAGGCGACGATGAGCGTGATCATCGCCGCGTCCGAGGTCAGCCACTCGAACTTCGAGCCGAGCTCGATCCCCGCGATGTTGAATCGCGCCGCCGCGGACAGCAGCAGGAGCGGCAGGAACGTGTTGAGACCGGTCGACGCGGAAAGGCCGAGGCCGAGGAGGATCCCCAGGAAAAGATTCATTCCGTTCATTGTCGTTTTATGACTTTACGGCTCTGCGGCTCCCAAGTTCTACCTGCTTCCTCAAAAAGTCGGCGAACTCGATTCCCACCGCGCGCAGCTCCTGCGGCACGAGCGAGGTGATCGTGAGGCCGGGGAGGGTGTTCAGCTCGAGGAAGTACATCCCGTCGGCCGCGGCGATGAAGTCGCTGCGCGAGTAGCCTTCGCAGCCGAGTGCGACGTGCGCGGCGAGCGCGGCGGCCTGGGCTTCGCACGCGAGATCTTCCGGGATGTTCGCCGGGCAGATCTCGCGGGTGCCGGCGCCGAGGTATTTGCCTTCGTAGTCGAACGTGCGATTCGGATCGACTTCGATCTCGATCACCGGCAACGCGAACGGACCGTCGCCTTGATCGATCACGCCGACCGTGAGCTCGCGCCCCTCGAGGAACGGCTCGAGGAGGTATGGGAATCTCAGATCGCTTGGCGCCTCGTCACCGTGTCCGAGGAAGTACAGACCGCGACTGGAGCCTCCGGCGACCGGCTTGAGCACGATCCGCTCGTGGCGCGACAGCAGATCGGCGATCGCCGCGTGCAGCTCGGGCGCGCTCCGCACGACGCGCGACTCCGGAACGCGCAAGCGCTTGCCCACGCGAGCGCCCACGAGCTCCTTCGCCCGCTCTTTGTCGAACGTCGCGGCGCTGACCTCAGAGTCAGATCCGCTGTATGGGATGTCGCGTGCCTCGAGCATCCGCTGCACAGTGCCGTCCTCTCCTTCGCCGCCGTGCAGGCCGAGGAGAAAGAACGGATCTTCGACGGGCAGCGTGTCGAGCGCCTGCTCGAGCGTCGGGAAGATCGCGGGACGAGCGGGCAGGAAGTCGACCTCGAACGGACGCTGATGCGCGAGCAGATCCGCCGGCGCAACGTCGTGCACTTTCCCGTCAGGCGTCCAGAACCACGCCAGCACGCCCGGGATCGCGCGCACGATGTTCTGCGCCGAGGCGACGCTGACGTGGCGCTCGTCGGAAGTGCCGCCGAAGAGAACGATAGTAGTCATAAGTGCTGAGTGCTGAGTGCTGAGTCGGGCGGGTGGGACTCAGCACCCAGCACTCAGCACCCAGCACTCAGCACCCAGCACTCGTCAATACTTCTGCCCACACTCCGGACAGAACTTCGGACTCCCCTCGGCCTCGTGTCCACATTCGGCGCAGGCGCGTTTCGGGTTCAGCGGCTCGCCGCAGTCGTGGCAGAACTTGCCGCCCTGCGTCTTCGCGCCGCACTTTTTGCAGACCGCGCCCGCGACGTTGCGGACGTCGCGCTGCTTGGTCCAGTCGACGGTCCGCGCTTTCTCCTGGACCTGTTCGCGCGCGGCCTCGGCCTGTGCGGCGGCCATCTCTTCGTCGAAGTCGGGCGCGCAGCTTTCGCAGAGACCGGCCTTTTTGTTCCAGCAGATCGGCTCGCAGACCCAGTTGCCGCAGCGCGTGCACTGTTTGAAGATCGGCGCGATCTCGGCGACCGCTTCCTTCAGCGCAGAGTCGTGCGCGGGGCCTCCGACGGCGCGCTGCACTTCGTACGCGCTGTCTGCAACGCGTCCGAAGACCCCGCCGAACAGGCCGCCCGCGATGCTCGCGGCCGAGCCGAGCATGCCCATCTTCGAGGTTTGGAAGGTGGACATGTAGCCGTTGTTGCACTTCTCGCAATAGAACTTGAACTGGTACCCGCGGTCGGTCGAGAGATCCTGGTAGTTGCCGGTAAAAGGGATGGAGGCCATGGCGCGAATTATCATCGCGCGCGAATGACGAGGCAATACCACGTGCTTGCGGCCGCGCTCTTCGTGGTCCTGACCATCGCCATCACCTGGCCGCTCGCGCCGAATCTCGATCGCGCCGTCGCGGATCCGGGCGATCCGCTGATCACCATCTGGATCCTCGACTGGGACTGGTGGGCGACGCTGCACCAGCCGCTGTCGCTGTTTCACGCGAACGCGTTTCATCCCGCGAAGTACTCGCTCGCGTACAGCGAGAACCTGTACGGCATCGCGATGCTGCTGTTTCCTCTGCGCGCGCTCGGAGCGGGGCCGGTGGTGGCATACAACCTCGCGATGATCGCCGGGATCGCGTTCTGCGGCTTCGGCGCGTACCTCCTCGGAGCTCGATTGACCGGCTCGTTCGCCGCGGGGATCGCGGCGGGCGTGTTCTACGCGTTCGTGCCGTTCCGTTTCGTGCACCTCTCGCACGTGCAGCACGCGTGGGGTGGGTGGTTGCCGCTGCTGTTGTTCGCGCTCCTGCTCTACGTGGAGAAGCCGACGTGGAAGCGCGGCGCACTCTTCGCGGCACTGTTCGTGATGAACGGGCTCACGAACGTTCACTATCTGATGTTCGGCGCATTCGCGACCGCGGTGACAGCGGCGATCCTGATTCCGCGACGCGCGTGGCGCGAGCTTGTCGTGCCGATGATCGTCGGGCTCCTCGTCCTCGCGCCGTTTCTCTATCCGTACATCGCTGCGCAGAAGCTGTACGGGATGCAGCGAACGTACGAGGAGGTGCTGCGCTACTCGGCGATGCCGTGGGATTGGTTGGCGGTTGGCGGTTGGCGGTTGGCGGGGGAGCCGGAGCGACATGTTTATCCCGGCGCGCTTTCGCTCATCGTCGCGGCGCTGGCGTTCGTCGTCGCGCGGCGGGAGAAGGCGAAGCTCGCCCTGGCAGCGCTCTGGATCGTCATCGGCTTCGCCGGCTCGCTTGGACTCAATTTCGTTTTTCACGAGTTTCTTTTCGGCGCGGTGCCGGGCTTCCGCGCGATCCGCGCGCCCGCGCGCTGGGCTGTGATCGCGTACATCGGTCTTGCGATCCTGATCGCACTGTGCACGGCCGCGATTCGCAATCGCTGGCTGCAATGGATCGTGCCGGTCGCGTTCATGGTGACGCTGTGGGCCGCGCCGATCCGGTGGTACCTCATCGATCCGAACACGCCTCCGGTTTACGTGTGGCTGGCGAAGCAGAAGATCTCGGCGATGGTCGAGTTGCCGATGGACACGCTGTCGAGCGAATACGAATACATGTTCCGCGCAACGGCGCATCACCAGCGGATGGTCAACGGCGTCTCTGGATTCTCACCGCCCGTGCGCGGCGAGCTCTCGCGGCTCTCGAACGAGATGTCGGACGCGTTCGTCGACGCGATGCGCAACGCGGGCGTGGAGCTGGTGATCGTGCACTCGGATCGGTACGGCGAGAACGCGCATGTGATGCGCGAGTGGCTGCGGCGCGAGCTCGATCGCGGAAGGCTGAGGTACGTGGCCCACTTCGATGCGAAGACCGGGGCGGACTGGGTGTTCTCCCTCAGGGGGGAGCGGGCTTCCAGCCCGCGCGATCTGGAGGTCTTCCTCTACGGCGCCGCCACCTGCACGCAGTCGATCGCGGGAGTGTTCGACTTCCCGCCGGGTGCGCACACATTCCGCGGACCGGCGCAGTTCCGCGGATGGGCGTCGTCGCCGCGCGGAGTTGCGTCCGTCGACGTCTGGTTCAACAACCGCCGCGTGCGCCATCGCGCGCGCACGACGTCGCTCCCGCTCGAACGTTGCCCCGGCCCGCCGGCCGTCGCCTTCGAGCTGACGTTCCCGTCCCGTCCCGCAGACATCTGGCGCGAAACGGACGTGCTGGTCGAGGTCACGGACGGCCGCGGCAGCAAGGCTTTGTTCGACGATCGATGGATTTCGTGGGAGTGATAGCATCCCGCGCCGCCACCAATGAACAGGAGGAATGACATGCGTAAAACTTTCATCGCAGCAGTCGTGCTGCTCGTCGCAACGTCGGCCATCGCCCAGCAGGGGCCGCGTACGCCGCGCGTCAGCCCGAAGTCGTCGCTCATGCAGAGCGTCGGCCTCACCGAC
The DNA here is from genome assembly GCA_035999335.1 of Thermoanaerobaculia bacterium. Taxonomy (GTDB): domain Bacteria; phylum Acidobacteriota; class Thermoanaerobaculia; order Gp7-AA8; family Gp7-AA8; genus QHVT01. Next base: position 18,478 of record DASYGV010000081.1, on the reverse strand, counting down.
ATCACCATCAACTACAACCGTCCCGGGGTGAAGGGCCGCGTCATCTGGGGCGCGCTCGTGCCGTACGACAAGGTCTGGCGCACCGGCGCGAACGAGGCCACGACCATCGAGTTCAGCGACGAGGTCTGGATCGACGGCAACAAGCTCGCGAAGGGCTTGTACAGCCTCCACACGATCCCGACCGCCAGCCAGTGGACGGTGATCTTCAACTCCGTCGCCAGCCAGTGGGGCAGCTACAGCTACGACGCCGCGAAGGACGCGCTGCGCGTCCAGGTCACGCCGGTGGCCGCCGAGCACCGCGAGTGGATGTCGTTCGAGATCCCGGAGATGACCACCGACACCGCGAAGGTCGTCCTGCGCTGGGAGAAGATCGCCGTGCCGTTCACGGTCGACACGAAGTCGACCGAGAAGACGATGGCCGGCTTCAAGAGCGCGATGCAGCCGGACTGGCGCACGCCGTACCAGGCCGCGACCTTCGCGTTCGAGAACAAGGGCGTTGTGCCCGATCAGCAGATCTCCGACTGGCTCGATCAGTCGCTGCGGATCAACGAGAACATCGGGAACCTCTGGCTGAAGGCGCGCTTCCTGGAGCGTCACGGCAAGAAGGCTGAGGCGATTGCGGCCGCGGAGCAGGCCGCCGCGAAGGCGACGCCGCAGCAGGCGGACTTCGCGTCCGAGATCAAGAAGAACATCGAGAACTGGAAGAAGTAAGAGCTCATGGAGCGCCGGCGAGACGCCGGCGCTCCATTGATGAGACGAACGGCTGAATCACGAAGGCCGCCACCACTCCCACCCCACACCCCACCACGTTCCACCAAAGCCAAGCCATGTTAGTGAAGATCGAGCAGAGGACGACGGCGGCCAACGCCACCAGCGCGCCGTAGAACGTCGCGGTCGCGCCGACGCGTTTCACGTAGAACGCGAGCAGAAAGACCGCCAGCATCGTTCCGTAGAAGAACGACCCGACTTTGTTCACCGCGACGATCAGCGATCCGAGCTGGTTCGCGTACAGCGCGAACGCGATGCAGAACGCGCCCCAGGCGACGGTCATCCCTTTCGAGATGCGCACGTAGGTGTGATCGTCGAGCTCGCGCTGGATGAGGCGCTTCCAGATGTCGACGGTGCTGGTCGACGCGAGAGAGTTGAGGCCCGACGCGGTCGCGGACATCGCGGCGCAGAAGATCGCGGCCATCAAGACGCCCACGAGACCGACCGGGAGGTTCTGGGTGATGAACGTGAGGAACACGTAGTCCGTGTCCGCCGCGTCGGCAAGCGGATCGTTCTTTTTGATCAGCGTCGACGCGGCCTTGCGCGTGTCCTCATCGCGCTTCTGCAGGATGCGCAGCTCGGCCGTCTTCTGCTCGACGGCCGCGGCGTCGTTCGCGTCCATTGCCGCGACGAGCTGCGTCGCGGTATCGCGCTTCGCGGCGAACGTAGCATTGTGCGTGGTCTCCAACGCCTGGTACTCCGCCGCGAGCGGACTGTTGCGCACCTTCACGTTCTGCACGGGATTGAAGTTCAACGGCGGCGCGACGAACTGGTAGAAGACGAACACCATCGCGCCGACGAAGAGGATGAAGAACTGCATCGGCACTTTCACCAGCCCGTTGAAGAGCAGTCCGAGACGCGACTGGGTGATCGTCTCGCCGGTGAGATAGCGCTGGACCTGCGATTGGTCGGTGCCGAAGTACGCGAGCGCGACCATCAACCCGCCGAAGAGGCCCGACCAGAAGTTGTAGGGCGTCGACAGGTCGAAGTTGAAGTCGATGATGTTGATGCGCTCCATCCGTCCGGCGACGCGCACGGCGTCGACGAAGCCCACGCTGGCCGGCAGCGACTTGAGCGCGATCACCATCGCGATGGCCATGCCGGTGAGCGCGATCAGGAGCTGGTGCGTCTGCGTCCAGCTCACGGCCTTCGTTCCGCCCGACGCGGTGTAGACGATGACCATCACGCCGATCGCGAGCGTCGTCAGGTGAATGTTCCAGCCGAGGACCAGCGACACGATCAGCGCCGGCGCGTAGAGCGTCATGGCCGTGCCGAGACCGCGCTGCAACAGAAAGATCGCCGCGGTGAGCGTGCGCGTGCGGTTGTCGAAGCGCGTCTCGAGATATTCGTACGCGGTGAAGACTTTGAGCCGGTGGTAGATCGGCACCGCAGTGATCGAGAGGATGACCATCGCGATCGGCAGGCCGAGGTAGAACTGCACGAAGCGCATGCCGTCGCTGTAGGCCTGGCCCGGGGTCGAAAGGAACGTGATTGCGCTGGCCTGCGTGGCCATCACCGAAAGCGCGACCGTGTACCACTGCATCTGCCGGTCGGCGAGGAGGTACTGCTCGAGCCGCCGCTGCCGCCGCCCTTTCCACACGCCATAGATCACGATCGCCGCGAGCGTGGCGATGAGTACGACCCAGTCGGCAGGCCTCATGCGAACGACCTCGTGAGCGCGTAGAAGAGAACGATCTCCAGCGCGAGCGCCAGCAGCACGGCCGCGTACAGGCGCGGCCAGGTTTTCAGGATGGGCGGAGGCGGTTCAGTCATTCAACGTATTCATTTCGCGGAAACCAGGTTTACAAATGCGCGGATTGCGCCCGGCACACCGGCCGGCAATTGGCGCCACCACGCGTACGACGTGTAGACGAACGTCCCCTTCCCATGTTTCGCGACGAGTTGGCCGCCCGGCTTCTCCGGCTCGCCGGGGTCGCCGCTGGAGAGCATCGTCGCGTAGCGCGGATCGGACTCCGTCGTGAAGTAAAGACCGCGCTCCTGCACCCAGCCGTCGAAGTCCGCCGCCGTGATCTTGTTCGGAGTATTCAACACCGCATGCTCGCCGAGCTTCACCGGCGCTTCCTCGACGGTTACGCGATCGCGCGAGATCTTGAACGGATACGGACCCGGCACCGCCACCGTGACCTCGCCGAGCTGATTGGACGTGTTGTATTGCACGACCATCGTGCCGCCGTTCTCGACATAGCGCATCAGCTTCTCGTGCGCGAGCTTCAAGCGGTCGCGCGTGTTGTACGCACGGATGCCGGCGACGATCGCGTCGTACTGCTGGAAATCGCCGCGATCGAGATCGGCGTCGGTGAGCAGCGTGACCTCGTAGCCCACCTGGCGAAGGATGTTCGGCACGTCGTCGCCCGAGCCCATGATGTAGCCGAGGCGCGACCCGCGATGTTTGATGTCCGCGCGCACGACCTTTCCCACTGAGTCGACGAGGATGCGCTGCGCGGGGATGTGCGGATAGTCGATGTCGACGACGTCTTTGGAGATGTTCGTGTCTCCGCTCGCGAATTCCGCGCGGAATGCGGCGACCGACGCGCCCGCGGGCGGCGTGACCGTGAACGTGGCCTGCTGTTCATCGCCCTTCCCCGCGAGCTTCACCTCGATGACTCCCGGCGAAGCCTTCCACCCTTCGGGCATGACCAGCTTCACCTGACCCGTGGTCGCGCCGTAGCTCTTCATCGACACCGTCACGTCCCGCGGCTTCGCCTCGGGGAACAGATACACGTTCGAGCCGAGCTTCAGCGACACCGCGGGGACGATGTCGACCTCGCGGGTCTGCTCGCCTTTCACCGGGTCCGTCCAGCGGAACACGGCCGGCACGCTGAAGATCAGCGTGTTCATCTGCGGATCGTCGAGCGTGACGTTGATCGGAAGCTCCGCGTAGTTATCCGGCTGGCCGATCATCAGCTGGTGCGTGACGGTGTAAAGACCCTTCTTCGGATCGCGCTCGAGCCAATACGGCTGCGTCGGCGCGTGACGCGGCGGAAGCTCGAGCACGAGGTCGGTCTTCACCGGTTTGTTGTTCTCGAGCGGCGTGCCCGGCGCCTTGCTGGGATTTGCGTAGAGCGACGCGACCATCGACAGGCGGAACGGATGGTCGGAGCGGTTCACGACCGTGACGCTCACCGGCAGCTTGCCGCCCTCGACGATCGTCGAGTCGCTCGCGGCCACGTCGATGGCGATGCCCGCGCAGTCGCGGATCGCGTCGAGGATGTCGTGTTGCTTCGTCTCGATCCACGGCTTCCGCTGCTCGCTCCACTCCGGCAGCGCGCGAAGTTGTTCGAGCGCGCGAAGCGCCTCGATCAGGATCGGGACCGTCGCCTGCGGCTTGTTCCCGTCGAACGTCGATGCGGCTCTCTCGAAGATCGCGCCCACTTTTTCGCCGCCGGGATAGCGCGACCAGCGCGTGTCGATTCCTTCGAAGAGGTCCTTCGTCGCGGGATCGCCGGCGCGGGGCTCGAAATAGTTGAGGATCGAGCCGCGGCGCTCGGCCGAGCCGAAGCCCTGGCTCTTGTGAAGACTGCGGCTCTCGGCCGCGATCTCCGTGTAGGCGCGCCCGAGCAGCGGGTTGTACGTGCCGAGGTCGATGCGCAGGGACTTCGCGAGTGCGGGATCGTTCGGATCGAGAGGACGTCCGAACGAGAAGCGGTTCCAGAAGATCCGCTTCGGCTGCCACACGCTCACGAGGCGGAGTTGGTCGGGGAACTTCGTCGCATCCGCCGCGGCCGCGAACGCTTCTTCCGCGAGCATCGCCGATGCAGTGTGATGACCGTGGCCGCCATCGCCGTTCGTCGGGAAGCGGGTGATGATCACGTCGGGCTGAAATCTTCGGATCGCCCACACGACGTCCGCGAGCACCTCGTCGTGTCCCCAGATCTTCAGCGTCTCCTCGGGATTCTTCGAGTAGCCGAAGTCGACCGCGCGTGTGAAGAGCTGCTCCGCGCCGTCGATGCGGCGGGCCTGCAGGAGCTCGTGCGTGCGGATGACGCCGAGGAGCGGGCCGGCTTCGTTGCCGATGAGGTTCTGCCCGCCGTCGCCGCGCGTGACCGAGAGGTAAGCCGTGCGCAGTTGACGGTCGCTGACGAGATAGGACAGCAGCGCGGTGTTTTCGTCGTCCGGATGCGCCGCGACGTAGAGCGCGCCGCCGACGTGCGTCAGTCGCCGCAGCGCGAGCTGAAGCTGGGCGGCGTCTTTCGCCACGGCCGGTGCGGCGATGGACAGAGTGAGAACGAGAAGCAGCGTTCGGCGCATGGCGGGCGAGGATAGACGGAGAGTCGCAAAGTCTCCAAGCCGCAAAGTCTCAAAGAGTGTCCGCGCCGTTACTTCTTTGAGACATTCGGTCGGCCGTTTCTTCTCCGCGCGTTTACCATAGGCCACCCATGCTCGTGATCCGCCAGAAGCAGCTCGACGCCCTCGGTGTAGCTCGCCGGGAGACTTTGATCGCGGATCTCGTGCAGAACGTGCGGAGGAAAGATCCCATGCTGCGTGACGCCGATCGCGACGCGCTCTTCGGAGTCGCGTCGCGCGCCCTCGACCTTGCGCTCACGCACGGGTTCATCGTCCTCGATCATCAGTTGCGCTTCGCGGAGCTCCTGCTCGCCGCCGGCGAGACCGCGCTTGAGCTCCCCGGCGCGTCGGCAATCCTCGCCGACGAGTCCTCATCCGGCGCGGCCCGCCTCGACCGCATGGAGGCACTGGTGAAGGAGCAGTAACCCTCGTGGCGCTGGTCGCGAAACAGATCGCCACCGGTCCGGCGCAAACGCCGGAGAGCGTCGAATTCGAATGCGCGAAACGCGTCTTGGTCAGTCTGCGCATCCAGGACGCGCACGCGGCGGCATGGCTCGGTGGAAAGGCGCTGAAGGTGACGGTGGGAACCGCCACCGAAGTGACGCACTCCACCGACGACAACGGTTACTTCACGCTGACTTATGACGGCGATGGCGACCTGCCGGCGGACGACGTCACCATCGTATGGGACGAGAATAAGCGCTCGGGCAAGAAGAAGATCAACACCGCCACGCTGCAGGACAACACTGCCCTCGGCGGCCGCCTGCACATCTACTGCCTGACCATTCCCGTGGCCGGGACGTTCACGCTGGAGATCGACGTGAAGGCGTGGCGGCCGTGGAAGACCACCTCGGATTTCACGGGCCATTACATCGAACTGAAGGGGGCGAAGGCGAAACTGGACTGGCAGGAACCTCCGGGAACGGCCAAGACTCTCGACGCGGCCATCAAGGCGTCCGCCAGCACCGCGTACGCAACGTTCACGAAGGCCGATCTTCCGTGCGGAACCGACATCACCATCACGAACGTGATCCCCGGGTCCACCGGGTATGGTTCCTGGGTGGCGGTCGGCGACGGCGAGCTTGCCCGGGCCACGTCGGTCGCGGCGACGACCGATGGCGTGACGTTCACCTCCAACGACGGCGCCTCGAGGGTCGTGGTCAACGCCGCGAATCACGGCACGCGCGTCCGCGTGTTCATCGGCCACGAGTTCAAGAAGGTGTTCATCGCCGGCGAGGGAACGTATTTCGACTACGCGGTCGGGCTGGCGGAACTGCATCAGTCGATGGACCCGGCGGGCAAAGGCGTGCTCTGGGTGTACGCATCGCAGTACGACGTCACGCTGACGGGCAATCTGCCCACGCGGCGCAACGCGTTGAACCCGGCCAACGGCGCGACCAACCGCGACGTCAACCAGAGAACGCGGGTGACGGGTGCCGCCGGAATCAATCTCTTCATCGTGAGGACGGCTACAGCGGATGACGCCGGCACCGTCGGGCGATTCGACGTCACCGACACCAACCACTGGGCGGCCCTGACGCGCGACCACGGCACCTTCGACGCCACCATCTTCAACAATCCTCATCCGGGCTATGGCGTCCATCTGGCCGTCCTCTTCGGGCTCGCCACGGGCGACCGGAAGGTCGGGCGCTATGTGTGCGTGCACACGATCAGGTACGCCGTGCCGGCCGTGGGCGCGATCTCCGATGGCAATTGGACCGCACGCCTCCGGCTGATCACCAGCAAGCGTTTCGATCTGCAGCGCCCGTTTGTCCGGGGCGGCGCATCCCTGAACTATCAGAATCGCCCGTCCGCGACGTTTCCTACATGGAATCTGGACGGCGGGTTTGCGAACAAGACCATCAACGAGGCGTTCCAATACACAGACGGCTCCGGCATCGGCAACGATCCTCCGACGACCGACGCTTACTACGGCGGAGCGACGGAGTTCAAGAACGCATGGAACGATCACTACGAGGCCAAGATCACGACGGTCGGACTGCATGCACACGTCATCCGCTGCTATCGCCGCCATGCTCCGTCGGTCCTGAAGGTGGGCGGGAAGGTGTTACTCAATGGCTCGGCGAGCTACGAGGGGGCTCTCGTCGCCGAGGTGAAAAAAGCCGATGACACGGTCTTGGCCGAGGCGATGGTCAACGATCAGACGTGGAGCGACCACCTTTACTTCGCTCATTACCCGACGAACTTCACCAGCACGCGCTTTCACCCCTCCCAATTTCCGAACGGGTACGAGCAGAAATACGAGCCCTCGCTTCGCAACGCCGTGCAGTATTCATGGACCAAGACATGACTGTCCTCGCTGTCGCCGTGCTCGAACGCGAGCCCGCCCTGTTGGCCGGCTTCGACGACGGACGCGTCGTCGCCGTCGCCGCGGGGACCGAGCGCGTGATCTGCACGATGAACGCGCCGGTCGAATCGCTTGCCGTCACCGCGGACCAGACCACCGTCATTGCCACCGACACGGCCGGCGCCGTCGAGTACCGCGCGCTCGCCGACGGCCGGCTCGAGCTCTCGTTGTCGTGGGCCAACAAGATCAAGGTCGCGGCCGCGCTCGATGCCGACCGTCATGCCGGCGTCGACAGCAAAGGAAACTTCGTGCTCTGGTCGCGCGACGGCGGCGCCTTCGTTTCCACCGCGCTCCGCAACAACATCAGCGGGATGGCTGTACGCGAAGACGGTCTGGTCGTGCTGACGAGAGCGTTGCGCTGGCTGCTGTGGGATCCGTTCACCAGCGCCTTTACGCAGCCATTCGAGACCGTCGACGGGATGCGCCTGAGCCAGCAGAACGGCACCGCCGGCGTCTCCCGCAACGGCCGCTTTTTCTACGTTTACTGGGACGACTTCCTGCTCTTCGACGCGGTCACCGGTGCGCCGCTGCGCGAGGGGCGGTCGGCGTGGTACGTACACACGACGTCGCTCTCCGACGACGGGCGCCTGCTGCTGATGGGTGGCAAGGCCGGGTGGCTGGGCGCGGTCGACGACAAGGACGAGTTGGTGCTCGATCTGCGCGTCGGCGAAGACGACGTCCATGACGTCGTTCTCAGCCCGGACGGCCGCCTCGGCGCCTGGCGCGACCGCGCCGGACGCGCCGGATTGATCGACGTCGCCGCGCGGCAGGTGATTCGAGCAGTCCATGCCATTTCCACGGCACCGACCGATGAATAGTTGACAGATCAACTATTGACCGCTAAGGTACCGCCCGCGATGGACACCCCCGCCGTCTCCCTCATGCGCACCGCGGAACTGGTCAAGCGATCCGTTTCCGTCGTCATCGACGCGCAGGGGATCACACCGCAGCAGTACAACGTCCTGCGCATCCTCCGCGGCGCGGGGGGTGACGGGCTGCCGACGCTCGTGATCGCGGAGCGGATGGTCGAGCACACGCCGGGCATCACCCGGCTGCTGGACCGGCTCGAGGCGAAGAAGCTCGTCGGCCGCGAGCGTTGTCCTTCGGATCGGCGCCAGGTGACCTGCCGCATCACTGACGACGGACTGGCGCTGCTCGCGGGGCTCGATCGTCCGGTGCGCGACGCGGAAGAGGCCGCTCTTTCGGCTCTCACCCCGAAACAACTTCAACAGCTCATCGCGTTGCTCGATCGCACACGCAGTGCTCTGCAAAATTCTTAGGAGGCATCATGAAATTCATCCGCAACATTCTTCTCGCTTCGCTCGTGGCCCTGCCGGTTCTCGCGCAGGAAACGTGGACGGTGGACAAGGGCCACTCGTCCGCGACCTTCAAGATCCGCCATTTCGCCGCCAACGTCGTCGGCCAGTTCAGCGACTTCGAAGGCACGATCAACCTCGACCGCGCGAACCCGGCGAAGTCGAGCGTCGAGTTCACGATCCAGTCGGCCAGCATCGACACCAACAACGAGAACCGCGACAAGCACCTCAAGAGCCCGGACTTCTTCGAGGTCGAGAAGTTCCCGACCATCACCTTCAAGAGCACCGCGGTCGCGGCGAAGGGGAAGGACGCGTTCGACGTGACCGGCGACCTGACGATGCACGGCGTGACCAAGCGCGTGACGCTGCCGGTCACGTTCGGCGGGTTTGTCAAGACGAAGCGCGGCGAGAAGGCCGGCTTCGAGATCGAGACGGTCCTCAACCGCAAGGACTACGAGATCACCTGGAACCGCGCGCTCGACGAGGGCGGCTTCATGCTCAGCGACGACGTGAAGATCACGATCAACCTCGAGGTGGACAAGAAGATGCCGCCCGCCGAGGCCGCGCCCGCACCGACGAAGTAACGTTCGCCAGCCCCGAGCTTAGTCGAGGGGCCTGGCTGTGCGGGGCACGCGCCGTCGTGCTTCGGCGCCGGTCGCGCAGGTGCTAAGTTGGCCCCTCGACTGCGCTCGGGGCTGAATGCAACAGAACGAGATCTATGACATCGCGGTCGTCGGCGTCGGTGCCGCCGGCCTGACGGCCGCGATGTTCGCGAAGCGCGCCGCGCCCGACGCGCGCGTGATCGCGCTCGACAGCGCTCCGAAGATCGGCGCGAAGATCCTCATCTCCGGCGGCGGACGCTGCAACGTCACGCACCATGCCGTCGCCGCCGACGACTTCAACGGCAACCGCAACGCGATCGCGCGCGTCCTGCGCACCTTCACGGTGGAGCAGACGATCACCTGGCTCGCGGAGCTCGGTGTCACGCTGAAGCGCGAGGAAACGGGAAAGCTCTTCCCGACCACCGATCGCGCGCGCACGGTCGTCGACGCGTTGCTGCTCGGATGCGAGGGAGTGGAGATCCGTACCAATGCGCGCGTGCTCACCTGTCATCCCGAGCGTGAGTCGAGGGACCCGGGTGGGTGGGGCGCGGAACACGAGCATGGCGCCCCGCCCGCCCAGGTCCCTCGACTCACGCTCGGGATGACAAGCAGCGGCATCACCGCGAAACGCGTCATCCTCGCAACCGGAGGCCGCAGCGTCCCGAAGACCGGCAGCGACGGCCACGGCTACGCGATCGCCCGCTCCCTCGGCCACACGATCACCGACACGTTCCCCGCGCTGGTGCCCCTGATTCTCGAAGAAGGCCACTGGATGACGGCGCTCAGCGGCACGAGCGCCGAGGTCGAGCTCTCGGTGCGCTCGGAAACCGGGCGCGTGCTCACGCGCCACCGCGGCTCGATGCTCTTCACCCACTTCGGCATCAGCGGCCCGGTCGTGCTCGACGTGTCGCGTCACTGGATCGCGACGCGCGGCAGCCTCGTCGTCAACTTCCTTCCCGGGGAAACGTTCGAGTCGCTCGACATTGCCCTGCGAACGAGTCCGCGTGGATTTCTCAAAGGCAAACTTCCGCAGAGACTCGTCGATCAGTTCGCGATCGAGCGTGCGATCACCAGGGACGAGCGCCGCCGCATCGTTCGCGCGCTCGTCGAGACACCGCTTCCCGTCGTGCGCGACCGCGGCTTCGACTATGCCGAAGTGACGGCGGGGGGCGTGCCGTTCAGCGAAGTCGATCTCTCGACCATGGCCTCGCGGCGTTGCGGCGGACTCTACCTCTGCGGAGAGATCCTCGACGTCGACGGCCGCATCGGCGGCTTCAATTTCCAGTGGGCGTGGGCCAGCGGAAGACTCGCCGGACTCCACGCTGCGCGGTCATTGCATAGCTGACTATCGATGCGCTCCGACCGGGCTCTGCCCTGGTACGTCTTCTCCGTCTTCGTGGTCCTGACGTTGCTGGCGACCTCGTTCGTATGGCAGACCACGCGCGACGCCGATCGCGCGCGCTTCGACAACGCCGTGCAGCTCACGCGCGACGCGATCGACTCGCGTCTCGACACCTACATCAACGTCCTCACCGCCACGCGCGGCCTCATGGCGTCCGATCCCGCGCTTCCGCTCCACGATCTCCGCGACTACATCCGCAGCCACGAAGTGCAGCGTCGCTATCCTGGAATCCAGGGCATCGGCCTGACGCTGCGCGTGCCGACCGCCGAGGTGCCGCGGCTCGAGGCCGAGATGCGGCGCGATGGCTTCGCCGACTTCCACGTCTGGCCGCGCGACGAGTCGCGCCCGGAGGTCTATGCCACTGTCCTTATCGAGCCGATGGACCGCCGCAACAAAGCGACGCTCGGCTATGACATGTTCTCGAGCCCGGTGCGCCGCGAAGCGATGATCCGCGCGCGCGACACCGGCCTGCCCTCGGCCTCCGGACACGTGACGCTGATGCAGGAGATCGACTCGCTCAAGCAGCCGGGGATCCTGATTTACACACCCGTCTACACGACCGGCACCACGCCCGCCACCGTTGCGGAGCGTCGCGCGGCGCTGACAGGCTTCATCTACGCGCCGTTCCGCGCGTACGACCTCCTCCACGGCATCTTCGGCTCGCAGGTGCGGACGGAGATCGGATTCGAGATCTCCGATCGCGGCCGCCTTCTCTATCGTTCCGGGGGACTGCCGCGGCAGCCGCGATTCATCGAGGACGGACAGATGAAGGTCGCGGGGCGGATGTGGGACGTGCGCTTCATCTCCCGCCGGGAAGGCAGCGGCGCAGCGTTCAAGCTCGCCGCGGCGACGCTCGTCGGCGGACTGGTGATCGCGACGCTGCTGTTCATGCTGCTGCGCGTGCAACTCCAGGCGCGCGCGGGAGCTGAGCGCACGGCTGAGCGTCTCCGCACCTCGGAAGCCGAACTGCTGCGCGCGAATCGCGCAAAGGATGAGTTCCTCGCCACGCTCTCGCACGAATTGCGCACGCCGATGACGTCGATCATGGGATGGGCGCAGATGCTCGGCGAGGATCTCGATCCCGAAACGACGCGCATCGGCATCGACGCGATCAACAAAGGCGCGAAGGCGCAGGCGCAGCTCATCGATGATCTGCTCGACGTCTCGCGGATCACCGTGGGGAAGATGCACATCGACCCGCAGCCGATGGAGCTCGCGCCGGTGATCGCCGCGGCGATGGAGACCGTACGCGCTGCTGCTGACGCGAAGGGTGTGAAGTTGTCGGTGAACCTCGATGAGCGCATGCGCGTCAACGGCGATCCGCACCGTTTGCAGCAGGTGGTCTGGAACCTTCTGACGAATGCGGTGAAGTTCACGCCCGCAGGCGGCGAGGTGTTCGTGTCGTTGGCCTCCGAGAATCGCGACGCGGTGATCGAGGTGCGCGACAACGGCGAAGGGATCGACGCCGCGTTCATGCCGTATCTGTTCGACCGTTTCCGCCAGGCGGACAGCTCAGCGACACGCGCGCACATGGGTCTCGGCCTCGGACTGGCGATCGTGCGCCACCTCGTCGAGTTGCACGGAGGAACGATTCAAGCCGAGAGCCGCGGCAAGGGGAAGGGCGCGACGTTCCGCGTGCGTCTGCCGCTGCTGCGCGCGGAGGAGGATGTTTCGCGCGAGCCCGCGCCGGAAATGTTCTCGGTGGAAGCGTTGCGCGGCCTGCGCGTGGTCGTCGTCGACGACGAGGAGGACGTACGCATCTACGTGGCGATGGTGCTCCGTTCGAGCCGTGTGGAAGTGCGCTGTGCGCAGTCCGCGCGAGAGGCGTTGGACGTGCTCGAGGAATGGCCCGCGGACGTCGTGCTCACCGATCTGGCGATGCCGCGCGCGGATGGATTCGATCTGCTGCACTGGATCCGCGAGTCGCGGTTCGAGCGCGTGCGCCGGCTACCGGTGGTGGCGCTGACCGCGTTCGCGATGAACGAGGATCGAGAACGGGTGAGTGACGCGGGGTTTCAGGGATTCCTGGCCAAGCCGGTCGAGCCTTCGCAGTTGCGTGCGGCGGTGGCTCGTGCGGCGGCGCGGGTTACTGCGACGACGCAGTGAGATCGTCTTCCGGCTCGTCGGCGATGATGTCGCTATCGTCGTCGTTGGGGCCGCCGAGGGCCTTCTCGGTCTTGCGCTGGGCGCGCTTTTCGGCTTTGGCCGCGGCCTTCTCTCGCTTCTGCTGCTCGCGCTGTCGCTTGACGAACGTGTTCTGTGATCTTGCCAAACTCTCACCTCCCGGACGTGAACGCCATCCGCATCATGTCATAGAAACAGAAACGGGCAGGATCGCTCCTGCCCGTTTCGAAACTGCGTTGGTGTCTCGAGTTAGGCGATGGTCACGTTCGCCGCCTGCAGGCCCTTGGGGCCCTGCACGACGTCGAACTCGACCGCGGCGCCTTCAGCCAGGGAGCGGAAGCCGCCACCCTGAATGGCCGAGAAATGGACGAACACGTCGTCGCCATTCTCGCTCGTGATGAAGCCAAAGCCCTTCGCGTCGTTGAACCACTTCACATTGCCGGATGTTCTCATCGGTGAATCTCCTTTCTGTGCTGCCTCAGGAGATTCGAAACATGGTTCTGCTCTCGAGCTGGCAAATCACTTGTTGCAGGACGGAACCGAGGGTCGGGGGGATGAATTCCTGCACTCATTCGAATCTGAAGGAAGCCCCGCGCCACGGTCGAGCTCGCGTCCCGGTGCCCGAGGGAGAAGGAAGAGCGGACTCAGGGCGCTCTCGCGCCCTGAGTCGCGGCGTCTCAGTAGTTCTGATGCAGGTGCCACTGCGGCCCGCTGGTCTCGTAGATGACTCCGCCGCCGAAGTTGATCTTCACGACGATGCGCCATGTGTACTGACAGCCCGGCATGGACTCCAGGAAATCGACGTACCAGTGACACCGGCCCTGCGCGTCGGGATTGCACGGCGCGTCGGAAATGGCCAACCCTTCCTGTCCCTGCGGCCAGCCCACCGGCGTTGCTGAAGTATAGATGTCATAGGTCACGGGCCAATTCGACGCGGTGCGCGCGTAGTCCAGGCCGTTGGTCCACACCAGATCGAAATTTCCCTGGCCGACGCCGCAGCCGTTGCAGGGTGCAACCAAGTTCGGCTCGAGGGGGCGAGGAAGGGCCGACAAACCGATGGACTGCTGAAACGACGGGAACACGTAGTAGGTATTCGGATCCGGCTGATCCGAGCTTCCCCACTCGTATTGGCTGGAATCCCAGACGTACGCGTAGTAATCACCGGACTGGTTGACGATGATGTTCGCAAAGCCGGACGGGTCGGTCGTGTTGAACGAACAGGCACCGGTCGTGGCATGACAGAGCTTGACGCGCAGTCCGCCAGCGCTTTGTGCGTAATCCACGCCGGCGATGGACTTGAACGTGTAGACCTGAACTGCATAAGCAAATGCTCGAGGAACGGCGAAGAGAGACAGTACGGCGAAGAGGATGAGCCTGCGAATCATGCGAATCTCCTTTCCTGCGAATGCTCGATTCAATACAGAAGCGATGCCATTGATACGCATGTACGAATCTCTGCGTTGATGGAAATCCAGCAGACACTTCGGTAGGTCGCTGCCCGTTCGCTGCTCGTGACGCTGACCCCGCCGGACTCGCGTTTGAAACGTTCTGCGCTCGAGCCACCCGATCGCATGGAAAGGCGGCACCGCGCAATACCCGTAATGGTTCTTATTGGGGGTCGCGGGCTTCCAGCCAGCCCCCGCTACCGAGGCCGCCGGCACACGAAGAGCTCATACGACCCGGGCTCGAGCTCGGAATGGTCGAACAGGACACTTCTCGCCTCGAACCCCGTCTCGCGCAGAATCCGGAGCCAGTCTTCGCGACCGAACAATCCTTCGATGTGGCGGTCCAGTTCCACGCGCACGGACTCGTCCGGCTCGCGCAACACGTACGCGTAGTCGACCGTGTATGTGTCGTCCGTAGGATCCGGATCCCAGGTCCACTCGAGATAGCGCAGCGCGCGATCGTCGCCGTCGCTGCCGCCATGGTCGGTGGACGGCTTGAAGTTCTCGCGGATGTGATCGAGCGCGAACAGCGCCGCACCGCCCGGCCTGCAATGCAAGTACGCGGTCTCGACCGCCCGTCGCAAGTCCGCTTCGGTGGTCATGTAGACAACCGCGTCGTGAACGAACACGCAATCGAAGACGCGGTTCAGTCGAACGGTGCGCATGTCGCCGAGGTGATGTTCGCAATCGGGATTCAGCGCGCGGCTGACGTCGAGCATCCCCGGCGAGAGATCGACCAGCGTCGTTGCCTGAAACCGTGCCTTCATGTGGAACGCGTTGTTTCCGCCGCCGCTCCCGAGCTCGAGCAGCGTCCGACACGGCGGCTCGCAGGCGTCGAGCAGCTGCTGTTGATAGAAAGCGGCTTCCTCGACGTAGTCGCTCGGAGGAGAGAGGAGCGGCCACCAGGCGGCGAGGTTGCAATAGAGCTTTGGTGAATTCGGCTGGGACATCGATTCGTAGTTTACGGATGGCTCATGAAACGGATTGCGCATCGCGCGAACAGCATCGTTGGCCTGCGCGCATTGAGAGATCTTAACTGCGACGGTGTGGAAATCGACCTTCAGGCGAGCGCCGACGGGATTCTCTACGCAGTTCATGACGCGTTTGTCATGGTGCACGGTCGGCGGCGACGATTTACATCGCTGAGCTCCCAGGAGATTGCAGCCGCGCCCGAGCTCAACGCCGTTCCGACGCTGACCGCAGTGTTGGACGAACTGAAAGAGATGGCCGGCGAGATTGTGTTCGACGTCAAGTCTCACGGCGTCGCCTCGCCACTCGCTGCGGTGCTCGATGATTCGGACCTGCGGCGGCGGACGCTGGTGATGTCGTTCAGTCACGACCATCTGAAGGAGCTCAGACGCCAGCGCTCGGATGTCGAGTGCGGACTGGTGATCGGCTGGTCCAGGGCCGCAACGACGATCTCGGGCGCTTTCGCGACGATGCTGGGACTTGTGTCGCCGATTGCCGCGGCTCGGCGGCTTCATTGCAGCGTCGCGGTCGTGCCCGTATGGCGGACCTCGAGTGCGCTCGTCGACGCTGCTCACCGCCGTAAGGTCGATGTTTACTTGTGGAGCCGAAAGACTCTTCGCTATGCGCCGCTTGGATTGAATGTGGACGGGGCGCTTGTGGATGTCGAGCCCGGGTGATGCCGATGCTTCACAGGTGGTGGACTGCAAAGATGCCCGACAGTTCGGGGATCTGCTCTCCATGCTCGATCCGGTCCGCTAACACCCGAAACGCCAGCGCCTTGGCTTTCGCGACCGCTTCCTCCCGGCTGTCGCCGTAGACAAGAACTCCCGGCAGCTCAGTGACCTCGCCGATCCAGCGCCCATCGGTCTCCCGCTCGACATCGACGGTAAAGTCGCTCATGAGGGAATGCTACACCGGATCGAAAATGATCCGTCACCCCCTTCCTACACCGCCCGGCTCCCCTTCCTACACAGCGTTGCCGGTACGTTCCTTGACCAGTCAACCATCGGGCGCGTACCGTCCCCTTCCAGGAGATCTGATGAAACTCATCCGTGCCTTCCTCGTCCTCGCCGTTGCCGTCCCGCTGCTTGCGCAGACGCCTGCGGCGCCCGAGGTGTGGGTCATCGACAAGCCGCACTCGTCGGCCTCGTTCAAGATCCGCCACCTCATGTCCAATGTGACCGGCTACTTCAACGACTTCGACGCCGTCGTCACCATCGACCGCGCCAATCCCGCGAAGTCGAGCGTCGAGTTCACGATCCGCACACAGAGCATCGACACCCGCGCGGCCGACCGCGACGAGCACCTGCGCAGCCCGGACTTCTTCGAGGTCATGAAGTATCCGACCATCGTCTTCAAGAGCGCCTCCGTCGAGCCGAAGTCGGCGACGCAGTTCGAGGTCTCCGGCGACCTGACGATGCACGGCGTCACCAAGCGCATCACCCTGCCGGTGACGTTCCTCGGCTTTCAGCGAGACCCGCGCGGCAATGAGAAGGCGGGCTTCGAGATCGCAACGACGCTCGATCGCAAGGACTACAACATCACCTGGAACCGCGTCCTCGACGAAGGCGGCCTGCTCCTCGGCGACGAAGTGAAGATCGCGATCGAGTTGGAAGTGGGGCGGAAGGTGGAGGCGACGGCGGCGAAGTAACGTAGGGCGGGCTTTAGCCCGCCCCGTCGAGAAGCGCCAGGCATTCCTTCGAGCTTCTCGCAAAGGCGTCGGCGCCGACGTGCTGCCACAAGCGGGGGTGGGTCTGGAAGGCGGCTCCGCCGACGATCACCCGCGAGCTTGCGAGCGTCGGCGCCGCGCGGAACAGACGGATCGTCTCGGCTACCGCCGGGATGTGGACAGGGACCGTCGCGGAGATGAGCAGCAGATCGGCGCGCTGATCGACGCACATGGCGACGGCCGCCTCCGCCGGTACGTTCGCGCCGAGGTACAACGTGCGCCGGCCTTCGCTCTCGAGGACGTTGGTCAGGAGACGAAGGCCGAGATCGTGCTGCTCGCCGGCGGCGCACATGGCCACCAGCGTCTGCCGGTTCGGCGTATCGGAACGGGAGCTCGCACTCAGTTCGGACACGAGGCGGATCGTCGTCGCAGTACAGTAGTGCTCCTGAGCGACCGTCACTTGGTTGAGTTGCCAGAGCCGGCCGACTTCCCGTTGCGCGGGCTCGAGGACTCCCCGGTACACCTCGACGATGGACTCTCCTTGAGCAAGAGTCTCCCGCACCAGCGCCGCGGCGGCGGATGCTCGCCCTCGCAGAAGGTGCTCGAGATAGGACTCCGCCGTCCGGCCAAGTTCGGTCGCGGGATCGATGTGGGAGGGCACGTCCGCTGGCATCGATGGGAACGCGTTCAATGCGGCGCGGATGATGGCCGACGCGGCGGCACCTGCTGCTCCCGTGACCCGCTGCAGGAGGACTTCTTCCAGGATTCGGAGGTTTTGCGCGAGGTCCGCTGCCGCGATGCCGCGCGTCGTCAGGACGACTTTGGTCCAGGCGATGTACTCGATGAACAGCGGCGGCGTGGACAGCTCGATGGCCGCGGCGAGGCGCTCGAGATGAAAGCGCGCATCTTCGCGGCAACGAAACTTGCCGATTGGGCCATAGCGCACGAACAGCTCCGGCTGAAGCTGCGCATGCTGCTCGGTTACGTCTCGCGCAAGGAGGTCGATATTCGCCCGGATCTCGTTCATGACGCGACGTGACGGAAGCGGCGAATCTCCGTCACGGTTGGGTCGAGCTTCAGGCCTTTGGGGATTTCGGCGTGGGATTCCCGGTACGAGTGGCTGTGGTGCCACACGCGGAAACTGGCCTCGTCGGTCCAATGGGTGACGAGCCAGAACTCGGCTTCGTCTTCGACCGGCGAGAGCACCTCCAGACGGATGAATCCGGGAGCGTCTTCCACGAGGTGAGGCCGCGATCGAAACGCCTCCGCCACGGCCTTGCCCATTCCGTTGGCCACGCGAAACCTGCTGATGACCACGTAGGCGTCGACCATGCGGCGAGTGTACGCCGATGTGGAGTGCGGCGGCCCTGGAGGCTGTCTCAAAAATGTCGACAAGCGCAAGAAATCGATTTTCGCCTAGATGAGTGACTGAGTGCGATGAACACCTGACAGCAGCCCCGACTGAATCATCCGAGCACAAAGCCGGCGCCGAAGCGCGGCGCGCGGGCGC
>DASYGV010000076.1:0-49887 GCA_035999335.1 Thermoanaerobaculia bacterium | reverse complement strand
CGTGGCAAGTACGCTGCTGCAGCGACATTACCGCGGTATTCAAAAACGGCGGCCTTGCCGCCGCACTCCACACTCCGCACGATCGCCAGAGTCATTCGCGGCGAAGGACTCACATCCGCGCTCGTCCGTGCGAGCGAGCGGATCGCGGAGGCATCGCGCAGCACCGCGTTGCGAGCGCGCGGGGCCTTCGTCAAAGCGGCAGGCGCGGCGATTCTCAACGTCTCGGCCGCAGACGTGTCCGCAAGACTCGGCGGCGTGCAGGTGCAACTCATCGCACGCTTGCGCGCGGAGAGCGCATTGCGCAACGTCGCGCTCCTGCATCCCGGAGTCCTCGAGCTTTCCGCGCCCGTCCGACACACGCGCGGAGTCGCGGGAGATTTCGGCACGGCGATTCGTCAGGCGCTGGCGATCACGGGAGCGAAGACCATTCATCTCGAAGGAACGGATGGCCTGTCGCTGCCCGTCATCCTGGGGCTCGTCGATGAAGGGATTCGCGTGGTCGTGAGCGTTCACGACTTCTCGCTCTTCTGCGCACGGCCGCATCTGCTCGAGCTGCCGATGGAGCATTTCTGTTGGTACTCGGAGGACCTCGATCGCTGCCATCGTTGTCTGCGGGAAACGTTCGACGTTGCGTACGACGCGCAGGCCGAGCGCCGCGCGCTCGGACGTCGGTTGCTCGCGTCGGCAACGGGCCTGATCTTCCCGTCGCGGTTTCTCTTCGCAAAACATCGCGAACTGTTCTCGCTGCCGGATCTCGCGGGCGAGGTCATCGAGCCGGGCGTGCCGTCTTTTGCGAAGCGGTCCTACGGCGCGCGACCCGCGATTGCGTATGCGGGCAGTGCGAAACGCCACAAAGGCGCGCACCTCCTGCCCGAGATCATCCGCCTCGCCGGCGAAGCCGAATGGCACATCTTCGGCGGCGGCGACGAGGATCTCCTGCGCGCGCTGCGGCAACTCCCGAACGTCACCGTGCACGGCTACTACCGCAATGGCCGGCTCCCGTCGCTCCTCACCCGACATCGCGTGGGACTGGTCGTCCTCCCGTCGATCTGGCCCGAGACGCACTGCCTCGTCCTCTCGGAAGCCTGGCTCGCGGGCGCCGCAGCCGTGGCCTTCGACCTCGGCGCACCCGCCGAGAGAATCCGCCGCGATGGCGGCGGCTGGCTCGCGCCGCTCGACAGCGGCGCCGCGGGTCTCGCGGAGATCGTCAGACAGTGGAGGTCGGGAACCATCGCCGCCGATGTGCCGAGCCTTGCGACGTCGCCGCTCGATGCGGCTCGCGCCCATGTGGATCGGTATCGCGCGTGGGGATCCCTCTAAGGAAATTGGCCTCGGAGCGACCGTACGCGCCCAAGGGCTATGCCAATCAGCGCCGCCGGCCGTGCCGGCCGGATTTTTACGAACGACTGACACCACAGCGGCCTTCCGCGTCCTACGTTGCATCGCGGAGGTATCTGGATCGTGAGGACTCTCTCAGCCGTCGTCGTGCTCGCGCTTTCTCTTTCTTCGTCATCTGCCTGCGCGGCTCCGGTCCCGCAGCGAAAGCCCGTCATCCAACTGGCGATCTTGCTGGACACGAGCAACAGCATGGACGGTCTGATCGATCAGGCGCGCACGCAGTTGTGGCGCGTGGTGAACGAATTCGGCAATGCAAAAAAGGGCGGCGTCATGCCCGTGCTGCAAGTCGCGCTGTACGAGTACGGCAACGACGGCCTGCCCGCCGCCTCGGGACACATCCGCCGTGTGCTTCCGTTCACGACGGACCTCGACAAGGTCTCCGAGGAGCTGTTCGCGTTGCGGACGAACGGCGGGCAGGAGTACTGCGGACAGGTAATTGCGCAGGCCGTGCGCGGATTGCAGTGGAGTCCGTCCGGCGACGATCTGAAGGTCATCTTCATCGCCGGGAACGAGGAGTTCACGCAGGGAACGGTCGACTACCGCACCGCGACGGCGAGTGCGATCGAGCGCGGGATCATCGTCAACACGATTTTCTGCGGCGACACGAAGCAGGGACTCGTGACGAAGTGGGGAGTCGGGGCAACCATGGCCGAAGGACGCTACGTCGCGATCGATCAGAACGCCGAGGTCGCGGAGATCGAGGCGCCGCAGGATCGCGAGATCGCCGTTCTCGGCGCGAAGCTCAATGAAACGTACATCGCATACGGAGTGAAGGGCGCGGAAGGGTTGTCGCGTCAGTCGATCCAGGACGCCAACCTCGCGACCAAGAAAGGCGCGAACGTGCAGCGCCAGATCGCGAAGGTCTCCGCGAATTACGTGAACGACTCCTGGGACCTCGTCGACGCAACGAAGAACGGCAAGATCGACGTGGAGAAGGTGAAGGCCTCCGAGCTGCCGCCGGAGATGCGCAAGATGACCGTCGCGCAGCGGAAGGCGCACGTCCGCACAACGGAGCGGAAGCGCATCGAGATCCAGACCAGGATCACGGTGCTCGACAGCGAGCGAAAGAAGTACGTGGCGTCGGCGCGGAAGAATCTCCCGCCCGCGGCCAACACGCTCGACGAGGCGATCATCGCGGCCGTGCGCGAGGCGGGGAGGAAGCGGGGGTTCACGTTCTGATCGTCATTTGTTCACCATTTCTCCCGCGTTCGTGTCTTGCACGGCGGAGCGATGCCTTCTACATTGCTGACCATGTCCAAAGATCGTCCGCTGATGAATTTCGAAGAGTTCCGTGCATCCGAGCCGATGGCCGAGGTCGTGCGCCAGCAGCACGAGCACTTCCGGGATGAGCGTGCTGCCGAGGCGTTGCTTCGGCCGGGAGCGCTCGCGGTTCGTGGCTGGCCCGAGTGGCCCGCTCTCGCGCCGTCGAAAGTCACGGCCTGAGCGCACGCGCAGCCTGGGCCGCGGCGATTGCGGTCGGTCGCGTCACCGAGCTTGTCGCGGCGCGGACGGTATCCGGGGAGAGTGCGCGCTCGATCCTGCGCGGGATTGCGGAGAGCCTGCGGTGCACCGCGGCGCCGGAGCTGCTCGCGTCGATGCGCGAGCGTGTGCTCCAGCGGCAGCCGACGGTCTTCTTCGACTTCGCGCGTGACGCTGCCGCGGCATTCGACGACGCGAACGCCGCATCGATCGCGCACGTCCCGCTCGCGGCGCTCATCGAAGCGATCAAGATCATCGACGATGTCCAGGACGAAGAACCGCAGTGTCTCGCCACCGAGATCGGCGTCGACGCGGCTTTGAACGTTGCGAGCGGTGCGCTGGCGTGGAGCCTCGAGCTCACGGCCGCGTTGCCGTTCGCGGGTGCATCGTGGCGCGCCGCTGCCGCCGCGATCGGACGCGGCGTCCGCGAGACCGCGATCGGGCAACTGTTCGAGACGACCGTCGACGGCGGCTTCGACGAGTTCTGGCAGATGGTCGATCGCAAGACGCCGCCGCTCGTCGCGACGGCGCTCGAGCTCGGAGCTCTCGCGGCCGGTGCGGATCCCGCGCGCGCAGCAATGCTCACGCGACTCGCGATTCCCCTCGGGCGCCTGCTGCAGATCGGCGACGACTGCCACGACGCGCTCGGCCCCGAAGCGACCGACTGGCGGACACCCGCGCTCAATCTGCTCATGCGGTTCTCGCTCTCGGGTCCCCGCGGAGACGAGCTCGCCGAGCTGCTGCGGAAAAGCGAAGACCCATCCTCGCTCCGCGCCGCGCAGATCCTCCTTCTGCGCGACGGCGCCCTCGGCTACGCGATCCACGCGCAACTCGCCACTCTGCACGCGCTGGCGGAAGTCATCGACGAGCTCGCGCTACCCGATCCCGCTCCCTTTCGCGAGTCGATCGAGCGCCACCGCGCCGACGCGGAACAGCTCCTGCGCAGTTCGGGTGTGAGCGAGGAGTCGGTGCAAAGGGTGGTATAGATCACCCATGCAACTCGGCATCGTGGGACTCCCGTTTTCCGGCAAGTCGACGCTCTTTCAGGCCGTCACGAAAACCCATCTCGACCGCGCCGCCGCCGGCAAAGGCGAAGCGCACCTCGGCATGACCAAAGTACCGGACGAACGGCTCGACAAATGCTCCGCACTGTTCCATCCGAAGAGCACCGTTCACGCGACCATCGAGTTCGTCGACGTGGCCGGCCTGCAGAAGGGCGCGAGCGGGACGACGCAGTTCACGACCGGGTTCCTGTCGGCGGTGAAGACCAACGACGCGCTCATTCAGGTCGTGCGGATGTTCGAAGACGAGGCCGTGCCGCACCCCGACGGCAGCATCGATCCTCTGCGCGACGTCGCCACGTTCGAGACGGAGTTCATCCTCGCTGACATGGCCATCGTCGAGACGCGCATCGAGAAGATCCACAAGCAGCTTGCCCGCATGCACGACGAGCAGATGAAGAGAGAGCTGCCGGTCCTGGAGAAATGTCTTGCGCTTCTGCACGAAGAGAAGCCGCTGCGCAACGAGGACCTTTCGAAGGACGAGCTGTTCATCCTGAAGACGTATCAGCTGCTCTCGCTCAAGCCGATGCTCATCGCGCTCTCGTTCGACGAGTCGCAGCAGTCGATCGTGGAGGAGACGGTATTCCGTGTCGCGTCGGCGAAGGCCTCGTTGCGAACGCGCGTCGTCGCGTTCTTCGGCAAGATCGACATGGAGATGTCGGAGCTGTCGGGCGATGACGCGAAGATGTTCATGGAGGAGTACGGAATCCGCGAGTCGGCACTCGACACGTTGATCCGCGAGGCTTACGCACTCCTCGGACTCCAGTCATTCCTCACGGTCGGCGAAGACGAATGCCGCGCGTGGACGATCCGAACGGGAATGACTGCGCAGGAAGCCGCCGGAGTGATCCACTCGGATTTCGTGCAGAAGTTCATCCGCGCCGAGGTCGTGCACTACGACGACTTCATCGCCGCGGGCGGGTCGTTTGCGAAAGCGAAGGAGTCGGGGCACTGGAGGCTGGAAGGGAAAGCGTACGTCGTTCGCGACGGGGATATTCTCAACATCCGGCATAGTTGATCTGTGGGGCGCGGGCTTTCAGCCCGCGCGAGCTTTGTGCGGGCTGGAAGCCCGCACCCCTACGCTCCGCCCAGCGCCTCCGCCTCGACTCGGTCGCGGCCTCCGGACTTCGCGCGGTAAAGCGCCGCGTCGGCGGCGGCAACGAGGGACAGCGGCGCCGTCGTTCCGTTGCTCGCTGACACGCCGAGGCTCGCGGTCACGACTCCGGATTCCGCGCCGTCGTGGCGAATCGCAGCGTCGCGGATCCTGATTCGCAATGTCTCGGCCTCGGCCTTCGCGGCATCCAGCGCGACGCCGGGAAGCAGCCACGCGAACTCTTCGCCGCCGAAGCGTGCGGCCAGACCGCCGCGAGTCTCGGTGCGCTCGGCGAGCAACGCGGCCACCGCACGCAAGGCCTCGTCTCCGTCCTGATGTCCCTGCGAGTCGTTGAGGCGCTTGAAGTGATCGAGGTCGATCAGTACGAGTGATACCTGACTTGACGATGCACAGGCCTCTTCGAGCGCCTCGTCGAAGCGACGGCGGTTCGCGACGCCGGTCAGTCCGTCGAGATACGACAACGCGCGCAGGCGTTTGTTGGCCACTTCCAGCTCGCCCGTGCGCTCCGTCACGAGCGCCTCCAGCTCCGCGTGACGCGCATGAAGCGTCGCGAGGCGGAGTCGCACCGCGCCCCACAGCATGAGGGCAACGAGCGCGAGGGCGAGCAGGCGCGCCCACCACGTCTCGAACCATCGCGGCGCGACGGAAACGGCCAGCCGCGCCTCGCCGTTGCTCCGGATTCCGTCCTCGTTCGCGGCACTCACTCGGAACGTGTAATTGCCCGGAGCGAGTTTCGTGTAATGCGCGACTCGATTCGTGCCCGCCTCCACCCAGTTGTTGTCGTAGCCCTCGAGCATGTACCGGAACGTCACGCGCTCCGGAGCGCGGAGGCCGAGGGCCGTGTATCGGACTTCGAGGCGCTGTGATCCGGGAGGAACGCGCAGAGGTGATGCCGGTGCGCGAACGCCGTCGACGAGAACTTCTTCGACGTGCACCGGCGGCGCGACCATGTTGCGACGGTTCGAGAGTGGATCGACGACGGCGACTCCGCGCGCGGTGGCGACCCACAGGCGGCCGTCGCGGGAGTGGATCGCGGCGGGGAATGCCGCGTTGCACTCCGCGGACGGCATCCCGTCGCTCGTTCCGTAAATGGTCCCGGACAGATCGGTCGCGGTTCCCTTCATCGCGGCGAGCACGCGGTCGCGGGAAATCCGATAGAGGCCGCGGTTGCTCGTGAGCCAGAGGTCGGCGCCGCGGCCCTGATCGACAATTTGAAACACGACATCGTCGTGCAACCCGTCGCGTCGCGTGAGCGATCGCACGGAGCCGCTCGCGAGATCGAGTCGCGCGAGTCCGCCGCCCGAGGTTCCGATCCATACGCCTCCGCCGTCGGCGTCGGCGGCGAGGCTGAACACGCGATCGCTCTCGAGACCTCGGCCCGTGCGCGCGATGAGAGTTGCCCGCGCGCCATCCGCGGTCACGCGCCAGAGGCCTGCGCCGTCCGTTCCCACCAGAAGACTCCCATTCGGCAGCAGGAGCAGTGGACGAAGCTGTCGGTCGTCGAGCTCTTTGACTCGAGTCGCGCGTCCCTCGCGAACGAGCGCGAGTCCCGCGGTCGTATTGACCCATAGGCCGGCGTCGGTCTCGAGGAGTGCGCGCACGCGATCGTTCGGCAAGCCTGCGCTCCGCGCGTCGATCGTTTCTCCGAACTTGCCGTCGCGGAGGCGAACCACGCCGCCGCCGTCCGTCCCGACCCACAATCCGCCGTCGCGGCCGACCGCGAGTGCGTACACCGTGTCGTGCGGGAGGCCGTCCGCCTTCGTGCGGCACCGCACTGGTGCGATCTCACAGAGACCGCCGCCTTCCGTGCCGACCCACACGCGACCTTCGCGATCTTCGACGATCGCGCGGATCGCGTCGACGGGAAGTCCCTCCTTGCGCGTGAAGGAGAGGAAGCGCGTGTCGCGCATGCGCGCGAGTCCACCGGTGGTTCCGACCCAGAGGCTTCCTTCGCGATCCTCGACGACGGCCCGGATGATCGGGCTGGGCAGACCTCCCGCAACACCGAGCACCTCGGCGCGGTCTCCGCGCCAGCGCGCGAGTCCGCCGTCGGTTCCGATCCAGAGGCTTCCGTCGCGGTCGCGCCGCAGAGTGCGAATGAGATCGCTCGGCAAACCGTCTCGTGTCGTGATCGTGCGCACGATCGCCCCGTCGCGCCACGCTGCGAGACCGCCTCCGTCCGTTCCGATCCACAGCGTGCCGTCCACGTCGCGCAGCAACGCCCGCACGAAATCGTTGGGAAGACCTTCGCGTGTCGTGAGTCGCTGCTGGACCTGCGCGTCGCGCCAGCGGACGACACCGCCGCCGTGCGTGGCAACCCACAACCCGCCGTCGCCATCGTCTTCCAGCGTCCAGATACGATCCGTCGGAAGTCCGTTGCGCGTCGTGAAGCGGGTCACCTTCTCGCCATCGATCCGCAGCAATCCGCCGCCAGCAGTTGCGATGAAGAGGACTCCGTCCGCGTCCGCGTGCATCTCACGGATGCGGTCCGATCCGAGGAGCTCCGGGTGAAAGGCCTCGATCCCGCCGTTGCGCAATCGCGCGAGACCGCCGCCGTACGTGCCGATCCACAACGTCCCGTCGGGCGCCTCGAACAGAGAAGAGATGAACGAGCTACGCAACGCGGGCGCGTTCTGCCGATCGCTGACGACGAACCGCACGCCATCGAATCGCACCAACCCTTCCTCGGTCCCGATCCAGAGGTACCCGTCCCGCGTCTGCACGATCGCGTCGATCGTGTTCTGCGGAAGGCCGGACTCACTCGTCCAGACGGAAAGGCGCGACTGGGTGAGAGCGCGCGCGGGGTCGAGCGCGAAAACGGCCGTGGCCATGACGAGCACAGCGAGGAGTGGGAGAGCGCGATTCACGAATGTGAGCGCATTTTAGCGGTGGGGGCTTGGGAAGTTCGCTGCGCTCGGCAGTGGCTTGTGTCGAAAGCATGCAATTGCAACCGTTCCCGAATCGGGTAGGATCATTCCCGAAATGGGAACACGGCGCGAGAACGAAGTCATTGTGACGAACTACAACCGGCCTGAAGCGGTGGTCATGTCTGCGGACCGTTACGCGGAGCTACAGGCAGCGGCGCGGGCGATCCGCCGTTTGCGCGATGACTTTGATCGAGAGCTCGCTGCGCTTCGCGCTCCCGGTGCGGCGGATAAGCTCCGCGAGATTTTCGGCGCGAGTCCGCAGGACATGGCTGATGCGGCCAATGCGATGCCGGACGAGAACGAGTGACGCCAGTCATATTCGTTCTGGCCGCGACTTGAAGACCTTCAGGATCCCTCCGCCTCGACTCTTATTGCATTGGCAACGCGGGACAGTCGTAGCTCCTTCACTATCGGTGCTCGAGTCGACTCCGGAATGGGCAAAGCCGATCATCGCGTGCGCCCTGCAGTTGGAGTGATGTCACGGCTTCCGCAGCCGCTCGATGCATCGCCGCACGCTGAGGCCCGGGACCGGTTCCTCCGCGACCCACGGAATGGTGCTGCCGGACTTTTCGAGCAGAGTGGCGGTGTCGCGATGGACGCCGGCGAGCCAGAGCACGCCGCCGTCGTGATGCATCTCCTCGGCGAGACTCTCCAGAGCGCGTAGCGCCGCGAAGCGAATCTCGTGCGCGTGCGAGAGATCGATGATCACTGCGCGTGCCGAAGATGGGAGGATTCTCTCTGCCTCCTCGATGAAGGGCGGCACTGCGGCGTAGTGGAGATTTCCACTGACCTCGATGACGACGAGCTCCGGTTGGTCATCCGGACCGACAGGCACGAGGCCTCCGCCGTCAGGGCGCAGCACGCGCAACCGCGGCGAGGACGTGTTCGCGATGTGAATCACGAGCGCGGTGCCTGTCCCGATCAGGATCGCCCACGAAAGCGGAAGGAATAGCGCGGCTGCGAAGGTCTCCACGAACAGCAGGCGCGTCTCGTGCGAGGTATTCCAGAGGCGGCGGATCCCGCGCCAGTCGATCATGCGCGCCGCAATCACCAGCAGCACGCCGGCCAGACTCGCCTGCGGAATCCATCCCACCAGACGTCCGCCCACGATGAGAACCAGTCCACTCACGATTGCGGTCGCGGCCGGCGCAACGCGCGTCTTCGCGCCCGAAAGCCGGAGCAGCGACGAACGTCCCAAGCTCGCCGAAGCGGGAAACGCTCCGGTGAACGCTCCGGCGACGTTGGCCCATCCGTGCGCGAGGATCTCCCGGCGCATGTCGGGACGCTCGCCGCCCGCTCGTGCGCACACCGCGAGCTCGAGCGTTCCGAGAAGAACGATCGCCAGTGCGGGGACGAAGAGCGATTGAATCAAACCCAGACTCGGATCGGGAAGCACGAGCGGCGGCCATGCGTCCGGCAGTGCGCCGCGATCGCGCACCAAAGGCAGGCCGGAACGCTGGTCGAGATTCAGCAGCCACGCCATCGCCGCCGCCGCGACCATGACGAAGAGACCGACCGGCACGCGGCTGAATCGACGAAAGCCGAAGACGAGCAGCGCGGCGGTCGTCGCGGACACCGCGATCGCCGGCCATCGCACATCGGGGAGGTAAGGGAGGACCTCTCCGAATTGCGAGAAAAAACCGGTTGCGCGGGCTGGTCTCAAGCCCAACGCCTCGTCGAGTTGCATGACTCCGATCAGGATCGCGACGCCCGCGGTGAGCCCGATGAGGACCGAGTCGGGAATGAGCCGGATCAGGTGTGCGCCGCCCGCGAGCGCCGCGATGATGCGAATGGCGCCGGCGAGAACGGTCAGCGTCGCCAGAATGCGAAGAGCATCGGGGCGCAGCAGACCGTTGGGCGCGAGATACGGCAGGAGGACGCCGAGGACGAGCAGGCTGGTCGTGTTGGTCGGTCCCGTGACCACCTGCGTGCTGCGCCCGACGAGCGCGGCCACGAGTCCGGCCACGGCGGCGGTGGAAAGACCGTAGGCCGGAGGAAGCCCGGACATGAGCGCATAGGCGATGCATTGCGGGAGTCCGACCAGGGCGACGGTGATGCCGGCGATGAGATCGGCCTTGTGCTCGCGTAAGATCATCTCGCTTCTAATGACACGATCGCGAGATCGCCCCTCACCCGGCCTTCGGCCACCCTCTCCCCACGGCGATGAAGCTGCCGTGAGGAGAGGGAACTCGATCGAGAGCCTTCTCCCCTCGGTGAGGGGAGAAGGTGCCGAAGGCGGATGAGGGGTTGTTCTCGCCTAAAGTTCTCATTTCGGCAATCGATACACGTCGCGCGATGGCTTGAGCGGGCGAAGCATCCAGTACGGTCTTCGCGTCCCGTCGGGAGAATGGCTCGACGCGGGACGCGTCTTCGCCATCCATTCCTGATACGCCGCGCGCGACTTCGCGACGTCGACGGAGATGTCGCCGTATTTGTCGGTGGGCTCGGCCTTGCGAACGCGGACCGCCTGGTGCCAGCAGTGCATCCCCGAGATCGGATCAGGCTGCACCGGGAAGGTCAGGTTCTGATGGACACCGGCGTCGGTCCACCAGATCCGCTCCGTGTCGGCATCGCGCGACGCGAATGGCTCGACGCCGCGCTCGCGCTGCAGCTTCCACTGACTTCCGTTCCGATCGAGCGTGACCGTGGCCATCATCTGCCGCTGACCATTGTCCGCGGTCTTCCACCGTCCCATGTGATGGCTGCAAGCAACGACGCCGGGACGAATCCCCTCGGTGACCCAGGCCTTTACGACGAAGTGTCCGATGCGCGTCTCCACGCGAACGAGCTCGCCGTTTTTCACATCGATGCGCTTCGCATCGCGCGGATGAATCCAGAGCGGATTCGAATGCGCGATCTCGTCGAGCCATTTCGCATTTGCACTGCGCGTATGGATCTGAACGGGGAGACGAAAGGTTGGGATGAGCGGCATTTCGCCCGGCTGCAGGCTCTCCGGATGGACGTGACTGCGCGTGTATCCCGGGGTCGCCAGCTCCGGCCATCCCCATTGCGCGAGCGTGGTCGAAAAGAACTCGAGTCTTCCGCTCGGAGTCGGGAAGCCGCGCACCACGACACCGTCGATCTCCACACCGACGCGCCGGCGTCCGTCCGCGTCGCCGTCCGGCGTCGGCACGGGCACGATGTTCGGCTGATCCGGTTTCGGCGTTCGCGTAAAAACGCGTCCCAGCGAGTCAACGTGCGGATCCACGAGCTCCGCGGACGGCACTGGCTCTTCGTGAATCGCTCCGACATGCTGTTTCAGCTCGAACGCGCCGTTGCGCCGCATCGACTCCAGCGGCGTCACGCCTTCGGCGGCCGCTTTTTCGCGAAGACCGGGCACCGAGCTCTCGAAGATGTATCCGTAATATTCGTCGATCGAGAGCTTTGCTCCCGGCTCCTTCTTCGACTCGAAGAACTTCCGGATGCCGCGGCTTCCGTCGGGATCGATGCGCCAGGAGAGCTCGATCCAAAATTCGTTCTCTTCCCACACTTCGCCCGGATTCACCTGGCGCGTATCGGTGATCTTCTGGCCGAGGCGCTCCTTCGCCGCGCGGAGGACGGGTTGGCGGAAGCCGAGCCACTGCGCGTCGTGCGTCTCGTACGAGTGGAGGTCGTGCCGCTCGGAGCCGAGGCCCACGGGCAGCACGTAGTCGGCGAAGTAGGCGGTCTCACTCCACGTCGGCGTGAGCGCGACGTGCAGTCCCACTTTCGCTTCGTCGGTGAGCGCTTCGATCCACGAGAATCCATCGGGGTTGGTCCAGACGGGGTTGTAGACGCGGCTGAAGTAGACGTCGAGCTTCCCGCGTCCGTCCTTCAAGAACTGTGGAAGCAGAAACGAGAGCTCGTTGCAGGCCAGCGGAAACTCGTCGGGCCAAGTCAGGTCGTTCCACTTCGGCGGATGCGGCGGCATGTGGATCGGGCGCGGCACGAATTTGTTCCAAGCATTCGGGAACGTCCCACCCTCGGTCGCAATCGCGCCGGAGAGCGCGTTGAGCAGAAAGAGTGCGCGCGCAACTTGCCATCCGCCGAGGTTTCCAGCCGTGGCGCTGCGCCAGGTGTGTGTGCTGAGCCGCTTGCCTGCCGAGGCGACGATCTCCGCCACCTGCTCGATCGTCGCGGCGGCGACGCCTGATTCCTTCGCCGCGAATTCGAACGTGTACGGTTCGTACAGTTCGAGCAACACGCGCTCGAACTCCTCGAAGCGC
Organism: Thermoanaerobaculia bacterium; assembly: GCA_035999335.1. Lineage (GTDB taxonomy): Bacteria > Acidobacteriota > Thermoanaerobaculia > Gp7-AA8 > Gp7-AA8 > QHVT01. Next base: position 37,703 of record DASYGV010000076.1, on the reverse strand, counting down.
TTGTCATCCTGAGCCGCGGAGACGGCGAAGGACCCCCCTCGTTCTTGCGGAGGAGGTCCTTCCGCCTCACTTCGCTCGGGTTCAGGATGACAGGCATCCATGTACTCCTGCCAGTTCCACCATCGCCGGACGAAGTCGCGATCGTAGCGGCCGTTCTGGATCATGTGCCGCGCGATGGAGAGCAGGATCGCCGCTTCGCTTCCGGGATACGGCGCGAGCCAGTGATCGGCGTGCGTGGCCGTGTTGGAGAGGCGAACATCGAAGACGATGAGCTTCGCGCCGCGCTGCTTCCCTTCCATGACCCGCTGCGCGTGAGGGTTGAAGTAGTGGCCCGACTCGAGGTGTGCGCTGATCAGAAGGATGACGTCGGCATTGGCGTGGTCGGGACTGGGCCGGTCGTAGCCCATCCAGAACTGATAACCGGCGCGCGCGCTCGACGAGCAGATGTTCGTGTGCGAGTTGTGCCCGTCCACTCCCCACGCCGCGAGAACGCGCTCCGTGTATCCGTCTTCGCCCGGCCGCCCCACGTGGTACATCACGTCATTCGGCCGCCCCTCGGACAGCGCACGCCCGATGCGCGCGGCGATGTCGTCGAGCGCTTCGTCCCAGCTCACTTCGTTCCAGCGATTCTCTCCACGCGCTCCAGCACGCCGCAGCGGACGGAGAATGCGATCCGGATCGTTGGCCTGGTTGAGTGTGGCCGGTCCCTTCGCGCAGTTCCTTCCGCGGGACCCGGGATGCTCGGGGTTGCCTTCGTACTTGCGGACTTCGAGCGTCTCCCGATCGACATACGCGAGGAGGCCGCAGGCCGACTCGCAGTTGAAGCAGGTCGTCGGGATGAGCATGTAGCGGCGCTCGACGCGCGCCGGCCAGGCCTTCGAATCGAGCTCCGTCCAGTCGTCCCAGCGCTCGCGCGGCGGGTACGCCGAGAGCTCCGTGCCGCTTGGTCCCGGATAGCGCATCTTCATCTCTCCATCACGCGAGCGGTACTGCTTGTCCCGCTCCGACGTGCGCGTGCTCGTACAGGAGAAGACCGAGCAGGATGATCACCGCAGCCTCGGGACGAAACGGCAGGTTGATCAATCCGAGAAGTTGCAGAATCACTCCAGCCGCGAATTCGATGCGGAACCTGCCGCGGACCATCTCCTGCGCCGCGAGACGAGCATGCGCGGTCGGATGTCGACTGAGAACTTCCGCGGCGATGAGCACGAGATGGACGACCGTCGCGCCAGCGGTGATGCCCGCGAGAAGCGGAGCGTAGTCGGCGGCGACGTAGCTCGCGACGACGACTAGTGCCGCGGCACCCGCGAGGACCGACGCAATCAGATGTTGCAGCGGAAGCAACGGGCTTTGCCAGAAGTCGCGCGCCTTCGCCTGCGCGAAGAGCCACGCGGTGTACGTGCCGCTCGCGATGGCCAGCAACGCTCCGATGAACGCCAGTGCGCGCGGCGGTCCGTTGCCGAGGAAGCTCCAGAGGAGATGCGCTCCGAGGACGGCGCTGAACCCCGTCAGGATCACCGCACCGCGCACGATCCAGCTTCGCCACTGAGGCCGCGTGAGAATCATGTAGAAGCGCGAGGGATGCTCGAGATCGGCGATGAGCAGGATGAACGTGATCGCGAGGAAAATCGCGGAGACGAGCGGCGTCGTCCACTTCCAGAGCACGCTTGTCGTGTCGAGCCGCCCGAGCAAAACGAGTGAAGCTGCGACGAGATAGGAGCCCGCGGCGATGGCTTTGGTCCAGACGTAAGCGCTGACCGGCAGGCCCCACGGCGCGCGATGCGGAACGTCGTAAGCGAGCATGGCCGCGGCCACGTTGTTGGCCTGACCGGGATGGCCGGAAATGACTTCGTGGGGCAGACCGCCGCCCTGTTCGCTCCACATGAAGATCCCGCCTTCCGGCCGTTGTGCGGCCAGGGGGTCGAGCGTGGCCTGATGCGCGCCTTTGTAGAAGAGCTTCGGGAGAGTCTCTTTCTCGGGTCGCCGCACGGCCACGACGTCGCGGTTGACGAACTTCGCGACGCGCGACTCGGGGTCTTTGAGGTTGCCGATCAGGATCGCTTCCGTCGGGCAGACCACGACGCAGGCCGGCTCGAGTCCGACCTCCAGCCGATGCGCGCAGAAGTTGCACTTTTCCGCGGAGTGGTCTTCCGGGTTGATGAAGATCGCGTCGTAGGGACAGGCGGCGATGCACGCCTTGCAGCCGATGCAGATGTTCTTGTCGAAGTCGACGATGCCGTCAGGGCGGCGGTACATCGCCGTCGTGGGACAGGCCTCGACGCAAGGCGGATGTTCGCACTGGTTGCAACGCGTAACTTGAAAGGCGCGCCGCGCGGTCGGGAACTGCCCGATGTCGACGTACTTGACGTAGGTGCGATTGACGCCGAGGGGGACGGCGTTCTCGGACTTGCAGGCGGTGCTGCAGGCATGGCAGCCAATGCAGCGGGTCTGGTCGATGACCTTGCCCCACTGCACCGGTTCCGACATGCCGGCAAAAGTATCACAGCGCGAGGCTGCTTCCGCGCGGCTGCGATTGCGGCGGCCGAGCCTTCGCGGAGATGAGGCATACTCTGTCGCGTTTTGGTCCGTCGTCCGCGGTTCTCCCTTGCAACCTGGTCGCTCCTCGCGCTCGTCGCGGGGCTGGCCTTGGGCATGCTCGGACATGGATCGGCCGTCGCCGGCTTCCGGACAGTCGAGCGCGTCGTCACGCCGATCGGCGCGGTCTGGCTCGCGGCGCTGCAGATGCTCCTGCTGCCGCTGATCGTCAGTCAGATCCTCGCCGCGATCACGGGCGCGGGTGAGGGCGCGGGACGGGAGGTCGGGAAGCTCGGCGTCCGTACGATCGCGCTGTTCGTGCTGATGCTTTTCGTCGCGGGTGCGCTGACGTTCGTGATCAGCAAACCGATCGTGTCGCTCTACCAGGCCGGCCCTTCGTTCACGGCATCAGTGGCCGGCGACGCGGTGGCGAAAGACGCCGCGGCATCGCAGAGTTTCGCGAAACAGTTGCCGACGAACCTCATCGAGGCCGCGCGCAAAGGGCAGATCTTTCCGATCCTCCTCTTCGCCGCGCTCCTCGGCGCTGCCGTCACGCGTTTGCCGGACGAGAAGCGGATTCCGCTCGCGGGACTCTTCCGCGGTTTCGCCGACGCGATGATGATCGTCGTTCGGTGGGTCCTCGTGTTCACGCCGGCGGGAGTCTTCGCGCTGACTTACGCATCGGCGCTCGATGCCGGCGGAGCCGTCGCGGGAATGATGGGCGCGTTCATCGTCATCGTCTGCGCGATGCTCGCGCTGTTCATCGTTCTGCTTTACCCGATCACGGCGATCGCCGCGAAAATCCCGATGCGGACGTTCGCGAAGGCGGTGGCGCCGGCGCAGCTCGTGGCCGTGAGCACGCTCTCGTCGATCGCGGCGTTGCCCGCGCTTGTGCAGGGAGGCGTCGAGCACCTGCGGCTGCCGCCGCGCTTCACCGGCTTCGTGCTGCCGCTCTGCGTTTCGGTCTTCAAGATGAACCGCACCATCTCGTCGACGACGAAGCTCGTCTTTCTCGCGCACGTGTACGGCGTTCCGCTGAGTGTCTCGTCGGTCGTCGTCTTCATGATCTCGGTGACCCTGCTGAGTTTCGGTGCGGCAGGCGTACCGGGAGGAGGGCAGGCCTTCACGACGCTGCCGGCTTACGTCGCCGCGGGACTTCCGATCGAAGGCGTCATCCTGCTCGAGGCCACTTCGATGGTGCCGGACATGCTCAAGACGATCGTCAACGTCACCGGCGACATGTCCGTGGCGGCGATCCTGTCGCGATCGAGTCGCGGCAGCGAGGTCGTGGCGCCGGATGGCGTAATGGATGACGACCGCATTCTCGGCGAAGGCGTCGCGTGAACGCCTCGCTTTCGCTCCCGCTGCATCTGCTCCGGCGCAAGCCAGGCCTTCTCGTGCGTTTCGTCATCGGCTCGCTGGGTCGCGCGGTCCTCACATCCGCGACCATCCTCCTCATTCACCAGTTTCTCGCGGCCGTCCTCGGACAGACCGGCGGCTGGGTGAGTCTGCTGCTGGGGCGCGCCGGCATCGAGCTTTCGCTGTGGTCGGTGATCGCGATGCTCGCGGTCGTGCAGCTCGGCGCGGTCGCGCTCGCGTACGACTCGCGGATCAGCGAGCACAGGATGCTCACCGCGGTCGAACTGGGAACGATGGAGCGCGTCATTGCGCACGTCCTCGGCCTGTCGGTGGACTTCTTCGACGATCGAACGCACGGAGAGCTCATTCAGAGCGTACGCCACGACGTGACCAACCTGCGCCTCGTCGTCGCGGCGCAATCATCGCTCCTGCTCGAGACGACGCAGGCGCTCGGCCTGATCGTCGTCGCTACGAGGCTCAGCCCTTCGCTGGCGCTGTGGGCGTTCCTTCTCGTTCCTATTGCAGCGATTCCCATCACGATTGCCGCGCGACGCACGCTGCTCGCTTCCGCGACTCTCCGGCGGCGCAACGCGGGCATCTTCGACATGCTCCTGCAGCTCGTGCACGGAATCCGCGTGATCAAGATCTACGAGTCGGAATCCCACGAGTCGGCGCGGACGAGTGAGCGAGCGCGCCGGTACTTCGAAGATCTGGAGGCGATGGAGCGCACACGCGCGCTCGCACGCGTTGCTCTCGACTCGATGTCCGGCGTGAACATGATCGTGGTTGCCGTCGTCGGAGGCTTGCACGTCCTGCGAGGCACGCTCGGCTGGCCGGAGCTGCTGGCCTTTTTCCTCGCGGCGCGGGCGGTTCAGGGGCCGCTCAACAACATCAACACGGCTTGGATGGAGATGCGCAGGCACGGCGCGAGCGTGCGCAATCTCGACACGATGCTGCGCACCATGCCGACGGTCCGCGACGCGCCGGACGCGCGTCCGCTCGGCGCGGCTCCGGCAACGCTGGCGGCGGAGAGTCTGACGTTCGTCCGCGACGACCAGTCGATCCTCGACGGAGTGTCGTTCTCCGTGCGCGCCGGCGAGACGCTCGGAATCGTCGGCCCTTCCGGCGCCGGAAAGACGACCCTGCTCAACCTGGTCGCGCGCTTCCACGATCCGACTTTCGGCAGCATCGCGATCGACGGCGTCGACCTCCGCGCGCTGCGCCTGTCGGACGTGCACGCGAACATGGCCATCGTCACGCAGGATCCCTTCCTCTTTGCTGCGTCGATCGCCGACAACATCGCTCGCGGCCGGCCGGCCGCGTCGCGCGAAGAGATCGAGGACGCCGCGCGCGCGGCCGAGATCCACGACGACATCATGGCCATGCCCGAGGGCTACGCGACGGTGGTCGGGCACGGCGGTCGAGCGCTCTCGCGAGGCGAGGCCCAGCGGATCAACATCGCCCGCGCGGTCCTCAAGAATGCGCCGATCCTGCTTCTCGACGAAGCGACGTCGAGCCTCGACTCATGGTCGGAGACTCGCGTGCAGAAGGCGCTCGACCGGCTCGCCGCGGGGCGGATGGTGCTGTCGGTTGCACATCGCTTGTCGACCTTGCGCAACGCGGCGCGAATCCTGGTCCTCGACAACGGGCGCGCCGTCGGACTGAGCTCGCATGAGGAACTGCTCGCGACGTGCGAGACGTACCGCCGACTGTGGTTCGCGCAGACTCGAGCCACCGCCGAGGTCTCGGAGGTGGCGGGATGATCCACTACCTCACGCTCGAGGGGCGGTGGATGTTCAGCGAGTATCTCGAGCACTGGGGACGCGAGCTCGCGCACTCCGACATCCGGATCCTGCGGTACGAGCATCTCCTGACGGAGACGCGCTTCGAGCCGGGCACGTACGTGTTTACGTCGTTCGATGAGGTTCGCGGGCCGATGGGGCGTTACGTCGATGCGCTTGCGGCGCAGTTGAGCAATTCGTCCGATGTGCGGATCTTCAACGATCCCCGCCGCGCCCTGCGCCGCTTCGATCTGCACGCGGAGTTGTGGCGCCTCGGGCGAAACTCCTTCCGCAGCTTCCGTGCGAGCGGCGACTGGCGCGCGGCGCGCTTCCCGGTCTTCCTTCGTTCCGAAGGCACGCATGACGGATCGCTTTCGCCGCTGCTGCATTCGGCCCTGGAAGTCGACACCTGGATCGGCCGCGCCCTGGCCCTCGGACGGCTGATCGAAGACCTGCTCGTCGTCGAGTTCTGCGGCACGGCGGATGCCGCTGGGTGGTATCGCAAGTTCGCGGCGTTTCACGTCGGCGGACGAATCGTGCCGCGCAGTCTCAACTATGGCCGGAAGTGGATGCTGAAGTTCGCGGGAACCGAGTTCTCGATGGCCATGGCGCGCGAGGAGCTCGAGTACGTGCGACGCAATCCGCACGAGGAAGAGCTGCGCGAGATCTTCGCCATCGCGAACATCGACTACGGACGCATCGACTATTCGATCCTCGACGGGAAGGTGCAGACGTGGGAGATCAACCTCAACCCGACCATCGGACGCGGCCTGCGTCCGTCGAGCCGCACCATCGACCCGGAGCTGCGCGATACGCGCGAAGAGACCAAGCAGTTGTTCTACTCGAGCTTCAATGCCGCGTGGTTCGATGTAGGGCGCGGCTTCAGCCCGCCCGTCCCCGGGGGAAGCGGGCTGAAGCCACGCCCTACGTCAGCGCCGATCGAGGTTCGCATCGACCCCGCCGTGCTCAGCGCCGCGCGCGAGGAACGACGACGCCGGTGGCGCTCGCGCAAGGGTATCGTCGAAGCCGGTCTTCGGCTGGCGAAGCCGCTGATGAAGACGCCTCTCGCTCCACTCCTGCGGCTGCTCTACTGGGGACCCCAGCGAGTCGTGCGTGCGAGCGCGGCGCCGTTGTTCCGCGCGCTCGGTCGTCGCGCGCGAACGCGAAACAATGCGCCGGCGTAGGCGATCGACTCTCCCGCGAGCCACGCTGCGTGTCCCGCGAGCGCGAGCGGCCAGGTCAGCAGGAACGCCCCGGTCATGCCCGCGGCCGCGCAATAGCGATAAGTGAGCCACGCGATGCGCGCGAGCCGGATCGGCAGGATGGAGACCACGAGATAGAGCGCGGTCGAGCGCCGCGTCGGCAGCCACGACGCGCGCATGCGGCCGTACAACCTGCCGCGAACGTATCGCTCGCGAAAAAACGCGGCGATGGAATCGGTGTCGTGATGATCGACGATTGCGCGCGGCGCAAACCGGATCTGCTTTCCGATCGCCTCGAGGTCGCGCCCGAGCGCGACATCCGCGACATAGCGGTCGCCTCGCATTCCGCCGACGCGCGCGAAGTCCTCGCGTGCGACGAGAAGGTTTCCGGTCGGTGCCGTGTCGATGACGCGGACCGCGCCGGCCGGCAGGAACTTCGCGAACTTGCAGAAGTGCATGCCGAGGTCGCGGAGACGGGGGCCGTGACAGGCGAGGGCGCCGACGATGACCTGTCCGCTCGCGTCGTACTCGCGCACGAGCTGCACCAGCCAGTCCGGATGCGGATACACGTCCGCGTCGATGGAGACGAGCAGCTCCCCGCGTGCGTGCGACGCCGCGCGGTTGCGTGCCTCGTGCGGATAGAGACGAACCGCGCTTCGCTCGAATCGGACCTCCGGAAATCGCGTTGCAATGGCCGCCGTCTCTTCCCCGTGCGAGCTGTCGACGAGGATCACCTCGAAATCGCGAAACGTCTGTGCGCGCAACGATTCGAGGCAGCAGGTAATCGTTTCGTGCGCGTCGAAGGCGGCGATGATCACCGACACGCGCGGCGCGGACTTTATTGGAGTGAATTGGACCGACATGCCCAGACGGAGATTGTATCGAGTTGCGCGTGACAATTTTTCCCCAGACCGGCACGGCTCGCCCGAGCTCATCTCGCGCACGCGACTCCGCATGAGGGATAATCTGCGGCCCCACTGACATGACAGTCGTTTCGGCGGGCACACGTCTCGGTCCGTATGAAGTCGTCTCGCGCGTTGGCGCGGGAGGGATGGGGGAGGTCTGGAAAGCGCGGGACACGCGGCTCGATCGCAGCGTGGCCATCAAGATCCTTCCCGCCGCGCTCGCGCAGGATGCGCAGTTCAAACTGCGGTTCGAGCGCGAAGCGAAGACGATCTCGCAGCTCAACCATCCGAACATCTGCACGCTTTACGACGTCGGCGATGACTATCTGGTCATGGAGCTGCTCGAGGGCGAGACGCTCGCCGACCGGCTCGAGCGCGGTCCGCTGCCGCTGGCCGATGTTCTCAAGTACGGGGCACAAATCGGCGAGGCCCTCGACCTCGCGCATCGCGGAGGCGTGGTCCATCGCGATCTCAAGCCGGGGAACGTCATGATCACGCGCTCCGGCGCGAAGCTCCTCGACTTCGGTCTGGCGAAGGCGGCGGAGCTCGAGGTCTTCGACGGCGCGACCGTGCAGAAACCCCTCACCCAGGAAGGAACCATCCTCGGCACCTTTCAGTACATGGCGCCCGAGCAGCTCGAAGCGTCGCAAGCGGATACGCGCACCGACATCTTCGCGTTCGGAGCGGTGCTGTACGAGATGGCCACCGGCCAGCGCGCCTTCGCCGCCAGGTCGAAAGCCTCGCTCATCGCGGCGATCGTCAAGGACCAGCCGCGGCCGATCTCGGAGATCCTTCCACTCACGCCTCCGGCGTTCGAGCACGTGGTTTCCAAGTGCCTGGCGAAGGATCCGGAGGATCGCTGGCAGAGCGCGCGCGACGTCGCGCAGGAGCTTCGCTGGATCGGCGAAGGCGGATCGCAGGTCGGCATGCCGGTCCCGTTGATCGCCACTCGGCGACGTACGCAGCGGCTGGCATGGAGCGTCGCGACGATCGCCGCGGTCGTTGCCGTCGCAGCAACGGTGATCGCATGGCGGATGGTTCGGAGCATCGAGGCGCCGCAGGTGATGCGATTCTCGGCGCCGAACACGATCTCCACACGTCCCACCGAAACGTACGGAACGATCGCCATCTCGCCGGACGGACGGGAGATCGTCTACTCGGACGACACCGGCACGTCGAAGATGTTGTTTCGAAGACCGATCGACCGCTTCGAGGCCACGCCGATCGCGGGATCCGAGGGAGGGGTCCAGCCGTTTTTCTCGCCGGACGGAAAGTGGATCGGCTTCTTCGCGCGACAGACGCTCTGGAAGGTTCCGCTGTCCGGCGGACGGCCGACGGAGATCGCGCGCGCGGCCCGGTCGCGCGGTGCGGAGTGGCTCGAGGACGATACGATCGTGTTCTGTCCGTACTACTACGGCGGCATCGAGCGCGTGCCCTCGTCGGGAGGCGCGGTCACGGTCGTATCCAAGGTCGATCGCGCGGCGGGCGAGCGCAGCCATCGCTGGCCGCATGCGCTTCCCGGCGGCAAGGCCATCCTTTACTCGATCGGTCTGGGATCGTCGTGGGACAACGCCAAAGTGGTCGCGCACCGGCTGGACTCGGGTGAGCGGAAGGTCGTGCTGAACGGAGGGGCGGACGCGCGCTATGTGCCGAGCGGGCATCTCGTCTACGTGCGCGCGACGTCTCTGTACGCCGTGGCTTTCGATGCGGACGCGCTCGAGGTCCGCGGCCAGCCATTCGAAGTCACCTCCGGGGTCGCCAACCACAGCGCCGGCGGCGCGGAGTTCGCGTTCTCGCGGAACGGCACGCTCGTGTATTTCTCACCGGGAGTCGGCGGCGACGAGGGCGGACGACTGGTGATGATGAACCGGCGTGGCGAGCGCCAGCCGGCCCTGCTCCCCGACGACGCTCACTTCGGCCATCCGATGTTCTCGCCCGACGGCACGACGCTCGTCGCCGAGCGCGACTTCAACCTCTGGACGATCGACCTCCAGCGCGGAACGAGCACGCGTGTGGCCACGGGACCGCGCATGGGCTGGCCGGTATGGTCGGCCGACGGCAAACGGATTTTCTACGCATCGGAACGCTCCGGACCGTGGCAGATCTGGTCGCGCGCCGCGGACGGAAGCGACGAGGAGCGCCAGATCTCGAAGATCGCCGATTACTCCGTGACGCCCACCGCCGTCTCGCCCGACGGTACCGAGGTGCTCGTGCAGGCCGATCACAAGGACAGCGGGTCCGACGTCGAGATCATGGATGGGAGCGGGACGATGCGCCCGCTCGTACGGTCGGACGGGGACGACAGTCCCGGTACCTACTCACCGGACGGGCGTTGGATCGCATACTGGTCGGACGAGTCGGGCCGGCACGAAGTGTACGTGCGGCCGCGGACCGGAGGCGCCGGCCGCTGGCAGATCTCGAATGAGGGCGGCACCGCGCCGCGCTGGGTGTTGGACGACGAGATCGCGTACCTCAACGGGACGAAGATCATGACCGTTCCGGTGAAGACGTCACCGGTCTTCACCGCAGGCACGCCTCGCCTTCTTCTCGACGCAAACGCTTCCGACTTCGACCTTGCCCGCGACGGCCGCGTGCTGATCGTGGAAGGGCTCGATCCAGCCTCGGCGCCGGGCCGTCTGAACGTCGTGGTGAACTGGTTCGAAGAGATTCAGCGCAGGTAAGGACGAGCGTGTAGCCAGGTTCAGCGATCCACACGCACGAAGACGCCGTGTGTGTAGTCATCCCGGTCGAGATCGTTCGTGGCCTGCGCCAGACGGAGCCACTCGTCCCACCAGGCGATCAACTCGCTCTGGGAGAGATTGCGGAGGTCCAGATCCTCCTCGCTTAGAAACTCGTCGCGCATCGTGCTCATGATCGGGACTCCAGAGGCCGGAACGGCAATGTGCCGGCAGCGCTCTCCGCAATGATCTCATGAGCTTCACGAAGGGGCATTCCCTCCGTCCTGCGATCCAGTTCGGGCCAGAGGCTGCGCCAGTCGGCAGCCGCGTCCACGTAGGCCAGCAGCCTCTCCTCGTTTGCGTGGATGAGCGTTCGCCGCTCCGAATCGAGCGCTGCTTCCAGATCAGCGATCAGTCCGTCGAGCAGACCGAGCAGCGGTCGTTGCGGGAGCAGCTCGGAGACCAGGTCCGGATGATCGCGACCGAGCGTCACCAGATCGCGGGCGCTTCGCGACAGCATGAGGCGATCCCGGGGATCGGTGAGCAACCGCGCCAGCTCGCCGATCACGGCATAGTCTTTCTCGCGATTCGTCTTCTTCAGCTCCGCAAGCCGCCGAGGATCGACGACGGGAACATCGGCGCCACCGACTTCACGCCAGAGCCCACTGAGATCCGAAGAGCTCAGTCGCGGCGGACGCGTCACGAAATCGGTCCGAACACGAAGAGCGTCCGCGGAGAATTCGAGATGCGAGCTCCAACCGCCCTCCATCCAGCGAACGTCGAGTGGAGCGCCGAAGCGATAACGCGCCCCGCGTTGCTCCAGCACCTCGAGCACGTGACGCAGGGCTTCCGGTCGTTCCCTGAGGATCCAGTCGCCGTCTTTGCTCATCAACGCGAGGCGATGGACGACGACCGCCTGCCCGGAGCTCAGGATCGCGCGCAGAGCGCCTTCGTTGAACGCACGTGTAAGAGACAGGTAGACGCTCATTCCTGCCGATTGTATGCCTCGGTTCGTCACGTTCCCGGCGGGGCGCGGCCGGAACCGGCTCCGGTTGTGGACCGAGCGGACCTGAGCGGACATCCGAAACGCGGCGCGTCGTGGGAAGGTTTTTGAATCCGCCAACTGATGAATCAGCTCGGGGTTCCCTTACCTGAAAACTATGGCGACGAAGGCGCTCGGATACGGCAGGGTCTCGACGGTCAAGCAGGTCGCGGATGGGGTCTCGCTCGAAGCGCAGCGAATCGAAATCACATCCTTTGCCATCGCGTCTGGCTACGGTCTCCTCGACGTGCTGTGCGATGACGGGATCAGCGGCTCGAAGGACGAGGAAGGCGTCCGGCGCTTGGGGAGCTACTCACGGCTGTCCGTGCCGGTCAGGTGTCCGTTGTCATCGTCTGCAAGCGCGATCGGCTCGCACGTGATCAGGCGTCGCCCGCTGCCACGCGCCAAGGATCAGGAGCGGCGTGTGCATATGCTGCGCGACAATGTACGAGTTGATGAAGATGCCCGCCGATATCCGCCCATAACCATTATCCTGGCGTCGAGGCGCCGAGACGGCGGGCGAGAGTCGTCAATGGGATTAGTTACTTCATCTCGGCAATCCCTCCGTCGCATCCTGCAGTGCTAGCAGAAACTCCCGGTGTGCTTTTTGAAGAGCCGCAGAAGAGACTGCGGGCTGCTCCATGGCCGTCGCGGCGGCTTCGAGCTTCGCCTGGCTTCGGCTCAACACTCTCGCGGTCTGATGGAAACATTCGCTCAAAGCGCGAAGCAATGCGGCGTAGGCCTCTGGTTTTCGCGCATCGAATGAAGCGATGAAAGCACGCGACTCGATGACGACCTTCGACGCGCAGTCGGGCCGATCGAGGCGTGTCCTGTAGATCCTCTCCTGCCACGCGACCGTCTGCAGGATGTCAGCAGGATCGCCGGCGGCTTTCTGCAGCATGGTGACGTAGGCGTCGAGACGGCTGAGCAGAATGCCGTGACTCGACGTGAGCTGTTCTGCCTTCCGGAGCACGATGTCGGAATTGAAATTCTTCAACGACTCGAGAACGCGGAACGTGTCGCCGGTACCCGCCTGTTTCAACAGCGCCGCAATTACCGCCGACATCCGCGCGGAACGCCCTTTGAGGAACGCAAGATATTGCCCTGCGCGGATGTCCCTCTCACGGAGGATTCTTCTGGCGTAATCGGCTTCCTCTTTTGCATTGCTGATCCCGAAAATCGCGGCCACGCGAGCGAACGAATGAACATGAGCGCGAAGGTTTTCGCGGATGACGGCGTTCACCGGTGCCGGTTCCACGAGCAGTGTGAAGGCGTTCATGACTCGTCCTTCGTTCATCTCGTAAAAATGAATGGGGACAGCGCGATCGCCTGTGATCATCCTCAGCGAGATCCATCGGTTTTCACCGGGCTGCATTCCGTTCAGGGTGATCGTGCTGCCGGAGCGAAAATCGAGCGGCCGTCCGCCGACTACCTCGATTTGTGCGCCTTGAAGCTGCTCGCCCGGCGCTTCGTAACGCAGGACGATGTTCCGCCGGTAAAGCGCGCCATTGTGAATGACCGCATATTGAAGACCGGCAAAATGAGCCACATTGTGGCTGACGTTCAGATTGCGCTGTGCTTTGTTATTGTCCACGAGAATAATGGCTTGCCCGTCGGGATCGCCGGGGCTGTGTCCGGACAGGCCCGGCGTTTTGTACGGGTCTGGCGTCGTGGAAATCTGGACGGCGATGCATGCGTGATTCGACAGGGAATCGCCCTGCATCCAGTAGGCGCCCTGCGTCTGTTCCAGATCGGTGGTCCCGAACGTCAGCGTCGTCGACGCCACTGGCAGGAAGTTGCTGCCTGCGCCGAACTCGGAGGCGAAGAACTCCGCATTGACCGTGGCGGCCGATCCGCCGGCATTCCGATGCACGCGCACGAAACCGTAGTTATCTCCCTCGCCCGGTCCGCTGCCGGCATACATGTTGTCTGTAGGAAACCAGTCGCTGGCATTGGCACTACCGGGATTGTTCACGCCACGGTTCCAGACGTCGCTCGTGTACGCCCAGTTGGTCATGAAGTTGGTTGACGGCTCTTCGCCGTTGTCATGAACGGTCGGTGTGTTCGTCCAGTCGCGGACGTAGAAGTCCTGATCGGCCGGCAACTGTGCCGTGATCGTGGCGCAGTTGCTCATCGCGCTGACGCATGAGTCATTGGCGGTGGCGGCCTGAATCCGATAGTAGTACGTCAGTCCGTGCGCGACGGACGTGTCGGTATAAGTGAGCGTTGGCGCATTGACTGTAGCGATCCTGGTGTAACCGGCACTACAGCCGGTCTCGTTGCGGAAGACAAAGTAGCGCGTAGCATTGGCGCCACCCGTGGTCCAGGTCAATACGATCTGATTACTGGTGGCGGTGGCGGACAGGACGGGGGTCGTGAGCGCGGGGCAGGTCGTGAAATTCTGATTGGCCGCGTCAGTTGCAGCACCGCAGGCGATCGCGTGGCGATTGAGTGCGGCGTAAATCGCGGCTGCATGCGGCGTACCGTTGCCGACGCCGTCGCCGTCATCGTCAATTGCGCGCATGACAGTATAGAGACTCCCTGCAGCGCAGCCGTCCGACGTTTTTATGACCGTTCCCGTGCAGGTGTACATGTTCGTGGACTGTTGCATGCCGGCGTAAAAGAGCCGATCTTCGAGCTGCCAGGCGCTGACAGGATCCATGACGAGGTCGCGGTTCACAAAGTCCCATAGGGCCTGTGTAGCGATGCCGGCCTCGCAATGGTCTTCCCAGCCACAGGGGCCGAAATACGATCCGGACGTGCATTGAGCGCCCGGCGCCCAGACCGTGCCCTTGTTTTGCGGCGTCCAAGGTGTATTGCTGGTGTGCATCGCCCAATCCGCCTCACGAATGCCGGTGCAGCTCGTGCACGGGTCTCCGTATCCGCCGCAGTTTCCGGTGGAGAAAAAACCACTTCCGGTGCACGACTGATGCGTTTGAAGGAGGGCAGTCCAGTCGGCGCGCGCCTCGATCGGCCTGTTCGGGCCGCCGCCGTCGTTGGAGTCCATCCCATGTCCCCACTCGTGAAGCGAGACGCCGGGAAGCTCGCCGGTATTCGCACAAACGCTGGTGCTTCTGTAGAAATTGAGCGTCGTGCCGTTCCAGGTTGCATTGCACCACACGCTGATGTTCACGTTGTCCTGCAGTTGTCCCTGAAGCCACGTGTTACCGGGGAGATAACTGCGTCCCTTCATCTTGATCTGCGTGACATTCCAGTACTGAGTCCGCGCCGCATGCGTGTTTCCCGCGCCGCCGAAGCCGGGGGTTGTACAGTCGGTACCGCTGCTGCCGCCAAAATCGATGACTCCGACCGCGTTCGCGGAAGCGGAGATCAGGCCGCAGCCGTCGCTAATCCGCACGCCCCCGGCCACGTTGCCGTTCATCGTTGACGTTCCGGTGAGGCCGGGGAAATCGCCGGCAGCATCGGCCCAGGAGGCGGTACCGTAATTCGCGTTGAGGAAGGGAACCGATACTTCGGTCAGCGGCGCGTCGGTTTTGTAAACGCCGCCCTGGATGTGACCGTAGGCATTCGTGTCGCGGAACCGTAGCAGTTCACCTGTATGTGCATTAACTACTCCCTCCCATGTCCCGATGATCCCCTGCCTGCGGAATGCGACTTTGTACACGAGGACGTAGTGCATCGTTCTGCCAAACGGCGCTTCCGGCCCGTCAGGATCGATTCCCTTCCGCGTAATAGGGAAGATCCGGAGCGTGCCGTTGTCGACAATTTCGTCATTGTCGCGGAATCCGGCATACGCCCGCACCACTTCCCACGCTCGCTGCGCTGTGATGGCTGGCTTCGGATCCAACTGGATGTTTCCGATGTTCTCCATGCCTATCTGGATGAGGTTGCCGTTGTTAACCGCCAGAAACACCGATCCGCCTTCGACGGGGACGCCGCCGTAGACCCATTGAAAGCGGACGAAATTGATGGAATTGCCGATGGACGATGCGTCCGTCCGATCGACAACCAGTTCGTCGGGATTGACTTGCAGCGCGCCGCGATAGCGCGCCAGAAATTCTTTTGCCGCGCTCTGAATGCGTTCCGCCGGGATGCATCCGGCGGTTCTGCACGAAGCAGCGAGGTTTTGCCATTGCAGATTGTTTGCGGGTCCCGGAGTGAATGGAATCGCGCCTCCTTCGGCGAGATTGACATGTCCCGAGCGGCGATCGATAAGAAAGCGCCAGCGGGCGCCGTATTCGGCCTTGAAGCGGAAGATCGCCGCACGATTCGCGAGGTTTCTGCTCGCGTCGGAATCGACGAGCGATTGCGAGACGCGCAGCTCGCGTTTCTCGAACGTGAGGCGATCGAGCTCAGATTCGGGATCCTTGACGCGCTGCGCGACGGCGGGAAACGCCGCGATCAGAACCAGACAGGTGGCTGCGCCGGCAATGCGAGCACGTCGATTGGATCTCATGGTGCCCTCCGTTATTGGTATCCAGAGAAGAGGAGATCTTCATAGAAGGAGTGCCACCGAGCAGAGAATCCCTACCCCCACCCTTTAAATTATCGGATGCCGCGTGCTTCGAGGCCGGCGATGAGATCGCGCAGGGCGGCGGCTTCGCGCGCGTAGGGGTCGGCGGCCAGCGCCTGGCGGTAGTAGTGCAGCGCCTGAACCGGATCGTTCTTCCCGTTGAGATAAAGTGAGCCGAGCGTGGCCAGATATCCCGTATTCTTCGGTGCAATCCGCACGGCGCGCTGATACTGGTAGATCGACTCGTCGATGTCGCCCTGCGCGTAAGCGATCTTTCCGAGGCTCACGTACGCATCCCCTCTCGCCGGATCGATCGACGCGGCCTTGGTGAAGGCGAAGCGCGCTTTCTCCCAGTTCGATCCGTTTGCCTCCAGCACCCCGAGCTCGAACCAGACGTCGGCGCTCTCGCCTCCCGCGTCAATTGCGGACTGCAGAACGCGGCGTGCGTCTTCGAAGAGATGTTTGTCCGAATAGATCCGCGCGAGATTGGACGCGGCTTCGGCATGTCGCGCCGAGATCACCAGCGCGGCCCGGTACTCTTCCGCTGCCGCGTCCATATTCCCCATTTTTCTGTAGGTCGTGCCGAGGTTCGCTCGGGCGGATTCCAGCTCCGGGTGGAGACGGATCGCTTCCTGAAAACAGGCTTTCGCTTTTTCATAATCGCCCGTTTTCAGATAAGTCAGGCCGAGCATCGACAAAGCGTAAATGTTTCGTGGATTTCGTTTCACGACCGACAGAAGCGTACGAATGCCGCTGCGAACATCGCCATTCTCCAATCGTTCCGCCGCCTGCCAGATCTCTCTTTCGATGGCGATTCCATCTTTTGGATCGAGTCGCGCTGAGTCGTCTGCTCGGACGCCGCCCGGTGCGAGATAACCGAGGCTGATGAGGCGCTTTCGAGTCTCCTCACTGTTGCGATCATTGGCTGCTGCGGCTTTCTCCGCGGGATCGGCAGACGGATGACGGCGGAGCGCTTTCCTTCCAATGCGTACCTCTCGCCGATCGCTGTCATAAAGGTTCTTTTCTTCCGAGTCGCGCCATTCATACAGTTCGGGCCGCGGCGCTTCGATGAATTTCCAGCGGCTCGTCATGATGGCCCGCAGCGGTGCCCAGCCGTAAGTGAACGAGCCGTGATACGACTCGGCATAGAGCGTCCGCGGAATGATTCTGCCGCCCTCGAGGAGAGGCCTCAGACTCAAACCGTCGGTTTTTACGGGCGTCTGCTGCATCAGATCTAGAATCGTCGGCGCGACGTCGGCGAGTCCGCAGAGAGTCCCGATTCTCAGTGCCGCCCGGATGCGTCCCTCCCAAATCATCAGCAGCGGGACACGCAATGCGTATTCATACAGAAAAACGCCGTGCTGCCGCTCGCCGTGCTCATTGAGCCCTTCGCCGTGATCGCCGGCCACGACAATAAGTGCGTTGTCTAGAAGACCGGTGGCTCGTAAACCAACGAGCAGATTTCCTATGGAGGCATCCATGTACGCGATCTCACCGTCGTACGGATGCTTCGCATATTTGGCCGCGTATGGCGGCGGAGGTCTGTAATGGTAATGAGGGTCGTAATAATGGACCCAGAGAAAGATCGGTGCTTTGATTTTCCCTACTACTTCGAGAGCCCGGCTGGTCACTTCCGATGCTCTCCGCTCCTCGGCTGGGCCTCCAGAGGGCGGGGAGAGTGTCATGTGATCGTCATAGACAGTGAAGCCGGACGCGAGTCCGTACGCGCGATTCAGAACGGATGTAGCGACGACCGCCCCTGTCCAGTATCCACGCGATTTCAGGATCGTGGCCAGCGTCGCGACGTTTGGTTTCAGGCGGGATCCATTGACACGCAGATTGAGCGTGGAGGGGAGTTTTCCAGTCAGCAAAACCGCGTGCGATGGAAGCGTGAGCGGCACGTGACTGTGAGCCTGTTCGAACAACGCTCCACGTGCGGCCAGCGTGTCGAGCACCGGCGTTTTCGCAGATTTCATCCCATAGCAGCCAAGGTGATCGGCGCGCGTGGTATCAAGCGTGATAAGGAGGAGATTCGGTTTTGACGCATCAACTCGTTCCGCCGCATCCACGGTCAGAGCGAGATATGAAGTCAACAGCGATGCCAGAAACGTGCGCATGCGCCCGTGGAACGGAATGACAGACACCGATACAGCTTACCGTGTTACGGTTCACGCATGAAGCCGAGTCAAAGCCTGTTCGATCTCACCGGCCCGCGCGGACTCGGACTAGAAATTGCGGAAGGTCTTGCAGCATTTCTTGGGGTACACGGCCGGAGGATCTCCGCTCAAGCAGTGGCAAAAAGTGTTCGAGGTGAATCTCGCCCGCGTTTCTGGGTTTCGCGCAGAAGGCGGGTCGCGAGATGCTGAAGCTGCTTGTTTTTCAGCGAGTTAAGCTCGATTTGTGAGCCGATTTGAAAGTTGGTAGCGCATACGGGATTCGAACCCGTGTTACCGCCGTGAGAGGGCGGCGTCCTGGACCCCTAGACGAATGCGCCACGAGAGGGCGTGGGACGCGGAAGATACCGAAGGCAAATTCCGCAGTCAAGGGCGGTTAACAGCCGTCGGCGGTCGATATTCCGAGGAGCGAAGGCCGCCTGGAAGGCGGCGGAGCGGCCGGCTGGAAGCCGGGCGCTCCGATGCTTCGCGCGCGCTACTCTCGCGGTAACGCGATGTCCGCGACGCTCGCATTCGGCAACTTCAACAGCTCCGCCGGCGCGAGGCGCGCTTTGCTGTGGCGGTTGCCGCCGCCGATGATCACGCGCGGGCGCTCCATCACGCGCTGGTCGACGTAGAGCGGGATGCCGTCGGGCAGGCCGGCGATGCTGACGCCGCCGATGAGCATCCCGGTCAGGTCAGCGGTCTCCTCGGATGACGCGAACGAAAGCCGTTTCACTCCCGTGAGCTCGGAGACTTTGCGGTTGACGTCGAGGCGCGTGTCGGCGCGAACGAGGCACGCGACGTAGCGACGCGGCGTCGTTTTCAGCACGACGAGAATCGCGTTACAGGCCTCGTCCATGGAGATGCCGTAGTGCGCGCAGAACTCGGCGGTGTCGGCGAGATGCGGCTCGCAGGCGAGCACTTCGTAGTCGGCGCCGACGGTGTCGAGCGCTTCGCGGACGCGTTCGTGCAGAATCGATTTGTCGTTCATCTGTCAGCGCGGAGGATAACGCTGAATCGAGAAGTTTCTGGACGAGGCGGTCGCGGGCGTGCGGTAATCACGGCGCATGCGCCGCTGCTCGATCGTGATCGCGCTCTGGGTCGGGCTGTTTCTCGCGTACGCGTTCGCTCTCTACCACACCGATTTGCCGGTCGAGGGCGCCCTCCTTGGCGCGGCGCTCACGGCGACGCTGGTGTGGCTCGGTTTGCTGCTGATGCTCAACGCGCGCTCGGCGATCCGTGACCTCAATGCCCGCGATCGATTCCAGCGCGGCGAGCGTCCACGCGATGGCAAATTCGCCGCGGTGATGGGGGAGATCCGGCCGGCATTCGAGCCGTTGCGCGCGCCGCTCAGCGGACGCGAATGCGTCGCGTATCGATGCGACGTCGGTAACCACTACATCAGCTTCGCGCTCGCACGCTGCGCGATTCACTCTCAGTACGGGACGTTCACGCTCGAATCGTTTCCGTCGTGCAGCGGATTCCCTGCGCAGCCCGGCGATGCGCAGGAGTACGTCGACGCGACGCGGTTCGAAGAGTTGTCGGGCGTCGTGGACATCTTGAAGTACACGCACGATCTGCACTCGCAGCCGCCGCCGCTGCGGATCGATTGGCGCCTTGGAGCGGCGCCGGAGAGCGTGCGCGGTGTCGAGGCGATCGAGACGATCGTCGAGAGCGGCGCGACGGTCACGGCGTACGGGCGCTACTTCGCGGCGACGAATGGGCTCGTGAGCGATGCGAGGAAGGGCGGGTACCTGCGGCTGGAAGCGGGAAACACTGATCGGCTGCCGCCGGGTGCGATGGCGCACCTGGTCACGGGACTCGTGCTCGTCGTGATCGCAAACGTCGGCCTGGTGGTCGTCCTCGGCAACATGGCGTCACTATAGGAACGCCGCCGTCCCGCCGGCTGGCCGGGCGGCGTCCTCGCCGCCCTGCAGAACGCAGGCGCGGGACGCCTGCGGGCCAGCCGGCGAGGACGCCGGCGTTCCATTACGCGTTCACGTCGATTGCGATCCGGCCGCGCACTCGGCCGCCGAGGATTTCCTCCGCCAGCTCGAAGATCCGCGAGAGCGGCTCCGTGCGTGAGATCTCCGCGAGCTTGTTCGCGTCGAGGTCGCGCGCGAGTCGCGTCCATCCTTCCGTGCGCTTCGCCTTCGACGTGCGCAGCGAGCTCACGCCGAGGAGGGAGACGTTGCGGAGGATGAGCGGCCAGACCGTGACGTTCACTTCGTGGCCGCCGGCCATGCCGCAGCACGCGACCGCGCCTTCGTACGCGGTCTGCGCGAACACGTTCGCGAGCGTCACGCCGCCGACGGTGTCGATGCCGCCGGCCCAACGCTCCTTCTGCATCGGCGTGCCCGCGGACGACAGCTCGTCGCGATGGACGATCGTCGTCGCGCCGAGGTTGCGGAGGTAGTCCTCGAACTCGGGACGTCCCGTCGATGCGGCGATGCGATAGCCGCGCTCTGCGAGCAGCAGGATCGCGAGCGATCCGACGCCGCCCGCGGCTCCGGTGACGATCACTTCTCGATCGTCGGGAAGCACGTTGTTCTGTTCAAGCGCCAGCACGCACAACATCGCGGTGATGCCTGCGGTGCCGATGTGCATCGCCTGTTCGAGCGAGAGTCCGTCGGGCACGGACACGAGCGCGTCCGCGGGCACGCGCGCGCGTTGCGTGTAGCCGCCCCAGTGCATCTCGCCGAGGCCCTGGCCGGTGGCGAGCACGCGATCGCCGGGCTTGTATTCGTCCGTGTCGGAGTCGACGACGGTGCCGGCGAGGTCGATGCCGAGGACCATCGGGAACTTGCGGACGATGCGTCCGCGGCCGGTGACCGCGAGGCCGTCTTTGTAGTTCAGCGACGAATACGCAACGTCGACGGTGACGCCGCTCTTCGGAAGATCGTCGTCGGTGAGCTCTTCGAATGCGACGCCGGTTTCGCGGGCGATCAATGCGTTCATGGCGCGTTATCATCGCTCATGCGCGTGTTCCTTGTGAGCGTTCTGTTCGTGACCTGTACCAGCGTTCCGTCCGCGCCGCCGTTGTGGAATGAGTTGCAGCTGCTTTGCGGCAAGGCGTACGAGGGGCGGATGACCGAGGGGACGGCGGCTTCGGATGCGGAGATCGGGGCGCAGCGGCTGGTCATGCACGTGCGCTCGTGCACGCCGAGCGAGATCCGCATCCCGTTTCATGTCGGCGAGAACCGCTCGCGCACGTGGGTGATCACGCGCACGCCTTCGGGACTGCGGCTCAAACACGATCATCGACACGAGGACGGCTCGGAAGATCGCGTGACGCAATACGGCGGCGATGCCGCGTCGGTGTTCGGTTTGTCCGTCGACTTTCCGGCGGACGCGCACACGGCGTCGCTGATTCCCACCGCGGCGACGAACATCTGGACGCTGTCCGTCGATCCAAACCGGACCTTCACGTATGCGTTGCGGCGCGAGGGACGGCGGTTCCGCGTGGAATTCGATCTTGTGCGGCCGGTGCCCGCGCCGCCGGCGCCGTGGTGATGAGCATCAACACGAACCGCTGGAACCGCGCGCGCTACACGCTGTACGCGCCGTTCTACGACCTCCTCGCCCGCCGCCTCGGCACGGGCCGGCGCCGTGCGATCGAGTTGCTCAACGTGCAGCCGGGCGAGCGCGTGCTCATCGACGGCTGCGGCACGGGCCTCGACCTCGAGCTGCTGCCGCGCGACTGCCGCATTACCGCGATCGACCTCACGCCGGTGATGGTGGAGAAAACGCGCGCGCGTGCGGAGGCGCTCGGCCTGTCGATCGACGCGCGCGTGATGGACGCCGCGTCGCTGGACTTCGCGGATGAGTCGTTCGATTGCGTCGTGCTGCATCTGATCCTGGCCGTCGTTCCCGATCCGCATTCCACCGCGCGTGAAGCGGCGCGTGTGCTGCGTCGCGGTGGACGCGCGTCGATCTTCGACAAGTTTGCTTCGGGTCGTGTGTCGCTCGCGAGGCGTGTGTTGAACGTGGTGACGAACTTCTTCGCGACGGACATCACGCGCAGGCTGGAGGACGTGCTCGCGGGGACGGAGTTGCAGGTGGTGCGGGAGGAGAAGTCGGTGTTCGGGGGTGTGTTTCGGGTGGTGATTGCGGCGCGCGCAACATGACGGCGGAACGCTGGCGTCCTCGCCGGCTGGCTCGCAGGCGTCCCGCGCCTGCGTTCTGCGGAGGCGGCGAGGACGCCGCCTGGCCAGCCGCCGAGACGGCAGCGTTCCGATCATTTCCTTACGGTTTTCGCGAGGTAGTCTCGCACGCGTGCGTGCGTCTCCGGCGCGCTCCACGCTTCCAGCACGTCGCTGTCGAATTCGTGGGCGTAGTGCTTCGCGCGGGTGATCGCTTTGTCGCGAAGCTGGCGTTTGGCGAGCATGAAGGCTTCGGCGGGGAGTGACGCGAGATGACGCGCAACTTCATTGGCGCGCACCTCGAGGGAGTCGGTGACTTCGTCGATCAGGCCGATGCGGAGGGCTTCGTCGGGTGGGACGGTGCGGCCGGTGTACATCAGCATCTGCAGATGCTGCGCCGGCACGGCGAAGCGGATCACTTCGAGAACGGCCGCGGGGAAGGGGACGCCGACCAGCAACTCGGGGATGCCGATGCGCGCGTTGCCGGCGGCCATGAGCCGGTAGTCGCCGCAGAGGGTGAAGATGCAGCCGCCGGCGATGGCGTGGCCGTTCACGGCTATGACGAGCGGCTTCGGCATTGCGAAGAGATCGAGGAGCATCTGCGAGAGCGCGGGAACGAAGCGTTCCGCGTATTCGCGTCCGCCGTCGACGAGTCGGAAGAGATCGACGCCGGCGGAGAAGATCGCGGCCGTGCCGGTGAAGATCACCGCACGCGCATCGGATGCGCCAACTTCGGCGATCGCCAGCGCGGCCGCTTCGAGAAGCTCGAGGTCGAGGGCGGCGGCTTTGCCATGATTGAGGCGGAGGGTGACGATGCCGTCAGTGGTGCTGCGGTCGATCATGGAGGGAGGATATCGCTACAGCGACTTCATCTCTTTCGCAATTTCCGCCGGGTCCACGGTGGGATCGAACAGCTTCACCACATCGCCGTCGCGATCGAGCAGATACAAACGCACCGTGTGATCCACGAGCGGTCCCGCGGCAGAGCCGCTGTCGCGGATCTCGTAGCGCGCGCCGAACTGTTTCACGACTGCGTCGATTTGCGGCTTCGGGCCGGTGAGGCCTTTCGCGGGGACCGCGCCGAAGTAGCCGAGGTATTGCTTCAGCACCGGCGGGGTATCGCGTGGGTCGACGCTGATGAAGAGCGTCGGGATGGTGCGCGACGACGGACCGGCTTCGCGATAAGCGCGCGCGACTTTGGACATCATCGTCGGACAGGCGTCGGGGCAGTGGGTGTAGCCGAAGAAGAGGAGCGCGGGCTCGCCTTTCAGCGACGCGGAGCGAAACACGCGGCCGTCGTGATCGACGAGCTCGAAGTCGGCGATGTCCATCAGCTTCTCGTGTTTCGCCGGTGGCGCGCACGCGAACAGCAAGGCGAACGCGACGACGCTAACGCGCATCGCGGATCTCCGCGGACGTCGTCAACACCGTGTCGTCGTCGAAGCGCAACGTCAGCTCGACGGGCGGGAGCAGCGGTTGTGCGAGCTCGATGAGCATGAGATGCGAACCGCCCGGCGCGAGTGTCGTCGTGCCTTGCGCGGGAACGATGATCCGCTCGACTCTCTGCATCGACATCATCCCGTCGACGGTCTTCGTCTCATGCATCTCGACGATCTTCGCACCGCGCGACGAAACCGCGACGAGCGCAATCGGCGCGCTGGTGTTGTTCTCGATCGTGAGAAACGCGGCAGCGAGATCGACGGCGGGGTTCGGCGTGCGCACCCACGCATCGCGAATGCGCAGTCGCGCGGGACCTGGTTTGGCGGCGAGAGCGTGGAGGTACTCGGCGATGGCGATCCGCTCGCGTTGCGGGATGTCTGGATAGCCGGGCATGCCGGTGCGTCCTTCCGCGACGCCGAACGCGATCGTCGACGCGATCCCTTCGACGCTCCTCGCCCCGCGGTAGGCGTCGAGCTTCGTGAGATCGCGTGGTTTGATGTGCGAGAGTCCCGCACCCGGCCCGAGCCCGTCAGCGTTGACGCCGTGACACGCCGCGCACCCATAAGCGAGGTACAAATCGCGCCCCGACTTCACCTCGGAGCCAGGGCCGCAGGCGACGATCAACAACGTGAAGGCGATGAGAGGACGCATTCGGCGCGACTCAGACGGCCTGTAACGCCCGCAGCACGTCGAGCATCCCATGCCCCTGAAAGTACCGTTCCCGCCCGAGGTCCGTGGCGGTTTGACAGAGGACCTGCTTCACGCGGGCGGGGTCGCCGATCAGTTCCTGGTGGCGGGCCATGAGCAGTGCGGCGGCGCCGCTCACGTGCGGAGCGGCCATGCTCGTACCGTCCTTGATGCCGGCGGCGTCGTCGCGGACGGGCGCGGTGATCTTCTCGCCGGGCGCGACGAGGTCCGGCTTCAGCCTGCCGTCGCCCGTGGGACCGCGGCTCGAGAAATAGCTCACGCCGTACAAGTACGGACGCGTGCGGTGCGTCGCGCCGACCGTGATCACCGCCTCGGCGTTGCCCGGATCGACGATGCTCACCGTGTTGTACGCCTCCACCGCCGTGCCCTCCGGCGTCGCGTAACGCCGATGCCCGTAGTTCCCCGCGGCCGCGACCACCACCACGCCCGACGACACCAGGCGCTCGGCCTCGTCGCACACGGGCGTCCGTCCGCACGCGTAGTTCGACACGTCGTGGCGGATCGAGGCGCTGATGTTTGCGCCTTGCACTTCCTTGTAGCCGTGCGTGGAGTTCATCCATTGCAGGTACTGCATCGCCGAGATGAGCGCGAACTCGCCGACACCCTCCGGCGTCAGTACGCGCAAATCGTAGAGGCGAATGTCGGGACAGATGCCGGTGATCTCCTTCTCCGGCCAGTTCGCGGCGAGGATGCCGGCGACGTGCGTCCCGTGATCGAAGCGCGGCGCCTGATACTCGTCGTTGTGCGGCACCTGCAGCAACGGACCGATCACTCTCCAGTCGATCGTGTCCCCGGCGTCGAGCATCTTCTTCAGGCGCGCGATCCGATCCTTCGTCTCCTTTCCCGCGTCCGTCTTCTGTTTGCTCAGCCGCTCGATGCGCGGCGAGTAGCGTCCCGCGAGCAAGTCGGCAAAGAGCGAGAAGTCGTACGTGCCGAGGATGCGCGTGTTCTCGTTCCACGGCTTCTTCAACGCTGGATCGGTGCGGAACGCGGGATGGCGTGCGTCGATGCCGCCGTCGAGGACCGCCCAGCGGATGTCGCGGCAGGAGATGTTGAAGAGCTGCCTCGCGGCATCGGCCTTGATGGACAGCCGCGATTCCTTCACGCTCGTCCAGGCAGTGCGATTGAGGCTCGCGACGTAAACCAGCGGCTGCTCCGGCGCGGGTGCGTGGCCCTTCACCAGCTCCGCGACGGCCTTCACGATCGCCAGCCACTCGTCGTCGCCGGTGACGCTCTCGAACAGGCGGGGGATCGTTTTGCCGCGGCGTGCGAGCGCGAGTCCGCCGACGACGCGCACGAGCCAGAAGACGTCCGGCGGCAGCATGACGACGTTCTTCGTGAGCTTTTCGGCGAGCTCCTTCGGAGTGAACTGCGACTCCGGGTTCTCCGGATCGCGCGCCGCCCTGGCCACGCGCTGCTGGACCTTCGGATCCTGCAGCATGGCGATGTCGCCGAGGCGCTCCCAGAACTTCGTCATCGGCAGCACGGCCTGGACGAGCTCCTCGAAGTGGAGGTCGGTCATGACCGTGGTCTGGTTGTAGATCACGCGCGCGCTCTTTTTGGGCAGGCGCTCGAGCAGCGCGTTGCGCACGACGCCCGGAGGCGCGGCGCGATACGGAGTGAGCAGGAGCTCGAGCGCGCCGCGCTCGCTGCGCAAGACGTGGTCTTCCTCCATCGCGCCCGCGTATGCGAGCCAGACGTCCGGCAGCACGGGCGAGTCCTGCGTGAAACGGCGCGCGCGGCCGGTGCCGAACATCAACTTCTCGACGAACGTACGCTGGAGGACTTCAGTCATGAGATCTACGTTACGCGACGATGCCGCCGCAGTCCAAACCAGAAAGGGATCCCCGCAGCCATGATGAGCAGTCCGATCACGCTGTTCTTCGGCTCCTTCACGAACGTCCCGATCACCACGAGCCAGCATGTAGCGACGAACACCGCCGTCGAGATCGGATGCAGCGGCGTGCGAAATCCGGCGGACGACAATCGCCGGCGGAACACGAACAGAGAGAGTCCGGTCAGTCCGAAGAAGATGAAGTCGACGGAGACGACGTAGTTGAGGATCTGCTCGTACGTCCCCGAAAGCGCGATCACGATCGCGACGACGCCCTGCAGCACGATCGCGAGCACGGGCACGCGCGTCTTCGGATGCACTTTCCCGACCGCCTTGAAGAACACGCCATCCTCGGCCATCGCGTAGTACACGCGCGGCGCGGTGAGCATGCCCTGGCTGAGAAAGCCGAGGGTCGAGATGGCGATGCCGGCTGCGATGAGCGTCGCGCCGCGCTCGCCAAGGACCGCGAACATCACCGTCGACGCGGGAGTCTTCGTCGCCGCGAGTCCCTCAGGGCCGAGGACGCGGAGGCAGACGTAGTTGACCGCGAGATAGACGGCGATGACGCCCGCGACTCCCGCGAGCAGTCCGACCGCGAGATCGCGGCGCGGCTGCTTCAGCTCCCCGGACATGAAGCTCGCGGTCTGCCATCCGCCGTACGCGAACATCACCGGAGTCATCGCCGCGAGAATCGTCATCAACGGCACGGTGGCCGCTTCTGCCGCCGGCTTGTGGGCGACGGAACCGCCGATGAATCCTCCGACGACGATCAACATCGCGATCGCCGCGAGTTTCAGCAGCATCAGCGCGGTCTGCGTGTTCGTCCCGCTGCGGACTCCGAAGCAGTTGATGATCGTGAGGATCGCGAGCGTGCCGGTCGCGAGCACCCACTCCGGCATCGTGACGCCGGTGAGCTCGAGCGTGTACCGCGCGAACGTCACCGATACGGCCGCCATCCCGCCGCTCTGGATGACGAGGAGCAGCGCCCATCCATACATGAACGCGACGGACGGATGCAACGCGTCGCGCAGGTACGCGTACTGTCCCCCGACGTCGGGGCGCAGCGCCGCGAGCTCGGCGTAGATGAACGCGCCGATCAGCGCGATCGCGCCGCCCGCGGCCCACACGCCGAGGATCAGCGCGGGCGTGTGCACCTGGCGGGCGACGACGTACGGGTTGATGAAGATGCCCGAGCCGATGATCCCGCCCATGACCAGCATGGTCGCGTCGAATGCGTTGAGCCTTCGCGCGAGTGTCGTCACAGGGACTTCACCCAGAACATCAGCGCGTGCGCGCCGATCACGATCCCGGGCAGGATCAGCGACAGCGCGGCGGCGAGCGGGCGTCCCTCGAGATCGCCGTTCAGGTCGAACTTCGGACGCGCGGGCGCTTCGTCGAGCACATACGCCTTCGTCGGATCGTTCGGATCGTAGAGCAGCGGTTCCGCGTCCTCGTCCTGGAGTCGCGTCGGGTTCGTGGAGCGCGCGGTGCATTCGCGGCGCTGGCCGTTGCGGTCGTGGAACTCGAACACCACTTCCCACAAGGGCTGTTTGTTGATCGTGACGTTGGTCGGCCGCACGTCGATCACCTTGCCGGTGGAGAGGATTCCGTCGCGGAGGAGCCGGTTGCGTTTGCGTCCTCCGAGGGTGAAGGGAATGAGGAACGCGAGTCCGATTGCGGGGAAGATCGCGACGAATGCGACCCACGGCCCGAACTGTCCGCGGCGCATGCCGGCGATGCGCGAGCGCGATGGGTTGTCTTCGTCGTATTCGATCGTCACCTCGTCCTCAACTGCCGGCGTTGCGCCGGTCGTGTACGACGTCCCCTCGAGCCACTCGCCGGCGACGGAGTAGTTGTAGTGCATCGCGCTGATCGTCTGGTCGTTCTCCGAAGCGCCGGTTTGCTCGACCCGCGTGACGCGGCCGAACACGCGGCCGCCGGGATCGCGGAACGTCAGCGCGGAGAAGTCGGCGTTTCCTACGAACACCCAGAAGAAGATCATGCCGAAGCCGAAGACGCCCCAGCCGATCTGCGCGCCGCCGTTGAAGAAGTTCACGACGCGAAGCGAGAGCGGAACGCGGCGCGGCGGCTCCGCGAAACGCAGCTGCGGGTTGTACATGGGCGAGATCATAGCGCTACAATCTGCGCGATCCGCCCCTGAGCCATGTGGAAAAAGATCCTTCTGTCAGTCCTTGCGCTGATTGCCATCGGCGCCGGCGTGATGGTCGCGAAGATCGGCCCGCGCAACGTGATCGGCATGATCCGTTACGACCAGCGGCGCGAGGGCGATCTCAAGGTCGGCGACCGCGCTCCGGCCGGGATGCTGGTCGCGCTCGATGGGAAGACCCAATCGCCGCTGCTGGCGGCGAGCGCGAAACCGACGGTGCTCATCTTCGGCAGCTTCACGTGACCTCCCTTCCGCCGGTCGGTCGACCAGCTCCGAAAAATGCACGAGCAGTACAGCGACCGCGTGCACTTCCAGACCGTCTACATCCGTGAGGCGCATCCGCTCGACGAGTGGCAGATGGACTCGAACGAGAAGGAAAACGTCTGCTACCGCCAACCGAAAACCCTCGGTGACCGGGTGATGATCGCGAACGATTTCGTGAAGCGTTTCAAGTATCCGCTCCCTCTTGCCATCGACACGATGGACGACCGCGTGGAGAAGATCTACGCCGGCTGGCCGGAGCGTTTCTACATCATCGATGCGCGCGGCACGATCGTGTACAAGGGCGAGCCCGGTCCGTTCGGCTTCCACCCCGAGGAGGTGGATGCGTGGCTGAAGTCGAACGTGTGACGCGGCCGCTGTGGCGGTGTCCGGAGTGCGGGGCATGCGCCGGAGGCGCTCAAGAAGGTAGCCGGTGGCGAGCGCGAATGCGCCGCCACCGGTGAGGATGTCGCCCCAACATTTTCGCCCCGGCGGGGCGGCAGAGAAGTGTATTCCGCCGGCGTCCGCAGCAGATGCAACGCCGCGCTCGCGGTGCAGCGCGTGCATGCTGGCGAAATTGCGCTCGCTCGTTCTACCGCCCCAGCCGGGGCGGACTTTTGGTGGCCGCACGTTTCCGGTGGCGGCGCATTCGCGCACGCCACCGGCTACCTTCTGCAGCGCCTCCGGCGCTTGCCGCGAACCCTCCAAAGTTGCTTTTTGGCGTGCGTCCCCGTCCTATACGCGTCATGTTGAGACTTCTGCTCTCCCTGCTGCTCTCGTTGGTTGCCGCGACACCGCAGAATCCGTTCGAGCGGCTGAAGTCCGATGCGGAGCGCGAGTACTCCGAGAAATCCTTCCGCCGCGCGCACGAGCTCTACGAAGAAGCGGCGAAACTGGACCTCTCCGCGGACGAACGTCGCTGGGTCGAGCTCCGCCTAGCCGACACGACCTTGCGTGCCGACGCGGCAGCGCCGGATTCGGACGCCACGCAGCGCATGAAGGCACGCGAGAAGCTCGCGGAATTCATCCAGAAATCTCCGCACGATCAGACCTGGGCGGAGGCCAACGAGGCGCTGGCCGACTACTACTTCCATCATCCGTACGAACGGAACCACGGCGCTGCGCAGACCTACTACCTCGCCGCCCTCGACTTCTGGGCAGGCAGCAGCGACCTCGCCGTCGCGCGGCGCCGCTACCTCGACATCGTCTGGAAGTTTGCCGGCGAGGAAGCGCACTGGAACATCCCAAAGGAAGTCCTCGTCAACGCCGTCGCTCTCGCCGAGACGCCGGAAGAGCGCGTGCGCGCGCGCTACTTCCTCGGCAAGCGGATCGCGATGGAAGGCACCGAGGCGAGCTACGAGCGCGCGTTCGAGCTCTTCGAAGAAGTCGTCGCGACCGGAAAGCAGTCGAACTTCTACGACGACGCGCTTCACGACTACGCGTCGCTTCTCGCGCAGCGCGGCAATTACGTGAAAGCGCTGGAGATCTACCGGCGCATCACAACCGAGACCGCCCCAAGTACCTCGAAGTACTACGACTCGGCCAAGCGCGCGATCGAACAGATCACCGCGCCGCTGGTAGGCGTACACGTCGGCGGCACGTTCGATCCCAAATCCGAGCAGGAAGTCGTCCTCTCGTGGCGCAATGTGAAGAACGTCGAGCTCACGCTGGTCAGCGTCGATCTGACCGAAGACGTGCGTTACGACCTGAGACATCCGTTCCCGGAGCAGATCGTTTACGAAAAACAACCGGTCGTGCGGCAGTGGTCTCACGCGACGAACGACCAGGGCGAACACGTTCCGGGAAGCGATCGCCTGCACCTGGAGCCGCGACTCCCGATCGGCGCGTACATGCTGCTCGCGCGCGGCGGCGGCGCGTCCGCACGGACGCTCGTCCTGGTCACCGATGCGCACATCCTCGTGCACTCCGGCGGGGAGCGGGTGGAGATCTTCGTCTCCGACGTCGTCACCGGCGAGCCGATTCCAAAGGCTCGAGTTCACATCTGGCAGAGCACCGGCAGCGATACGTTCGTCGAGCGCGACGTGCTGACGAATGCGGACGGCCTCGTGCGCCTCCAGCAGAAGGAACAGAACGGAAGGATCTTCATCACCGCCGCCTCGGGCGCGCGGCAGGCGTATCACGACTCTTACAACTACTGGTATGCGCGCCGAGGAGATGAAGAGCAGTTTTGGGCGCTCTACGCGTTCACGGATCGTCCGGCGTACCGCCCCGGCGAGACGGTGCAGTGGAAGGTTCTCGCGCGCGTGCGCGGCGAGGACGAGTGGCTGACGCCGGCCGGCGAGACGCTCTACTACGACATCCAGGACCCGCGCGGCCAAAGCGTGGCGTCCGGCGGCGCGAAGCTGAACGCGTTCGGCGCCATTTGGGCCGAGCTCCCACTCACGGAGTCGATGCCCCTCGGGGTCTACACGGTCAACTTCACGACCAAGGGACATCACCGCGGCAACGCGCAGCTGTTCCGTCTGGAGGAGTACAAGCTCCCCGAGTTCCTGGTGAAGGTGACGACGCCGGAAGACAAGCAGTACCGCCTCGGCGACACGATCGAGGCGACGGTCGACGCGTCGTATTACTTCGGCGGTCCGGTCGCGAACGCGACGGTCGAAGTGGTCGTGACGTACGAGCCGTTCTATCGCCACTGGTATCCGTGGCGTGAGTATCCCTGGTACTACGACACGCAGCCTTCGTACACCGGGCAAGGTTCGATCGTGAAACGGGAGACGTTGCAGACCGACGCCGCGGGCCACGCGATCGTGCGCATCGAGACGTCGCCGGACTCGGCGGACCTGAACTACAACATCGAGGCGCGTGTCGTCGACGCGTCGCGGCGCGAGGTGCGCGGCGAAGGAAACGTGCGCGTCACGAAGCAGCGCTACTCGGTGTTCGTGCATCCCGAGCATTACGTACATCGTCCGGGCGACAGCGTGTCGGTCGATTTCAAGGCGACGGACGCGAACGACAAGCCGGTGCAGGCGACGGGCACGGTGACGGTGGTGCGGCGGCGGAATGATCGTCCCGGCCGGCAGGATGCCGGCGGAGCGGCCGGCTGGAAGCCGGCGCTCCGCGACGAGGAGATTCTGACGACGAAGCTCACTTCCAACGCCGAGGGAGAAACGACGCTCATGTTCACGCCAAAAACCATCGGCTATTACGTCGTCCGCTGGACGAGCACCGACGG
Source organism: Thermoanaerobaculia bacterium (assembly GCA_035999335.1). GTDB lineage: Bacteria > Acidobacteriota > Thermoanaerobaculia > Gp7-AA8 > Gp7-AA8 > QHVT01. The sequence goes on along the minus strand of DASYGV010000076.1, from coordinate 5,823 downwards.
TCCGCGCGCGCGCGACGTCATCAGCGGCGAGACCGCGGTGTGGGTGACGGAGCGGGCGACGACGGAGCTCGGGTATCACCCCGGCGGCCTCGATCTCATCGTCGACAAGGAGACAATGCGCGCGGGCGAGACCGCAAACATCATGGTCGTCGCGCCGAACAGCGGGCGGTGGGTGCTGTTCAGCTCCAGCGGCGACGCGATCTTCGACACGCAGGTGCTCCGGCTGGACGGCACGGTGAAGCTCGTGCAGATCCCGCTCACGGAAAAACACGCGCCGAACTTCTTCGTCACCGCGTCGTCCGTGTTCGAACGAAGAATCGTGTCCGATGTCGAACAGATCGTCGTGCCGCCGGTCGAGAAGTTCATCACCGTCGACGTGAAGACCGACCGCGAGCAGTACGAGCCGCGCCAGGAAGGGACGATCACGGTGACGACGCGGGACGGGAACGGAAAGCCGGTCGCGGCGGAAGTCGCGCTCTCGGTGTCCGACGAGGCGGTGACGGCGATTCAGACCGATCCCGCGGGCGACCCGCGGCAGCACTTCTACGGGAACAAACGCGGCAACGTCGTCCAGGTCCACGGAAGTCTGCAGAGGCAGCGCTATCTGCTGATGGAAAAACAGGACGAGGACGACGTGCAGGAGCGCGAGGAGATGAATGCGCAATTCGCCGCAAAATCCGTCGGCGGTGTGGCCGGGGGATACATAGTCGACGGCATCGCGATGCCGCCGCCTCCCTCCCCGGCCGTGAATGCGGTCTCGGAGGCCATCACCGTCACAGCTGAGGCTCCGATGATGAAGGAGATGATGAAGGACGAACGGGCGGCAGCCGGCGGCATGGACGTGCAGGTGCGCACGGACTTCCGCTCGACCGCGCTGTGGACGCCGGACCTCGTCACCGACGCCACCGGCACCGCGACGGTGAAACTGAAGTTCCCCGAGGCGCTGACGACGTGGCGCGCGACCGCGCGCGCCGCCAGCAAGACCGCGCAGTTCGGCATGGCCTCGGCCACGACACGCACGACCATGCCGCTCCTGGTGCGGCTGCAGGGGCCGCGGTTCTTCGTCACCGGCGATCGCGTCGTGATCTCCGCGGTGATGAACAACAACACCAATGAAACGCTGACCGTCACGCCGTCGCTCGAGGTCGAAGGCCTGGTCGTGTCTGGGGGCGCGGGCTTCCAGCCCGGGCCGGTCACGGTCCCGGCGCAGGGAGAGGCTCGCGCGAATTGGACGGTCCTCGCGGAAAAAGCGGGACCGGCGAAGCTGCGCGTATCCGCGCGCACTCCGCAGTACGGCGACGCGATGGAGAAGTCGTTCGTCGTCTACGAGCACGGCATCGACAAGCTGATCGCGCGCTCCGGAAAAATGAGAGGCGACGAAGCGCTGGTGCGCCTCGAGCTGCCGCGCGAGCGTCGCGCGACGGATCTCACGGTGCAGATCGCGCCGACGCTGGCGACGACCATGCTCGACGCGCTGCCGTATCTCATCGAGTTCCCGTACGGCTGCACGGAGCAGACGATGAGCCGCTTCCTTCCGGCTGTCGTCGTCGCCCGCACGCTCGAGAAGCTCGACCTCGGCCGCGCGCGCGTGGCCGGCAAGGACCTCGACGCGGTGACGAAGGCGGGCATCGCGCGGCTGTACGACATGCAGCACTCCGACAGCGGGTGGGGGTGGTGGAAGGAAGGGAGCAGCGACGCGTTCATGACCGCGTACGTCGTGTGGGGCTTCGCGATCGCGCGCGACGCCGAACTGAAGATCGATGCCGGACGCATCAACCGCGCCGCGGACTGGCTCGAGAACCATCTCGTGCAGCGCGAAGGCGAGTACAACGATCAGGCCTGGATGCTCCACGCGCTCTCCGCATGGCGCAAGTCGCCGAGCGCCGCGGCGCGGAAGCAGTTCGACGACGTCTGGACGAATCGCGAGAAGTTGTCGGCGTACTCGCGAGCGTTGCTCGCGCTCGCCGCGCATCGCTGGGGCGACGCGGAACGCGCGCGCGTGCTGATCCGCAATCTCGAGGACGGCGTGCAGATCGACAAGACGCCCGATCAGTCGGTGCTGCTCAAAGGCGAGACTGCTGCGGAAACGATGCAGACCGCGCACTGGGGCTCGCGCGGCTTCTGGTGGCGCTGGCACGACGGCCCGGTCGAGACAACGGCGTTTGCGCTGCAGGCGCTGGTGACGATCGATCCCAATCATCGTCTCGTCGAGCCGGCGATGAACTGGCTGGTGAAGAATCGCCGCGGACGGCAGTGGAGCAACACGCGCGACACGGCCATCGCGCTGCTGGCGATGAACGACTATCTGCAGCGCAGCGGCGAGCTGACGGGCGATGTCGCGTACGAGCTCTCGGTGAACGGGCGCGTCATCGCGACGAAGACCCTCACCGCGAAGGAAGTGCTCGAAGCGCCGAGCCGCTTCTCCGTCGATGCCGATGTGCTGAAGGACACGACGCAGGAGATCCGCATCCGCCGCATGGGCGGAAAGGCGCCGATCTATTTCTCCGCAGAAGCGCGGTTCGTGTCGCTGGAAGAGCCGGTGAAGGCCGCAGGGAACGAGATCTTCGTCCGCCGCGAGTACTTCCGCCTCGCCGCGCGCCCGACGCTGCTCAAGGGCGTGCAGTTCGACCGCGTGCCGCTGCGCGACGGGGAGTCGATCAAGAGCGGCGAGCGCGTCGAAGTGGTGGTGACGGTCGACTCGAAGAACGACTACAGCTATCTGATGTTCGAAGACCTCAAGCCCGCGGGCTTCGAGGCGGTGGAGCTGCAGAGCGGCCAGGCGATGTACGCGACGTCGCCGAAGGGCTCGGTGTGGGTGTATCAGGAGTTGCGCGACCGCAAGGTGGCGATGTTCATCGATCACCTGCCGCAGGGGATGTGGGAGATGCGTTACACGCTGCGCGCGGAAGTGCCGGGCTCGTTCCACGGCCTGCCGCTGATCGGCCAGGCGATGTACGTGCCGGACGTGCGGGCCAACGGTGAGGAAGTGCGGGTCACGGTGACGGAGTAAATCTAGGAGTGCGGCGACGGCTAGTCGCCGCTCTGGTACGTCCGGTGCGCTGCTCCTGGCACCGTACCAGAGCGGTGGCTCCCCGCCGCCGACCTCCTCGCCACCGCACTCCTAGATTTTGGCCACGATCACCAACTGCCCTTCCTCTGCACGCAGAAGCAACGACTGATCTCCCGCCGGCGCTCTTCTCGTGACGATGCGCTCCGCCAGGGGCGTGAGGAAGTGTCGCTCGACGGCGCGCTTCAGCGGACGTGCGCCGAGGTCGGTGGTGAATCCCTGGTCGAGCAGAAACTCCAACGCCGAATCGTCCCACTCCACCACCCAGTCGCGATTGCGCAGACCGCGGCGGCGGAGCGCGTCCTGCAGCTCCTTGCGCAGGATGCCGCGCATCGTGTCGCGCGTGAGCGGACGGAACACGACCACGCGGTCGAAACGGTTCACCAGCTCCTTGCGCAGCTCGCGCTCGATCGCCTTCGTCACGCTCGCTGTCGTGAACCCCGCGTCCGCGGCGTCGGAGAATCCGGCGCGTCCGCTCGTCGGGATCGCCGAGCCGAGGTTCGACGTGAGGATCACGATCGTGTGTCGGAAGTCGGCGGTGTTGCCGCGGCGGTCGGTCAGCCGACCATCGTCGAACACCTGCAGGAAGAGATCGAGCACGTTGCGGTGCGCCTTCTCCATCTCGTCGAGGAGAACGACCGAGAACGGCTGTCTGCGGATCTCGTCCGCGAGTGAAGTGACCGCGCCGTCGGATTCGCCGAGGAGACGGCTCAGCGATTCCGCGGTCTGCAGCTCGCTCATGTCGACGCGGATCATTCGTTCGGCCGAGCCGAAGAGATACGCCGCGAGCGCCTTCGCGATCTCGGTCTTGCCCGTGCCCGTCGGTCCGGCAAACAGGAAGACGCCGAAGGGGCGCGTCGGATCGGTGAGGCCGGCCTTGATCATCGCCACACGCTCGACGAGCACGTCCACGGCCTCCGGCTGCCCGAGCACGCGCTCCGCGAAGTGCTCGCGCAATGCCTGAGGGTCGAGCCCCTCGCGCTCGTCGAGGATGCTCACCGGCAATCCGGTTTGCCGCGCGAGCGCGACCAGGGTGTCGTCGACGGTGATCGTGGCGTGTTCATTCACTGCGAGATCGAGGAGGCCGAGGATGTTGCCCGGCGCCGCGCGCGTGCCGAGGAACTGCGTCGTCAGCTGCCACGCCTCGGACAACACCTCCTCGGTGAGACCCACGTCGCGTCGACGCGCCCATTCGCGCGCGAGCTGCAATGCCGCGTCGTCGCCCATCGGTTCGAGGCGAATGGTGACGAACGCGGAGCGCACGCCGCGCTTCTGCTCGATTAGACGCGTGTACGCTTGCGCACTGACTTCGCCGATCACAGCGATCGCGCCGGATTCGATCTCGGGCAGGAGCATGTCCAGCACGGACGTCGGGTTCTGCTTGTACGCGCCCGCGAACTGCAGCTCATGCAAATTCGGGATGATCCATGCCACGCGCCGCGCGCCGCGTAGGTTCTTGACGATCTTCTGCAGCCGCGCTTCGAGCTGGCCGATGTACGACTGGCCCGCGACGATCTCGGTCGCTCCCGCTTCGAAGATCGTCCAGCCGGCCGCGTGCAGCCGTTGCGCGGCCGCGCGAATGACGGTCGACTTGCCGGTGCCTTCGTCGCCGGACACGAGCACGGAGCGGCGGCGCTCGCCCGTAAGCGACTGTCCGATGAGCTCCGCCGCCGCGTCGAGCACCTCGTGCGCGACGATCGCGGAGTCGTTCTCGTTGTCGCCCCACACCGTGCCAATGGTGCGAAGGTATCCGAGGTTCGCATGTTGCGCGCGGTGCGCCGCGAGCTCGGCCTGCAGCGGCGCCGCAACCGCGGACTCGAGCTTCTTCAGTAGTGCGTCCACGTCATCGAGACGATCGCCGCTCGCGCGGCAGAGCGTGCCGCCGAACGTGAGTGGCTCGCCGGCTGACGCGCGGCGGGACATGAGCTCGCGTGCGAACTGGGTGAGGAAGCGATCGTATCCGTCCGACCAGTCGTCGTTCATCGCCACGATCACGCGCCCGATGAGCGCCACGGGCGCAGGCGAGAGGCGGTCGAGCGCCTCGAGCGCGAAGAACTTGGTCCAGCGTCCTTCGAAGGAGTTGAGGTGCTCGAGAATGTCCGCCGCGGATGCGCGTGCATCCCTTGCGGCAAGGGCAGAAAGCGCGAGCGACGCGGTGGTCGCGTTCTCGCCGAGGGCATGCGTCAGCAGCTCGTCGTTCGAGTAGTGGAGCGCGGCGAGGTCGCGCGCCGCCTTCTGGAACGGCCCGTGCGCGCGTAGCTCTGCCGGATGCGCCACTTCGCCGAAGCGGTCGCTCACCACGCGGCCGAGGTCGTAGATCGACTTCGGTCGCGGAGACGGCTCCGCCGGAGGCGGAGCGGTTTTGAAGAAACGAGTGAAGAGATTCATCCGATCACAGGGGTCCGGCGGGAACCGGACGGGATCGGACGTTTAGGCCGCGTCGCCGCCGAGTCCCGCTGTAGTAAAGACAGCGTTCATCGTTGCGTTTTTCATAAGGGCGGCGAAGGATAACACAGGTCTGTATGGAGTGCGGCGGCAAGGCCGCCGCTTTCGAACGCGCGGCAAGACCGCTGACGTTTGCGATCTTGCCACGGTCTTCGAAAGCGGCGGCTAAGGGAGGCTGTCTCAAAAATGTCGACAAGCGCAAGAAATCGATTTTCGCCTAGATGAGTGACTGAGTGCGATGAACACCTGACAGCAGCCCCGACTGAATCATCCGAGCACAAAGCCGGCGCCGAAGCGCGGCGCGCGGGCGC
>DASYGV010000075.1:0-79978 GCA_035999335.1 Thermoanaerobaculia bacterium | reverse complement strand
AATAGGACGTATAGGTCCTATTCGTCTTATCCGTCCTATTTGTCCTATTCGGGCATCTCTCCTCGCTTCAGCCGATCGAGCAACTGCGACGCGTCGTAGACGCGATCTCCCGCCGGAATCTCGCGAAAGGTCGTGAAGCGGATCGTGCCGCTGCGCTGCCGCGAGAACGACACTTCGGAGCGCACCGACGGCTCCGAGGATGTCGGCGTCTGCGGCGGCGCGGGATCTGTCCCGGTCTTCTGCTCGACGTCCACCACCGAACCCTCGTTCGTCACCTCGTGCACGACGAGGTAGATGTGTCCTCGATCGATCGTGGCGCGCGCGGCTTCGGTGAGCAGCGCGCGCTTCACGCTGCCATCCGACATCGTCGTCACCGAATCGAGATGCAGCGCGAAGGTGTTACTGCCGACCGATTCGATACGAGTCGTGTACTTCGGCGTGTCGGAGCTGCTGCACGCCAGGATCGATGCTGCCGCGAGCGCGAGGATAGCGGGCGATGATCTCAGCGCCAGCCCCATACCTTCACGACGGCCTTTCTCCGAACCGAGTTCGCGTCATACCAGAAGTCGATCGTGCGGATGACTCGGTCGCCGCCGCGAAGATCGATCGCACGCGTCTCTCCGCCGGCGCGGACCCGTTCGCGCATCTCGAGCTCGTCGGGCTCGCCGTTTCCGTAGCGCACGACCACACGGTGGAACTGCACCGGCGCGCGCTCGACGCTGAACTTGACGCGAGTGAATTCGCCGCGCTCGGCCGTGACCGTGATCGTGTCGTGATCGAGCCTGTCGCTCACGGTACGCGTGCCGAGCAGGACCCATTTCGCTTCCGCGGGAACGGCCAGAGCAGTAAACAGCAGAACAATCCCAAGTGCCCTCGACATCTTCAAAGCTCCTTCCGAAACGTATGGCGGCATTCTAAGGGATCAGAACCCTTGGGTTCTCATCGGCTCAGGATGACAGCGGCTTGGAGTTGCGCGGCAGAAGTCAGCCTCGGAGCGACCGCACGTGCCCAAGGCTTGGCCAACCAGCGCAGCCGGCCGTGCCGGTCAGAAGCCTTCGAGGAGATTGGTCACGAGACCCTCCGCGAAGCGAACGGCGATCTCCTGGATCGCGCGCGTCTCCTGATCGAAGGCGTCCGTGCTGGCGAGGTTCACCTCGTAGTTCTCGGTGAAGCGGTACTGGTCGTTCTTCCACAGCACTGCGTCTTCCTTGCGGTGGTCGAGCAGCTCGATCTTCGCGGTGATCGAGATCTGGTAGCGCGTCGCGCGGCCCTGCTCGAACGCGATCGGGAAGATGTTGAACGTGTCGATCGAGCCGCGCAGGATCGCGTCGGCCTGCGAGGTGTTGGTCACCAGCGTCAACCGTCCGCGCGACACGAACTCCTCGGCCACGGCCTGCGTCACGCGCTGCTCGAGCTCGACGCGCGTCGTGCGGTTCACGAACGCCGGCACTTCGATCGAGCGGATGGTCGGGTCGAGGAAGTTGCTCCGTCCAACGAGGCCGTAGCCGCAGCCGGACAGAAGAAACATCGCAATCAGCGAGAGACGTCTCATCGTTTGTAGGTCACCCGCACGCCCATCTCGTCGATGTTCTTCGCCGACATCTTCTCGAAGCGCTCCAGGTTGTACTCCCAGATCAACGTGTTCCCCTGCTTGCGCGTGGCGTTGTGCGAGACGATCGTGAACGGCGCGGTGATCCGATAGGTCACGCGCATCTTGCCGAACGCGTCGCGGATCATCTTCTCCGTCGCCGCGTCGACCTTCGGTCCGCCTTCGGCTTCCTTCTGCACCGCCTCGGTCGGGTTCTGCGGCTTGGTGCGGATCGTGATCGTGTTGCCTTTCTCGACCAGCTCCAGCCCCTCGAACGGCGAATCCATCACGTTCTTCTGCGTCGGATCGCCGCCTTCCTTCGACGGCAACTTCACGCCAACGAGGCGGTTCAGGCGATCGAACCCGAATTTGAAATCGGTGGCGACGCCGAAATCCTTCTCCGTGGCCTTGAAGTCGAGCAGCTTCACTCCCTCGGGGAGCGACTTCTCGATCTCGGCACGCGAGGGCTTCTCGCCGGAGTCGGACTTCTTCGCGTTCTTCTTGAACTCGGCGCGCGCCTTGGCCAGCTCGGCCTCGGTGATGGGGCCTTTCTTGCCCTCCATCTCGCGCGCGAACTGCGCCATGACCACCACCATCGGCTCCATGTCGACGCCGAGGTGGAAGTCGGCGGTGCCGGAGAGGTCTTTTTCGAGATTGATCGACTGATCGATTTCGAAGCAGCCGGCGAGCAACACCACGGAGAGAAGCGCGATTGCTTTTTTCATTTGATCACCAGGTTCACCAGTTTGCCGGGGACATAAATCCGTTTGACGATCTCTTTGCCGCTGATCCAGGCGCCGATTTTCTCATTGCCGGCCACGGCCTCGAAAACTTTCTCCTCGACCGCCGGCGCGGCGACCTCGACCTGACCGCGCAGCTTGCCGTTTACCTGCACGGCGATGACGACCGTGTCTTCCTGCATCAGCGCCGGATCGGCGACCGGCCACGGCGACGTGAGGAGGAGATCGTCGTGTCCGAGCATCGCCCAGAGCTCCTCGGTGATGTGCGGCGCAAACGGATGAAGGAGTTTCAGCAGCGCCTCGTAGGCCCCACGCGACGGCGCGTCGGCGAGGGCATTCGAGAATTCCATCAACGCGGAGATGGCAGTGTTGAACTCGAAGCGCTCGATGCGCGATGTCACTGCATCGATCGTTTGATGCATCTTGCGGGTCACGTTGGCGGTTGGCGCCTGTTTATCGATGGTCAGGTTGGCGGCCGTTTCTGAAAGTGCTACGCCCATGTTCCATACGCGGCCGAGGAATCGAAATGCGCCGACGACTCCGTCGTCCGACCATGCGGCTTCTTTCTCCGGCGGTGCGATGAAGAGCGTGTACACGCGCTCCGTGTCCGCGCCGTAGCGGGCGATCAGCTCGTCCGGCGGCACGACGTTGAGGCGCGACTTCGACATCTTCGTGATCTCGGCAGTCAGCGGGTCGTCGCCGCGATACGGCTTTCCGTCGCGCCACTGCACCTCGGCCGGCGCAACCCACGAGCCGTGCGCGTTCTTGAAGCCTTCCTTCGTGATCACGCCCTGGTTGAAGAGGCGCGTGAACGGCTCCTCGAACGTGAGCAGTCCCATGTCGTGCAGCGTGCGGGTGATGAAGCGCGCGTAGAGCAGGTGCAGGATCGCGTGCTCGATGCCGCCGATGTACTGATCGACCGGCAGCCAGCGGTTCACCAGCACGGGGTCGAAAATCTTCTGATCGTCCCGGGGCGTGATGAAACGGAGGAAGTACCACGACGAATCGACGAACGTGTCCATCGTGTCGGTTTCGCGTTTCGCCGGCGCGTTGCATTGCGGACAGGCGACGTTGACGAACGCGTCGTGCTTCGCGAGCGGATTGCCCTCGCGTCCCGTGAACGGCACGTCGAGCGGCAGCGTGACCGGGAGCTGCTCTTCCGGCACGGGCACCAGCCCGCACTTCTCGCAGTAGATCATCGGGATCGGCGTGCCCCAGTAGCGCTGGCGCGAGATGAGCCAGTCGCGCAGGCGGTAGCGAACGGTTCCCTTGCCGAGGCCGCGCTCTTCGATGATCTGGATGATCCGCTCGATCGCCTTCGGCACGGTGAGGCCGGTGATCGGACCGGAGTCGATGGCAATGCCGGTGTCGTCTTTCGCGGTGAACGGCAACGTCGTGTCACCGGTCGTCAGCCTGATGACCGCACGGATCGGCAGGTCGTACTGTTTCGCGAACTCGAAATCGCGCTCATCGTGTGCGGGAACGGCCATGAGCGCGCCGGTGCCGTACTGCGGCAGGACGAAGTTCCCGAGCCAGATCGGGATCTCCTCCTCGGTGAATGGATTGATGGCCGTCTTGCCGGTAAAGCGCCCTTCCTTCCCTGCTTCCTGGCGCTCGAGCGCGGAGTGATTGCGCACGACGGTGATCCACCGCTCGATCTCTTCACGGTCGGGATGATCGGCGATCAGCACCGGGACGTCGGGATGTTCGGGCGCGAGGACCATGAACGTCGCGCCGAAGATCGTGTCCGGCCGCGTCGTGAAGACGCGGACCGGTTTCCCGAGCGCAGGAACGTGGAAGTCGACATCGGCGCCGAGCGACCTGCCGATCCAGTTCCGCTGCATGAGCTTGACCTTCTCCGGCCAGTGCTCGAGCGTGTCGAGGCCGGCGTCGAGACGATCGGCATATTCGGTGATTTTGAAGAACCACTGCGAGAGCTCGCGCTGTTCGACGAGCGCGCCGCAGCGGTCGCAGCGGCCATCGATGACCTGCTCGTTCGCGAGAACGGTCTGGTCCTGCGGGCACCAGTTCACCGGTGCGGTTCCGCGGTACGCGAGGCCGCGTTTGTAAAGTTGCAGGAACAGCCACTGGTTCCACTTGTAGTACTCGGGCTCGCACGAGGCGATCTCTTTCGACCAGTCGTAGAGGATGCCCCAGCGCGCGAACTGCTTCTTCATCCGCTCGATGTTGCCGAGCGTCCAGACGCGCGGATGCGTGCCACGCTTGATGGCGGCGTTCTCCGCGGGAAGGCCGAAGGCGTCCCAGCCCATCGGGTTGAGGGCCGCGCGGCCCTGCATGCGGAAGTAGCGGTAGACGGCGTCGCCGAGGATGTAGTTGCGGCCGTGTCCGACATGGAGGTCGCCGGACGGATACGGGAACATGTTCAGCATGTACAGCTTCTGGCCGGACGCGGTTACGTCGATCTCCGCGACCCGCGCCTCAGCCCATCGCTGCTGCCATTTCGGCTCGATCTCAGTGGGGCGGTATTGCATAAGCGGCGCATTGTAACTGTGGAACGCTGGCGTCCTCGCCGGCTGGCTCGCAGGCGTCCCGCGCCTGCGTTCTGCGCGGGCGGCGAGGACGCCGCCCGGCCAGCCGCCGGGACGGCGGCGCTCCCCTAATGCCGAACGCCGCGCCTCCGCGAAGCACTCGTCACCAACTCGTACGCGCCACGGCCGTGCGTGGCCACGACGATCGTGCCATTCGCGGTCATCGCGAAATCGGTGACGATCACCGGCGGCATCCCGTTCGAGAAGGACTCCCAACGCAAGCCGTCCCAACGAAACACGCCGATGTCGGTCCCCGCGTAGAGGTACGGTTCGCGCAGCAGCAGCGCGTTCACCGGGATATCCGGAAGTCCCGGCAGCGCCGCCCAGAACGAGCCGCCGTCGCGCGTAACGTAAACGTGCCCCGCCGCGTATCCTGAGAACCCCACGTACGCGACCTCGGAGTTGTTGCGATCGATCGCGATCGCGCGTGCGGAGCGGTCCGGCAGTCCCGCGGTCACGTCCTTCCACGTCTGTCCGTCGTCGCGCGTGATCATCAAGCGCCCTTGCGCGGAGCCGGTGTAGATCACGTTCGGATTGCTCTCGCTGACTGCGATCGCCGACAGCGTGTCGGCGACATTTTTCGTCAGACGCAGCGTGCCTGCCGGCGCGGTCCAGGTCTGCCCAAAGTTGCGGCTCCGGAAGAGACGCCAGGTCCCGAAGTAGAGAGTGTTGGTCACGCGCGACTGTTCGAACGGCGCGATGAACCCGATCGGTCCCTCGCCGAACGTCTCGCTCGTCGACAGCGTGGCGAGGTAGGTGTCGCCTCGGTTTCCGAAGGCCATGATCAGGCCGTACACGTAGTTCGTCGCCAGCACGGCGTGATCGTGTTTGTCGAACAGGATCGACCCGTAGTCGCCCGTGATCAGCTCGCGCCACATGCCGTTCGGATCGCGGCGCTCGAGACCGTTGTCCTGCGTGCCCAGAAAAATCGACATCGGGTCGGTCGGATGCGCGGCTATACCGTAGGCCTGCACGAGCGAGAGCGTTCCGGAGAGCGACTCGAACGTCGTGCCGCGATTCCTCGAGAGAAAAACGCCGCCGTCGTTGCCGAGGTAGAGCGTCGAGGAGTCCTGCGGATGAAAGGCCATCGAGTGTTGATCGACGTGCGACGTCGAATTGGCGGGATCGAACTGCTCGTCCGGCCTGTAGCCCTTCGTCACGTTCGTGAATGTTTCTCCGCCGTCGAGGCTGCGGTAGAGATCGCGCATCCCGACGTACACGACGTCGGCGTTCGACGGATCGACGTGCACGAAGATCGCGAAATCGCGCGCCAATCCCTCGGCCGTCGCGACGCTCCACGTCGCGCCGCCGTCGTCGCTGACCAGGAACCGATAGCGCATCCCGGTCGCTTCGTCGCTGAATACGTGCGCGTACGCCCGTTGCGGCGCGGCCGGCGTTACGGCGATGCGCGGCGATCCAGAGCCTTTGCTGATCGTGAACACCGGCGACCACGATGCGCCGCCATCGCTCGAGCGATAGATGCCCGACTCTCCCCCACCTACCTGATCGACACGGCGCATGCCCGCGAGGAACGTCGTCGCGCTGCCCGGCAAGGCCACGAGATCGGTCGGCAGACCGGCGAAGCGCCGCGTCCACGTCACTCCTCCGTCGGTCGATTCGAGAACGCCGCTGGAGTGCGTCGCGCCGCTGGTCGCATTCAGCCGCGAGAACTGCGCGACCCAGAGGTGATTCGGATCGGTGGGATGCACGACGAGTTGCGGTGCCGTGCCGCGCGACCCGTAGGTCGAGCCGGAGACGAGGCGCCAGGTCGCGCCGGCGTCGTCGGAGCGAAGGACGCCCGTGCCGAGGAAGTCGCTGCCCATCGTGGCGTAGACGAGGCTGGGATTCGAAGGAGCAAACGCGATCGCGCCAACGGCGAGGTCGGCGTGATCGTCGCTGACCGGCGCGAAGTGGCGTCCCGCGTCGACCGAGCGCCAGATCCCGCCACTCGACGAGCCGGCCAGGACGACGTCGGGATTCACTCGCGAGACCGCGAGCGCTTTCACGCGTCCCGTCGCGGCCAGCCACGGCCAGTCGACGAGCACCGGCTTGGGGCCGATCTCACGCCACGAGTGGGTAACCGCGTCGCTTTCGATTGCGTTTTCGATTCCGTCAGGGGCGACGCGCTGCCGTTCCACCTGTCGGAGAGCCTGGCGGCGTCCGTCGGCGGGAATCGAGTCGAACGGATACGCGCGCTGCTCGTAGAACCACCGCTCGCGCGCCTCGCCTTTGTCGAGCGGCGGAGGAACCGGCGCCGCGGTGTGACAGGCGGCGGCGAAAAGCGCCGCGACGGCGAATAGCTTTTTCATTGCGGGATGCGGGATTGTACGCACTACGGCCACACGAACGTCACAGGTCCATCGTTCTCGAGGCTGACGATCATCATTTCGCGGAACCGCCCCGTCTTCACGCCGATGCCGGTCGACGCGAGCTCGTGCGAGAACAGCTCGAACAGCTCGCGCGCGCGGTTCGGCTCTTCCGCGTTGTCGAAGCTCGGACGGCGTCCTTTCGCGATCGATCCGGCGAGCGTGAACTGCGAGACCGCGAGGATCTCGCCTCTCGCCTCGGCCACATCGCGGTTCATCTTCCCCGCTTCGTCGGAGAAGATGCGCAGCTCGCGGATCTTTTTCGCCGCGTCGCGCATCGTCTGCTCCGTATCCCCTTTTTCAACCGCGCCGAGGATGAGCATTCCCGGGCCGATCTCGGAGACGAGCTCTTCGCCGACGGTGACCGATGCGCGCCTCACGCGCTGAATGACGCACTTCATCGCGCCGCGAATTCTACGCGTGGTGGAAAAGGTTAGAATCCGGCCGCGGCAAGGAGAAATCATCCATGATCAACAAAGTCATTCTGGTCGGACGGCTGGGCAAAGATCCCGAGATCCGCTCGACTCCGCAGGGAACGTCCGTCGCGAAGTTCACGATCGCGACGGACGAGAAGTTCACCGATCGCGCGGGCGAAAAGCAGGAGCGCACGGAGTGGCACAACATCGTCGCCTGGGGAAAGCTCGGCGAGATCTGCGGGCAGTACCTGAAGAAGGGCAAGCTCGTGTACATCGAGGGCTCGATCCGCACCGACAGCTGGGACGACAAGGAATCGGGAGTGAAGAAGTACCGCACCGAGATCGTCGCCAACACGATGAAGATGCTCGACCGCCGCGGCGATGAAGGAGGCGGCGGTGGCGGCGGATACGACCGCGGCAGCTACGGTCAGTCGAAGCCGGCCAGCACCGGCAGCGGGAGCCGTCCGGAATCGTCGGCGATCGAAGACGACGAAGAAGTCCCGTTCTGAGTGTGAGCACTTTGGGGGCGCGGGCTTTCAGCCCGCCGCCATCGCGGGAGCGGGCTGGAAGCCCGCTCCCCCACGTTCACACTCCATAGCGTTCGCGCAGGACCTGCAGATGGTGCCGCGCGTGTCCCACGATCACGTACGCGAGCCCGCGCACGCTCACCCGCGCATTGTTCGCGGTCCCGCTTCGATCCCATGCCTCGGCCGGGAGGTTCTTGAAGAACACGATGTTCGTTCGCCGGCAGAGGGCATACTCCTCCGCGAGGTCGCCGAGCTTCCAGTCGTCGAACGACGCGTTCTGCACGTAGGTTTGCTCGTCGAAGCCCGGCAGCGGCTGCTGCTCACCGCGGGCGACGGCCAGCGCGCGGTAGCCGACGATCCGCTCCGCGTCGACGATGTGGCCGATGACTTCCTTCACGCTCCACTTGCCTTCGGCGTAGCGATACTGCGACTTCGGCTCGTCGAGCGAGGACAGCACTTTCTGCATCTCCGACGACTGCTGTTCCATCGCCGACATGATGTCGTCCTCGGGGACGAGCGCAACGTAGGCCGCATGCGCGGGCGCGTAGTCCGATTCACTGGGTCGGGTCATCGATCAATCCTCACGAACGTTTTGTAGTGATCGCTGGTGTACCAGGTGTCGCCGTTCTTTCCCTGTACAACACGGCGTGCGCCCCGGTCGTTCGCGCCCGGCGTGCGGACGGTGTATTCGCGATAGTAGCCGCGCGGCTGCGCGGGCAACTGCGCCTCGCGGTTGGAGAACGTGCTGCCGTCCTTGCGATACGGGAACGGACCTCCGGCGTCGATGAGCGTCAGCGCCGCGAGGAGCTCCGCGCGCTCGGCGGCGGGGACGACTTCCTGAACGCGCACCCACTTCGAGACCGGCACGCTCGCGTGCGGCTGCCGCGACGCGGGCGCAAACTCGGCGCGCTGCTGCCAGAGCGCGGTCACGAAGACCGCAAACGCCGCGGCGATCCAGATCAGCGACTTCGTCCGTCTGCGCATCACCATACGAATACCAGATGAATGTTCCGTTCGCTACTGGCAGCGAGCCAGGTGTCGACGAGCGTCGACAGATCGCGGGGCATGCGCTGCCACAAAAGCGCGGCGTGGCGCACGACGAGAACGAGCAGCTCGCCGTCGAATTCGAGGTCGTGCAGACACTCCTCGAGCGCATCCCAGTTTTGGCCGAAGTAGTCGGGCAGAACCAGCGCCTCGCCGATGGCGGCGAGCAGCTCGTCCTTCGTCGGCGTCGCGCTCAAGGCGATCTCACGAACGCGCAGGGCCGCGTCGGCGCGCAACGCGTCGGCCGCCTCCTCGGTCGCGAAATGCACCGGCAGTTCGCCTAAGGTCATTCCGCGAACAGTAACACCGGCGGAGGGAAGTGCTGAGTGCTGAAGTGCTGGGTGCTGAGTCCCTCCCTCCCGGGCGGTGGCAACTCAGCACTCAGCACCCAGCACTCAGCACTTCGGTGTCACCCCACCGTGACCGCGCTCAGCGTGAGCACGCCCGTCGCGCTCACCGACACGTTGCGCATCTTGCGCGAGTGCACCACCACCGACTGGCCGTAGATCAGCGGCACGAGCGGCGCCTCTTCGCGAACGATGCGATGGATCTCGCGCTTGTGCTCGTCGCTCGGGTCTGTGCGGAAGGTCGCCAGCGCGGCGTCCATCGCCGCGTTCTTCCAGCGGCTGTTGTTCGACGGATGATCGCCCTCGGTCATCTTCGACCAGAGCAGCGCCTCGAAGAAATCCGCGGGATCGGGCGTGTCGGCAATCCAGCCCGTGAGCGCGAGGTCGTAGTTGCCGCGCACGAGATCGCCGAAGTATTCGTCGCTGGTCTTGGTCTCGCGAAGCTCCACGGCGATGCCGATCTCCGCCAACTGTTTCTGCACGCCGGTCGCGAGCGGCAGCGGCTTCGGCATGTACGGCCGCGGCGCCCAGGGCACGAGCAGCGTGAGCCGTCCCGGCTTCGCGCCGCTGGTGTCGAGGAGCCGGCGCGCTTCGGTGCGATCCGTCGCCGGCAATCCGGAGGCGCGGCCCATCATCGGCGGGAGAAGACTCGGCGCGAGAAACGCGGCCGGGTTTTTCTCGAACGACCGCGCGGCGAGATCGTGCAGGTCGAGCGCGAGCATGATCCCGCGGCGAACCTGCGCGCTCGCGAGAATGCGCCGCTCGCAGTTGAAGACCAGCACTCCCGTCGAGTTCCCCGGCTGCGGCGAAGGTGCGACGCCGGCGATCTGGCCCGCCGACACGTCGGCCATCGAGACCGCGGTGGTCAGGTCGACCTCGCCGGACCGGAGCGCGTCGACGAGCGCCCGCGGCGTACCGTCTTCATCGGCCGGCAAGACGCGGAAGATGGCTTCGTCGACGCCGCTCTTCCCCGCGTGATGAACATTGCGGATCAGGCGGATGCTCTTCGCCGTCTGCAGCAGACGCAGATTCGGACGCTGCTCGAACATGAAGGCGCCCGTCCCGTGCAACTGCGTGCCGCGGTCGAGGACGATCGCGGTGTTGCTCTGCGTGAGCGTCAGATCGAAACGCGGATTCGGCGAGGCGAGCGTGAACCATACGCGATCGCCCTTCGCCTCGACCGTGGCCTTGTTCAGCAGCGCCGTCGCGCCGCGCAACGACCGTACCGCGAGATCCGCGGTCAGCGGCGTGCCGTCGGAGAACCGAACGCCGGGAACGATGCCCGCCGAAAACTGCAATCGCCCTTCCGTGCGGAGCGGCTCGAAGAGCTGCGGCTTCACCTGCGCGTCGCCGACGGCGACCGCGTACGGAGCTTCGAAGATCTGGTCGAGGACCATTCCGGTGATGCTGTCGACCGCCTCGCGCGGATCGAGCTTGCTGATGCTGCTGAGGACCCCAACGCGAACGATCTTCGCAGTGGCCGCGGCCACGGACGAACCCTGCATTCCTGATTTTCCTCCGGAGGTGTGTATGGAACGACACCTGGAGTTTACTACGCGGGCTACGTGTGGCGCCGTCAGACGATGCGCACTACCACGAACGTGACGTCGTCGTTTGGCGGCGCATCGCCGTGCCAGCGGGCCGAGAAGGTCGACAACGACTCGATCACCGCTTGCGCGTTCGCCCCGCGTGCGGCTTCGCCGAACGCGTCGAGCGTGGCGGTATAGCCGAGTTGCTGGTGGACATCGTTCATCAGTTCCGGGAATCCGTCGGAGAGGAAGAGCACCGTATCGCCGGCCGCGAGCTCGACGTCGATCTGCTCGTACGCGCTGCCGAGCGTCCCGAGCGGCGTTGCCGAAAGCGCGACCTCCTCGACCCGCGACGTCTCCGCGCGATGCACGAGCACCGGCGGCATGCCCGCCGAGGAGATTGTGAGCGTGCGGCGTTCGAAGCGGCCGATGGAGAGCGCCATCGCCATGCGGCCGAGCTCCATCCGCTTGATCTTCTCCGCGGCGTCGTGCAGAAAGTCGGCGGGCGCGATTGCCCCGCTGTAGCCGGCGAAGAGGGTCTTGATCACCGTGACCATCGTGCCGGCTTTCGCACCGTGCCCGGTCGCGTCGCCGATGGTCACGGAGAGCACGTCGTCCGCGAGGTGGAAGTCGTAGTAGTCGCCGCCGACCTCGGTCGCCGTACGCGTGTAGACCGCAACGTCGTACGCCTCGTGCCGCGGCAGTTCCTTCGGCAACATCGAGAGCTGGAAGCGCCGTGCGTCCTCGAGCTCGACGCTCTTGCGCTCGTACTCGACGGTCATCAGGCGTTGCTGGAGCTCCTGCTCCTTGCGCGCGCGCTCCTGCTCGACGAGTTTCTGCTGGTTGACGCTGAGGTCCTCCGCCATCCGATTGAATGCCTTTGCAAGCTGCCCCAGCTCGTTGTCGGTCTTCACCGGAAGACGGGTCATGAGGTCGCCCTGAGCGATGCGCTCCGCGCCGTCGGTGACGAGCTTGACGTCGCGGGTGAGGTGGTTCGACAGCGGGACGATGCCGATCATCGCGAAGAAGATCAGCCCCATGCCGAGGGCGAAATTGCGGCCGGCCGTGCGCTGCAGCTCGTCGAGGTTCTCCCCTACCGGACGCGCGACGCCGATGCGCAGACCGCTCTGCGGATCGGTGGAGTTGGTGACGATCCAGCCGCGGATGTCTTTCAGCGACTCCCCTTTTTCCACGCGCTTCGGAATGTTGAGCGCCTCGAGCTTCGTGCGCTCCTCGGGTGTGCGCGTGTAGAACGTCCCTTCGCGGTCGAGCGCGAACGGGATCTCGCTGCCGTCTTCCGTCGCCCTGCCGAGGACGCGGCGGATGACCTGCTCCGAACTGATGCGCGCGGTGATCTGGCCCACGAGTTTTCCGTCCGTGCGCACAGGCGCCTCGAATCTGCGACCGAGGATGAGCGAGGTCTTCTTCGCCGAGCTCAAGGCTTTCTCGATGTCTTTGCTCGTAACCTGCCGGACGTTGATCGGTGTCGCACTCACTTTCTTGATGGATGCGACCGCGGGCGTCGGCGCCACGGCAGGTGCGGGCGCAGGCGCGGGAACGGCCATGCGCTGATTGCGAGCACGCCTCGCCTCGCCCATCTGCTTCTCGAATTCCGCGCGGTCCTGTTCGATGACCTGGCGCAGCGCGCTTTGCACCGCGTTCATTTCGTTCTGGATGTCCTTCTTCTCTTCAGGGTCGAGGTCGGTCGCCGCGAGGGATTCCCCGAGCTCCCTGATTTCGTTGGTCAGCTCCCGCTGTTCCTCGGACATCGCGTATCGCGGGATGTGCGGCATTACCGGGAGATCGATCATCAGCGCATGGTGCTGCTGCGGCGCAGGTGGCGGATCGACGTCCGGCGGTTCTTCGTCGATCGGGTCCGGGTCCGGGTTCGGAGTCCGAATCGGCTGGAACTCGATCGAATCGACGAACGACGCGGCCTCGCCCATTACTGTCGCGATGCTGCTGCCGACATCGCCGCTCGCGGCGGTCTCGATCGGCAGAGCGGAGACGACGGCGAGGCGCTGATCGAGCTCGGCGCGGATGGACACGAGGCGGCGATCCATCTGCCTGGTCAGCCGATCCGCCTCGCGGCCGTACGCCGACTCCAGCGCGCGCCGCGAGGAGTGGTAGGAGTACGTGACGATCGCCGCCAGCGGAACGACCGCCAGGACGAAGGCCGCGAGGATGATCTGAGTGCGGATCCGCATGAGTGCCGGAAGGTTAGACGAAAAATTACGTACAAGGTTATCGGGAACGCCGCCGTCCCGGCGGCTGGCCGGGCGGCGTCCTCGCCGCCCCGGCAGAACGCAGGCGCGGGACGCCTGCGAGCCAGCCGGCGAGGACGCCAGCGTTCCTTTTACAAACGCAGAGAGGTATCGCCGGTTCCTTCATCCGTGGCGATGACAAACGGCACGACCGACCCTCCCCCGCCCACGACCTCGAGCTCGAGCACAAGATTGTGCAGGTCGCCGAGGGACTCGCGGGCGTCGCCGGCGAAGGCGCGGACGAGCTCGGGGACGAAGATCTGCGCGTTCGCGCCGAGCGTGTAGTCGCGCTCGGTGACGGTGGTGACGAGCGAGTTGCCGGCGCCCTGGATGAAGATGCGCGCGCGAATCGTGACGCTCGCGCCGGAGGTCTCGGCGAAGCCGAAGCTGGTGCGTTGCGTCGATGCGTCGTCGAGCGCGGTGAAGGTCTGCGTCTGCCCGAGCCGCAGACCGGCGCTCGCGGGCAGGACCGGAATGGCGGTGCCGCCGGTGGTCGCGCGGCTGCGCGCGGTGACGATCAACTCTCCGCGCGTCGGCGTGATCACCAGCTGCGCGGTCTCGGTCAACGAGGACGATCCGGCACTGCTCAGCGTTTGCGAAGTGTGCGATGCAAGGGTCACCTCGCGTGAGACCGTTCGCCCCGAGGTCTCGATCGTGTCGATGCGCGCACGCGCTTCCTCGATGCCGGGATTGAAAAGCGTCAGCGCCGTAGAGAAACTCGCGGCGTGGCGCACGATGCGGCGCCGGGAGAGACCGCTGCGCCCGTCCGCGAACGGCACGCGCACCGCGCCATCGCGCTCGTAGCGATAGAAGCGACTCCAGTCGACGACGCTCCACGTGTCGCCGCTCGCATCGCGCAGACGCGCGTACGCAGTGAACGAGCCGGAGATGCTGGTCACGATCGCGGCCACTGCGCCGTTCGGAACGCCATCGGTCCACTCGACGAGCTGGTAGCGCTCGAGAAGCTGGTCGCGCGTTGAAATGCTGGTGCCCGCCGCGTTCACAAAGTCGACGTGAACGGCTGCGGTCGCGCCGCCGGTCTCCTGCAGCAGCAGATCGCCCGGCGCCGCGATGCCGGCGAGCCCCAGCGATTCTCCCGGCACGATCGAGCGATCGCCGCGGAACACCGGAATCGCCCCGCCGCGAGTCCCCTCGGGCGCGATCGCCGTCACCTTCGCATCCGCGCTGACGCTCTCCCAGTCCGCCGTGCGCACCTGCAGCGTTCCAGAACCTTCGCTGTTGTAAACGCTGCCGATGAGGTTCACGAGGTTGAGCGCCGTCGACGCGGCGAGCGGCAGCAGCGAGGCAATGCTCGTCTGCGTGCCGCGCGTGAAGTAGAGGCGGAGATCGCTGATGCTGCGCCCTCCGAGGCCGTTGAGGAGTGCGAGGTCGGAGCGGACGCTCGGTGTGCTGCGCATGCCGGGGATGAATAGCGGCAGCTCGCCGAAGCCGGGCGCAGGGATGGGACCCGTCGTCACCGTCGGCTGCGTCGTGTCGACGACAGTGACGATGCTGACGCCGATGCCCGGCGGCGGCGGTGACGAGCCGAGCGTGCTGATGATCCCGCGCGCGAACGTGCCTCCGGTCACGTAGACGAGTCGCAGGTTCGCGACGAGCGCGCCTTCGCTCGCGGGACGTCGCGATCGCACGATGCGGAAGGTGATCGTGCCGACGGTGCCGGGATCGATCGTGATCGGATCGCGCGACACCTCGATCCACGGCTGATCGGACAGCACGATGCCGGTGAGCGGTGCGGTACCGGTGTTGCGGAACTGCGCGGTGCCTGCCGAATCGGCCCCCCGCAAACCCGCGACTTCGATCGTCGTCGCCAGCGGCTCCGCCACGACCGTTCCGGCCGGACGCGCGGACGAGAGCAGCGTGACCAATACGTACGAGTCGTCGTCTGTGCCTGGGCCCTCGATGAAGACGTAGCCGTCATTCCTGCCGGCCGGACGCTGCACCGAGTGCAGCGTGACGACTTGCGTTGCGCCCGCGCCGAGGGAGAACGACGTTGGCGTGATGGTGAAGAAGTCGCTGTCTTTTTCGAGCGAGAGCTGCGTCGCGACGTCGCCGAAGTTCGCGATCGTGAATCGATCGGCCACGGCTTCCGCGCCGTCGATCTGAACCATGCCCGTCGGCTGTTCGACGACCACGACTTCCGGCGGCGCGATCACGCGCTGGCCCGTCGACGCGGAGATCGTCTGGGTTGGATCGCTGACGATGAGGTTCTTCTGCGCATCGAACGGATGCGTGACGGTCGAGACGGTGAAGAAGTACTGGGTCGACGGATCGAGCCTGCGCACGGTGATCGTGTCGTCTCCCGTCGATCTCGTCGTCGCCACCGCCACGGGCTCGCCGCCCGGGGACTTCCTCACGATCACCTGGTAGCCGCCCGGGTCGTAGGTGTAGCGGATCGGCGTCCACGTCAGCGTCGCGCTGCGATCGGTCATCTGCGTGACCTTCGCGTTCGTGGGGGTAACGGTCTGCGTCTCCTCGAAATCGCCGCCGTCCTGCTTCTTGTTGATGAAGGCCTTTACCGCCGAGTCGGTGGTGAAGAGCGCGTTCCATCCGAAGTTGGAGCCCCTGTCTTCGAGCTTCGTCAGCTTGGTGAGCTCTTTCGGGATCGGACCGCGCAGCGCGTTGAAGGCGAGACCGAGATACTGCAGGCTCGGGAGATTGCCGAGCCCCTTCGGAATCGTTCCGCCGAGGCGGTTGGCCCCGAGCGAGATGTTGTAGCAGTTCGGCAGATTGCCGAGCTCCGGCGGGATCGTGCCGTCGAGGGAGTTGTTCGCCAGGTCGAAGAACTCGACCGCCGTCAGGCCGCCGAGCTCTTTCGGGATCGCGCCCGTCAGCGCGTTACTGCCGAGGGTGAAGTACGCGACCTTCGAGAGCGAGCCGTAGCTCGCCGGAATCGTCCCGGTGAATCGGTTTTGGTTCAGCTCGAGCTGCGCGAGATTCGCCATCCGCGACAGATCGGGCAACGCGCCGGACAGCTCGTTGTCCTCGAGGTCGAGAATCACGAGGTTCTCGAGCGTCGACAGACCCGGAGGAACCGTGCCGCGCAGACGATTCGCACCGAGGGACAAATAGGACAGCACCGTCCACTCGCCGATCCACGGAGGGATCGTGCCCGTCAGCTGATTGCTACTCGCGATGAACTCGTCGAGCGCCGTCAGATTGCGCAGCGCGTCGGGGATCGTGCCGCTGAGGCGATTGGCTCCGATGGAGAGGTCAGTCAGCTTCGTGAGCTGACCGAGCTCCGCGGGGATCGCGCCACTCAGTTGGTTGTCGTAGACCGATAGAAATTCGAGATTCGTGAGAGATCCGAGCTGGTACGGGATCGCGCCGGTGAGCGCGTTTCCGGAGAGATCCATCCAAGTGAGGTTCGTGAGCTTCGCGAGGTCGGGAGGGATTCCGCCCGTAAACGCATTGCCTCCCAACTCGAGAGAGCGCAGCGGCGCGATGTTCGCGATGGCGATCTGGATCGTGCCGTCGAGATCATTTCCGTACAGGCCGAGGACCTGCAGATTCTTCAGGTTCGCGACGTCGGCGGGAATCGTTCCGGTCAGCGCGTTGCCGCCGAGCTGCAATTCTTCGAGAGTCTCGAGGTCCCAGATCTGCGTAGGGATCGCGCCGGTGAGCTGCGCATCGGCGAGAGTGAGATAGCGGATCGCGGGAAGATCGCCGAGCTCTTTAGAGATCGTGCCGCCGAGGGGGTTGTTGCTCAGCTCGAGACGATCGAGCGTCTTCAGTTTGCCGAGCGCCGCGGGGATGCCGCCGGTGAGCGCGTTGTTCGCGAGATCGAGATCGACGATGGCCGAGAGATTTCCCAGCTCCGCCGGGATCGCGCCGGTCAGGTCGTTGTTATCGAGGTCGAGCACCGCCAGCTTGCGGAGCGAGCCTAGCTCCTTCGGGATCGTGCCGCCGAGGAAGTTCACGTTCATCGAGAGGGACTGGAGGTTGGTGAGATTCCCGAGCTCTTTCGGGATCGTTCCGGTGATCGCGTTGTACGCGAGCAGGAGCTGTTCGAGGCCGCTCATGTCGCCGAGTTGCACGGGGAGCGGTCCCTTGAGCTCGTTGCCGTCGAGTCCGAGCTCGGTGAGCTTCTTCAGCGCGCCCCACGCGGCGGGGATCGTGCCGCTGAAGTGATTGTTCTGCGCGGAAAAGACTTCGAGCTGCGACAGCTCGCTGATCTGGGACGGAAGCGCGCCGCGAAGATTGTTCTGCCAGAGTTGCGCGTTGTGGAGCGCGGTGAGCTTGCGCAGATCGGACGGCAGCGTGCCGTCGAGATTGTTCTGATAGAGGTCGAGTCGCTCGACGTGCGCCTGCGCCTCGTCGCACGTGACGCCGTACCACGTGCACTCGGTCCCCGCCGCGCCGAGCCAGTTGGTCTTGTTCGTCCACGCGTTGCCGTTCGTCGACTGGTACAGCGCGACGAGCGCCTCGCGCTCCGAAGTGGGAATGGCGGCGCTCGCGCTCACCGTGATGGCGAGCGCGCAGATGGTTGCGATGCGCATGGGTTGGCCTGCTTGCCCTACAGTTTATCCCCGCTACGTCCACTCCTCCCGTCCGGTCCGCGGCTTCCGATCGTTTTTCCGGCGATCGACGTCGGGAATGACGATCTCGCGGTGCTCGCGCGTCCGCTCGAACTCTTCGACGAAGCGAGCCGTTTCGTCGAGCACGTCGTTGAACGACACAACCGGCGGCGCGGCGGCCCGAAGGCGCTCGCAATGCGCGCGATAGCGCTCGCAGCGCTCCGCCGCCTCTTCGAAGCGCGCCCGCACGTTCGCATCTTCGGCGACGCGGCGCGCGAGATGAGCCTGGAGATCAGGGACGCGTTCAACGTGGCTGCAGAAGAGGATCGCGTCGTTGCCGGCCATCAGCGCTCGCTCGCTGAGCTCTTCGTACGAGCCGAGGTCGGAGACGGCGTGCATCTCCATGTCGTCGCTGATGGCGACGCCGTCGAAGCCGAGGAAGTTGCGCAGCAGATCGGTGGTCATGCGCCGGCTGAGGGTGGCCGGGAGATCAGGCTCGTCGATCTGCGGATAGGTTCCGTGGCCGATCATGACCCCGCCGGCTTCGTTGGCGAGACGCTGGTACGGGACGAGATCGCGCTCGATGAGCTGCGCGACCGGAACGTCGATGATCGTCGCGCCGTAGTGCGGATTCCCCAAGCCGAGGCCGATGCCCGGCCAGTGCTTGAGACATGCAGCGACGCCGCTCGCGTGCAGGCCGCGCATGAACGCGCCGGCCAGCTCGACGACGGTCTCGGGATCGCTTCCGAACGTGCGCCGCTCGAGTCCTTTCGGCGCGACGTCGCCGCGGATGTCGACGACGGGCGCGAGGTCGATCTCGATGTCGAAGTGGCGCAGCGCCGTGCCGATGACGCGTCCGAGCCGCTCGGAGAGCTCCGAGGGCCGCTCGCCTTCTTCGAATCCCTGCGCGCTCGGCAGCCCCGGAATGATGTGCCGCAACCGATCGACGCGCCCGCCCTCCTGATCGATCATGAACAGCGGTGGCACCTTCGCCGCGCTCTTCACCTCGGCCACGAGCTCTCGCAGGTGCTCCGCGCTGTCGATGTTGCGGCCGAAGAGAACGACGGCGTAAGGACTCGATTCGGAGAGGATGCGTCGTTCGAGCGCGGAGAGTTGTTTGCCGGCCAGGCCGATGCCGAAGAGATCCGAGGTCATTCGCGGGCGATGATAGGACGAATAGGACTGATAGGACGAATAGGACGAATATGTGTCCTATTCGTCCTATAGGTCCTATTCGTCCTACTCCAGCTTCTGCTTCAGCTCGTACAGCACATTCAACGCATCCCGCGGCGACAGCGTATCCAGATCCACATCGCGGATGGCGTCGACGATCCCCTGCTCCTTCGACGAGAACAGGCCGAGCTGTTTCGTCCCCGGACCGCGGCGGCGCGTTTCCTCCACGACGTCGCGTTCCTTCCGCTCGAGCGTCTCGAGGATCTCGCGGGCGCGGTCGATGACGGAGTGCGGGATGCCGGCGAGCTTGGCGACCTGGATGCCGTAACTCTTGTCGGCGGCGCCTTCGACGACCTTGCGGAGGAAGATGATCTGCTCGTTCCACTCCTTCACCGCGACGTTGAAGTTCGCCACGCGCGCCTTCGTCTTCGCGAGATCCGTGACCTCGTGATAGTGGGTGGCGAAGAGAGTGATGCCGCTGCGCACGGGGTTGTCGTGGAGGTACTCGATGATCGCCCACGCGAGCGAGAGGCCGTCGAACGTAGCCGTCCCGCGCCCGACTTCGTCCAGGATGATCAGAGATCGGTCGGTGGCGTTGTTGAGGATGTTCGCGGTCTCGTGCATCTCGACCATGAACGTCGACTCCCCGCGCGCGAGCTGATCGGACGCGCCCACGCGCGTGAAAATGCGGTCGAAGATGCCGAGGCGCGCTTTTGCGGCGGGGACGAACGAGCCAGCCTGGTTGAGGAGCACGATCAACGCGACCTGGCGGAGGTACGTCGACTTGCCGCCCATGTTCGGGCCAGTGATGATCTGGATGCCGTTCTCTTCGCGGCGGATGCGCGTGTGGTTCGGGATGAAGCGCTCGGAGGTGATCTGTTCGATGACCGGATGGCGTCCGTCGTCGATTTCGATCTCCGCCTCTTCGCTGATCTGCGCGCGGACGAAACGGTTGCGGACCGCGACCGTCGCCAGCGACGAGAGCGCGTCCACGTCCCCGACCGCGCGGGCCGTGGCCAGGATCGCGGGGCTCACCTGCCCGACGGCGGCGAGCAGCTCGTCGTAGAGGCGCAGCTCGATCGAGATCGCCTTCTCCTCCGCGCCGACGATCTTTTCTTCGAGCTCCTTGAGATCGGGTGTGATGAAGCGCTCGGCGTTCGCGAGCGTCTGCTTGCGGATGTAATCCAGCGGCACCTTGGCGAGGTTCGATTTCGAGACTTCGATGTAGTAGCCGAAGACGGAGTTGAAACGGATCTTCAGCGATGAGATGCCGGTACGCTCTTTCTCACGGGCTTCGATCTCGAGGAGGATCGTCTTCGAGTCGCGGGCGATGGAGCGGAGCTGGTCGAGCTCCCGATCCACGCCGTCGGCGATGACGCCGCCGTCGCGAACCAAGACGGCTGGATTGGGGTGGATGGTTTTCACGATGAGATCGACGATCGTCGCCTCGGCGTCCGAGCAACGAGGAACGAGCAACGAAGAACGCAGCGTTCCGAGGAGCGGCCCCTGCAGCGGACCCATGACGTCGCGCAGTTCTTCGACGGCGAACATCGAATCCGCGAGCGTGAGGCACTCGCGCGGCGTCGCGGTTCGTAGCGTGATCCGCGACGCGACGCGTTCCAGGTCCGCGATCTTCTGCAATCGCGCGGTCATCTGCTCGAGGATCGCGCGAGAGCGCGTCAGCTCCTCCACGGCGTCATGGCGATCGAAGATCGCGGACGTGCTTTTGAGGGGCCGCGTGAGCCAGCGGCGGAGGGTGCGCGTCCCCATCGCCGAGCGCGTCGCGTTGATCACGGCCCAGAGCGTTGCTCGCGGACGCGCGCCGTCGCGCGACTCGCACACTTCGAGGTTTGCGAGCGTCGCGGCGTCGAGTTGCAGGTAGTCCGCGTCGTTGTCGACGCGCAGCGCGCGCACGTGCTCGAGGGAACGCTTGTGGCTCGCGCTGGCGTAGCGCAGCGCGCCGCCCGCCGCGCCGATGCGCGCGTCGCCGTCTTCGAGTCCGAAGCCGCGGAGCGACTGCGTCCCGAAGTGTTTCGACAGGTACTCGTGTGAGCCGGTTACCTCGAATAAAGACGGCTCGAGCGCGGTGATCGGAATCGTGAGCGCGCCGTTGGTCTGCGTCTCCTTCGGCACGATCGCTTCGCGCGGCGCGAACCGAGCCATGTCGTCGTACAGCCGTGCGTCGGAGAGCGACGCGTATTCGGTGACGAAGAAGTCGCCCGTGGAGACATCGAGATAAGCAGCGCCGACCGTATCCGCCGCCGGCACGAGCGAAACGAGATAGCAGTTCTCGCGCTCGACGATGTGCGCCTCGGTCGCCGTCCCGGGAGTCACGACGCGCACGATCTCGCGCCGCACGAGCCCTTTCGCCTGCGCCGCGTCTTCGGTCTGATCGCAGATTGCGACGCGCAGTCCGTGACGGATCAGCTTCGCGATGTAGCCGTCGGCCGCGTGGTACGGCACGCCGCACATCGGCGTCTCGTACTCCTGCCCTTTGTTGCGCGCGGTCAGGACGAGGTCGAGCAGCGGCGCGGCCTTCTCCGCGTCCTCGAAGAACATCTCGTAGAAGTCGCCGAGGCGGTAGAACAAGATCGCATCCGGCACCTGCCGTTTGATCTCGAAATACTGCTCGAGCATGGGGGTGAGTTTGGTCACGGGGCGCATAGGCGAGCGATGAGAGATGAGCGATGAGCGATGAGCCAGCATGATACCGGTTCATCGCTCATCGTTCATCGCTCATCGCTCGTCTGATGCGCAGCAGCCGGCCATCGTCGACTCGCAGTTCGACGACGACCGCCTCGCGCAATCGCGTGTGCGGAACGCGGTCGAGCAGCACGATCCAGCGGTCTTCGACCGCGCCTTCGTTTTTGCGTGCGCGCGCGACGTGCACGACCTCGTAGTCACGCAGGCCGCGCTCGTTCGCGATCGTCCGCGCGCGCTGCCCGGCCTCGATCGAGAGGATGCGTCCCTTCGGACGCGACGGATCGTCGAGGCCGCCGAGGGCGAAGAAGAGGATCGCGCAGACGAGAATCCACGCCGGATAGAGCCACCGAAACACGCTGCTATGATACGGGCCGTGACGCGCGGCGAGATCGAAGAGAAGCTGATCGCAATCGTCCGGCAGGAGAAGAACGTCGCGGAAGAGTTGCTGAAGCCGGAGACCGTGCTCGCCGACGCCGGCATCGACTCGCTCGACTCGCTGACGATCCTCTTCGCCATCGAAGAGCAGTTCCGGATCTCGATCCCGGACGATGAGGCTCGCGCGGTACGCACGTTCAGCGATCTGATCGACATCATCGGCAAAAGAACGATGAGCGATGAACGATGAACGATGAACCGGGCGGGCGGGGCTCATCGCTCATCTCTCATCATTCATCACTCGGCGCGCAGCGCAAGGTCGTCATCACCGGTCTCGGTCTCATCTCCCCCTTCGGCCGCGGCAAAGCCGTCGCGCTCGACGCACTCCGCAACGCGCGCAGCGGCGTTCGCGCGATCACGAGCATCGACGCCTCGCAGCTCAACTGCCGCATCGCGGGAGAAGTGCCGCCCGACGCTCACGACGGCGAGCATCGAGGCCATGACCGCTTCTCGCGCTTCGCGCTCATCGCCGCGGAAGAAGCGGCGGCGCAGGCGGGCGATCTCGGCCTCGCACCCGAGCGCGTCGGGGTGCTCATCGGCACAGGTCTCGGCGGCTGCGAGACGCTCGACGCCAACTACCGCCGCCTCTACGCGGAAAACGGCCGCATCCATCCCCTCGGCATTCCGACCTCGATGTACAACGCCGCGTCGTCGGCCGTGTCGGCGAAGCTGAACGCGAAGGGCGTTTCGTACGCAGTCGTTTCGGCGTGCGCGTCGTCCGCGCATGCGATCGGCCTCGCCGCACAGGCGATCCGCACCGGTCAGGCCGATGCCGTCTTTGCCGGCGGTGCCGATGCGCCGCTGACGAACGGCATCGTGAAGGCGTGGGAAGCGCTGCGCGTCCTCGCGATCGACAACGAGCATCCGGAAGAAGCGTGCCGTCCGTTCAGCGCGGACCGCAAAGGGCTCGTGCTCGCCGAGGGCGCCGCGGTATTCGTGCTCGAATCGCTCGAGAACGCGCAGCGGCGAGGCGTCGAGATCCTCGGCGAGGTCGCAGGATCCGGCGCGACCAGCGATGCGGGACACGTCACCGACCCTTCGGCCGACGGCGCGACACGCGCGATGCGATTGGCGCTCGCCGATGCGCGCATGAACGCCGAGGATGTTGGATACATCAACGCGCACGGTACCGGGACGCGCGCGAACGACCCGACCGAGACCGCGGCGATCAAGGAGGTCTTCGGCGCGCATGTTCCTCCGGTCAGCTCGACCAAGTCGCTGCACGGACACGCGATGGGGGCGTCGGGCGCGATCGAGATCGCCTCGTCGATCCTCGCGCTGCGCGATGGCTTCCTTCCGCCGACCATCAACCTCGTCGAGCGTGACCCGCAGTGCGATCTCGACTACGTCCCGAACGAGCCGCGCGAGACGCACGCCGAGGCGTTCCTCTCCAATTCGTTCGGATTTGGAGGAATGAATGCCGTCGTGGCAGTCCGTTTGCTACGCTACGCGTGAACTCGGCTCGGAGGATCTGTGATCGTAGAAAAGAAGCACCTGGACAATTTCACGATTCTGTACGTGGAAGGTCTCATCAAGCTCGGCGAGAGCGCCGAGTTCTTCTCCTCCGCGCTGGAGAACGTGCTCAAGAACGAGAGCACGAACGTGATCATCGACTTCACGAAGATCGACTACATCGACTCCACCGGCATCGGCGAGCTGGTCGGCTACCTCGGCAAGTTCACGAACCAGAATCGCAAGCTCATCCTCGTCAACCCGTCCGAGCGCATCCTGAAGCTGCTCAAACTGGCTAAGCTCGACGCGGTCTTCAAGATCTATAGCACCGAGGAAGAAGCCGTCGGCGCCGAAAGCGGCGCGCCGGCCCGCGCTTGACGCAACAGACCCTCGAACAGATCCACACGCAGATCGAGCGCATGCGAACGCTGGCGCGCTCGACCGAGGCGCAGCTCTGCACGCGGCAGGAGCGTATCTCCGGGTGGTCGCCCGCGGAGCACCTCGACCACACGTACAAGGTGTCGATGTCGGTCGTGCGCCGGCTCGGCGACGCAAGCGCCAAGCCTTCGCCCCGAGGGATCAACCTGATGGGCTGCGTAATCCTGCTGCTGGGATGGATCCCGCGTGGACGCGGAAATGCGCCGGAGCGACTGAGGGGCGCGGTCTGCACGGGTGCTCACATCGAAGAGGCGCTCGGCCGTCTGGAGCAGGCGCTCGATGCTTTGCCTCTGGACGCCCTCAGCGCGTCGCAATTGCCGATCGTCCCCCACCCGTTGTTCCGCAGCCTCACGCCCTCGCAGGCGCTTCGGTTCATCGTGGTTCACACGAACCATCACCTGCGGATCGTGGACGAGATCCTGGGAGCGTAGCGGCGCACCCGGCAGAAGTTTGCCTCGGAGCGACCGCACGTGCCCAAGGCTAGGCCAACCAGCGCAGCCGGCCGTGCCGGCTAACGCCTCCGCTCGCGCTTCGCTTCTTCAACGCTGCGAAAAACGGGCGTCGGAAGCGCGATGCGGCGCGCGGACACGTCCTTGCCGGCGAAGTACTCCGCAATCACGGCCTGCACTTCCGGATTCGGCTCGAGGTCTTCGTGGCCGGCATTCGTCACGATGAGATGGGTCGAGCTCGGCATCGTCCACCGCAGCTCCTCGGCCTGATACGGCGGCGTATTGCTGTCGAGCGTGCCGCTGAGGAACAGCACCGGCACTTCGGAGAAGATCGCGGAGCGGAAGGCATCGCCGGGATCGTGCGGCGGCAGCGCGAAGCAGACGTCGGGATAGGCGCCGTTCTGCGCATTCCCGAAGATCGAGCGTTCGGCTTCGAGCGCGATCTGCCGGTCGCGCAGCTCCGTCGCACCGCCGGAACAGCGCATGCCGTACACCATCAGGTCGACGCCGCCATCGACGGCCTGGTTGTAGCGCTTCTCGACGAACCACGTCAGGATCGACGGATCGCCGCGCTCGATCGTCGTCAGCAGCGCGGGAAAGACGGGGAAATCGTTGCCGTCGCCGATGTCGAGCACGAGGATCCGCCGCAACGCGTCGGGGCCGATGCGCACTTCGATTTCTTCCTTGCGCGCGCGATCGGTGATCTTCACGGCGATCGGCTCGCGTTCGAGCTTCGTCAGCACGCGGCGCAGGGACGCGGTCATGTCGGTGCCGGCCAGCATCGACAGCTTTGCCAGTTGTGCGTCGAGCACGAGCGGCAGCTTGCGCATGTGATTCGGACCGGCAGTCGAGATGAAAGCCGCACGCTCGATGCTGCGGCCGTACTCACGAATGACGGCAAGGCCGAGGTAGGTGCCGTAGCTGTGGCCGAGGAGACCGACCTTCGGCACTCCGAGAGCTCTGCGGAGGTCCTCGACGTCGGCCGCACTCTCGCGGACCGTGAAGCCCGCGAGGTCGAGACCTTTCGCGGTCCACTGCTCGGCGCACGCGCGCGCGGCGGCGACGACGCGCGGCAGCATCACCGCTGCGCTGTCGAAATACCGCTGCGGGTCGATTGGCGTCGGCGGACAAACCGGCCGTGGCGTCGAAGCGCCGATGCCGCGCTGATCGAGCAGGATCACGTCGCCCAGTTCTGCCAGTCGCGCCAGCGTCGGAATCGCGTACGGGTTGCGCGCCGCGCCGATGCCGGAGCCGCCCGGACCGCCGGCGAGGTAGACGATGGGCGCGCCCGTGCCGCCCGCGCTCAGACGCACGAACGCCAGTTCGACGGATCCGCCGTCGGGACGATCGCGGCGCAGCGGTACGGTGAGGTGTCCAAGCTGCGCCTGCAATCGAGGCGGCGCGCCGGACGGAAGGGCGAATGGTTTCCAGGCGATGGGGGCGGCGCTCACGGAAGCAGCGCACAGAATCGCAGCGAGGAGGAGTCTCATCACGGACAAGGTAGGTCCGCAAGCGCGGCGGCGTCTGTCACCGGATTAACCAAACGCAACGCGCGCGGTAGACGGCCGGGGTGACGCCCAGGCGCGCGCGGAAGTGGCGCGTGAGATGCGACTGCGAGTCGAAGCCGGCTTCAAGGGCGATCGCCGCGATCGGCTGTTCCGCTACCGCGAGACGGCGCGCGGCAGCGTCGACGCGCAGCGCGCGTAGATACTCGCCCACCGTCGTGCCGAAGCGGCGCGGGAACGTGCGGCAGAGGTGAACGGTATGCACGCCCGCGGCGTCGGCGATGTTGCGCAGCGTGAGCTTCTCCGCGAAATGCGCGTGCAGGTAGTCGCGGGCCACGTGCATCCAGCGCAATCCGTCTTCGCGCTCTCGGCTCAACATGCCCGTCAGCGACGCCGCGGCCTCGTCGACGTCGAGATCGTCGCCACCGGTCCAGCAGCGGCGCGCGAAGAGCGCGGGTGGCCCGGAGAGCTCGAACGAAACGTTCGGGAGGCGGTCCAACTCGGCGAGCTCGAACGCGAAGATCCGTCCGCCCACCGCTCCGAAACGCTCGCTCTGCACTTCGTTCGCGGGATAAAAGTACGCGCGGCCACGCTCGCGGGTGAGCTCGCGCGTTCCGGCGCGCTGCACACTCACCCCGCCGAGAATCAGGCAGACGAAAGGACGCTCGTGCGCGTGCGGAGGCGTCGACGCATACGGCGCGCAATTGCTGACTCGCAGGCGGATCCCGCCCTGCGTCTGCCGCTCGCGCTCGATGTCATGAAACGCCACATCCTTAGATACGCCCGAACGCCGTGCCGGTTCGCAACTAAGATGGCCGCCATGACGAGGTTTCTTCGGTTTCTCGTGGTCGCGCTCCTCGGGATCGTGCCTTCGGCGCTTGCACAAACACCAGTCGACGGTCCACCCATGGCCCGCACGATCATCCTGGTCCGCCACGGCGCGTATCAGGCTGACCCTGCGGATTCGTCTCCGGGACCGGGGCTGCTCCCGGTGGGCGTGGCGCAGGCGAAACTGGCAGCGAGCCGCCTTGCCGCTACGGGGAAATTCGACGCGGTGCTTTCCAGTCCGATGACGCGCGCGCACGACACCGCGCGGGTCATTGCGTCCGAGGTGTCGAACGGATCGCTCGAGATCGTTCCGGAGCTCGCAGAGTGCACGCCGCCCACGCGCCGGAAGGAGATCACCAGGAACGAGACCGCGGAATCGATGGCCGCGTGCAAGGCCCGACTCGACGCATTGTTCACGCAACGCTTCGTGGCTGCGGCGGGTCGCACGCGTCGAGAGCTTTTCGTCGCTCACGGCAACGTCATTCGCTCTCTCGTGGTCCGCGCGCTGGGTGTCGATCCCGAAGCCTGGCTGGAGATGTCCGTCGCGCATGCGAGCATCACCGAGATCCTGGTCGAGCCGGACGGCCGCTTCAAAGTGATCTCGGTCGGCGACGTCGGCCATCTCCCGCTCAATCTGCAGAGCGGAGTGACGGGCGTGATCGACAAGACGCTGGCGGTTCCGCGGTGATGCGCCCCGTGGCCTTCGTCCGCGCGTTACGACAGCTCGCTATCGTCGAAGGCGTCTCGACGCTCGTACTGTTCTTCGTCGCGATGCCGCTCAAATACTTCGCCGGCATGCCGCTCGCCGTGACCGTGGCCGGGTCGATTCACGGTTTTCTGTTCGTCGCACTCGTCATCATGCTGCTGATTGCGATCGCGAAGGTCCCGATCAGCATCGGCCTCGCCGCCGCCGGACTCGTCGCCGCGATCGTGCCCGGAGGCCCGTTCCTCCTCGAACGGCGTCTCGCAAGGATCGAGACTGCCTGAACGGAGCGGCACGCTTCTGTGGGGAGACGGGCTAAAGCCGCGCCCTACTTTTCTCGATTGCATTCTTCACTTGAACTTCGCCAACTTCTCCCGCAAAAACACCGCTGTCTCCACCTCCCGCCCATCCGCATACCGCACGAGGTACGGCTTGCCCGTCGTCGATGAGCGGGTCGCTACTTTCGTGATGAACTCGTCCGCGTTGCGCACGTCCGCGGCGCGATCGTCCCACTTCGCGCGGAGGAACTTCGCCGCTGAGCGCGGCGGGTAGCTCTTGCCGTTGCGCACGAAGACGGCGTCGGGAAGTCTCTCGACCGCGGCGAGCAGCGACTCGATCTTCCGCCGCTCCGCGGGTGGAAGCGTGTCGGCGGCGGCGCCGAGCGCGAGGAAGAGGGCCGCGAAGACGCCCGCAAACAAGGGGATTCGTTGCATGCCGTACATTACACTCGTCCCGCAATGTCGATTCCCCTCACGCGCGTCTACCGCGGCACGCACCTCGAGTCCGTCCACCGCGGCTCGATCGCCGTTGTCGATTCCCGCGGGAAGTTGCTGGCATTTGCGGGAGATCCGGCGACCCGCACCTGCCTGCGCAGCGCGGCGAAGCCGTTTCAAGGGATCCCGCTGCTCGAGTACGGCGGACTCGAGGAGTACGAGCTGACGCAGGAAGAGATCGCGCTCACTTGCGCGTCGCATGGTGGCGAGCCGGTGCACGTCGCGACGGCCGCGGCGCTGCTGCGCAAGGGTGAGTTCGACGAGGAAGACCTCCTCTGCGGCGCGCATTTTCCGTACGACGAAAAATCCGCGGCGGACCTTCGCGCATCCGGCGAGGCGCCGTCGCCGCTGCACAACAACTGCAGCGGAAAACACGCGGGGATGCTCCTCGCAACGCAGGTGATGGACGTCCCGAGCTCGCGGTACATCGATCCCGATCATCCGATTCAGGGGCTGATGCGCTCCACGCTCGCCGACTTCGCCGACGTCGAGTCCGACGACGTGCCGATGGCCATCGACGGCTGCGGCGTTCCCGCGTTTTTCCTGAGCCTGCACCGCGCCGCGCTCGCGTACGCGCGGCTCATGGCGGGCGCGATCGAACGTTACGCAGAGAGCGGCACGGCCGTCGTGGAAGCGATGACCACGTTCCCGCACTACGTCGCCGGCAGCTGGAGCATGACCACGCCGCTCATGGCCGCGTTCGGCGGCGAGCTGCTGGCGAAGGAAGGGGCGGAAGGCTTCTACGCAATGGCGCTCGCTCCTTCTCTCTGCGGAGAATTGACCGACAGGCTCCGCCTCGCGGATGATGTCGCGGTCGGCGTCGCGCTGAAGATCGACGACGGCTCGATGGAACGCGGACGCAACCCGGTGATCCTCCGCCTCCTCGAGCTCCTCGGCCTCGACCTCGACGCGCGTCCCGAACTGCAGCCGTTTCGTCACTGGCCGCTCCGCAACCACTCCGGCACGCCCGTCGGCGAGGTGCGGGCGGAATTCGAGCTCGAGGTTTTATGAAAAAGACACTCGCCGTTCTGTGGCTTCTCGTCGCCGCCTGCAGGACCGTCGGCGTTTCCATGACCTCCGGCGGCTACGCCGAGGTTTCGCCGCAGGTTGCCAACGAGATGATCCTCGACTCGCGTCAGGTCGTGCTGCTCGACATCCGCCGCGAAGAGACGTTCCGCGGCCCCGAGGGTTACATTGCGGGCGCGCTGAGCGTCCCGTTCGAGACCATCGAGCAGCAGTTGCCCGAGCTCCTGCCGTATCAGAACCAGACCGTGCTCGTGTACGGCGACGGCGACGCCGATGGCGCCGTCGCGGCCCGCCTTCTGACTCTCGCCGGCTTCCGAAACGTAGTTCACATCTCCGGCGGACTCAAGGGGTGGATTGAACGCGGCTATCGGACGGTTAACGCGCAGTAATGAAACGCGTCCTCTTCGCCATCGCGCTCACCGTTACGTTCTCAGGGGCCTCCGCCGTACAGGCCCAGAGTCGAGATCCACACGCAAACCTCAGGGCCTACGCCGCTAAGGTTCTCCCGCGTTGTCCCGCTGCTGCGATCACGGTCGAGCCGATGACCGCCGCGGGCCCCGCGAATTTCAAATCGTACCTCGTGACACTGAACAGCTCGGACGATACCTGCGGCGCGCGGAAGTACCTGCTTCACTCGCCGAACTCACAGCAGGTGTTGATCGGCTCGGTGATCCCGCTGCCCAATGACAAGCGTCCCATCGCGGCGCGGGTCACCCAGGAAGCCTCACGCCTTCTCGGCAAGCCTTACACGGCGAACATCGCACCGTTCCCGCTCGCGGACGGTCTCAGGGCCGTGGCCATCAGCCGGCTGACGCCATACGGCGCGTTCTCGTACAACGGCTTCATCGACGCCGGCGAGCAGTTCCTCATCGTCGGCTTCCGCGGGTCGTTGAACTCCGATCCCGCGAAAACGCTCCGCGAGACCCTCGGCGCCGCGAACGCCGCGCGCCGCGGCAACGCGGAAGCCAAGGTCGAGGTCCTCGAGATCTCCGACTTCCAATGCCCGACCTGCGCCCGCGCGCACGAGAAGATCGAGCCGATCATCCAGCAGAACCTCGCGAAGATGAATTACGTGCGCGTCGACCTCCCGCTCTTCGAGCATCACGAGTGGTCGGTCCCGGCGGCGATGGGCGCGCGCGCGCTGCAGAAGGTCGCGCCGGCGAAGTACTGGGCGTACGTCGACTACGTGTTCAAGAACCAGGAAGCGATCGGCAAGCGCAAGATCGACGACGTGGTCAAGGAGTGGATGGAAGACAACGACGTCGACTGGGCGGCGGTGTCGAAGATCTACAACTCCAAGAGCGAGCGCCAGGCGCTGCTCGATCACATCAGCCGCGCGTTCGGCCTGGGCATCGCCGCGACTCCGACGTTCGTCGTGAACGGACAGATCATGGGTTTCGGCCCGGACGGAAGTTTCACGGTCAACGCGATCAAGAGCGCGGTGGGAGCGACGACGGCGCCAGCCAAGAAGCCGGCGAAGTAGGTTTTCTCTCTCTTCAGTTTATCCCGCGCGTAGACGCGGGATCTCCGGTGATACCGGCAGGCCGTTGCCTCAGGCGCGGATCATCGCGGGGGCACCAGAAGATCCCGCGTCTACGCGCGGGATAAACTGAGAACTCTTACAGCCCGAAGCTCACCTTGGCCGCGTAGCTCCGCTCCTCCCCTTGCGTCGCCTCGATGACGATCTTCGGGAGCAGCAGCGACAGCTTCACGCCAACCGTGAAGCGGTTCGAGTCCCCTTCGTCCGTGAACACCATCGTGTCGGTGATCCGTCCCTCGGCATCGCTGCGCGCGCGGCCGGCCGCGACGTACGGCGTCACCGGGCCGAATCCCTTCGACAGGAAGACCTCCATCCCGTACGTATTGAGATCAAATTCGTCGACGCCCTGCAGCGTCGCGTACGACCCGCGCAGCGCGAGCGTGGGCGTCACGACGCCTCCGCTGATGATCGGAACGTCTAGCGACGCTCCCCAGACCGCGATGTCGCTGTCCGGCACCTTCGAGTACATCGCCGAGAGCGTCGCGACCGACAGACCCTTGGACACGATCACGCGCGGCACGACCACGTGATCGCTGATCGTGAAATCGTCCGAGACCGCGTTCTGCCAGTACGTCGAGTCCGTTTCGACAGGGATCGCCGTGGCGCCGACTCCGATGTCAAATCCGAGGAGTCCCCGCGCGCGCGCCGCGTCGACGGGCGTGGCGTAGATCCCCTGCGCCACGAGACGCGAGAAGGTCTCGAACTCCTGCTGGGTGATCGCGGGGTCGAAGTCGATGTCGCTCTGCGCCGAAAGCGGCAGCGCGAGCGCCATCAGAACAATTGCGAGATGAAGTCGTTGCTTTGCAAAAAACCGGAAGGGGTGAACGCCACGCGTCCCTCCACGCTCCGCAGCCATCCGCCCTGAAGTCCGCGCTCGATCCATTCGATACCCTCCTTACCGCGCAATGCGACGAGGTCTTCATAGCACATGCCGGAGGTCTGGCGCAGTTGGAGGAAGATCGTCTCGCGGTTCACTTCGACGTCGCCGAGGTCCTCGGAGAAGTCCCGCGCGTCCGGCGAGAGCTCGATATAGCGCCGGATGTCGCGCGTATTCGCGAAGCGTTCACTGCCAAGGAACGAGTGCGCGGCGAGGCCGAAGCCGAGGTACTCGGAGCGCGTCCAGTAGCGGAGGTTGTGGCGGCACTCCTCGCCCGCGCGCGCGAAGTTGCTGATCTCGTACTGATGCAGTCCCGCCGATCCGAGGCGCTCGATCGCCTCGAGGTACAGGTCGGCGACGAGATCATCCTCGGGAAGCGTGACGCGTCCGCGCGCGGCCTGCACCTGAAGCGGCGTGCGCTCCTCGAGATCGAGCATGTAGAGCGAGAGATGACTCGCGCCGAGAGCGACCGCAGTGTCGAGCGTTTCGCGAAACGACTCCGCGGTCTGTTGCGGGAGTCCGAGGATCAGATCGAAATTCGCGCGCATTCCGGTGGCGACGACCGCTCGCACCGCGTCGAGCGCCTGCGCGCGGTCGTGAATGCGTCCGATCACTTTCAATTCGTCGTCGTGAAAGGACTGCACGCCGATGGAGATGCGATTCACGCCGAGCGCGCGCCACGCGGCGACCGAGTCGGCGTTCACGTCCTCGGGGTTGGCCTCCATCGAAATCTCCGCGTCGGGTGCGACGTCGAAGCGCGCGCGAATCGCGGCGAAGAGGCGCTCGAGGTTCTCGAGGCTCGTACGCGACGGCGTACCGCCGCCGAGGTAGACGGTGTCGACACGCGGGGGCGCGGGCATCCTGCCCGACGCGAATTGCCGCCGGGCTGGAAGCCCGGCGCCCCTGACCTCCCGGATCAGCGCGTCCGTGTACGCGTTCTGAAGCCCAATATCCGTCGAAATCGCGAACGGGCAGTACGTGCAGTGCACCGCGCAGAACGGAAGATGGAAATAGAGGCCGAGCGACACGTTCTTTATAATCCCGTCAGATGTCCGAATCAGTCCCGCCTCCGGCCAAAAAGACCTCCCGCCGCCCGCGTCTGCTCTTCACACTCCTCGGGGCCATGGCGCTGGTGGGTGTCGTGCCGCTCGTCGTCTCCCACTACTCGCTCATCGGCATCAACCGCGACGCGCTGGAGACGCTGGAGAAGAAGTATCTCACCCGCTCCGCCGTCAGCATCTCCTCCGACTTGCAGAATCTCCTTTCGAACAGCCGCCAGCAGCTCGTGAGCATCGGCGGCAGCCTGGTGGCAATGAAGAGAGCGCTGCCCGCGGGAACGGATCCGTTCACGTACGCTGCGCAGACGCAGGCCATCGCCGACTACCTTTCTCCCGACGGAGACCTGATCGCCCTTCGCGCCCTCAATGCCGAGGCGCGGGGCGCAGAGGCCGTACCGGCCCAGCTCGATGAGGCGGTGCTGCGCGAGATGTCCCTCGCGCGCGACGTCGCGATCAAGGGCACCGAATACACGGGACGCATCCAGCACGTGACCGTCCTGAATCTCCCCGCGATGGTGATGGCGGTGCCGGTGCGCGACGGGCAGAACGTCATCGGCTCAGTGGTCGGTCTGGTGAGCCTGCGCCGCATCGTCGAGCGGATCCGCGAAGAAGGCAAAGGCGACGTGACCGCGTTCATCGTCGACCGCGACGGCCGCGTGCTCGTGCACAGCGAGCCGGCGGTCGAGGTGCAGCATCCCGACTTCTCCGGCCTTCAGATCGTGAAGGACTTCTCGCGCGCGCCGCAGCGTCTCACGGTGTCGTACGAGGACAAGGGCGTGAAACTCCTCGGCACCGTCGCCCCCGCGCCGCCGAACGTCGGCGTAATCGTGCAGAAGCCGGAGGCGCGTGCGTTCGCGTCCGTCGATCAGATGGTTCGCGCGACGCTGACGTGGGTGGCGATCGCGCTGTTGTTCGCGATCCTCGCCGCGGTCGTGTTCGCGTCCGGTATCGCGCGGCCGATCCGCGTGCTCGCGGAGCGTACGCACGAGATCGCGCGCGGCCATTACCAGCAGCGGGTCGAGCTGAAGACGCACAACGAGATCGGCGAGCTCGCCGCGAACTTCAACGTCATGTCGGCGTCGATCGAGAAGGCCATCGAGCAGCTCAAGAAGGCGGCGCACGAGAATCACCTTCTCTTTCTCAACTCCGTGCGCATGCTCGCCGCTGCGATCGACGCGAAGGACCCCTACACGCGCGGCCATTCCGAGCGCGTGGCCCGTTACTCGATCGGCATCGGCAAGCACCTCGGACTCCCCGAAAAAGAGATGCGCGACCTGCGCATCAGCGCGCTCCTCCACGACGTCGGCAAGATCGGTATCGACGACCGCATCCTCCGCAAGCCCGGCGCGCTCAGCGAGGACGAGTTCGAGGTGATGAAACAGCATCCCGCGAAAGGCGCCGCGATCATGTCCGGTGTGGCGCAGCTCATCGACATCATCCCCGGGATGAAGTATCACCATGAGAAATGGAGCGGCGGCGGCTATCCCGACGGCCTCGAAGGCGAGCTGATCCCGGTGCAGGCGCGCATCGTGGCGATCGCGGATACGTTCGACGCCATGACCACCAACCGTCCCTACCAGAAGGCGATGGAGATCGGGTACGTGGTGGAGAAGATCAAGAGCTTCGCCGGCACGCGCTTCGACCCGCGCGTGGTGGAAGCGTTCGTGAACGCGGTAAAGCGCGGCGACATCCAGATCGAAGAGCAAGTGCGAGGCGCCGCCTGAGCGGCCTGAGCCTCTTTCTCCTTCTCGCAGCTACAGCGTCGTCATCCTCAGTGTGCGACCGGCCTCCCGCCACCATCGCGAACGAGCACGGCCTCACGCAGATGATGTCGGGAGACCTGGCGAAGGCCCTCGCGTCGTTCAACGAGGCGTTGAAGCTCGATGCGACACTCGAGCAGGCGCGTCTGAATCGCGGCATCGCCCTGCTGCGCGGCGGCCAGATAGCGAAAGCGATCGCCGACCTCGAGCCGCTCGCGAATGACGAGCATTCGCTCGTCCGCGCGGATGCCGCGTATCACCTCGCCCTCGCGCTCGATCGCCTCGGACGCGCCCCGGATGCGGAGACGTGGGTCGACCGCGCGATCAAGCTGGACAACGATCTCGACGCGGCGCTGCTGTTCGCCGGGATCCTGCGCGAGCGGCGAGGCGATCTGCAGGGCGCGGGCCGCGCGTATCTCGAGTATCTGAAAGTGCATCCCGATTCCACCGTGGCCCTGCTGCGCTTCGGCGTCTCGGCCCAGAAGGCGGGACGGGCCGACACCGCGAGGTCGTATCTGCGGCGCGTGATCGCGCTCGCGCCGAAGTCGGCCGAGGCGGTCGAGGCGCGGAAGTATCTGGTGATGTGGGAGTGATCGCTTGTTCCGAATGATTCTCGACGAGCTTCTGGTCACGACGCACGGCGCGCTCGCCGCGCTGTTCCTCGACTTCGAGGGCGAGACCGTGGAGCTCGTGTGCGACCGCGACCTCAGCGATCACAACCTCCGCATCCTCGGCGCATACCAGGGCATCTTCCTGGGGCAGTTGCGCACGCTCTGCGCGAACGCCGGCGCCGGCGAGCCACAACGCTTCAAGCTGCAGTTCGCCGAGATGGCGGTGCTGAGCTACGACGTGAAGGACGGCTACTACGTGGTCCTGCTCGTCGATAGCTCGTTCAACGAGGGGATGGCCTGGCGGCTGCTGGAACGGTGCCGGGAGAAGTTGCTGGCGGAGATGTAGGACGAATAGGACGCATATAGGTCCTATCTGTCCTCTTCGTCCTATAGGTCCTATTCCAGCGCCTCGAGACTCCCGAGGATGTTCTCGATCCGGTCGCGGATCTCTCCCCGCTCGCGCTTGAGCCGGTCGTGTTCCTCTTCGAGCGTGTCGAGCCGCGTCGCCGCTTCGTCCTGATCCTTCATGCGCGCTTCGAGCTCCTGGACGCGCGCGCGGAGCTGGTCGCGCTCGCGGCGCAGCTCCTGGATCGTGCCGACGGCTTTCTCCACGCGCTCGCTGAGACGGCCGAGGATCTCCGCCTCTTCCGTCCCCGCGAGCGCCATCTGATCGTTGTCTCTGGTCTTTTTCATGCGGCGCGGATTCTAACGACTTTCACTCCGCGTAATACGGACGTTTGTACTTCGCGTAGAGGTCCTCGACGCGCTTCATCCAGAAGCCGCCGAAAGGCGAAGGCGCAACCGTGTAGCCCGGCGCCGGATACGGCACGCAAGCGCCGCCGTCCCACTGCGCGAGGAACACTGTCGCGCCCGGATGGACGCGCACGGGCAGCGGATCGGTCGCCCACAACCACGCGTTCGTCGCGGCGTAGCCGACGAGGCCGGCGCTCGGCGCGACCGGCAGCACCATCGCGTAACGCTTCATCAGAGGTGGCCATCCGAGCTGCGTGAACATCGTGTTGCCGCTGCAGTCGGCAGTCGTGAAGAGCGCGACGCTTCCGCCCGGCGTCTGCAAACCAGAGATCGACTCCGGCGCGACGAGCAGCGCGACGTCGCCGCCGCCTTTGATCGGATAGCGGACGATCGCCTGGAGCGGAATGCTCGCAAATCGATCGTCCCAGCGAATGAGGTCGCCGATCACTTTGCCGGTGGCGTCGTACGCCTTGGGCGTGCAGCACCGCTGCAGCCCCGGCGGCGTCGTGGGACGAGCTTGCTGTTGTGCGAAAGTGGAGAGTGCGAGGAGAGACAGGATCACCAGGGCGGATACCGAGCGCATTCGCGAATCCTCCTGGGTGAGAGTGTAGCGCTCAGAACCGCACGCGGCCGAGGACCTCTTCGGCCGCGTCATGCGGATTGTTGCGCTTGCTCAGGACATCCTCGATCAGGTCTTCGTATTGCTCGCGCGGAATCGTCTCTCCAATGAGGCGCTCCATGAAGCGCTCCTTGAGCTGCGTCTCGACGCGGATGCGCACGCGGTCGCGATTGCGGCGATCGAGCTCGCCCGATGCGGCGAGGTACTCGTAGTGCTTCACGATCGCTTCATCGAGCTCGGCGATCCCCTGCGATTTCGAGGCGACGGTCTTGATGATCGGCGGCACCCAGTCGCCATGCTCCTCGACGAGCGACATCATCATCGTCACCTCGGTCACGGTCTTGTCCGCGCCTGGGCGATCGGCCTTGTTCACGGCGAAGACGTCGCCAATCTCCATGATCCCCGCCTTGATGGCCTGGATGTCGTCGCCCATGCCGGGCACGAGCACGACCACGTTGGTCTGCACCGTGCGCACGACTTCCACCTCGTCCTGCCCGACGCCGACAGTCTCGACGAGCACGACGTCGAAGCCCGCGGCATCGAGGATGTCGACCGCGTCGTTCGTGGCCTTGGCCAGGCCGCCGAGAAAACCGCGCGTGGCCATCGAGCGAATGAAGACGCCGCGATCGGTGTAGAGATCAGCCATGCGGATGCGGTCGCCGAGGATCGCGCCACCAGTAAAGGGAGAGGTTGGATCGACGGCAATGATGCCGACACGTTTCTCCTGCGCGCGGTAGTGCCGCGCCATCGCCGCGACGAGCGTCGACTTCCCGGCGCCGGGCGAGCCGGTAATGCCGATGATCCGCGCGCGCCCGGTTTCCGGATAGAGCTCCGCGAGCAGCACCGCCGCGCCCGGGTCGTGCGACTCGACGAGCGTGATGGCCTGCGCGAGCGGCCGCGACTTGCCGGCGAGGATGCCTTGGGTGATGAGGTTTAGGTTCATGAACGCGAATAGAACGAATAGGACGTATGGGACTCACAGGCCAAGCTTGCTCGTCCTATCCGTCCTATGGGTCCTATTCGTCCTATTGCTCTCCTATTTCTCAGCCAGCAAGTTCCGCGCGATCACCACGCGCTGGATCTCGCTCGTTCCTTCGCCGATCGTGCAGAGCTTGACGTCGCGGTAGTACTTCTCGGCCGGGAACTCCTTGATGAAGCCGTATCCGCCGAAGATCTGCACGCCTTTCTCCGTCG
Organism: Thermoanaerobaculia bacterium; assembly: GCA_035999335.1. Lineage (GTDB taxonomy): Bacteria > Acidobacteriota > Thermoanaerobaculia > Gp7-AA8 > Gp7-AA8 > QHVT01. Next base: position 42,176 of record DASYGV010000075.1, on the reverse strand, counting down.
CGCGCACCGCAACCTCGGACGCGTACAGCTTCGCCATCGCCGAGAACTGCGTGACCTTTTCTCCCGCGTCTTTGACCGTCGCCGCGCGATGGCAAAGCAGGCGCGCGGCGTCGATCTCCGTGGCCATGTCGGCGAGCATGAACTGGATGGCCTGGAAGTTCGAGATCGGCTGTCCGAACGCCTGCCGCTGCTTCGAGTAATCGCGCGCAGCCTCGAACGCGCCGCGGGCGATGCCCACTGCCAGCGCACCGATGGAGATGCGTCCGCCGTCGAGCACCTTCATCGCGTCGATGAAGCCGTAACCGATCTCGCCGAGGCGGTTCTCATCGGGCACGCGGCAATCCTCGAGCACCAACTCCGCGGTGTCGGACACGCGCATGCCGAGCTTGTTCTCTTTCTTGCCGGGCCGGATCCCTTTGCGATCCTTCTCCACCGCGAACGCGGTGATGCCACGCTTCTGATCGTTGCGGTCCGTGACGGTGAGCACGACGCTGATGTCGGCGTAGGTCGCGTTGGTGATGAAGTTTTTCGTGCCGTTCAACACCCACTCGTCACCGTCTTTGACGGCCGTGGTGCGCATGCCTGAGGCATCGCTCCCCGATCCCGGCTCGGTGAGGCCCCACGCGGAGATCCACTCGCCGGTGGTGAGCTTCGGAAGCCACTTCTTCTTCTGCTCTTCGTTGCCGGCGAGGTAGATGTGACCGGAGCCGAGGGAGTTGTGCGCGGCGACGCTGAGCGCGAAGCCGCTGTCGACGACGCCCAGCTCCTCGATGACGTTCACGTAGTCGACGTACGACAGTCCGGCGCCGCCGTACTCCTCGGGGATGGTCACGCCAAGCATGCCCAGCTCGCCGGCGCGCTTGAAGGTATCGACGGGAAAATGCTGCGCTTCGTCCCATTCCGCGAGGTGCGGCTTGATCTCGCTCTCCGCGAAATCACGCACCATCTGCGCGATCTGCAACTGCTCTTCGGATTGACGGAAATCCATTCGATGTCGGCTCCTGAGAGTGGGCTTTATAGCATGGCCAACATGGAGGGCGTGCTACTCTGCCCTCGTCCAAAATCGCCCTCCAGGAGCCCAGTCCTTGCGCCATCGGTTCACTCTCCTCGCCTTCGCCGGCCTTCTCGCCACCTCCGCGTTCGCGCTCGATCCCAAAAACGCGCGCGCCGAATACGACCGCATGCAGAAGTGGCAGTTCTCGCGGGAGATCCCGCTCGCGGCACCCGTGACCATCACCCGCGACACCGCAACGTGGACGCTCACCTCCGGGACGTTCCGCGTGATGGAGCCCGCGGGCGACGGTGCGATCACCGGCTTCGTCTTCGAGGGTCAGGGACAGTTCCGCATGACCATCCCCGACCGCTACGAGGTCGCGCAGCTTCGCCGTTTCGCGAAACGCGCCGATCTCGAGACGATCGATCAGCCGTTCACGCAACTCGTGATCCGCACTTCAGACTCGAGCGTCGCAAAGCTCTTCCCTGCCGAGGGCGCGTCGGCGTACGCGCCGTATCCACCGGCGTCGAAACGCCACGAGGCCTGGCTCGTCGACCTGTTCGAAGACGTCGACGCGCGCGTCATCGAGGGCATGCTCAACCCCGGTGCAATGCAGTTCGTCGCCGACATGAAAAGCGCCGACTTCGACTGGCTGACCTACGACTACGACTCCGCCGCCGATGAAGAGATCACTCTCGTTCGTACGAACGGCGTCGGCTCCGAGGTTTGGGTAAGCCTCGATCGTCCCGAAGAGCGCAAGCAGGACGGACATCCCGCTGCCACCACCCGCCGCGTTTCGCTCGATCACATCGACGTCAAGGCCGACCTGACGAAGATGGGACGGAACGACGTCGGCGAGAGCAAGCAGCGCACGCTCTACGGCAAGTACGTCGTCGAAGCGACGTTCACCGGTCTCGCCGAAACGACACAGGCACTCGCGCTCGCGCTCGCGCCGAGTGCGAAAGAAGTGAAGGCCTTCTCCGAGAGCGGCGCGCCGCTGGCCGTCTTCCGCGACCGCATCGGCAAGCGCTCGAGGGACATCGACAACAAGTACTACGACGACGAGTTCCTGGTCGTCCTCGACGCGCCTCTGAAGCGCGGTGAGAAGCAGCGCGTGCGGTTCGAGTACGAATTCGAGACCGCGAACTACGCGCCCGGTCGCGCGTGGTACCCGACCGTGCCCGACTCGTACGACCAGAAGCACACCGCGCGGCTGGAGCTCACCGTGCGCCGCAAGAACGAGCTGCGCGCCATGGGACGCATGGAGAAGCGCACCGAAAACGGCGACAGCGAGACGAGCATCTGGGTCGTCGACTGGCCGACGAAGATGGTCACCTTCTCGACGGCCACCCGCTTCGAGCAGGTGAAGGTCGCGGTACCCAACATCCCGCCGATCTTCTCGTTCGGCCCTGACTATCAGTTCACGAACACGCAGAAGTTGCACAACGTCGCCGCCGACGTCGCGAACAGCATGCAGTACTTCCAGGGTCTCCTCGGCTCGAACGTCGGCGCCGAGCAGTACTACGTGACCAGCATCGCCGCCGGCCACGGTCAGTCCTTCGACGGCTTCCTGCACATGACCGAATGGACCTACGGGTCCGAACATCCCGGCGCTTCGGAGCTGTTTCGCGCCCACGAGGTCGCACACGCGTGGTGGGGACACAAGGTCGGCTGGAAGACGTATCGCGATCAGTGGCTCAGCGAGGCCTTCGCCGAGTACTGCGCGATGCTGTTCGTGAAGGACTTCGTCAAAGGCGGCGACAAGTACTTCGAAGAGATCCTTCGCTCTTACGACGGCATCGTCAAAGGCAACTTCTCCGGCGGCTTCTCGAAGTTCAACCGCCCGTGGCTCATCGAGCGGAGCTCGAGCGATCGGGCGCGCCTCGGGCCGATCGGCCACGGCTGGCGCGCGGGCACGAACGAGATCCCGTACGGCTACACCATCCAGACCTACCACAAGGGTCCGCTGGTGGTGCACATGCTCCGCACGATCATCGGCATGCGCACCGGCAGCGACGAGCCGTTCTTCAAGACGCTCAAGGACTTCCTTCAGGAGTACGACGGGAAGGCCGCGAGCACCGAGGACTTCCGCCGCGTGCTGGAGCGCAACCTCGGCGGCAACGACATGGGCTGGTTCTTCGACGCCTGGATCTATCGCGCCGAGATCCCGTCGTACACGTGGAAGTACACCGTCAAACCCGAAGGCGACGCGTTCCTGCTCACCATCGACATCGAACGCCGCGACGTGCCGGACAGCTTCGTCACCGTGATCCCGGTGCGGGTCGAGTTCGAAGGAAACAAACAGGGTTACGTGTTCATCCCGAGCAAGCAAGCGAAGCAGACCGTGACGCAGAAGCTGCCCGCGAAGCCGAAGAACGTGATCTTCGCACCCGATTTCTCACTCCTCGCCTCGGTCAAGCGCCAGTAGAATCAGGACAACTCATGAAAACTCTCGTCATCGCTTTGATGCTCCCTGTTCTGGCGTACGCAAAAGCGCCGCAGCAGAACGCGGCCCGAGCGGCAGCGCCGGTCAACGGCTTCCGCGCCGAGTTCCTCGCCAACCTCGACGACGTGCAGGAGAAGATCCTCGAGCTCGCCGAGTCGACGCCCGCCGAAAAGTTCACCTGGCGTCCGGGGAACGGCGTGCGCTCGATCAGCGAGGTCTACATGCACATCGCCGGAGGCAATTACTTTCTGGCCACCTTCCTCGGCGTCGAATCGCCGAATCGCGCGCGCGATCTCGAGCAGACGGTGACGAAAAAGGCGGACGTGATCGCGGAGCTGAAACGCTCGTTCGAACATCTGCGCGCCGCCGCGAGCAAAACCGAGGATCTCGAGAAGCCGGTGAAGATGTTCGGCAGCCCGACGACGAACCGCGGCGTGTTCATCACCATGCTCAGCCACCTGCACGAGCACCTCGGCCAGTCGATCGCATACGCGCGCATGAACGGCGTCGTCCCGCCCTGGAGTGGACGATGATTTGGCCGCTGAGATGATCACCCGGCGCTCCGCTCTGCAGCTCAGCATGGGCGCGGCGGTCGCGCTGATGTGCGATCGCCTGCGGGCGGAGACGAAGGGGAATCTGATCACGCGCCGCATCCCGTCGTCTGGGGAAGAGCTCCCGATCGTCGGCATCGGAACGTCGCGGCGGTTCGACGTCGGAACGAGTGCCGAGGAGCGGGCGCCGCTGTTGGAGGTGCTGCGCGAACTTCCGAAGCTTGGCGGACGGCTCGTCGACACTGCACCCTCTTATGGCGCGGCGGAGACGGTGGTCGGCGATCTCGTCGCGGAGCTGGGGAATCGCAAGCAGTTGTTCATCGCGACGAAAGTCGGCGCGGGACGCGACGGCGCGGAGGCCGGTCTCGCGGAGATGAACGCGTCGCTGCAGCGTCTGCGCATGCCGAGCGTCGATCTGCTGCAGATCCACAACCTCGCCGGCGTCGACGCGATGCTGCCGCTGATCCGCAAGTGGAAGGACGAAAAGAAGACGCGCTACATCGGCATCTCGACGTCGAACGACAACCAGTACGAGGCGCTCGAGGCGATCATGAAGCGCGAACCGCTCGATTTCATTCAGGTCGACTACGCGCTCGACAACCGCGGCGCAGGCGACCGCATCCTGCCGCTGGCGAAGGATCGCGGCATCGCCGTGCTGATCAACCTGCCGTTCGGACGCGGCCGCGTGCTGAAGCCGTTCGTCGACAAGCCGGTGCCGGAATGGGCGCGCGAGATGGGAATCGAGAGCTGGGCGCAGTTCGCGCTCAAGTACGTCGTCTCGCATCCCGCCGTCACTTCGGCGATCCCGGGTACGGCCAAGATCGCGTACCTGCGCGACAACCTCGGCGCCGCCCGCGGCCCGCTGCCGGACGAGGCGACGCGAAAGAAGATGGTGGCGCTGCTGGAGGACGTATAGGACACATAGGACGTATAGGACTTATAGGTCTATTCGTCCTATGAGTCCCATATGTCCTATCTCGCATATCGCTTCACGTACTCCGGCGCGTCCGCGACGACACCCACATCCGCAATCGCCTCCCCTGGAGTGAGCTTCAGCGGCACCACCCCCGCCCACACCGGCAACGCGTAATCTTCCTCGTCGTCGACCGGGCCTCCCGTGCGGATTTTCGCCGACGCCTCGTCGAGCGGCAACGCGAGCACGAGCGTCTGTCGCAGCTCGCGCTCGTTCGGCGGACGGATTTCCTGCGAGCGTCCACGCACGACGTGCTCGACCAGGCTCTCCAGCGCGCGCAGCTTCTCGTCGCCGTCCACCGCTCGCGCCTTCCCGAAGACGACGACGGAGCGGTAGTTCATCGAATGATGAAACGCGGAGCGCGCGAGCACGAGGCCGTCGACCAGCGTCACCGTGACGCAGGTGTCGACTCCGTCTTTCAGCGAACGAAGCATGCGACTCGCGGCCGAGCCGTGCACGTAGAGCGTGTCGTCCTCGCGCCAGTGGATCGTCGGGATGACGACCGGCGCACCCTCGGCGACAAAGCCGACGTGGCAGACCAGCGCCTCGTCGAGGATCGCGTGAACCGTCTCGCGGTCGTAGTTTCCGCGGTTTCCGAGGCGGCGGACTTTCGTCCGGTCAGTGACAGGGATGGTTGCAGTCATGGCGTAAGCTTGTCTTTCGTCATTTTGTTCTAGTACAATCGTGAACGCGTGCTGGTACAAAACTACCTCAACGGAGACAGCTCCGTCAACATCGCCCAATCCGTGGAGTCGGCCGTCTCCGGCGGAAAGCTGCGCGCCGGCGAGCTCCTGCCCCCCGTGCGCTCGCTGGCCGCGCACCTGGGAGTGAGTCCGGCGACGGTCGCGGCGGCGTACCGCCTGTTGCGCGAGCGCGGCCTGATCGTCGCGGACGGGCGCCGCGGCACGCGAGTCCGTTCGGCGCCGCCGATCGCTCTGCCGCGCAACGTGCCCCTGCCCCGAAACGTGCGCGATCTCGCCGAAGGAAACCCCGATCCCGCGCTCCTCCCTCGCCTGCCCGTGCTCAAGGTCGAGCAGCGGTTGTACGGTGAGGAGTTGAACGACCGGCGGCTGATCGAGCTCGCGCGCGAGCAGTTCCGCGAAAACGGCATCGCCACCGAAAACGTGTCGGTCGTGAGCGGCGCGATGGACGGGATCGAACGCGTGCTGCGCGAGCATCTCCGTCCGGGCGATCGCGTGGCGGTCGAGGATCCGTGCTTCACGGGCGTGCTCGATCTGCTGCACATGCTGTCGCTCGTCGCCGTACCGGTGCCTCTCGACGATGAAGGTCTGCTGCCGTCGGAGCTCCGCCGCGTCGTTCGTTCCGCTCAAGCGCTGATCGTCACGCCGCGCGCGCAGAATCCGACCGGTGCCGCGCTGACGCCGCGGCGCGCCCGCGAGCTGCGTGCGATCCTTTCCGCGCGACATGATCTGGTGCTGATCGAGGACGATCATGCCGGGGTCATCGCAGGTGCCGACTACGTTTCACTCATCGATCGCTCGCGCGAGCGCTGGGCCGTCGTCCGCTCCGTCTCGAAGTCCCTGGGACCCGACCTGCGCGTCGCCCTTCTCGCGGCCGACGCGCAGACGCACGCGCGCGTCGAAGGCCGCCAGACGCTCGGCGTCCGCTGGGTCAGTCACATCCTGCAGCGCCTGGTCGTCTCACTCTGGCGCGACCGCGCCCCCGCTCGCGCGGGCCGCGTCTACGCCGAGCGCCGCAACGCGCTTCTCCGCGAGCTCCGCGCACGCGGAATCGCCGCACACGGCGCGTCGGGACTGAACGTGTGGATCCCGGTCTCCGAGGAGAGCGCGACCGTGCAGGCGCTCCTGCATGCGGGGTGGGCCGTCAAGGCAGGAGAGCGCTACCGCATCGCCAGCCCTCCCGCGATCCGTGTGACGATCACTTCGCTCGAGTCCGCGGACGCAGCGCGATTCGCGGAGGATCTCGCAAACGTGATCACGCCCCGCCGCCGCGCCACCGGCGCGTAGATGGCGACAAGGAGGGCCGGGCTTCCAGCCCGCCCGCGTCGGGCATCCTGCCCGACGCCCTGGTCGAGCGCCGCATGTGACGCTTGCGCCGCGTTGCTGCCAGGCTGGAAGCCGCGGCAGGGGCGGGCTGGAAGCCCGCCCCCCATCCGAAACTAGTTGTAGTTGAGCGCCGTGTCGTCGACGACGAACGACGTCTGCAGCGACGAATCCTCGGTCGAATGGAAGCGGACGCGCACCGTCGCGCCCTTGTACGCCGTGAGGTCGAACGTCTTCTGGACGTAGGACAGGTTCTCATTCAGGTTCGAGTACGTTGCCAGCGTCGTGTACGACGCGCCGCCGTTCGTGCTGATCTGCACGCGGAACGTGTCGTACTGGATCGTCGGCGTCGTCTCGTCGCTATCGATGCGGATCCAGAACGTGAGAGTCGCCGTGTTCGCGCTCGCCGGGATGGTCACGGACTGATACGCGTAGTCGGTACGCGTAAAGCCCCATCCGCCAAGCCACGCTTTCCACGTGCCCGTCCGTGCCGGTTTGCTGGGCGAGCTGGTGACGACGCCGCTGGTCGCGGTCCACTGACCGTTGGTGCCGGACTCGAAGCCCGGGTTGAGCAGCAGCTGGCCCGAGCCGCCGCCGCAGCCGGTGACGGTGAACGAGCCCGAGCTCACCGCCGTGCCGCCGGCCGTCGTCACGCGGACCTGGCCGCTGGACGAGCAGTTCGGAACCGAGGCCGTGATCGACGTCGAGCTGTTCACTGTGAAGCTCGCCGACTGGTTGTTGAACGACACCGACGAAGCGCCGGTGAAGTTCGTGCCGGTGATCGCCACGCTCGTGCCCGTGCCGCCCGAGGTCGGGGAGAAGCTGGAGATCGTCGGCGGAGGCGTCCCGCCGCCGCCGATGAATCCGGTGTAGAGCAGGCGGTTCGGCGAGCCGCTGCCGGGGTTGGTGATCTTGTTCAGCGTCGCGTTGTTGATGAGCGCCGCGGTCACCGTGGCGGGCGATGCGCTGGTATTGCCTTGCAGATAGAGCGCAGCGGCGCCCGCGACATGCGGCGTCGCCATCGACGTACCGCTGATCGTGTTCGTCGCCGTGTTGCTCGAGTACCACGCCGACGTGATCGACGAGCCGGGCGCGAAGATGTCGGTGCAGGTGCCGAAATTCGAGAACGACGAACGGGCGTCCGTGGAGGTCGAGGAGTTGACGGTGATCGCCGCGGCCACGCGCGCAGGCGAGAAATTGCATGCGTTGGCGTTGTCGTTGCCGGAGGCCACCGCATACGTCACGCCGTCGTTGATGCTGGCGTTCACCGCGTCGTCGAGCGCCTGTGAGACGCCGCCGCCGAGGGACATGTTCGCGACGGCCGGCTGCCCGGCGGCGTGATCCGTGGTGACCCAGTTGATGCCGGCGATGACGCCGGAGTCGGTGCCGTTGCCCTGGCAGTCGAGCACGCGCACCGCGACGAGCGTCACGCCCTTCGCGACGCCCCAGGTTGCGCCGCCGACCGTGCCGGCGACGTGTGTGCCGTGGCCGTGGCAGTCCGCGGCCGGCAGCGACCCGTCGATCGCATCATGGCCGCTGATGGCGCGGCCGCCGAAGTCGTTGTGGGACGTGTTGATGCCCGTGTCGATGATGTATGCCTTCACGCCCGCGCCGGTGGCGTTGTAGACGTAGGTCTGGTTCAGCGGCAGATTGAGCTGATCGACGCGGTCCAGACCCCAGGTGGCATTCGTCTGCGTCGCCTGGATCGTGACGATGCCGTCTTCTTCGACGTATTTCACGCGCGGATCATTGGCCAGCTCGAGCGCTTCCTTCTCCGACATCCGTGCCGAAAAGCCTTTGATCGCCTTGCGGTAGACGTGGTCCTTGCGGCCGCGCTTCGTGGCCATGAGCTCGTCGGCCACCGCATCGACGTCTTCGACGCGGTCTTGAAGGACGACGATGTACTGGTCCACGATCTTACTTTCTTTGGCTTTTCTGACCAATTTTGCGGTCTTGGTGCCGCCTGCGAGAACCGGGAGTGCGAGAACGAGAACCAGGAGAGAGAGCAGAGTCCTTTTCATCCAGTAAACCCCTTTCGACGATTCGATTGCGGGGCTCGGCAAGAGCACACCAGCGGCCAAGTTTCCTGACGGAACTAAGTCGTTGATTTGTAACGAAGTTGTTAACGAACTCGTCCTTTGGACGGGTCAGAAGGTGGGCCAAACTGCTGTCAATTGCGGGTCAATATCTGCGACTTGGCTTCCGGCGTGACCCGTTCGGCGCTGAACATTCCGCGCGTGTACGCGGTGATCGTGCCCGTAAAAGCAGACGCAGCCACAGTTAGCGGCGATGCCAACCAGAGCTTGCCCGGTCCCGAGCGGCCCTTGTAGTTCCGGTTGATCGCGCTGACCGTCACCTGCTCGCCGGTATCAGACACGCCCGGACCGCAGCCGATGCATGCGCCGCAGCCGGGATTGAGCACCGTCGCGCCCGCGCGCTCGAACGTGTCCAAGAGACCGTTGTCGCGCGCGAACTTCTCGACCGCCTGCGATCCGAACTGGATGAAGAACTGCACACCATCCGCGACGCGCAGTCCCGCGTCGACGGCTTCCTTAGCGACCTGATGGTAGAAAAGAAAATCGTCGATCTTGCCCGCGGTGCACGAGCCGGCGTAGGCGATGTCGATCTTCACGTTTCCGATGTCGGCGATCAGCGCTCCGTTGGTCGGATCGGAAGGGATGCCGTGGTCCGGATCTCCAGGATGCGCAACCATCGGTTGCACCTGTGAGAGGTCGATGACGAGCACGCCGCCCGCGTACGCGGCATCGGGATCGGGCGACACGGCGCGCGCGCGCAACGCGGCGACGTCCGTATCGGGTCGCATCGACGCGATCCACTCGAAGGTCTTCTCGTCCGCCTCGACGATCGCCGTGCGCGCCGAGCACTCCGTGGCCATGTTCGCCAGAGTCGCGCGCTCGTCGAGCGAAAGCGTGCGCAGTCCCGGTCCGGTGAATTCCATGATCCGGTCGAGCGTCATCTGCGGCTTCGCGTATTGCAGAAGGATGTGCAACATCACGTCTTTGGCCGTGACGTTCGGGCGCAGCTCACCGGTGAGCTCGAAGCGGATCGATTCCGATACTTCCACGGTCGTGAAGCCCGATTGCACGAGGTTCGCGTATTCGGTCGCGCCGACGCCCCAAGCCAGCGCGTTGTTCACGCCGCCCATGCAGGTGTGGCTGTCGGTGGCCTGGATGAAATCGCCCGGATCGATGATGAATTCGCGCGCGACCTCGTGGCAGATGCCGGGCGAGATGTTGTCCTGTGCCGAGAAATCGCGGCAGGACGTGTGGCGCTGAAACGTGCGCTGCATGTCGCGCAGCATTTGGATTTTGTCCAGGAACGGGCGCATCTTCGCGACCTCGTCCGCGTAGATGAGGTGGTCTTCGAAGACGGCGAACTTCTGGGGGTTGACGATCTCGTACTCGGGACCGTACTCCTGCGTGAGGAAGTGATGGACTTGCGCGGTCGTGAACTCGTGCGTGTAGCCGCCGTCGACGTCGACGACGACCGCGTCGCCGGGCTTGACGTAGCGCTCTTCGTCCGAGACGCCGCGCATGTGACGCGCGAGGATCTTTTCCCCCATCGTCATCGGCCGCGGCGTGTTGTGTGGCACGGGCAGGTCCACGTCTCCACGCGCGACCGCTTTCGAGAACGGGAACAGTCCGCCCCATTGGATGATCAGCCGGGTGATCGGATCGTGTTGCTCGTAGAGCTCTCTGAGTTGCACGCTCTCGCCGGCCTGCAGGCGGACGAGCATGGCGTGATCGCCCATGAGCAGTCCCTGGTTGATGTTGTTGCCGGCATGGATCGGCGCAAACGACGCCGCGATCGCGAGCCGGATGCCGCTGAAGACCTCGCACTGCGTCGCGGTCTCGCGCGAGCTGCCGACGCCTTTGCGATATCCCGAAACGATGACTTCGAAGTTCCCGTTGCGAAGCGCGTCCGGCGGAAAGAGTCGCTCGCCGTTGACGATGAGTCCCGCATACGCATTCCGCGCGATGTCTTCGGGCTTGTAGTCGAAGCAGACCCACGCCGGAGTCATGGCGTCGGTGTTGATGTCGTCGAGCAGATCGTCGACCTTCAGGTCCTTCATCTGCAAGTCGAGCTCACCGCTGAGCTGCTTGCGGATCAGATCGGGATCTTTGGTGAGGAAAAGAACGCGCTTCCCTGGGGTCAGCGTGATGGTGTCGGGTGGTTTCATCTGGCCTTCTTCAACGTAGGCGCTGCGTGGGCGATTCTATGCGCAGCCTTGCACAGCTACTACCACCTGTTTAAGGAGGCGCATATTTCTTCGTTCTTGACGGACTGACGATTAGTATTGGCCGTATGCCCACATATACGGTGATGTTCGTGGATATGGAAAACTCCACGGGGCTGAAGTACCGCTATCCCGATGACCCCAATATTCCGATCGATACGATCTACGACTTCCTGACCATCATCGCCGAGAACTCCCGCGACGCCCGCAAGGCCATCAAGTTCACGGGCGACGGCGCAATGCTGGTCTATGACGCGGAACGGGTGGATGCCGCGCTCGATGCCGCGTCCAAAATCCTGCAGGCCGTCGAGCGGCGGAACATCTCCACGAGCGGGCCGAAAGTGCATTGCCGCGCCGGGATTGCCACCGGCGATCAGATGCGCGAGGTCAAGGGCGGAATCGCCAACGAGCTGATGGACCTCATCGGCATCGAGGCCGATCTCGCCGCGAGGCTCTGTTCGGAAGCGCTGCGCGACGCCGTCCTGACCGACGATGCGACCAAGAGCCGGGCGGCACAACGCCAGGGCCGCCATTTCAAGGAGTGCAAGCGGCGCCTCGTGCTCAAGGGCGCTCCTCCAGACGCGAAAACGTTCTGGGATTTCTTTCCCGAGCGCATTACGGTGCCGTTTGCGGACGACAAGATCGCCGAGGGCCTGTTCAGTCTTTATCCCAATCGCACGGAGCTGTTGGAGTATCTCGCGCCGGCCCGCGTCATCCGTATGACGGTGCCCCGAACGACGGTTGTGATCGCGGGGAGGACTCTGAAATCGTGGACCGCGCTGCCCGACGAGCTGAAGCGGCAGGCACAGGATCACGACGTCACGTTCCGCTTCCTTCTCAGCTCCCTGAAGGCCTGCGAGTTTCTGGAGCCGGCCCAGCTCAAGGCGGTAAGCGCCGATCTTCCCGAAGGCATCGAGGTCTTCGAGGATCTCGTCGGTGAAGACCCCGCGCACTTTCACCTCCAGCTGTCTCCGCACCTCATCCTGGACGGCCTGACCAGTCTATTCGCTTATCTGCCCGGCCAGGTGCGCGAGGGACCGGGAACATTGCTCACGCTGCAGGACGTCAACGCGGCGGCCGGAGACTACAAGGCCGCCCTGCTGTGGGCCTGTACGTGCCGGAAAACGGACGACCGGGGCGATCCGTCGTGTACGGCGCACGGCCTGCGCAACCGCACCATGATCCTCTTCGACAAGAGCAGCGAGTACAACCGCAACCATCCGCAGCCCGCCATTGAGGAGTCGGCATGACCAGAACGGAGATGGACCAGAAAATCCGGCAATTGCTGCGCAAGCGGAAGGAGAAGCTGGCCTCCCGCAATAACGCCCTGTCGTCGTATCTCCCGCGGATGACCCAGGTCTTCGAGCGCATCAAGGGCAGCCAGCTGCGCAAGATCCCACCGCCCTTCTGCGTACAGTTTCAGGTGTCGCAGGCCTGCAGCACGCACTGTGAAATGTGCACGCACTACCGCGAGACCCTGACGCGCACTCAGATGCCGACCAAGCGGGTGGTCGAGCTCATTGAAGAGATGGGAAGCCTGGGCGTTCGCGCGCTGGTCTTCTCCGGCGGAGAGCCGCTCATGCGACGGGACCTGGCCATCCTGCTTCGCGCGGCCGCGCGCGCCAAGTGCCGGGTAGGCCTGCTGACCAGCGCCACGACCGAAATCTCGCTGAAGTCAGATGACTACGACGCCATCGCCGAAGCGGTCGACTGGATCGCCGTCTCCATCGACGGTGTGGGCGACACCGACGCGGTGATCCGCTGGGCCGACCGCCAGGAGCGGCCCCGGCGCGCCGACCAGATCAGGGATTTCTGCAGCGAAGTCGTCAAGCGCAGTAACGCCCTGGTCGAGGCCAGGACCCGCAGCGCTCCCATCCAGCTGACCGCGACCGTCACCCTCCAGCAGGCGAACATCAACATGGATTTCCAGGAGACCTGCACGGAGATCCAGAAGCTCGGCATTGGCCAGGTCACGTTCAAGCTCGCTACCGGGGCGAAAGACACTCTGGAGGACAAGCCGAAGTTCCTGCTCACCGCGGGGGATCTCGATAGCCTGGTCAACCGGCTCCACGATGAGAGCGTCACCGAGGACAAGAGAAACAACCTCGATTACCTGCGCCGCGCCTTCACGTCCGGCCTGTATGACATTGCGTCAGTCGCCGACGGCGCGCCATTGCATCGTTACTACCAGAGCAAGCGGACGCGCTGCTTCACCGTGTTCACTTTCGCCCTGATCGAGGCCGACGGCCAGGTCTATCCCTGCTGCCATCTCTATCGCGACAACCACGGCGCCGATCCCCGCAGCCGCAACCTGCGCAAGGAAAACATCCTCGGCGACGTCTCCAGCAAATCCTTCGCGACCGTGTGGAACAACAAGAAGTACGGCGAGCTCCGCAAGGCGCTGTCGAAGATCGATCCGGCAAGCTCCAAGTTCCTGCCGTGCGGCGAATGCACTCGGCATTGCCAGCACAACATGAGCCTCACCGAGGCCTTCGACTTGTACCAGAGCAACCCCGAGGCGTACGAGGAGGTCGTGGGCGACTTGCCGTCGCAGAACGACAAGCCGGTCTGGTTCTGAAAACGAAGGCGAAGAAATCTAGAGTGCGGTGAGGCGGCGGGAAGCCACCGCTCTGGTAGGACGCGCGGTCAGCGCCTGGACGTACCAGAGCGGTGGCTGCCACCGCCCGGCCACCTCTCGCCACCGCACTCCTACATCACTTCTTCATCCCCTTCCGCGCCCGGATCACAAAATGAATCGGGCATCCCACCAACCCCAGCGCGTCGCGGAACTGGTTCTCCAGATACCGCTTGTACGAAAAGTGCAGCGGCTCGTCGACGTTCGAGAACAACGCGAACGTCGGAGGTCCGCTCTTGAGCTGCGTCACGTAGTAGAACCTGCGCGGCTTCCCTCGTACGACGGGCGGGTTGTGCGCGCTCACCGCGCGCTCGAGGATCGTGTTCAGTTCCGACGTGCGGAACTTCTTCCGGTACCCGGAAATGATCTGATCGATCTTCGGAAAGATCTTCTCGACGCCGCGGCCGGTCTTCGCGGAGATGAACAGCAGCGGCGCGTACGCGAGGAACTTCAGGCGGAAGCGGAGCTGGTCCTCGAACTTCTTGTAGTCGTCCTGTTCATGGGCCTCTGCGTCCCACTTGTTGATGACGATCAGCGCCGCCTTCCCGCCTTCGTCCGCGTAGCCCGCCACGGTCGCGTCCTGCCCCGTCACGCCCTCGGTCGCGTCGAACATGCAGAGTGCGATCTCGCAGCGCTCGATGGCGTTGCGCGCGGACATGACCGCGAGCTTCTCCGCCTGGTCCGTCGTCTTGCCTTTGCGGCGGATGCCAGCCGTATCGATGATCAGGTAGCGCCGGCCGTTGCGCGTGATCTCCGAGTCGATCGCGTCCCGCGTCGTGCCGGAGATCGGCGAGACCACCGCGCGCTCTTCCTGCGTGAGCTTGTTGAGCAGTGACGACTTGCCAACGTTCGGCCGGCCGATGATCGCCACGCGCACCGGCGCGCTTTCGTCTTCCTCTTCCTCCTCGGCCGATTCCGGCGGAACGATCTCCGAGATCGCGTCGAGGAGCTCGTCGAGCCCCTGGCCGTGTTCCGCGGAGAGCGGAAAGATCCGATCGAAGCCGAGCGCCCAGAAGTCGTGGATCGCTTCCTCCGCGTCCCTGCGATCGGTCTTGTTCACGATGAGCACGGTCTTCGACGACTCCCTGCGCAAATCCTGGGCGATGTCGCGGTCTTCCGACAGCAGGCCCGCCGCGCCGTCGACGACGAAGAGGATGAAGTCCGCGTCGCGCAGCGCGCGCGTGGCCTGGCCGCGGATCTCATCCGCGTACGCGGACATCGGCGACTCGCCGTATTCGAGTCCGCCCGTGTCGGTGAGCTCGTAACGGCGGTCGTCGTCGAGCGTGACGATACCGCTCAGACGATCGCGGGTCATGCCCGGCAGATCGTGGATCAACGCGCGCCGACGACCGGAGAGCCGGTTGAAGAGCGTCGACTTGCCGACGTTGGGCCGGCCGACGATGACGACTTTTTTTAGATTGCGATTTGCCATGCGATGTACATCAACAGCGCGCCCGCAGCCGTGTTGAAGAAATTCAGCACGCCGTTCGGCACGGGAGAGATGCGCTTCCGGTTCCAACTCCCGGCGATGCTCTCGAGATACGAGCCAAAGAACGCGCACGCGGTGACGAGGGCGATTGCGATCGCGCCGGGATCGAGGCCGAGACCGTAGTGCAATGCGACCACGCCTGCAAGTGCGACGAGAAATCCACCCACGACTCCCGCGAGCGTCCCTTCGATCGAAATGGCCCCTTCGGTGCCGACGGGAACCCGGCGCAGGGTGACCGGCAGAAACGCGCGGCGTCCAATCAGTTGCCCGATCTCCGAGGCAGTGGTGTCGGCTGCCGCGGTGGCGAGCGAGGCGATTCCCATCAGGTACGCGAGCATCATCCAGTCGAGCGGCGACACATCGATGCGGCTGAGACGCGAGACCGCGATCGCGCAGATCGCGGCGACGCCGACGTTCGAGAACGCGTGGCTGAATCCGCGGCGTCCACCGCCTTCCTGCGCGAGACCGAGCTTCGCCTTCCGCGCGTAGCCGGCCTTCGTCGCGGCGGTGCCGATGACGAAGAACGCGAGCAGTGCGGCGTACATCGGCCAGCCCGCGCCGAGGATCAGGATCGTGCCGAGAAACCATCCGCCGAGAGCGCCGGAGAAGCTCACGCTGTGGGCGTAGTAGCCCACGATGGCGAAAACGCCGTTCACGATCAGCCACGGGATCGTTTGCGGCCAGACGCTGTAGGCCGAGGCGACCTCGATGCCGCCGATGACCAACACCGTCGCGGCGGCGATCGGCACCGTCACGTTGTCATCGACGCCCAGCGCGAGTGACTCGGTGATCGCCGCGGTCAGCGCGGCGATGATGACGACGACTGGCGCGCGAAAGTCCATCCAGTACGCGACCGCGATGCCCGCGATCGCGGCGGCCAGAAAACACGCGAGGAATCCGCCCCAGCTCTTGTCGCGATTCCACGGCAGCGGCGCGATACGAAGCGACTTGCCCGCGAGCGTGGCGATGCCGTCGCCGAATGCGAGCATCGCCCACCCGATCGCGGCGTAATGCAGGCGATCGCGGAAGACGACGACCAGGAGCAGGACCATCACGGGATAGAGCATGATCCCGGCGTCGAATCCCCGTTCGTGACGCGCCACTCCCCTGCCCACAAGTCTGTGCAGTACCAGCCAGTTGCCGAGGATGGCCGCGACGCAAACGCCCGCTGCCACGTACCACGGCAGCCACTTCAGCGCGAAAGCGCCGAAGCCGAACGCGATGTGGAGACCCTTGCGGAGTGTTTCGTTCGTGCTGTGAAGCATGAGCGGTTCTTCAGTTTATCCCGCGCGGAGACGCGGGATCTCCGGTGCCACCGGCACGAGCGATCCCACAGGCGCGATCAGCGCGCTCATCACCAGAGATCCCGCGTCTACGCGCGGGATAAACTGAAGGCTCGCCATACAATGCGCCCCGCTCATGACGCAGAAGCCCCCACTGCTCAGCGTGATCGTGCCCTGCTACAACGAGCGGGCCACAGTCGCTGAGCTCTTGCGCCGCGTGCGCGAAGTGCCGATCGAGAAGGAGATCATCGTCATCGATGATCAAAGCACCGACGGCTCGCGCGACATCGTGGCCAAGCTGGCCAGCGAGTGGCCGGAGATCCGCCATCTCATTCAGCCCGTCAATCGAGGCAAAGGCGCGGCGATCCGCCGCGGCATCGACGAGGCGCGCGGCGACATCGTCCTCATTCAGGACGCGGACCTCGAGTACGACCCCGAGGAGTATCCGAAGCTCGTGCAGCCGATCGTCGACGGGCACGCCGACGCCGTCTTCGGCTCGCGCTTCGAAGGCTACCCGCGCCGGGTGATGCTGTTCTGGCACCGCATGGGGAACACGTTCCTCACCTTCCTCTCGAACGTTACGACGAACCTCGACCTCACCGACATGGAGACTTGCTACAAGGTCTTCCGCCGCGAGGTCATCCAGTCGATCAAGTTGAACTCCAACCGCTTCGGCATCGAGCCGGAGATCACGGCCAAGCTCGCGAAGCGCGGCTATCGCATCTACGAAGTGCCGATCGCGTACTACGGCCGCGACTATTGGGAAGGGAAGAAGATCAACTGGAAGGACGGCTTCGCCGCGCTCTGGACGATCCTTCGCTACGGCCTGCTGCACGACGCGTCGAGCGAGCCGCGCACGTTCACGCAGGTGCGGCGCCGCTCGCGCCTCAAGCGCTACAACCGCTGGGTGTGGGACCGCATCGCGCCGTACGTGGGGCAGCGCGTGCTCGAAGTTGGAGCCGGCAGCGGCGCGATGACACGCTTCCTCTACGGCCGTGAGCTCATCGTCGCCTCGGACAAGGAAACGCCGTACGTCGATCGCCTTCGCAACACCTTCCGCCGCCGTCCCGGCATCGCCGTCGAGCACGTCGACCTCGAGTCGGACGACTCGCTCGCGCTGGCGGAGCATCGCTTCGATACCGTGACCGCGATCAACGTCCTCGAGCATGCAGTCGACGACGTCGGCGCGCTGCGTCGCGCGCATCAGCTCCTGCAGCCGGGCGGACGGGTGATCGTCTTCGTTCCCGCGGGACAATCGCTGTTCGGTTCGATGGACCGCGGCATCGGACATCAACGCCGCTACGAGAAAGACGAACTGGAGACGAAGCTGCGCGAAGCCGGCTTCGAGGTGGAGCATGTGAGCTTTCAGAACCGCATCGCCAAGCTGGCCTGGTGGCTGAACGCAAAGGTCCTCGGACGCAAGGCGCTGCCGAGCGGACAGTCGCGTGTGTTCGATCGCCTCGTGCCGCTGTTCCGCGCGCTGGAGGGCGAGAATCCTTCGTCGGGTCTAAGTCTCATCGCGGTCGGGAGAAAGAAGTGACTCGCGCCGCAGTCATCCTTGCTGGTGGTGCAGGCACGCGTTTGCGTCCGCTCAGCTCCGACGAAAACCCGAAGCAGTTCCTGAAGCTCTTCGAAGGAGAGTCGCTCCTTCAAAAGACGTTCGCGCGAGCGGAGCGGCTCCTTCCCGCCGATCACATCTTCGTCTCGACGAACGTGCAGTACGCCGACAAGTCGCGCGAGCAACTTCCGCGGATGCCACGCGAGAACGTCCTCGCCGAGCCGGCGCGGCGCAACACCGCGCCCGCGATCGCGCTATGCACGTTCGCGATCGAAGAGCGCCTCGGTCTATGCACGGTCACGTTTCTTCCGGCGGATCACTACATCGGCAACGAAGCCGAGTTCCTGCGCGTGCTGACGCGCGCGTATGAGTACGCCGAGGACGACGCCGCGCTCGTGACGATCGGCATCGAGCCGACGGAGCCGAACACCGGCTATGGCTACCTCGAGATCGGCGAGCCGCTCGACGGCGACGTGCTGCGCGTACGCTCGTTCAAAGAGAAGCCCGATCTCGCGCGCGCCGAGGAGTTCCTGCGCGCCGGCAACTACGCGTGGAACGGCGGCATCTTCGTCTGGCGCACGGACGTCTTCCGTCGCGAGCTCGAAACCGCCGCGCCCGAGATCGCGCGCGTAACGACGGAGAACTACGAATCGATGCCGTCGATCTCGATCGACTACGCGCTGATGGAGAAAGCGCCGCGCGTGGCGACGATCCGCGGGGACTTCGATTGGTCGGATGTGGGGAGCTTCGAAGCGCTGCGCAAGGTGGGCGTCAACGTCTAAGGTGTCATCCTGAAGCCGCGCAGACGGCGAAGGACCCCCTGCCGGTAGCACGTGTCGCGTTCAATGCAGGGGGTCCTTCGCTGTCTGCGCAGCTCAGGATGACAGGCGGTTGAACACGCGGTTCGCGTTCTCCCAGAGGATCTTCCCCTCCACATCCTCCCCCAACCCCAGCCCCCGAAACTCCGCGATGTTCTTCTTCATCGACACTACGCCCGGCGACGGCCAGTCCGTTCCCCAGAGCACCTTGTCGGCGATGTCGGCGACGCGCGGCAGGAAGCGCAGCAGCGACTTCGGCGGGATCCCGGAGATGTCGACGTGCACGTTCGCGTGGCGGCGCACGAGGAAGAACGCCGTCTCGCCGTAGAGCGGGCGGCCCGCGTGCGCGAGGATGATCTTCAGGTTCGGGAAATCGATCGCCACGTCATCGACAGGCATCGGATCGGCGAACACGTTCCGCGCGCGCGGGAACACGGACGTCCCGGTGTGGAACATCACCGGCACCTCGCGGGCCTCGCATTCGCGGTAGATCTCCGCGAGCTGCCACAGCTCGGCGCGGTACGCGTTCGGCGAGAAGAGCTGATGCGGCGGATGGATCTTGATCAGGCCTATGCCTAGGTCGAGGACGCGGCGGATCTCGTCGCGGACGTTCATCTCGTGCAGCGGATTCACCGAGCCGACCGGGACGAGCCGGTCGCGATGATCCTTCGTGAAATTCGCGATCCAGTCGTTGACCTCGCGCGTGAATCCCATGACGTCCGGCGAGACGTAGTTGATGCAGCACGCGCGCTCCACACCTTCGTCGTCGAGGTAGCGCAGCAGGTTTTTCGGCGACGACAAAACGTCCTTCGCATTCGCGTGCGACGCGTCGTCGACCATGGCCAGCACTTCGGGCTTGACCATCTGCCAGGGCTGGACGTGGATGTGGCAATCGAAGACTTTCACGCGAGCATCACCAGCCGCATGCACGTCGCGGTCGACGGGCAGGCGTCCTGGAACTCGCGCGAAGTGAGGAGTTGCGGGTGGACTTCGTCGCGATCGATCGGTTTGAAGCCGCGCTTCTTGAAGTACTCCTCGGCGGTGGTCGTCAGGAGATAGAACTCGCGCAGTCCGCGCGACGCGAGCCGGTCGAGGAGCTGCCGCACGATGCGGCGTCCGATGCCGTTGCTGCGGTAATCGGGCTTGACGGCGATGGAGCGGATGAGCGCCGCGAACTGATACGCCTCGGCGCCACCGCAGGCGACCATCGTCTCGCCGTCGCGCGCGATCAGAAACGTCTTCCAGTGGTCGGCGACGCCCGCGGTTGGCAGGCCGCATTCGAGGAGAATTGCTTTGATGGCCTCGAGGTCTTCAGCGCGTGCGGGAGAAATCGTGATGTCGGACATCGACCGCGCGCGATCATAACAAACGAACTTGGAATAGCTCAGCGCAACTCGAACGTGACGGTCACCGTGAAGACGACTTCCTGCGAGCCGGACTCGACGGGGACATCCGCCGACGCGACCTGCGCTTCCATGGCCATCGTGCGCATCATCGGGCGCGGCGGCGGCTCGTTCTGAACGCCTTCGCTGATCAGGAGCGCGCGTCCGAGGGTGCGGCCGGCGGCCTGGGCGAGGAGGGCTGCTTTTGCGCGCGCGTCATCGAACGCAGCCTTGAGTCCCTGATCGCGGCCGCGCGCTGGATCCGAGACCTCGAAGTTGATGCCGGAAGAGTTGTTCACACCTGCGGCCACGGCGACGCCGAGGAGCCGGCCGGCTTCGGCGACCTTCGTGCTACGGACGGTGACGTTGTTCGAGACCTGATAGCCGACGATCCGCGGCAGCTTGCCCTGCTGATAGTCCTGCTGCGGATAGATGGAGAACTGCGACGTCTGGATGTCCTTGTCCTGCGCGCCGGCTTTTTTCAGCGCGGCGATGACGGACGCGACGCGACGGTTGTTCTCGGTCAGGGCATCATCGACGGTGGCGGCCACCGTCTGTACGCCGACGTTGAACGTGAAGCGGTCCGGCGTCACGATCGAGCGGCCGGTACCGGAGACCGTGACCGACTCGATCGGCTGCGTTGCCGTTTGCGCGAGCGCGCTGGTGGCAATGAGTGTGGCAAAGAGAAATCTTTTCATGCAACCTCCTGGTTCAGTGCGGCTGACAACGAATGGCAGACCCGAACGACAAGGTACCGGGACAGGCGCCGGGCCGATACTACGTGGACTCGCAGTGCATCGACTGCGATCTCTGTCGCGAGACGTCCCCAGCAAATTTCACGCGCAACGACAACGAGTCGTTCTCCTACGTGTTCAAACAGCCGGAGACTCCGGAGGAGGAGATGTTGTCGAAGGACGCGATGGACAACTGTCCGGTCGAGGCGATCGGGAACGACGGGACGTAGTGCTGGGTCAATGGAGCTTCTTGTCCACACTCACCTGATCGTGCCAGTCGTCCGCGAGTAGCACCTCGATCAACTCCTGCAGTTCCTCCATGTGAAACGGTTTGGTGAGGGCGGCGGTCATGTTGTTGCCCTTGGTGATCGTGAGGATGTCGCCCTTCCCGGAAGCGACGACCACCGGGGTCCGCCTGCCCTGCTGGATGTACCAGGTGATCCACTCCTCTCCGCTCATGCCCGGCAGGTTGAGGTCGAGGAGGATCAGCTTCGTGTCCGGGTTCGCGCTCAGGAGGTTCATCCCTTCGATCGCGCCGGTGGCGGACAGGACGGCGTACCCGCGCTTCTGCAGGAAGGACTTGTACAGCGCGAGGACCTCGGGGTCGTCTTCGATCGCCAGGATCTTGTTCGGATTGTCTTTGCCGGTCATTGAGCGAGCTTCCTGCATCATCGGCTGGTCTCCTCAGCCCGCCTCCTTGCGAGTTTCGTGCAAGCCGGCACGGCCGGCAGCGCTGGTTGGCCTAGCCTTGGGCACGTGCGGTCCCTCCGAGGCTGACTTCCGCCGCGCAGGTTCCTGGGGAACGCTAACGTAGCCTCGCGATCGCCTGCCTCGCCTGCTCCCGCAACGTCTCCAGATCGACGCCGCGCGGATTCGCGACCGTTTCGATCACGCGCAACCCTTCCTCGAGCCGCTCCCTCGCCGCGCGGCGCTGGCCGCGCCCGATGTGATGCATCCCCGTGCTGATCTGCAGCAGCGCGCGCACGAGCGGCACTTCGTCGCGCACAGCCTCAAAGAACAACTCCTCGAACAGGTCGCTCGCCTCGAGCCAGTCGCCATTCGCGAAATGCGCGAGGGCCTCAGCGAATCGCGGGTCGTCTTCGAGAGGAGGAAGCACCGCGCCGATTGTAGACTTCGCCTCGTGCTCCGCGCCCTCGCGATCGCCATCCTCATGACCGTCAACGTCTCCATCTGGGGCGCGCTCATTCTCACGGGGGGCTTGGTCAAGCTGTTGACCTTCGGCCGCGCGCGCCGCCGGATGATCCTCATCCTCGCCTGGATGGCGGAGCGGTGGGTGCAGGGGAACGACCAGATCTTCGACTGGTTCCTCTCGACGAAATGGCACATCGAGGGCTTCGAGAACCTTCGCCGGGACCGCCACTACCTCATCATCAGCAACCACATCTCCTGGGTCGACATCTTCGCGGTGCTGCGCGCCGTGCGCGGCCGCGCGCCGTTCGTCCGCTTCTTCCTCAAGCACATCCTGATCTGGCTCCCGATCGTCGGTCAGGCCTGCGCCGCGTTGGAGTTCCCGTTCATGCGCCGCTACACGCCGGAGTACCTCGCGCACCATCCGGAGAAGCGGGGCCGCGATCTGGAGACGACGCGCAAAGCCTGCCGCCGTTATCGCCACATCCCGGTGACGATCCTCAATTACGTCGAGGGCACGCGCTTCACCCGCGAGAAGCACGAAGACCAAGAGTCGCCGTATCGCCACCTCCTCCGCCCGCGCGTCGGCGGGATCGGCTTCGTCCTCGCCTCCCTCGGCGAGCAGCTCGACGCGATGCTCGACGTCACGATCGTCTATCCCGAGCCCGACGTGACGCTGTGGGACTTCGCGACGAACCGCATCCCGTGGATCGTCTTGCACGCGCGCCAGATCGAAGTCCCGCCGGAGTTCCTTTCCGCCGAGATCACCGAGGCCGGTCCGGCCCGCGAACGGTTCAAGTTGTGGGTGGAGCAACTCTGGCGCGAGAAGGACGAGGAGATCGCGAAGGTTCTCGAAGGCTAGACAAATACCACGGTACATATGTACCATGGTCCCATGAGCAAGAACGAGCCCATCCCCGTGGAGCGCATCCAGACCGGCGTTCGGATGGAGAAGCGTCTCGTGAAAGTCCTCAAAGGCCTGGCCGAGTACCACGACCTCTCCCTCGGCGACCTGCTGGAGGGCATCGTCCTGCACGCGTTCGACAACAAGACCCCGTTCGGCAAGGAGTCGCTGAAGAAGATCGCCGAGCTCAAGAAGGTCTACGGCCTCACGCTCGACGCCTCGGCCAGCCACCGCCTCACGGAAGCGAGGAAGAGCCGTGCGCGATCGTGATTTCGTGGAAGCCTTCGAGTCGTGCACGCTGCCGCCGGAGCAGTTCCCTCACCGCGCGCACGTGCGGCTCGCGTGGATCTACCTTCATGAGGGCTCGCTCCTCGACGCGCTGACGCGCTTCGTCGAAGGCCTGAAGCGCTACGCCGGCAGCCTCGGCGCCAGCACGAAGTACCACGAGACCGTCACCTGGGCTTACCTGTTCATCATCCACGAGCGGATGGAGCGCGAGCCCTTCGAGTCTTTCGAAGATTTCGCTGCCGGAAACGAGGATCTGTTCAACGGGATCCTCGAGAAGTACTACCGGAAAGAGACGCTTGCGTCGGATCTCGCGCGCCGCGCGTTCGTGATGCCGGATATCTAGGAGTGCGGTGGCGAGGGCGGCGTGCGGTGGGAGCCACCGCTCTGGTACGTCCGCAGCGCTGACCACCGCCCTACCAGAGCGGTGGCTTCCCGCCACCCGCCCTACCTCGCCGCCGCACTCCTAGACACCCACATACGAAAGTTTTCGTTGACCATACGAAACCTTTCGTATAGCCTCTCGTAGATCACAACGGAGGCACAACGGAATGGCCGACAAACCTACCCCAAGACCCACCGACGCAGAACTCTCGATTCTTCGGGTGCTCTGGGAACGCGGCCCCAGCACCGTCCGGGAAGTCCACGACTTGCTGAGCCTGAGTCACGACAGTGGCTACACTACAGTGCTCAAGCTCATGCAGATCATGACCGACAAGGGCCTGGTCGACCGTGACGAGTCGCAGCGCGCGCACGTCTACACCTCTCGCCTCGGTGAACAGCGCACGCAGCGCCAGCTCCTCGGCGATCTAATGGAGCGCGCATTCGGCGGCTCCCCGACGAAGCTCGTCATGCAGGCGCTCTCCGCCTCCAAGGCCAGCGCCGAAGACCTCACTGTCATCCGCAGGATGCTCGATCAGATGGAGGAGGACGCACGATGAACTCCATGGAGCTGCTCACCGGTCCGCTCGCTCAGGCCATCGGCTGGGCGTTGTTGCACCTCCTCTGGCAGGCCACGATCGTGGCCGGCATCCTCGCCGCCGTGCTCGCGCTGATGAAGCGCCAGAGCGCGAACACGCGCTACGTCGTCTCCTGCGGCGCGCTCGCGCTGGTCTTTGCGATGTTCGTCGCGACCACCATCCGTGCGTACGACCCTGCCGCGGAGCCGATCGCGATCACGAGCGAAGGCGCCGCTACTCCCGCAACGATGAAAGTCCCGCTCACGCAGCTCCCGGTGTTGATCGCCGAGAGCGCGGCCGAGGGACTGCGCGACCGCGCGCTCGCCGCGGCGGTTTCCGCGCGCAACAAACTGCCGTCGATCGTCGCCATCTGGCTCGCGGGCGTCGTGCTCCTCTCCGCACGGTTGCTCGTGAGCTGGATGCGCGCGAAACGCTTGATCCACCACGGCACTCGACCCGCCAGCAACGAATGGCAGCGCATCGCCGCGCACCTTTCGAATGCCCTTGGACTGCGGCGCGCCGTGACCTTGCTCGAATCCGCGGCGGTCGAAGTGCCGTCCGTCATCGGCTCGCTGCGCCCGATCATCCTCCTCCCCGCCAGCGCCCTCACCGGCATGACGCCGGAGCAGATCGAGATGGTGCTCGCGCACGAGATGGCGCACATCCGCCGCCACGACTTCCTCATCAATCTCCTGCAAGCGCTCGTCGAGACGCTGATGTTCTATCACCCGGCCGTGTGGTGGATGTCGCGCCGCGTGCGCATCGAGCGCGAAAACTGCTGCGACGACCTCGCGGTCGCCGTCTGCGGCAATCCGATCCAGTATGCCCGCGCGTTGACGCGCCTCGAAGAGCTGCGCGGGAGCGCGCTGTCGGTCGTCGTCGCGGCGAACGGCGGCTCGCTGCTCGAGCGCATCCGCCGCATCGCAGCCGGACGCGCGGAAGGCACGACCTCCAGCTCGCGCTGGGCTGCGGCCGTGGCCATGCTCTCGATCCTCATCATCGCAATCGCGGTGCCTTCGCTCCCCGCGCTGGCCGAGCGTCAGGAGAAGAAGAAGACCGAAGACACGGCGAAGAAGGCCGAGGCGAAGGTCGAAGTCGTAGAAGCGCGCGAGGACGCGGCCGCCCCCGATGATCCGGACGTCGACATCGAGCCGGACGTCGACTGGGACTACGACTACGAGTACGACCACGACCCGGGCGACTTCACGCCGGAGCCGCCGGACGTGCCGCTGCCCGTGATTCCGCCGTACCCGCCGGTCGCGATCCGCAGCTTGACGCCACGCCCGATGGTAGCGATCGCGCCGATGGCGATCGTCCCGCCGGTGCCCGGCGTGCCGACGCCTGCGCCGGATGCACCGATGGCGATGGCGGCGATCGCCGCGCACGACTTTGAATTCGAATACGAACATGACACCGACGAGACCAAAGATCGCGAGCTCGGCTCCGGCGGCAAGCTGACCGTCGACGAGCTGATCTCGTTGCGAGCCTCCGGCGTGACGCCGGAGTACGTCAACACGATGCGCGGCTTCTTCCCCGGACTCACGCTGCGCCAGGTCACGAGCCTCAGCGCGATGGGCGTGAACGCCGCCTTCATCAAAGAGATGCGCGACTCCGGCTTCGACGTGAAGACCGCGCGTGAAGCCACGAGCCTCAAGGCCGTCGGCGTGACTCCCGAATACGTCAAAGACATGCGCGCGGCCGGATTCCAGATCACCTCGGCGCGCGACGCGTCGAGCATGGCTGCCGTCGGCGTCACCCCCGAATACGTGCGCGAGATGCGCGCCGCCGGGTTCGAGATCAAGACCGCCAAAGACGCGACGAGCATGAAGGCCGTCGGCGTCACGCCGGAATACGTGCAGCAGATGCGCGCGGCCGGGTTCGAGATCAAAACCGCGAAGGACGCGACGAGCCTCAGCGCAGTCGGCGTCGACCCGTCCTGGGTGCGCGACATGCGCGCGGCCGGCGTGAAGATCGAGTCCGCGCGCGACGCCTCGAACCTCAAGGCCGTCGGTGTCACACCGGAGTTCGTGAAGAAACTCGCCGCGGCCGGCTACTCAAATCTCTCCCCGCGCGAGCTCTCCCGACTCGCCGCGGCAGGCGTCGACGACGACTTCATCCGCGAGATGGAGCAGTACCGCAAGAAGAACTGACGATGGGGCGCGGGCTTCCAGCCCGCGCTCGCACCCTCAACCTACGGAGGACTCATGAAGCGCTTTGCAACGCTCACGCTCGTCGTGTCTCTGTTCGCAACCGCCGCGTTTGCGGCCACCGAGGGCGCCTGGACCGCGTCCGCTGACGATAAGCGGCCCGACCGCTTCCACATCAACATCACACGTGGTCGGAACCACAACATGGGTACGACCATGAAGCTCAGCGAGTTCACCGGCCTCACCCGCGCGCAGATCGATGCCGCGACGATGACGCCGGTGCAGTTCGAAATGCGTCGCGAAGCCGGCAACGCTGCGTTCGAGGGAACGTTCCGCAACGGCAAGGGCGCGGGACAGTTCACCTTCACGCCGAACCGCGCGTACCTCGACACGATCCGCTCGATGGGCATCGAGACGAAGCGCGAGAAGAAGCGTCATCGCGACTGGGATGAAGACGAGGAGCTCTTCGCCCTCGCCATGCACGACGTCTCCACCGCGTTCATCAAGAGCATGATCGCCGAGGGATACAAGGTGACGCTCGAGGAATACCTCACGATGCGCATCTTCGACATCACCCCCGACTACATCCGGGAGATGCGCTCCCTCGGATTCAAGAGCATCACCCACGACGAGCTGGTGTCGTCGCGCATCCACAAGGTGACGCCGGCGTACGTCCGCGAGATGCGCGCCGCGGGCTGGGATCTATCCCTCGATGAGCTGCAGTCCAGCCGTATTCACGGCGCAACGCCCGAGTTCGCGGAAGAGATGCGCAAGCTCGGCTACGGCGGACTCGATCACGACGCTCTCGTATCGTTTCGCATTCACCGCGTGACGGCCGAGTTCATCGAAGAGCTGCGCAAGCTCGGCTACAAGAACGTCTCCGCCGACGACCTCGTTTCGATGCGCATCCACCGCGTAACGCCGGAGTTCATTCGCGACCTCGAAGCCGCCGGCTACGTGAACGTGCCGATCGAGAAGATGATCTCGATGCGCATCCACGGCGTGGACGCGAAGTTCATCAAGAAGATGGCGGATTGAGAACGGCGGTCAGGCCGGCGCTACGGACACGTGCACGTGTTGATGAGAATCGCCACTGAATTCGACCAACTGTTTGCAACGGCGAGATCGCTCTTCCCATCCTTGTTGAAATCAGCGATCGCAACGGATGTAGGCCCCTTGCCGGAAGCGTAGGTGGAGGCGGCGGCAAACGCACCAGCCCCTTTGCCCCGAAAAACGGACACGGTGTGCGAGCTTTGATTCCCGGCTGCGATGTCACTGACCCCATCCCGGTCGAAATCGCCGATGACCACTGACGTGGGTGTTGTGCCGGCAGAATAGTCGGTAAATGTGGGAAATTTGCCGCTGCCGTCACCAAGAAGGACGGCGACGTTCTTCATGTTAACGCCTTTGGCAACGACGAGATCTGCGCTTGCGTCCCCGTTGACGTCGCCGATCGCGACCGCGTGTGCCGCTGCACCGACCGCGTAGTGTTTCGCCGTGTCAAAGATCCCTCCGGCTAGCCCAATGAGGATAGAAACGTCATTGGAACCTTGGTTCGCGACGGCCAGGTCGAGCCTGCCGTCACGATTCACGTCGCCGATCGCCACGGTGGTTGGCGCCTTCCCCGCGTCATAGTTCTCTGGAGACGCAAACTTGCCTTTATCATCACCCTTCAGCACGGAAATCTTTTTCGCCACGGGATTCACGACGGCAATGTCGATATCGCCGTCACCGTCCACGTCGCCGACGGTAACGTAGGTCGGCTGCATCCCTCCCAGATACGTGCCCACGGCTGTAAAGGTGCCACTCTTGTCGCCGAGAAACACGCTGACGCCATTGGCGTTCGCGTTGTAACTGGCGACAACCAGGTCGCTGTTTCCGTCGCGGTTGAGATCCCCAACCGCGACCGACGAGGCGGAGTGAAGTCCGGTTTTGTAGTGGACTGCCGCGAGAAACTTGCCGTCTCCTATGCCTGACAGAATGGAGACCCTCATGTGATTCGCCACTGCGAGATCGATGGCGCCGTCGCGATTGAAATCACCGACGGCGACCGCCGCCGTGCCTTCGCCCACCGCATAGTGCGTCGCAGGTGCGAAGTCGGGACACGCGGCAAGAACTTCGCCGCCGACGAAGAATGCGAGAACCACAACCACAGGTGCGACGAGCCTGGTCGGCATGAATCTCCCCCTAATGAGGAGGGCCTACGGCTGGCTCTTTCCCTACCTCGCTATCGAGTCGACGCGGATCGCTCGGTGGGATCGGGATCGGCGTAGCGCGCGAGATCGAGCCTGGCCGCCGCTTCGTCCAGCGGCATCCCCAGGCGCGAGGCCGTCGTCGCGGCCTTCTCGAGGAGCCGCCGCCCGCGGCGGAGGTCGCCGTCGAGGCAGCGGGCCACGCCGCTGAGGCGATAGGCGGTGGGCAACACCATCGGAAAGATGAACGCCATCCTGCGCAGCTTCGCGCAGATCGCGAAGACGGCCTTCCGCCTCCGCTTCATCTCGTGCGCATCCCGGTTTTCGCGCGCCCGCTGCCACAGCGCGAGATAAACCTCGGCCGACGCGGTGTACGTGCGGAACAGCTCGAAGAGCACCAGGGGCGCCTCCGATACGAGCGCGTAGGCGACATCAGCCGACTCGGAGGCGCGATCGAGATCGCCGCGCTGGAGGTGGATCGTCGTCTGAATCCCGATGGCGACGAGCTCGCTCAGGTGGTCGGGCTGCAATTGATTGAGACGGCGGGCCGCGTCCAACGACGCCTGGGCCTCGTCGAGGCGGCCGAGGACGGCCAGCGACTTCGCCGCGCCGGTATGCCCCCAGGCCTCGTGCTGCAGGTTCGCGCGCTTGTGCGCGGAGTCACGGATGCCGTTGTAGGTTCCAACGGACTTCTCGACTGCGCCCCTATAGAACTCGCAGTAGCCGAGCATCATCTCGGCCATCTCGCTCTCCTGATGGTCGCCGAGGCGTTGAGCGAGGTCGAAGGCCTCTTTCGCGGTCTGAAACGCCGCGTCCCATTCCGCAAGACCGCAGTGGAAGAACGACACGGAGTAACCGATGCGCATCTGCCCATCGAGGTCGCCGGCCTGCCGGGCGATGCGACCTCCGGTCCGGAAGTAGCGCATCGCCAGTCTCTTGAGGCCGGAGAAGCCCACGACGTAGGCGACGTTCGAATACCCGCGGGCCACATTCTGCTGGTCGCCCATCCTCTCCGCGAGGTTCACGGCCATGAATCCTGCGCAGGCCATCATCAGGGAGTCCTTGGCGTAAAACGCGTGCTCGGCGATGCGCTCGGCGGTGTTCGACGCTTGTGACAGCAGCGGCCACTTCGAGCGGCGGCTGCGGTACAGCGCGCGTGGCAGCAGCAGATGCGCCGCCTGCTCGGCGACTTGACGGAGGATGGTCCATTTATGCGCAAGAGGCGTGTGGGGCAACGGCATGCCGGCGAGAGCGAGCACCTCGCGCGCGTGTTCGTGGAATCCAGTGAAGTCGCTGAGAGACCATCGCGCGTCGCTGAGGAGGCTATGCCACCTGGCGCGCCGCGCGCGTTGCTGGACGGTCGTCGAGGCATTGCCGGCGAGAGCGAGCACGCGCTGCAGATAGTCGGACGCCTCGCGGCCGGCGCCGCTGCGGAGAGCCTGCTGTCCCGCCATTTCATAGGCGTCGATGGCCTTGTCGATCGCGCCGGCAACCTCCCAGTGATTCGCCAGCTCGGCGAGATTCGGCTGTGGCGCACCAGGCATCCGGCCGTGAGATTCGATGGCCACTGCGGCGCGCCGATGAAGCTCGCGGCGCCGCTCGGCGGCAAGTTTGCCGTACAGCACCTCGCGCTGTTTGTCGTGCACGAAGCGCAGACTGCCTGCCGTCTGCTCGAGAATCTGCCGCGCCACGAGGTCGCTGATTGCTTCCATCGCCTCCTGTTCAGGGACGCCGGCCGCGGCAAGCAGCAAGAGCTCGTCGAGCTCGCGTCCGAGGACGGCGGCGACTTCGGCGATGTGACGGGTCGCCGGTGACAACGCGGCGAGGCGATGGCCGACCAGGTCGAGCACCGAACCGGGGAGGCCGAGCTTCGCCCACGCGGCATCGCCGTCGCCTTGCCGCAATCGCCATCGCCCGCCTTCGCGATGCAACAGCCGTTCGCTGACCGCGGCGCGCAGGTATTCGGCGACGAAGAACGGACTCCCTTCGGATTGCCGGGCCACGAACTGCACGAAGGTCTGCGAGGGATCGCTCTCGGCAAGCATCGACTTCACGATCGCGGCGACGCTGCCGTCGTCCAGCCGCTCGAGAGAAATCTTCGCGAGATGCGGTGCAGCCAGGAGATCGCTCAGCTCCGGACCGACTTCGTCGGAGCGATAGAATCCGAGGATCATCAACTTCGTGCCGATGAAGAATTCCGGGCGCAGCGAGGCCAGGAAGCGCAGCGTCACCTCGTCCGCCCACTGCAAGTCGTCGAGGATGAGCAGAACTGGTTGATCCCGCGTGAACGCGGCGAGGACCTCCGCAAGGTCCGGAAAGAGTCGGCGGTGGCGGGCGGATACGTGGCGGCCGGACGCGCTGGTGAGCAGACCTTCGTCGCCGGGTGCCTTTGCCGCCTCGGCCAGGCCCGGAAGGTATTCCTCGAGAGTGGCTAGGCGCGCGCCGATCACGCGATCGAGCTCGGCGGGGCCGAACTGCAGGCAATGGTCGGCGATGGCGTGCAGCAGCGGCCGCAGGGGATGCAGCGGCTCGCCGCCGATCTCGCCGTCGGTCGTGACCGGCACGCACTCGCCGGTAATGACCAGCATCTTCTTGCGGGTGGCCTTGCGGGAGAAGGCCGTGGCGACGGACGTTTTCCCGATCCCGCTGACACCGCCTACCGCGACGAATGTACCGTTGCCGAGGAGGACGGTGTCGAGTCGTTTGGCCAGCGTCTCCATGATCGCGCCGCGGCCCTCGAGCTCGGGGCGGTAGAGGTAGCTCGGCCCTGCGTCGTCCGCCTCGGGCTCAGGCTCCGCACCCGCTTCGACGAGCATCGCCGCGACGTCATCGGCATAGCCGTAGCGATCGCCGGGCTTTTTCTCCATGAGCCGTAGCACGAGATCATCGAGCACCGGCGGCAGGCCGTCCACCCACTGCGACGGCGCGATCGGCGGCTCGAAGAAGAGCTGATGCGTCAGACGCGCAAAGGACGTCGCGTCGAAGGGAGGGCGTCCGGTGATCGCCTCGTACAGGATCACTCCGAACGAGTAGAGATCCGTGCGCGCGTCGACGAGCTGCCCGTCCGCCTGTTCGGGCGAGATGTAGGTGAACGTTCCCAGCGAC
The DNA here is from genome assembly GCA_035999335.1 of Thermoanaerobaculia bacterium. Classification (GTDB taxonomy): domain Bacteria; phylum Acidobacteriota; class Thermoanaerobaculia; order Gp7-AA8; family Gp7-AA8; genus QHVT01. The sequence goes on along the minus strand of DASYGV010000075.1, from coordinate 10,290 downwards.
TGGCCGCCGACCTCGAGCACCTCGCGGCTGCTGTCGCCGCGGAAACGGACCATGAGACCGAAGTCGACGAGAATGGGACGGTCACCGTCCCCGAGCAGGACGTTGGCCGGTTTCAGATCGCGGTGGACGATGCCGTGGCCATGGATGTACCCGAGCACGCGGCAGAGCTGGTACATCACGGTCAGAATCCGCGGCAGGTCGTCGCGTATGCGCGGTTTGCGCCCGACCGTGACCTCATCGTCGCCCTCGTCGGGCAGACGGATGAGCGGCGTGCCGCTGTCGAGCAGCGTTCGCAGCGAGCGCTCCGGATCGAGCAATTCCATCGCGTACCACGGAACGCCGCCCTCGACGCCTTCCTCGATGATTCGAACCACACCCGGATGGCCGAGGCGTCCCAGAGCGTGGATCTCGCGGCGCATGCAGGCGAGGTGGCTCGCGTCTCTGACCAAAGCGGTTTTCAATGCAACCGCCTGGCGCGTCTCGCGATGCACCGCGCGGTAGACGATTCCCATGCCGCCTCGGCCGAGAAGCCCCGTGATCTCGTAGGGACCGATGTCCGACGTCTCGATGGCGACTGGGAGTGCGCTCGTGTTCGTCGGCCGATCGCGGACGACCGTCACTTCCGTTTGATCGCCGTCGGGCCATCCGTCATTGATCTGAGTCATTGACGCCCTCGTCGTTCGAAGCTCGCGGCCCACGGGGTCGGACGACTGCCGCGAGCGCGATCGCGGCGCGGCGCCACAATGGCGCGCGGCGCGACGTCGCGCCGGCCGTCGATCGCATCGTCCGAATGCCCGAGTCCCCGCGAATGTCGGCGATCGCGCGGCGGAGCTCGTCCGCCGACGGATAGCGATTCTCCTTCTCCCGCGCGAGGAGGCGCTCGAACATCGGGATTGCGATCTCGGGGACGTTCTCGAACGACGGCGGATCCCCGTATGCGATCCTGTGCATCGTCCCGAGGACGGACTCTTCCTCGAACGGGTTGTTCCCGGTGAGCATCTCGACACCGAGCGAGCCGAGGGAGAAGAGATCCGAGCGGCCGTCGAGCGGCTGGCCGTAGACCTGTTCGGGCGACATGAAGGACGGCGTTCCGACCACGATTCCTGACTTCGTGCTCGGCATCTGCAGGGTCCCGGAGTGCTCGAAGTCCGCGACGAACTTCGCGAGGCCGAAGTCGAGGATCTTCACTCCTCCCGACGGTGTGAGCATCACGTTGGCCGGCTTCAGATCGCGATGGACGATTCCACGTGCGTGTGCCGCGGAGAGCGCGTCAGCGATGCGATCGAGGACTTCGAGTGTTTCGTCGAGCGGCAACGGGCCACGCAGCAGCCGGACGTCGAGCGTTTCGCCGTCGACGAGCTCCATGACGATGCAGTCGACCTCCCCTTCGCGCACGATGTCGTGGATCGTGACGATGTTCGGATGGTTCAGTGCCGACGTGGCGCGCGCCTCCTGCTGGAACCGCAGCCGGCTCTCCTCGGTCGCCACGCCGGTCTGCAGGACTTTGATGGCCACGTTGCGGCCGAGCCTCTTGTAGCGTGCCGCGTATACCTCACCCATCGCGCCCGCACCGAGCGGGCGCGTGATCTCGTAATGCGACACAGTCTTGCCCAACAAGAGTGATCTCGGCGCTGAAGATTGAGGTGGACTTCCGGCAATCATACGCCCGTCGGACGTAAGGCGTGGCTGACAGCCACGTCCCCTACGTTTTTCTTCCGAACGTCCAGCTCACGCCGACCCGGAACGTGCGGCCGGGTGCGGGGTTTTCGAGCGCGACTTGCTCCCCAGTGAAATCCAACAGCACGTAGCCGAGCTCGTTGTAGTGCGCGTCGAGCGCGTTGAGGACGTCGGCCTGCAGGCGCAGGCCGCGCACGTCGCGTGCGAGCCGCAGATCGACGCGCGAGACCGAGGGCGCGCGGAATGTCCCGGCGTCGTCGAGCGTGATTGCGTCGCGCCAGCGCCACGCGACGTCGGCTACGGTGCTCGCCGTCACGCGCCAGTGCAGCAGGAGTTGCGCGGTGTGCTCCGGGATGTTTTTCAGTTGCGTGTCCGGTGTCGCGCTGTCCGCAACGCGCGTCCACGCGTACGTCACTCGCGGTGAGATCCTCGCGTTCTTTCCGACGGCGACGCTCGTCTCGATGCCGCGGTGGAGGCTCGTGCCAATGTTCCGGTACGTGTACGTCTGTGGATCGAAGTCGATCTCGTCGCGGACGTTCATCCGATACGCGACCAGCGACCAGTCGCTCCCCGCGGTCGTGCGCGATACGCCGGCTTCGACATTGCGCGCGCGCTGCGGTCGGAGATCGGGATTCGAAATGGTGAACGTCCCTCCAGCTCCGTCCGGATAGGGCCGCGGGTCGAAGAGCTGATCGAGCGTCGGCGCCTTGAACGCGTGCGACACCTGCACGAACAGCGACGCTCCCGATCCGAGATGGACGTTCAGTCCCACGCGCGGCGACCACGCGGACGACGTTCGCTCGAAGCTCATGTCGTCACGAACTTCGTCGCGGCGCAGACCGGCACTCAAGTGATAGCGCGCGGCGAACGTCCATGCGCCGGTGACGAACACTCCGATGCGATCGCGATGTCCATTCACCGCGGGCTTGGGCGCGCCGGCTGCCAGCCGGCTGGTCCACCGGCGGCCCGCCGGTCCGGCCAGCGGCCGGAGGACCGGCCGGCCAGCGGCCGGCGCGCCAGGCAAGGACGCGTAGCTCGCCGACAGCGCCGCGCGTTCGAGGTCCGCGCCGGCGCGCACGACTCCGCGCACCGATTCCCGCGACACCTCGAACGTGCCGCCAACAACGTTCGTCGCCAGCGCGCGCGAGGCACTCGTCCCGAAGCCGGGCGCGAGGAGCAGCGTGCGCAGACTGTCGTCGTCGCGGCGGATGCCATAGAGCGACGCGCGTACCGGCGTCCTTCCGAACGAATCGAAGGCCATGCCGATGCGGCTGCGCGTGGTGGTCTGTTCGTCGAAGCGGAACAGCGCGTCCGACTGCTCGCGGTCGGCCGAAATGTCCGCTCGCGTCAACGCGCCCGGCTGCTCGCGATGTTGCCGCGCAGCCTCGGCGTCGATGCGCCAGCGCGCGCGGTCGCCGACGCGCTCGAAAGTCAGTCGCGCGTCGCGGCCGTCAGCCGCGGCGTGGTCGCGGAACCCGCCGGTGCTCCACGAGCCGCCACTCGCATCGAGGCGCGATTCGTTCGCGAGGTTCACGCGATACGCCGCGCCGAGCTCGCGCGCATCGAAGCTTCCGACGCCGAGGTGCACCTCGCCGTTTTCACGCGACGTGAAGACCTGAATCACGCCGCCGAGTGCGGTGTCGCCGTAGAGCGCCGAGCCGGGACCGTGCAGGAACTCGACGCGTTCGATGTCGCTCACGCGGAAGCGCTGCCAGTCGACGTTCCCCGATTCGGCGTCGCCCACGGGTACGCCGTCGACGAACAGCTTCACGTATTCGACCTCGCCTCCGCCGAAGAAGCCGCGCGACGTGATGACCGGCACGCCGCTCGCGCCGCTCTCGAACATCATCGTCACGCCGGGAACGAACGCCAGCAGCTCAGCCAGCGATGTTGCGGGAAGATTGCGGATGTCTTCGCGATCGAGCACCGTCAACGCGGCCGAGGCCTGATCGCGCGGCTGTTCGTCGCGCGCGGCGGTGACCACGATCTCCTTCCGAAGCACTGCGGCCGAGGTCTGCATCGTCAACGCGAGCATCACGATCGCAGTCCCGATCCGTCGTCCGGCCACGAACAGCAGCGACGCCATCGCGATCACGCCGGCGAAGATCACGGTCTGCATGCCGGCCGTTAGCGCGGATGCGCCGGCCCACGCATACACCGCTGACGGGACGAGCGATCCTGCGATCGCGGCCAGCAGCGCCTGCGTCCACGTCACCGGAGAGCCGCCCGCGAGAATGGCCACGGTCTCCGCGACAATCGGGATCGGTCGGCTGATCGCGATCGCGAAAACGCCCCAGCGCCGCAGCATCGCGCCTGCGCGTTCATGCTCGCGCGGCGTGACGAAGCGGCGGATCCGTTCATTGCCCGCGCGCCCGAGGGCAAACCCCGCGAGCGCCGCGCCGACGGAGCCCGCGAGTGAGAGCAGCGTCCCGCCCGCGGTCCCGAACAGCGCGCCGTTCGCGACCATGATCGGGCTCGACGGCACCGGCAGGAGCACGTCGGCGATGAGCAGCAGCACGCCGGCGAGCGCCGCGAGCGGGCGTGCTGCGCGCATCGCCGGAGTCGGATCTTCGAGCAGCGGAACGCCGCTGATCGTGACGGCCGCGAACGTCAGGAGCAACACGCACGCGATGCCGGCCGCGAGCGACCACCAACGGAGCATCATCTTGTCGTCACGAGCGCATGTTCCGGCTCAGCTTCGCGAAGTGGGCCGGCTTCTCCTCCGGTGCAGCGGACTCCATTCTCTCGCTGACGGCGGCCGGCGGACTGTCGAGAAAGTTGTAGAGCAGCGTGCGCGCGCCCGGCGTGAGGTCGCGCGTCACCGGCATGTAGCGGAAGTGCTCGAACGCCGCCTCGTTGGTCAACTTCTTGATCAACGGCCCGAACGACCGCACCTGCGCCTCGTCGCCGAGATTCAGCCAGTTGTCCATGCACGGAGCCATCGCGTTCCAGTTCGCGAGCACGCGGCAGTAGACGTTCTCGAATGTCGGCGGGAGCTTCGCGATGTCGGCGTCGGCCGAAAGCACGCGCACGTACGCGAACGTGTTGACCTGCGGATCGAGTCCCTGCGTCGGTTGAGTCGGATCGGGTCCGGGCAGCGCGATGTAAGGAGTGATGCTCCCCTGCGTGCCCTGGACTTCGAACGACATGGTCCCGTCGGCGGCCGTCGTCAGAACGAATGTGCTTTCCACGGTGCCGGCGTCCGCCGACATCACGCAGATCGTCACCGGGATCCCGGCGCCGGCCGCTACGCCGCGGTCGTAGACCTGGAATTGCACGTTCTGCGTGTCTCCCTCATTCATGTAGAGGTTCGGCGTGAGCGGCAGCGCGCGCAACGCGGCCTCGGCCTGCAGCACCTGCCCCGAGGCGTTGCGAAGCTGCAGGTCGGCCGTCGCCGCCATGGTCGCGATCTTCGGATCGACCGGCAGCGTGACGATGCCCGACGACTTCAGATACGCGGCCGTATCGTATTTGTCGTACCCGAAGCTGGCGAGCGTCACCGGCTTGTTCGTCGTGGGATCGATTGCGACGACGGTGAGCTCGTCGAAGTCGTGCTTCACCAGATCGAGACCGTCTTCGCTGATGGTGTTCGAGAGAGCGAGCGTGATCGAGTCGCCGGTGAGGCGCGCATGGAGACTGGAGACGGTCGGCGCGCTGGGCGGGTCGTCCGGTCCGGTGATCAGCGTGCGGTCGCACGGTTCGTTGACCGGCTCACCCACTCGCCACAAACCGATCACGCCGACGACCATGCTGCGCGCGGGATTCGGCTGCCACCCGCCGCCGTTGAGTTTCGCGGTGAGCGCTTTTGCGCTCGGGATCAAGTCCGGCGTTTTGTTGACCGGGTCGTTGTAATAGATCGTCCGGTAGGTATTGAACTGCACGGTGAGACCGAGCACGTCGTCGGCCACGAGCGATTTCTTCAGCGCTTGCAGCACCGGCGAATCGAACGCGTCGATCCGAAGACCGTCCGCTTTGGCGAAGCACGTTTGCCAGACGACCGAGGCGATGCCGGCTCTCGCGCCGAACTTGCAGCGATTGAAGTTGATGTACCGCGACGTGATCCGCGAGTTGCGCGGCGCCGCGATCTGGTAGCCCCCCGCAATCCCGAAGCTCATCGCGTCGAAGAAGAGCTGCGACGTGAAGGTGCCATAGGGCTCGAGGTCGACCAGCATGCCCATGAAGATCGCCGGAGAACCGATGAACGGATCGCTTTGGATGTCGCCTGCGCCGAGGTTGGCGCCGCTGATCTCCGTCTCGAAGAAGTTGGAGCGGTGCGTCCCCTGCGGGTTCCAGTTCCCGCCGACGACCGCGTCGATCGCCTCTTTGCGAAACGCCGCGACCTTGTTGATGACGGTCGGGAACACCGTCTCGCTCGTGGCCTCGTCGTAATACTGCGAGTAGTTGTTCGTAACGATCGGGTCCCAGGCGAGTTGCCCGCTGAAATAGATGCGCGGTGTCTCGAGCACGCTCATGACGAAGCTCCCGGATTGGTTGGCGGTGGACAGAGAAAGCTGGGGCCGGCGACGAGCGAGGGATCGGCGAGCTTCGTTTTGAGCGCCACGTCCGCCGCCATGCGCAGGTCGAACATTGCGCGCACCGCGATGCCGAGTTGACCGGCACTGCCGGTCATGGCCTGCTGCAGAGCGTCGACCATCTGCGAATACGCCTGATTGCACGCCGCCTGTGCGGCCTGCGCCGCCGGCGGGTCGTTCGAGAAATCATGCGTGCCGGGATCGGGGATGGCCGGATAAACGTCCGACCAGTCGATGCCCAGCTTCTGCGGCCCCCATTGATATCCCAGCGGGTTGTCGGCCTTGGTCAGCACGAGGTCGTGAAAGCACTCGCCGAAGCGGTAGTAGTGCGCGATCTCGTTCTGAAAGTCGAGGGGACTGTTCGGCGTCCCTTCGCCCTCGGACACGATGTCGCTGATGGCCTGGTGCGCGTCGGCGTAACCGTTGATCGGAAAGAGCTGGCCGGCGAAGAACTGCGAATCGTCGATCTGATTGCGATTCGGAATCCACGCACTTGCCGGGAGCGTCGCCAGGAACTGGTCGAGCGCCGTGTAGAACTGCCCGATCGTGACCGCCGACGGCGGCGCCGCCTCCAGCATCGTGACAATCGGAAAATCGGGCGGATCTTCCGGCTGCTCGATGTTCATCCCCTGCGCCATCGCGTCCTTCGAGAACGGCAGCAGATGGATGATCAGCGGCTTGCCTCCCGGCGGTCCGATGTCGCCCGGCAACGGACCCGGATACACCGGCGGCGTGAGCACCGGATCGCCGCCGAGCGCGTTGAGGATGTTGCAGGCCAGGCACATGTGAATCATTTCCTGCAGCAGCACGGACTTGATTCGTCCCGCGGCCGCGACGTTCTCTCCCGGCGGAATCGAGAGCATCGCGTACAGGTACGGCGGCAGCGTGCCGAACTCCACCCCGATCGCGGTCTGCAGCATCGCCCACGCGTCGTCGACGGTGGAGAGCGGCTTCCATTGCAGGCGAATCATCGTGCCTCCAGTGGTTGGAAATGAGAGTGTGGGAGCCCGCCTTCACGCTAACATAGTTTCCACATCTCCGTTCACCCACCACAAAGGAAGGCGGTAGCCATGACTCGTAGCAGGACTGCCCTGTTCCTCGTCGTCGCCCTCGTTTTCATGGCGGCGTGCACTCACACGAAGAAGAACTCGGATCCCGTGTACGCGACCTACGGCGTGCACAACCCGCCGGACGTCAGCCCCTGCACGTTTCCGAACTGCCGCTACGTGCGCGGCCCCGGCGAGCCGCCCGACCCGCACTATCCCGAATACTGGACGTCGTCGTGGACGATGTACCGCGTGTTCAACAACTACGTCGACAACCCTCCGCCGTATGACGGCCGCCCGCCCGCTTCCATGAAAGAGGGCATCGACTACGAGGTCTCTTACGGCGCCTCGTACTACGACTCGACGTGGCGCGGTCCGTACGGCGAAGGGGCCATGCAGGAGTTCTATCAGAAGCGCTGCCTGCCGATCTTCCCAATCTCGAATCACTTCACCTGTTCGTTCATCTCCCTCGGCGACGTCGCGTACTTCGTGACGTATCCGGAAGACCGCCCCGTCGGCATGCCGCCCGTCTGCCTCTTCTCGAAACGCAACCATCCTCCGCGCCGCGACTTTGTCGCTCACCTTCCATACAGCACCGGCGACAGCCAGCGCCTCGGCCCCGGCGCGCAGGGCTATTCGTTCTGGATCGGTCCAGTCAACGGCAAGCCGATCCAGACGGGCGCAAGCCCCGACCGCACTGCCGATCAGGCGATCCTGTTCGGCTACGCGTTCGCGCCGGTCGCCGGAACGCTGCAACCGTCGTCTTTCTATTTCTCTGGCTATCCCCTGCCGCCAGCCGACGCGCCGATCGTCAGCCAGAACTACACGAACTTCACGGTGACCAAACCGGATCCCGCGAAGACGTGGGACCAGGTGAAGGGTCTCGATCCCGACTCGCTCCCGCTCTGCCAGCTCTTCGACCCGCCCTCTTCCGACGCGTTGATGGCGACGCCGAAGAAGGCGCCGACATGGGGGGATATCGGGAGATGGCAACGGAGGTAATCACGAGACGTTTCTGGAGTTCAGATGGAACAGCTGGCATCGGTAGTCAAAGATTTCGATGAATTGGCGGAAGTACTGACTCGGGACTGCGACGGGACCGGAATGGCCTTGGTCAGGCGCATTCGCGAAAAGATCGAGGCGTACATTCGCATGGCGCGTCAACAAGTGGATTAGCGAATGCGTTCGAGCTGATTTGAGTGGGCCGCCTAGACCTCCGGCCTGTCACGCCGGAGGTCGCGGGTTCTAGTCGCGTCGGGTCCGGCCAGGTTAACTCAAGCTCTTGAACACGCCTGGCGGATCACATGAGTTACGCTCTTCTCCATCCATGTCCCAGAGCTTCGATGCTGTGCGGTCGCTGCCGCACACATTTCGCGGCGGGCTCGCGTTCAACCAGCGCACCGTCGCCGCCGCGGTGGCGGCGCTGCTGAACGAGACCGCATCGGGCAAGCCTGCCCGCGGCACGCCGCTCGGCATCACCGAACTGACCAACATCCTCGTACTGCTCGAGTCCGTTGCCATGTCGAACGGGTTGTATCTCGACGGGACGCTGCCGCCGAAAGACATCGGCCACCTGCAATCGATTCTCTGGCGGGTGCGCGCGCAGTCGGGGGTTCCGCTCACCATCGAATTCATCCGCCCTCCGGCGGCCGAGCTGCCGGCGATGTTTCATGACGCCGCCGAGGCGGCGTCACTCCTGATCGCACGCGATCTCGAACTGCTCGATGCGCAGCGCGATACGCCGATCGAGGGCGAGATTTCGGGCTTCATCGACGCCGTCCGGATGGCGGGGAACGATCCCTCCGGCCGGCTGTCCGCAGAGTTTGCCGCGAAGACCGCGGCCGACGTCGTGGAAGGGCGTGAGTCATTTCGCGGATCGAAGTGTGCCGCGGGATTGCTCCTCGCCGCGACGGAAGACGTGCCGATCGTGGAACGCGTGCTGGCCCATCTCGACGCCGCCGATGACCAGACGCAGCGCAAAGTGATCGCGCTGCTCATTAACCGCTTCCGGATCAACTACGTCAACAGCGTGGCTGGATTCCGAGACGCAGCGTATCTCGCGGACGTGAGCATCGAAGATCTGAAGGCCGCACAGGTCCTGCTCTTTTCGCGCTACCTGGCGGGCAAGATCGTGACCTCGGATGCCGAGCTCCTCTCCGAGGCCACGCGCCAGGCGTTCGATCGCCATTTCGCCGCCGCACCGGTCGGGTTCGCGATTCTGCTCAACAGTCCGGGATCGTCCGTCCTCGGACTGCTCGAGGAGGCCATGCGCGTGCGGGATCTCAGCTTCAGCGCGGCAGCGGCGCGAGCGACGCCGCAGAGCCGATTCGTCCACCAATTCAGCGCCGAGGAGTTCGCGGCGTTTCAGGACTACCTCTTCAAAAGCCAGTGGATTGCGTTGATGAACGAGAACGAGCGAGCCGTGTTCAGCCGGTCGGAACTACGCGAGGTGAAGATTCCCGCCGCCATAGGAGCCGCGGTCGGCGCAATCATCGGCGCCGTCGCGGCCGGTCCCCTGGGTGCAGTGGCCGGCAGCGTCGTCGGATCGGTGGTCGAGCATCTCAGTGAACAGTTGGCAACGGGACGACTCGGCAAGCGCGCCGTCAACGTCGATCAGTACCGGCGGCTCCGTGCCTACCTCTCGCTCGCCGCCAAGAATGATCGCGTGGCCACGCCGTTGCGGGACAAAGTCGAGACGGTCTTCGGCAGGCCACTCACCCTGACGTAGGCGGCCGGCTCTACCAACGTAAAGCGCCTCGAGCGGTCCCTCAGTCTACGAGCACCGGCGCGTGTACCCCATCCGCGATGGCGTGTACGCCATCCGGAATGGCGTGTACTCCATCCGCGATGGCGTGTACTCCATCCAAAATGGCGTGTACTCCATCCGCGATGGCGTGTACTCCATCCGAAATGGCGTGTACTCCATCCGAAATGGCGTGTACTCCATCCGCGATGGCGTGTACTCCATCCAAAATGGCGTGTACTCCATCCGCGATGGCGTGTACTCCATCCGAAATGGCGTGTACTCCATCCGA